>JAEVEX010000025.1 GCA_016842085.1 Candidatus Thermoflexus tengchongensis | reverse complement strand
GAGGATCGTGATCTCGATGGTTAATCAGTTGTTGGCGTTCCTCTTCCGTCAATGTTACTGTTCTACGTCGGGCCATCTTTCGCTCCTTTCATGCGTGATGACCCGAGTATGCCTTTACCGATCTTGATTGTCAAAACTCATAAGGGGGTGGTCTCCTCCGGAGATTTCGAGGCCGTGCGGCTTCCAGGGCGCTCCCGCCGGGGAGCTCAGCGCCCTGCCTGGGGGATCAAACGAAGGCGGGCGATGCGCAGGCCATCCATCGCCTCCACCCGCAGACGAACCCCCCCGGCGTCCACCTCATCGCCCACCCGGGCGATGCGCCCCAGGCGGCCCAGCACAAACCCGGCGATCGTCTCATAGTAAGGATCCCGCAGATCCAGCTGGAACCGTTCATTGACCTCCTGGATCGGAAGCAGCCCGCTGATCAGATAGGAACCATCGGGCATAGCGACCACATCCGGCTCCGTGGGCTCCATCCGCTCGTGGAGCTCCCCCACCAGCTGCTCCAGCACATCCCGGAGCGTGACCAGACCGGATGTGCCGCCGAATTCATCCACCAGGATCGCCAGGTGTTCTTCCCGCTCCTGGAACTGGCGCAACAGGTCATCCACCCGGATGGAGTCCGGCACCACCATCACCTCGCGGCACAGATCCCGCGCCCGGGCCGGGCGTCCCTCCCGCCATGCGCGCAGCGCCTCGCGGAGATGCACCACCCCGATGATATGATCCAGGTCGCCCTCATAAACCGGGAACTTATCGTAGCCGGTCTGGATAGCCGCGTCGAGGATCCGCTCCACGGGGGCGTCGGCTTCCACCGCCACGATCTCCGTCCGGGGCACCATGATCTGGCGGGCCGGGATCTGCCCCAGGTCGAAGACCGCTTCCAGGATCTCCCGGGCCTCCGGCTCCAGGATCCCCGCTTCCCCGGTCTCATCCACGATCCGCTTGAGTTCCTCAATGGTATACATCATCCCGTAGCCGTCCGCCGAGATCCGGAGAGCCCGCAGGGTGAAATCGGTCGCCCGGTGGAGCACCCAGACCAGGGGGCGCAGGAGCCAGTAGATCGCCCGCATCGGGCCCAGGGTGGCCAGCAATACCCGTTCGGAGGCCCGCAGGGTGGCGATCTTGGGAACCTGTTCCCCCAGCACGATCTGGAGGCCGAGGATGAAGGTCAGGTTGAGCCCCAGGGGGAGGATCTGCAGGACCCTTCGAACCAGCGGGGTGGGTGGAGGGAGGGCCAGCAAACGATCCAGGGTCGCCGATAGGGTGCGTTCCCCCAGCCATCCCAGCGCCAGCCCCACCATGGTAATCCCCACCTGCACGGTGGCCAGGATCTCATCCCGATGCCGCGCATCCTCCAGCCAGCGCAGCGCGATCCGAGCGGCCGGGGAACCCGACTCGGCCAGCACCGCAATCCGGCTCCGGCGGGCTGACACCACCGCATACTCCACTGCGGCGAAGAAAGCGTTCAGGCCGATTAACCCGAAAACCACCACCCATTGCAATAACAGAGAACTGTCGTCCATCGCGGATCCCTGGCTGCAACCCCACCGTTTGGGGCCGCGAGAAGCATCGAAAGCATTTATCCGGCCCCAAGCTGAAGGGCGTTCAACGGCGCGACCTGCGGGAGCATCTGAGGCGGAGCCGCTCTTCCAGAGCAGTTATTATAGCGGCGGTCCGCACTTTGTGAAAGCCCTGCCGTGCGCCGATGGAAATCGGCCTCGCGAGGCGCTTTGCGTCAGGTGTCGGCCTCTCACGCCGATTGGAAATCGGCCTCCATAGGCGCTCCGCGCCGGGCGTCGGCCTGCGCCGACGCGGAAGGCATTTTTGGCCGGCGCAGGCCGGCCATCGGCCGAAGGCCTATGAGGTCGAATTCATTCGACACGACAGCCGGCGACGGCCTCTTGAGGTCGAATTCCTCCGACACCCGCGCCGGCCGTTGGCCTCTCACGCCGATTGGAAATCGGCCTCGCGAGGCGCTTCGCGCCAAGCGTCGGCCTGCGCCGACGTAACAGCCGGCGCAGGCCGGCCGGTGGCCAAAGGCCTTTAAGGTCGAATTCATTCGACGCTCTCCGCGCCGGGCGTGGGCTTGTGCGCCGATTGAAATCGGCCTGGTTGGGCGCTTCGCGCCGGGTGCCGGTCTTCGCCGGCATGAAAACCGCCTTTCGGCCGGCGCAGGCCGGCCGGTGGCCGAAGGCCTTTAAGGTCGAATTCATTCGACACCCTCTCCGCGCCGGATGCCAGCCTTCGCCGGCACGAAACTCTTCTCCCGGCCGGCGAAGGCCGGCCGAAGGCCTCTTGAGGTCGAATTCATTCGACGCGTCTCTTAATACCCGGTCTCCCGATCGATCGCCCCCTGCGCTCGGGCTTTCCGCTCCGCCAGCCGATACAGCCCAAACCCCATACCCATGGAGAGCGCGGTCATCCCTCCCAGGAGCAATAGCAGCTGTCCATCCGACCATCCGGCGAAGGTCGGGAAGCGGACGGCGGAGGGACCCAGCAGGGCCCGACGGACACTTTCCAGCCAGTAGGTCAGGGGAAGCACATATCCGATCGGGCGCAGGAAGGGCGGGAGGACCTCCAGGGGGAACACGGCGCCGCAGAACAGATAGAGGGCGCCGGCCACCGCTTCCCCGATCACCCAGACATGGCGGGCTGCGAGAAGGGTGGCTCCCGCCAGCCCCACCCCCAGACCGATCATGGCCAGCATCCCCAGCATCATCGCGAGGAGGAAAAACACCCCGCCCGCCCCGGAGATCTGTAACGGCAGCCGGAAAACCAGGAGCCCGAACAGGAGCGTGATCGCCACAGCGATCGTGCCGGTGGCCATGCGGGCAACCCCTCGCCCCACCAGGTAGGCTTCGGAGGGGATGGGCGCGATGTAGAAGTATTTCAGGATCCCATATTCCTCCCGGTCGATGATCAAAACCTGGCTGATCCCCGTGAGGACGGCGCCCACATAGATATAGAACGCGTTGCCCAGGTAGAGATAAGCGAAGAGAGGGTGGCTGAAATCCGCCCGGGCCACCACCTTATACATCAGGATCAGGATGAGGACGCTGGCGATGGGCTTGGCGACCGAGTAGATCATAAACAGGAATGGATCCGTCCAGTTCGATTCGATCTGCCAGCCCAGCCAGGCGGCGGTCCGCAGGGTTCGCCAGAGGGTTCGCATCAGCGCCTCCGTTCCGTGAGCCGACCTTCCCGTCGGGCCAGCCATTCGAGAGCATCCAGAGCCCGCTTCGCCGCAATGAGGAAGACGGCGCTCAGCACGGCCAGGCCCCCGATCTCCCAGCCAACCGGGAACAGGCCGCTGGCGGCCCTCGGGAAGAGGAGCTGCCGCATCGCATCCAGGCCCAGGGTGAGGGGAATCAGGGACGCCAGCGCGCCGATCCAGAACCCCAGCGCCCGGATCGGGAAGTAGAACCCGGAGAGCAGGTAGATCGGCTCCTGTAAGAGGTTCGAGAGATGCCAGGCCTCCCGGCCCCACATCAGGAAGAGAGAGGCCAGCAGCATCCCCAACCCATAAAGGGCCAGCAGGGTCAGCAGGAAGGTCCCCACCAGCGCCAGAGGATTCGCCGGCGCGTAACGCACCCCGAAGAGCAGAGAGCCGGCCAGGACGATCACCGATGCCCGCAGGGTGGTCGCCAGCATCCCGCCCAGCGCCATCCCGGCCAGGATCCCCATCATCGGTCCGGGGGCGATGATGAACAGGGGGAGGTTCCCCGATTCTTTTTCCCAGTAAAGCTGGCTGGACATCGACCACAGGACGTTGAGCCAGAAGGCGGTCATGGCCCCGCCCAGGATCACGAAGCCGATGTATTCCTCGGGGGCCTGGAGGGCCCGATAGATGAACACATAGGCGGAGGTGCCCAGCAGCGGCAATCCAATATCGATCAGAACCCAGCTGGGCTCCCGGTTCTGGCCGATGATCCGCGGGTAAGCCCGCGCGATCATCGTTCGCAAAAAGAGGGCCACGGCTTCCCGGCTCATCCCGGCTCCTCCTCGCCGGCTTCCGACAGCCCTCGCCCCACCAGGCTAACAAACACGTCCTCCAGAGTGGGCTCCCGTTTGCGGAGGGCCAGGATATGGGCGCCGTTCGCCGTCAGAACCGAGATCACCGGACCGATCACTCCCTCCTCCTCCAGGATGAGATCCAGCTCCAGATGCCCATTGTGATGGCGATGATGGACCTGACGCACCCCGGGGATCTCCCCCAGGAGTTGGGCGTGGTGCGGGAACTCGGTCACCTCGATGGAGAAGATGGCATCCCGCTGAAGGCGCCGCTTCAGCTCCTGAGGGGTGTCGCAGGCCAGGATGCGCCCTCGATCGATGATCGCCACCCGATCGCACAGCTCCTCCGCTTCCAGCATGTAATGGGTGGTCAGAAGGATCGTCCGCCCTGGCCGCTCCTGGATCCACGCGCGGATGAACGAGCGGATCTGCCGTGCGGCGTTCACATCCAGCCCGAGGGTGGGCTCGTCCAGGAACAGGATCTCCGGGTCGGTGAGAAAGCCCCGGATGATGTTCACCTTCTGCCGCAACCCGGTGGAGAGATCCGACATTTTGGAATCCCCGCGATCCCGCAGCTCGAAGCGCTCAAGCAGCTCCTCGATGCGACGGCGGGCCGTCCGGTTATCCAGGCCGTAGAACTGGGAGAACATCCACAGGTTCTCGCGCACTGTAAGCAACCCGTAACCGCAGGATTCGCCGCCCGCCACCATATTGATGCGACGTCGGATGGCCTCCGGCTGGGTGACCACATCATAGCCGGCGACCCAGGCCCGGCCGGAGGTCGGCAGGAGCAGGGTGGTGAGGATCTTGATCAGCGTGGTCTTCCCTGCTCCGTTCGGCCCCAGCAGGCCGAACAGCTCGCCGGGGCGGATCTCCAGATCCACCTCCTGCAAGGCGATCCGCTCCTGGGGCGGCTGCCCCCGTTTCCGGGCCACCCGATAGACCCGGGTCAGTCGCTCGGTGCGCACCGCCCAGATTTCTCCCGTCATGCGATCGCTCCTTGTGGGTTCGCGTCCTGCCTGTGGACTGATAAAGGGAATCCCGAGGGCCCGCAGGGGACCTCTGACCCCCGCTTGTCCACCCCAGATGTATTTTTCCTCTTCTTCCCCTCGGCGGAAAGGGCCGCCGGGAGAAGATCCCAGCGGTCCGTACTCCACCAGTCCTCCGGGCCCCACGGGCCAACCCGCCGTCCAGCTCCTGGCGGGCTTACGCAGCGGAGCTGGAATGCGGAGGGATGGGATGGCCCTTTCCCCTGCGTTTTAAAGCGAGGTCGTCAGAGGCGGCCGGCCCAGCCCCGAAAACCCCCGAAGGAAACGGATTGCGGAACGCCGATCCGGTCCGGATGGGGATGGCGCTGGGGGAAGGGCCCGGGGGCTCCTCCCGGAGGCCCGGCTCAGGGGATCGTCTCCGGCGTCGAGGAAACGTCAGGGAAACGTCAGATTTCCGTCCAGCAAAGAAGCCCGCCATGGCTTATCCTGTAAAGCGAGCAGCGGGCGGAACCTCTTCTCCTCCTTTTAGCCGAGCGCCGGGGATGGCGGCCCCCGGCGCTTCGCTTTTTATGGGGGAACGGCCGCAACGGGACCTGGATCGGACGTCAGGAGAAAACCCGGTTTGGGGGAAAGCCCCCAGGGGAAACCCGCCCGCATCACGATCGGATCTGGGGGGCTGGCGCGGCCTCCCGTTCGGCCGGCCGGGGCACCCGGGAGAGGGCCCGGGCCTGGGCTTCCGCCCGGTAGCTGCTGCGCACCAGCGGGCCGCTCTCCACCCACCGGAACCCCAGCTCGTAGCCGATCCGCTTCAGCTCCTCAAATTCCTCCGGGCGGTAGAACCGCTCCACCGGAAGATGGTTCCGGGATGGCTGGAGATACTGGCCGATGGTGAGGATATCCACGCCCACCGCCCGCAGGTCCTTCATCACGTCGATGATCTCCTCCCACGTCTCCCCCAGCCCGACCATGATCCCGGACTTGGTGACGCATTCCGGCCACAGCTTCTTGGCGTTAGAAAGCGTGGCCATCGCCCATTCGTAGCGATCCTGGGGTTGCACCTTCTTGAAAAGCCGCGGCACTGTCTCCACATTGTGGTTGAAGATGTCCGGCCGCGCCTCGATGACGATGCGCAGGGCGTCGATCGAGCCCTTGAAGTCCGGCGTGAGCACCTCCACCGTGCAGCCCGGAACCAGCTCCCGGATCCGGCGGATGGTCATCGCGAAAAGCGTGGCCCCTCCATCCGGCAGCTCGTCCCGGTTGACCGAGGTGATCACCACATGGGAAAGCCCCATCGCCCGGACGGCCTCCGCCACGCGGTTCGGCTCATCCCAATCCACCGTGAGCGGGCGGCCGGTTTTGACCGCGCAGAACCGGCAGGAACGCGTGCAGACGTCCCCCAGGATCATAAACGTCGCTGTGCCGCGCCCCCAGCACTCCCCGATGTTCGGGCAATGGGCCTCCTCACAGACCGTGTGGAGGCGCTTGCTCCGCATCAGCCGGAGCACGAACTCATAGGTCTCCCCATGGGGGGCCCGAACTTTTAACCACTCCGGGCGCCGCGAGAGCCCGGGTGGGGAGACAGGGGCCGCTTCCAGGGGGATGGGCTCACGGATCGTGGAAGCCATTCGTTCACCTCTTTCCTGAGGTTAGCGGATGCCGCGTTCATCCTAACACGAAAGCGGGCCGGGATACAAACTCTACCCCCATTTTTATGTTTCACGGCGTCGGCACGGCCGCCCCATGGCGCTCACGGAGGCGCCGGGCCGCGGACACCATATTGCGCAGGGAAGGGATCACCTCCTCCCACCGTCGGGTCTTGAGCCCGCAGTCCGGGTTCACCCAGATGTTCTCCGGAGGGATCACCCGGATGGCCCGTTCGATAATCGCCTCCATGGATTCCGGCGTCGGGACGGCCGGGGAATGCACATCGTAGACGCCCGGGCCGATCTGGCGTTCGTAGCGATGGTGCTCGAAAGCGTGGATGACCTCGCCCCGGCTCCGCGTGGCCTCGATGCTGATCACATCGGCGTCCAGGGCGTCAATGTATTCGATGATCTCGTTGAACTCCGAGTAGCACATATGGGTGTGGATCTGGGTCTCCGGCCGGGCCCGCGAGGCCAGGCGGAAGGCCTTCACCGCCCAGTCGAAGTATTCGGGCCATCGCCGCCGCTTGAGGGGCGCCCGCTCCCGGAAGGCCGGCTCGTCGATCTGGATCACCCGGATCCCCGCCGCCTCCAGATCCCGCACCTCGTCCTGAATGGCCAGGGCCAGCTGGAACGCCACCTCATGCACCGGGATGTCCTCCCGGATATAGCTCCAGGCCAGCATCGTCACCGGCCCGGTGAGCATCCCCTTCACGGGCTTCGCCGTGAGGGATTGGGCATAGGTGATCTCCTTCAGGGTCATCGGCCGGGGCCGATGGACATCCCCATACAGGATCGGCGGCCGATACACGCGGGTGCCGTAGGAGAGGATCCAGCCGTGCTGGGTGATGGCGAAGCCCTCCAGGAGCTCAGCGAAGAATTCCACCATGTCCGAACGCTCGAACTCCCCATGGACCAGCACATCCAGGCCCAGCTCTTCCTGGATCTGGATGACATACCGGATCCGCTCCCGGATAAGGGCTTCGTATTCCGCCTCCGGAAGCTTCCCCGCGCGATAGGCGGTGCGGGCCCGCCGCAGATCCTCCGTCTGGGGGAAGCTCCCGATGGTGGTGGTGGGGAAGAGGGGGAGGGAGAGCCGTTCCCGTTGCTGCCGGGATCGCGCGGCGTAGGGAAGTTCGCGGGAGAAATCCTCCGGCCTCAAGCGGCGCACCCGCTCCTGGACCTCGGGGCGATGCCAGTGGTCGATGGGGTGGACCGGGGCATTCCATCGCCGCACCGCTTCGGTTTCCCCCTCGGTCAGCAGCGTTTTGAGGAGGCTCAGTTCCTTCAGGCGTTCCGCGGCGAAGGCGATGCGCTCCTGAAGGGCCGGATCGAGACGGGTTTCCACCTCTACGGTCACGGGGAGATGGTAGAGCGGCCCGGCGTTGGAGATCCAGATCCCGGCGGAAGTCCACTGGCGGAGCGCCTCGACCTGCCGCGCGGCCTTCCGGAGATCCGTCTTCCAGACATTGCGACCATCCACGATCCCGGCGATCAGGATCTTGTCGGAGGGGAAGCCGGCCCGCCGAAGCGTCTCCAGATTCTCCGCACCGTGGATGAGATCCAGCCCGATGCCCCGCAGGGGCAGATCGTAGAGCTGCTCGAGGAAATCCACGCTGTCGTAATAGGTGAACACCAGGAGCTCCGCTTCCCGGCCCAGGGCAGTGTAGGCCTCCCGGATCAGCGCGACATGCTCGGGCGGCACATCGGTCACCCATGCGGGTTCATCGACGTGGATCATCGGGGCGCCGGCCGCTTTCAGGGCCCGGAAAAGCTCGGCATAGGCCGGGATCAGCGCCCGGAATAGCACCCCGAAGGCCTCCGGGGGATATCCCTTGCTGAGCCGGAGGAACGTGTAGGGGCCGATCACATAGGGGAGGCCATCCGGGAACTTCTGGAACGCTTCGAGGGGTTTGTTCCAGGCCACCCGGAAGGTCGGAGGTTGCCCCCCGGCAAAGGGGATCTCCGGGACCAGGTAATGATAGTTGGTGTTAAACCATTTGGTGAGCTCCAGGGCCTTCTCGCCCCGCGCCAGCGCGAAGTAATCCTCCAGCCGCCCGCCGTTCGGGTAAAGCCCCAGGATCAGGGCGGTGTCCAGCATCGGGTCATACAGGGACAGCTCGCCGACCGGGAAGCGATCCACAAAGCGCCGATAGGTCTCGAGGCGCTCCGCCTCCAGGGCCTCCAGGCCGGCGACCAGCTCCGCCTCCTGGATCTTCCCCGCCCAGAAGCCCTCGATCAGGGTCTTGTATTCCCGCTTTCGCCCCAGGCGCGGGTAGCCATACGCGTAGGTCTGCATCGGTTCCCCCTTGTATCAAAAGGTGGGCTCACACGGGAGGGATCCGCCGGATAACCACAGGCGGGCGAGGCCGCTCCGGACGCCTCGCCCGCCCTTCGGAAGGCTCCAGGCCTACGATGGGATCGGGATCTCCGATGGGGGGAAGGGGCGACCCTCCTTCAGCCACCACACCCCTCGGTCCCGGGCCATCCGGGCCGCCAGCGGATGGATGTCCGACCCGGCCACCACGGCCCGCACTTCGGCTTCGGGGAACACCTTGCGCAGCACCGCGGCCCGCTCCGCCGCCCGCTCCACATCCTCGGTGTGCACGATCGCCGACACCTCCACCACCAGGTAGGTCTCCCCTTCACCCTCCAGCCGGTGCCCTCGAACGATCACATCCACCACCTCCAGGGCATCCGCCTCCTCCGGTCCGATGACCCCGCGCGCTTCAGCCGCCTCCAACAAGGCCTCTCGCTCTTCCGCAGAGAGGATATGGGGTTCGCGAACCAGATGACGATACCGACGCCGAAGGGTGCGGTATTCTGTTTCCATCTCGTCCCCCCGTAGCCTTCCCTCGATGCGGCTCATCCGCTCCGTCAGGCGGTGGACCACCTCGGTGAGCTGGGCCACCTGTTCCTCGGTGCGGCGCTGGGCTTCGGCCAGCTGTTCGAGGCGCTCCTCGGTGCGGCGCTGGGCCTCGGCCAGCTGTTCGAGGCGCTCCTCGGTGCGGCGCTGGGCTTGGGCCAGTTGTTCGAGGCGCTCCTCCGTTCGACGTTGGGCTTCGGCCAGCTGTTCGAGGCGCTCCTCGGTGCGGCGCTGGGCTTCGGCCAGCTGTTCGAGGCGCTCCTCGGTGCGGCGCTGGGCTTGGGCCAGTTGTTCGAGGCGCTCCTCCGTTCGACGTTGGGCTTCGGCCAGCTGTTCGAGGCGCTCCTCGGTGCGGCGTTGGGCCTCGGCCAGCTGTCGCACCTGTTCCTCGGTGCGGCGCTGGGCTTCGGCCAGTTCGGCGAAGCGGCGGTCGGCCGCCGCCCGCGCGGCGGCTACCTCTTCCTCAAGCCGGGCCAGGCGACGCTCGACCTCCTCCTGGCGGGCCGCCTGTTCAGCGAAGCGGCGCTCCGTTTCCGCCCGGTAGGCGGCGAATTCCTCGTGATACCGCCGCTGGGCCTCCGCCAGCTGCTTCACCTCTTCCTCGGTGCGCTGTTGGGCCTTGGCGAGCGCCTTCACCGTCCGGGTAAGGGTCCCCAAGGCCTCATTCAGGCGATCCAGTCCTTTCTCCACCCTGCCCACCCGGGTGGAGAGCGTGCGAAGGGTCCGAGGGGATTGGAGCAGCTCCTTGGTGAGGATGCGCTGGCGCAGGGCCTCCAGCCACTCCGGATGCTGATCCAGCAAGCGCGTGAGATCTTCAAAATCCCGAACAGTGAAGGCCATCGGCGTCCTCAAGGGAAGTTCTGGAGGGAATTATACATCACCGGCGTCGCACGCCCGGGGGGCGCCAGCGGCCGCTGATCCCCCGAGGGCGCTCCGTCGCCTCCTACCACTCCCGATACCGTTCCTCCCGCCATGGGTCCCCCCGCATATGGTAGCCCGCCTGCTCCCAGAAGCCCGGCCGATCCTCGGCCATAAACTCCAGCGCCCGGAGCCATTTCGCGCTCTTCCAGAAATACAGGCGGGGCACGATCAGGCGGAGGGGGTAACCGTGCTCAGGCGTCAGCGGCTCCCCATTGTAGTGGGTGGCCAGCAGGGCGTCTTCCATGTATTCCATCGGGATGTTGGTTGTGAACCCATATTCGCAATGGGCCATCACGTAACGCGCCTCGGGTTTCACCCGAACAAACTGCAGCAGATCCCGAAAGGCCACCCCGGTCCAGGTGGTATCCAGTTTGCTCCACCCGGTGACACAATGGACATCGATGGTGATCGTGGTCCGGGGGAGCTGCTGGAACTCCTCCCAGGTCCAGCGCTTCTCCTCTTCCACCAGCCCGAAGACCCGGAAGTCCCAGGTCGTCGGATCGAATTTCGGAATCGGCCCGTAATGCAGCACCGGGAATTTCTCCGTCAGGACCTGCCCGGGCGGCAGGCGTCGGGCGAATCGGGCCGCTTCTTCCTGAGCCTTTCGTTCGAACCGCATCGCTCCCTCCATGGATGATCAGGCTGTGGTTTCCCGGATCGCCACGAGAGTAAGGATAATGGAAACCACGCAGTCCCGCGATATCCCCGGGCCGGATGCCGTGCGGCCCGGTTACTGGAGATTCTACACGGAATGGCGTCCGGAATCGAGAACGGGCAGATCGTCCAGCGCCTGATCCTGGGCCTGGCGCTCAGCACGCTTGCAGGAGGCATCGCCTTCCAGCTGGGCCTGCTGGACGGGAGCGGATGGCTGGGAGCGGTGCTGGTGGGCACGGCGGTCTTCGGTTTCGGAGGATGGCCGTGGGCGGTGATGCTGATGGCTTTTTTCGTCTCCGCCTCGGCGCTGACCCGCTATGGATCCCGGCGGAAAGCGGAAGCGGCCCTGGGCTTCGCCAAGGGCGGGCGTCGGGACCTGGGGCAGGCGCTGGCGAACGGCGGGATCGGGGCGATGCTGGCGATCCTCTGGGGATTCTTCCCCCATCCGGTATTCTGGTGGATGTTCGCCGGGAGCCTGGCCGCCGTCACGGCGGATACCTGGGCGACGGAGGTCGGGCTGCTCAGCGAACGTCCCCCGTGGGATCTCTGGAGGGGAAGGCGGGTTCCTCCAGGAACCTCCGGGGCGATCACGCGGGAGGGGACGATCGCCGGCGGGCTGGGGGCGCTGGGGATCGGGCTCCTGGCGGTCGGGCTGAGCCCGGTGGGCGGGTCCCTTGGGATGGCCCTGCCGGTGGGGCTGGCCGGCTTCCTCGGGATGCTGCTGGACAGCCTTCTGGGTGCGACGGTGCAGCGGATCTACTGGTGCGATCGGTGCGGGAAAGAAACCGAGCGCTCGATCCATCACTGCGGCCAGCCGGCCCGGCCGCTGCGGGGATGGAAGGGACTGAACAATGATGGCGTCAACGCCCTGGCCGCTCTCGCCGGAGCCCTTTCGATGGGCCTGTGGATGATCGTCCGGGGATAATCCGTTAGGCTGGGGGCACCTGTCTTCCCCCTCGGAGATCAGCGGCGCAAGTCATATCATGATTAAGGGAGGCCATGGATGGCCGGGGAGGAGACCCTGTTCTGCACCTTTCATCCCGGCACCCCCACCGTGCTGCGTTGCAACCGGTGCGGGCGGCCGATCTGCATCCGATGCGCGGTTCAGACGCCGGTGGGGTACCGCTGCCGGGAATGCGTGGCCGGCCAGCAGGCGGTTTTCTTCAACGCCCGCCCCCTGGATTACGGCCTGGCCGCCCTTGTGGCGGTGGCCATCGGCTTGCTGACGGCTCCCATCGTCGCCGCCCTGGGCTTCTGGGTGATCTTCATCGGTCCGCTGATCGGCAGTCTCACCTCGGAGATCGTGCACCGGCTCATCGGGCGACGTCGGGGCCGCTGGATCTGGCTCGTGGTCAGCGGGGGGCTGGCGGCGGGGCTGGCGTCGGTGCGCCTGCCGCTCCTGCTGGCCGCTCCGCTGTTTCTTCCACGCCTCCTGTGGGATGGGATCTACCTGGCTCTGGCCATCAGCACGGTGATCGGCTATCTTCGGTTCTGGCGTTGAGAAGGGTCGAGGGGCCGGGAGTCTATCGATACAGGAGACGGGATGCTGATCGAGTTGCACGTTCGGGATTTCGCCATCATCGATGAGGTCACCCTCCGGCTGGAGCCCGGGTTGAATGTGCTCACCGGGGAAACCGGGGCCGGGAAGTCCATCCTGGTGGACGCCGTGGCGGTGCTGGTGGGTGGCCGGGCGGATGTGGAGATGATCCGGGCCGGGGCGGAACGAGCTCTGATCGAGGGGCTTTTCCAGGTGGATGCTTCGGTGGCTGCGTCGCTCGCCCCGATCCTGGAGCAACATGGCCTGCTGGATGAGGAGCCCCCCGGGGAGCTGGTGCTGAGCCGGGAGATCCGTCAGGGCGGCCGCCATGTGGCGCGGGTGAACGGCCGGCTGGTTCCCCTTCATGTTTTAAAAGAGATCGGGCAGATCCTTGTGGACATCCACGGGCAGACGGAGCACCTCTCGCTGCTGCGCGCCCGGGAGCAGCTGGAGCTGCTGGATCGATACGCCGGGGCCGGGGAGCTGCGGGCCGCGCTGGCGGAGCGGGTTGCCCGCTGGCGGGCGGTGCGCCGGGAGATCGAACAGCTGCGCCAGGACGAGCGGGAGAAGGCCCGGCGCATCGATCTGCTGCGGTTCCAGATCGAGGAGATCGAGGCAGCCCGGCTCCGGGAGGGCGAGGAGGAGGCCCTCCTCCAGGAGCGGAATCGTCTGGCGAATGCGGAACAGCTGGCCCATCTCACGGATGCCCTCTATCAGGCGCTTTACGAGGGGGAAGATGACGCGCCCTCCGCCCTGGATCGTCTGAGCGAGGCGGCGCGATTTCTTCAGGCCCTGGCGCGCATCGATCCCCTCTTCCAGCCCTATGTCGAGACCATGGAGAGCCTGGTCGCCCAGGTGGAGGATCTGGCCCGCGCGGTCCGGGATTACCGGGAGGGGATCGAATTCAACCCCCGGCGGCTGGCTCAGATCGAGGAGCGGCTTGACCTCATCCGGCGGCTCCAGCGGAAATACGGGGATACGATCCCGGAGATCCTGGCCTATGCGCGGCGGGCGAAACAGGAGCTGGAGACCCTGGTGCACGCGGAGGAACGGCTCACGGCGCTGGAGGAGGAGGCCGAGGGCCTGCTGCGGGAGATCGGGGAGCTGGGGCTGCGGCTCTCCCGCCAGCGCCAGGAGGCCGCAGAGCGGCTGGCCCGGGAGGTGGAAGCCCAGCTCGCGGATCTGCGGATGGCCGGAGCCCGTTTCGCCGTGGCCCTGGAGCGTGTGCCGGATCCGGAAGGGGCTTACGCCGATGGCGCGCGCTGGGCGTTCGATGCCACCGGATTGGATCGCGTCACCTTTCTGATCGCCCCGAACATCGGGGAGGGATTGCGCCCCCTGGCCCGTATCGCCTCGGGGGGCGAGACCTCCCGACTGATGCTGGCCCTGAAAGTGGCCCTGGCCCAGGCGGACCCCGTTCCCACCCTCATCTTCGATGAGATCGATCAGGGGATCGGCGGGCGGGTTGGGGCGGTGGTCGGGGAAAAACTCTGGCGCCTGGCCCGCCACCATCAGGTCCTCTGCGTCACGCATCTCCCTCAGCTGGCCGGGTTCGGGGACACCCATTTCAAGGTGGAAAAGCATGTGATCGGCGATCGCACGGTGGCCCGGGTGGCCCGGGTGGAGGGGGAAGAGCGGGTGGCGGAGCTGGCGCAGATGCTGGGAGGAACCGGCCGGGCGGCGGTGCAGAGCGCCCGGGAGATCCTGGAATATGTGGCGCGGGTGAAAACCGGGGAGACCGCCCGTTCCGCTTCCCGCCGCCGGTGAATGCGAAGACCCGATCGGGCTCCCTCTTCGGGGACGGGCGGGCGCGCGGAAGGCACGCGGGCTCGGTTCCCCCGAACCCCGTTTTCTGAGGACCTCCGTCGTTCGGCTCCCATCCGGAAGGCGGAACAGCCCCTTCTGTCAGGAAGGCCGCTGCCTGATCCCGAAGGTGCCCTGGATAAAACGCCCCGAGGCGCTGCCCCGGATTTTTGACGGAGAGGCATCCCCCCGCTAAGATATTACTGAAAAATTTTTTCAGTAAGAGAGGATAGGGTGAGCTGGGAGGAGCGATTGAATCAGGCCGGATGGCGCGTCACGATGCCCCGGCGGGTGGTGCTTCGGGTCCTGCAACAGGCCCGGCGTCCGCTTTCCCCTCAGGAGATCCACGCCCGGGGGCGGCGGATTCACCCCTCGCTGGGGCTGGTGAGCGTCTACCGGGCGCTGGAGGTGCTGGAGCAGGCCGGGCTGGTGCGCCGGGTTCACCGGGAGGCGCGCTGTGACGGCTACATCCTGGCCTCGCCAGGCCACCATCACGTCCTGATCTGCCGCCGCTGCGGGCGCGCCGTGGAGTTCCCCGGCGCGGAGGACCTGAGCGGCCTGATCGATCAGGTGGAGCGGCGGACCGGGTTCCGCGTGGAGGATCACCTGCTTCAGCTCATCGGTCTCTGTGCCCCATGCCGGGGATCCGGTCCGGCATGAGGCGGGAGATAGGGGAGGCGCGATCGCGGGGGAACCGTCGGTTTGTCATGCGCGGAGGCAGAGGATGCGTCCATGGCTCCGGTGGATCCTGATGGCAGGGATCATCGGGCTGGCAGCGTGCCGGCCGGTCGATGCAGGGAGGGGTGCGGAAGGGCCCTCGCGGCTTCGGGTGGTGGCCACGACGTCGATCGTGGGGGATGTGGTGCGCCAGATCGGAGGCGATGCCATCGCCCTGACCGTGCTGCTCCCGGTCGGGGCGGATCCTCATGCGTTTGAGCCCAGCCCGCAGGATGTGGCCCGGGTGGCGGAAGCCGACGTGATCTTCGCTGCCGGAGCGGGCCTGGAACGGTTCCTGGATCCGGTGCTTCAGCAGGCGGAGGGAAAGGCTGTGCGGGTGGAGCTGGCGGAGGGGATCCCGCTGCGCCCCTTCGAGGCGATGGCCCATTCCGAGGAGCATGCAGAAGGAGAGGCAGCGCATCACGAGCACGGGGAATGGGATCCCCACGTCTGGCTGGATCCAATCAACGTGATCACCTGGACCCACACCATCGAGGCGACCCTGAGCCAGCTGGATCCGGCACGGGCGGATCGGTATCGCCGCAACGCGGAGGCCTATCGGGCGCAGCTCCGGGAGCTCGACGCCTGGATCCGGGAGCAGGTATCGCAGATCCCCCCCGAGCGTCGGAAGCTGGTCACGGAGCATCAGGTCTTCGGCTACTTCGCCCACCGGTATGGATTCGAGCAGGTGGGGGTCATCCTCCCCGGCGTGAGCACAGTCGCCCAGCCGTCGGCCCAGGAGATCGCCGTCCTGGAGGAAACCATCCGCGCCCTCGGGGTTCGGGCGATTTTCGTGAGCAGCACCGTGGATCCCGCGCTGGCCCGTCGGATCGCGGAGGATACCGGAGCGCGCCTCGTCCGGGTGTATGTCGATTCGCTGAGCGAGCCTGGGGGGGAAGCGGATTCTTACATTCGGATGATGCGCTATAACGTGCAGCAGATGGTGGAGGCGTTGCGCTGAACCGGCCGGCATCCGTATGGGGAGGAGGGGGAGATGGCACTGGTGAATTTGTGGCGGAAGGTCACCTTACGGGAACGGGACCGAGCTCATCCATCGGGCGAGCCGATCGTGGAGGTCTCCCGTGTTTCCATGCGCTATGATCGCGTGGTGGCGCTGGAGGATGTTTCGTTCACCGTGGAGACGGGGGAGCGGATCGCGATTGTGGGCCCCAACGGGGCTGGCAAAAGCACGCTCCTCAAGATCATCGCGGGGGTCCTGACGCCGACGACGGGCTCGGTGCGGATCTATGGCCGCGGCCCCGGGGGGCATCTCTGCATCGCTTACATCCCCCAGCGGAACCAGGTCGACTGGAATTTCCCGCTGACGGTTGCCGATGTGGTGATGATGGGCCGGATCGGGAAGATGGGCCTGCTGCGCCACCCTGGACCCCGGGACTGGGCGATCGTGCGCCGCGCCCTGGAACAGGTGGGCATCGCAGATCTGGCGGATCGCCCGATCCGGGCGCTTTCGGGCGGGCAGCAGCAGCGCATGTTCATCGCCCGGGCTCTGGCCCAGGAGGCGGAGCTGTTGCTGATGGATGAGCCGTTCACCGGTCTGGATCGGCCGGCCCAGGAAGGCATCCTGGAGATCCTGGAACACCTCCGCCGGCAGGGGGTCACCATCCTCCTCGCCACCCATGATCTGGAGCAGGCCGCCTCCCATTTCGATCGTGTGTTGTTGTTGAACCGGCGCCTCATCGCCTTCGGGCCTCCCGATGCGGTCCTCACCCCCGGGGCCCTGCGGGCGGCTTATGGCGGACACCTGCGTCTGATCCCCGTGGAGGGGGAGCTGGTCGCCGTCGGGGACACCTGTTGCGAGGGAGGATGAGCCATGGGGGAGGCGCTGCGCATTTTGCTGGATCCCCTCCAATACGCCTTTATGGTGCGGGGGTTGATCGCCGCGGTGGTGACCGGCGGGCTTTGCGCGCTGGTGGGAACATATGTGGTGTTGCGGGGGATGGCGTTCTTCGGCGATGCCCTGGCCCACTCGATCCTGCCCGGCCTCGCGCTGGGGTACCTGCTGGGGGGCGGCTCCCGGGACGCGCTGTTCGGGTGGGGTCTGGGCACGGCGATCCTGGCCGCGCTGGGGATTGGGGCCCTCAGCCGGGGAGGGCGGTTAAAGGAGGATACCGCCATCGGGGTGCTGTTCGCCGGGGCGATGGCCCTGGGGGTCGTCCTGATCTCCACCTCTCGAAGCTACGCCGTTGACCTCACCCATCTGCTCTTCGGGGATGTGCTGGGAGTAGGGGAGAGGGATCTGATCCGCCTGGGCATCTTCGCCGCGCTCATCGTCATCCTCATCGTCCTCTTTTATAAAGAGTTCCTGGTGATCTCCTTCGATCCCATCCTGGCGGTCACCCTGCGGCTTCCCACCCGATTGTTTGAGAACCTGTTGCTGATCCTGATCGCCGTAACGGTGGTGGTGGCGTTGCAGACGGTGGGGGTGGCGCTGATGGTGGCCATGCTGGTGACCCCCGCGGCGACGGCGTATCTGCTGACCCGGCGCCTGCCGGCGATGATGGCCCTGTCTGTCGCCCTGGCCGCCCTTTCGGCCGTTGTCGGGCTGTATGCGTCTTACTACGCCGGTGTGGCCTCCGGGGCCGCCATTGTGCTCACCGCCACCGTGGTTTTCCTGACGGTCCGGCTCCTGCAGATCGTCTGGGGATCATCCCGGGCGTGAGGGGAAGCGCGCTCTGCCGATCCTCTATAGATTGTGAGCGAAGAGCTCGGACGTTATGGCTGGGGAACGGATCCTGATCGTGGAAGATGAGGCGGCGGTCGCCCGGGGCCTGGAATATGCCCTCAAGAAGGAAGGGTATGAGGTCCTCTGGGCGGATACGGGGCAGAAGGCCCTGGAGATGGCCCGCCAGCGGGATCCCCATCTGATCATCCTGGACATCCGGCTGCCGGACCTCAATGGCTTTGAGGTCTGCCGTCGGATGCGCAGCGAGGGCCTCCGCCAGCCGATCCTGATGCTCACCGCCCTGGACGAGGAGGTGGATCGCGTGGTGGGCCTGGAAGTGGGGGCCGATGATTATGTGGTGAAGCCCTACCGGTTGCGGGAGCTGATCGCCCGGGTGCGGGCGTTGCTCCGCCGGGCCTACGGCGAGCTGGCCATGGCCGCTCCCGGGGAACGGATCCGCTTCGGGGACATCGAGGTGGACCTGGAGCGGCTCCAGGTGACCCGGGCCGGCCAGCTGGTCCCCCTGACCCCCACGGAGTTCCGATTGCTCCGGTTCCTAGTGACCCATCCGAACCGCCCTTTCTCCCGCGAGGAGCTCCTGGAAGCCGTCTGGGGCTATACCCGCGAGGTGCTGGACGATCGCACGGTGGATGTCCACATCCGCCACCTGCGGGAGAAGCTGGAGGAAAACCCCTCCGCCCCCCGCTGGATCGTCACTATACGGGGCGTGGGCTATAAGTTCCAGCCGTAGAAGAGGGCAGTCTCCCGGTAAGGGGGTGCAGGCGGTCGGTGGGCTTACAGGACGGGGGAATCATGGGCGATATCGACGGTTGCCGCTGACGTCGGTGGTGCGCAGGGCGCTGGCGGCCTGACGGGGGCGCCGTCCGAGGGGGAGAACCCGATGTGCCCCGTTCAATCTCTATTCGGACGAGGCGTGTGCAGCAGAGATGAGGGGTGGGGATTGTAAGGCCTGAGCATCCGTGGTAAAAACCATCATGCGGGCGTGATGAGGGAAACGTCGAAATCAGAAAACCATGCAGGCGGAAATGGGCCGGGAGGTGATTCCTATGACAGAGCGGGAGATGACGGTGGAGGCGGAAGGGGCGCTTATATTGCCTCGAGAGCTGCTGGACGAAGCCCTCCTGGGCAAACGGGTGCGTCTCGTTGTGCGGAAAGGGGAGATTTCCATCCTTCCGGAAGAACCGACTGATCCTTATCAGACGCTGGATGAACTGGCCGGATGTCTGGGGGAAGAACCTTTTGAGTTTTATGACTTCGACCTGGAAGTTGGAGGCTTTTATGAGGCTCGATGAGGTCCCTCCCGGCCCTGTCTATGTGGACACCAATGTGTGGTACATGTATCTCCGTTCCGACCAACGATATCTGGCGGTTGTTCGCTCTTTCCTGGAGCGCGTCATTAAGGGAGAGATTGCCGCCCTGGTAGGGGTTCCTGTCCTGGATGAGCTGTTTTACCGCTTGCTGTTAGCACGCATTCGCGAACAGGAAGGCCAGCATCCGCTCCCAGGGCCAGCACCGGAGTGTGACAACGGGCGCGAAAGGGGCTTGGGCTCAAGGACAGGGCGTGATATACTGAGCGTAAGGCGTCTACATGCGCAGGGAGGGCAAGGTGAGCGGCGGGAGTGCACTGGCCACTCAGGAGTGGCTTCTTGAGGAACTGATGCACCTCTATCGCCAATATCCGGAACGGGTCCGGGGCGCCCTGGAGCGCGCGTTGGCGGAGGACGAGGAATTGCGCTGGGCCGTGGTCGTGCGCGCCTATCTGGACAAGCGCATCAACCTGGGAAAGGCCGCCGAACTGCTGGGCATGCACGAGCTGGAACTGCGGGAGCGCTTTCAGGCCCTCGGGGTTCCCTTGCGCATCGGCCCGGTTGATGTGGCAGAGGCTCGGGCAGAAGTTGAGGCCGTGCGCAGCTGGTTCCGCGAAGAGGACGAATGAGCACCCTCCTCATGATTGCCCTTCTCGATAACACCGTTCTTTCCAACTTCTCCGCGGTAAGACGACCGGACCTGGTCCGTCTGGCTTTGGGCAATCAGGCGGCTACGGTTGAGCAAGTCTTCGCGGAACTCCAGGCGGGCATTCGTTTGAAGCGGCTACCCCCATCGGATTGGTCCTGGCTCCCTGTTCTCCACCTCACCGACGCAGAGCGTCCGTTATATGAACGTCTCAACGAGGGGGAAGCGGCATGTCTGGCTATGGCCTATACACGAGGCTATCGAGTATTTACCGACGACCGCGACGCTCGAGAAATCGCCCGCCAGATGCGCATCCCAATTTCGGACACGATCGGCCTGCTTGTCCGTCTGGTGGACAGGGGATCCCTTTCGGTCATTGAAGCCAACGATTTGCTGCGGAGCATGATGGACCTGGGATATCGCTCGCCCATTGCAAGACTGGAAGAAATCCTGTAGGCCTCAAAGCGACTGAGGCTCTCCTTCTTCCTTTAGATGGTTCTGCCGCCGCCTCGCACCTGGAACAGGAGCTTCTCCTCTAACTGAACCACGTTCTGAATGAACATCCCGGGGCCGGAGGCGAGGGCGGCCTCCACGCTCCCGGCTGAGGTCATTTCCTGGGCAATCGGGAAAGGAGCAGGCCCTGGCCGACCTGAAGACGTGGCGTCACCTCCTCCAGGGCTGGCCTCAGAAAAGGCTTCGAGAACCCCGCAAGCCCCGTCCAGGTTTCTCCCCATGGTTCACGGCCCAATCGCGAATCCAGCCATCCTGTTAAGAAACCTTAACGGAGGGACAACCGGGGCACAATGCTCCAGGCATAGCATGTTCCTCACGGACAGATCTGGTGAGAGGGTGGAGAACCCATGCGCCGGTGGATATGGATCGGCCTGGGTGTTCTGGGAATCGTGGGGCTGATCGGCGTCGTCGCGGGGGCGCTGTTCCTGCTCGCCCGGGGAGGGGTGCTTTCCGGGGTTCTGGCGGCCCCGGCTCCAGCGGCCTCTCCCACGCCGGCTCCCACCCGGACGACCGGCCTCCTCATCCTGGAGGTGGAGCCCGGCGGTCCAGCCGATCGGGCGGGGTTGGTCCGGGGGGATCTCCTGCTGGAGGTGGACGGCGAGCTGGTCCGTTCCCTGGCGGATCTGCGAGCCATCCTGGGTCGTCATCGGCCCGGGGATACGGTGTCGGTGACGGTGCAGCATGGGGATGAGCGGCTCACGCGGACGGTAACCCTGGGGGACCGGAACGGGCAGGCTTATCTGGGGGTGGTGATCGCCCCAGAGCCTGGGGGGGTCTTCCCCTGGGATGGAAGGGGATTCCGTGGCTGGGGTGGGCGCTGGTGGGGTGGGCCCTGGGGGCGTTTCGGGCCCTCCGCGCCGGCAGCCCTGATCCTTTCGGTGGAGCCGAACAGCCCGGCGGAGCGGGCGGGCCTGCGGGCCGGGGACTGGATCACCGCCGTGGATGGGCAGGCACTGGGTCCGGATGCGGATCTGGCCGCCCGGATCGCTGCCCATCGCCCCGGGGATCACATTGCGGTGACGATCTGGCGGCCGGGGGAAGGCGAGCGGGTGGTGGAGGTGATCCTGGGCGAGCATCCGCAACAGCCGGGCCATGCGTACCTGGGGATCCGGTATCGCCCGTGGGGCTTTGGCCCCCTCCGTCGGCCCACACCGACGCCTTCCGGTGGGGCGTAATCCTAACCTGGAGGAGTAGGGCAACTGCAAGCAGTTGCCCTACGGGGAGGCGCCATGCGGAGGTTCTGGCGAATCCGTTCCATTCGCGGGTGGCTGATCGGAAGCTACCTGCTCCTGAGCGTAGTGGCCGTGGGGATCACCGGGGTGCTGACGGTGAGCCTGCTGCGCGCCTATGGGATCCGGCAGGAGGAAGCCGTGTTGCGGGCGAACGCGGAGTCAGTGGCCCGGCAGGCCCGGGCGTTCATGGAGCCGGCACCGTGGCCGGAAGGGTTAACCCGCCTGGCCTATGCCACCGCCTTCCTGGGGAACGCCCGGGTCCGTATCCTGGACGCCCAGGGCCGGGTGCTGGCGGATTCCGGCCCGCCGGTGGGAGGCGGCAACGTGCTGTGGGCCGCGCCGGCCCCTCCGGCCGCGCCAGGCGCGGGCTCCATCGAAGCGCCGCCCTGGGTATCGCTCTATCTACCGGGTCCGGAGAGCCCATCGGAACCGGGGTGGGGACCTCGGGGCCTGCGCTGGATGCGCATCCGTCAGTTCCGCAGCCCATGGGGGAGCCGTTTCCATTTCGAGAGCCCTGCCGGATCGCCGGAGGCTGGGGAGGAAGCGACGGAGTTCGTCCTCCCCCTCACCGCGCGGGCCCCCATCGGAGATCCCCAGGCGCCCATCGGCTATGTGGAGTTGCAGGCTGGAGTGGAGCCCAGCCTGGAGGTGATCGCTGCGACGACCCGCGCCTTCACCCTCGCCGGGCTGGGCGCGGCGTTTCTTGCGGGGCTGCTGGGGCTGGCCGTGAGCGAGGCCCTGAGCCGGCCGATTCGCCAGCTGGCCCGCGCGGCGGTGCAGATGGGGGAGGGGGATCTGAAAGTTCGTGCGCCGGAGGCCGGGCCGGTGGAGCTGCGGCACCTCGCCGCCGAGCTCAACCGGATGGCGGAGCGCCTGCAGGCGAGCTTCGAGGCCCTGGCCCGGGAGCGGGACGCCCTGCGCCACTTCATCGCCGATGCCTCCCATCAGCTCCGCACGCCCCTGACCGCCCTCCGAACCTTCCTGGAATTGCTGCAGGGGCCAGCAGCGGAGGATCCCGAGGCCCGGGTTGCCTTCCTTGCCGAAAGCCAGGCCCAGGTGGATCGGCTCGCGTGGATCACCCAGAACCTGCTGGATCTCTCCCGCCTGGAAGGTGGGCTGATCCAGCTGGAGTGGGCCGAGCATCCCCTGGCGGATATCGTCCGCTCAGCAGTCTCCATATTCCGGGAGGCAGCGGCGCGCAAGGGATTGACGGTAGAGCTGGAATTGTCCGATGGATTGGGGGAGATCCTATGCGACCGATGGCGGGTTGAGATGGCCCTTTCGAATCTGCTGGACAATGCCGTGAAGTTCACCCCGGCCGGCGGGCGGATCATCGTCGGGGCGCGTCGGGAGGAGAGCATGGTTCGGATCTGGGTGGAGGACACCGGCCCGGGGATCGATCCGGAGGATCTTCCCCACATCTTCGAGCGCTTCTATCGTGGGCGGAATGCCGCCGCGGCGGGAAGCGGCCTGGGCTTAGCCATCGTGCGCTGGATCGCGGAAGCCCATGGTGGGCGGGTGGAAGTGCACAGCCAGCCCGGCCAGGGCAGCCGCTTTGAGCTCATCCTCCCGCTGCATGGCGGGGCACCTTCATCCTGACACTCTGGAGGGTCCACGATGGGCCGACGATGGATTGGCATCCTGATCCCCCTCTGGGGGGTCGCGATGGGGATCCTGCTCTACGGCGCCCTGGCGTTCCTGGGCGCCCGCTTTAACTTCCTCTACCGCAACGTGGCCGGTTTCACGGCGCTGCAACAGGCGTCCCGCCTGGCCATCGGGGTCAGCGCCCTGACGGCCCTGGCCGCCGCGGCCCTGGTGGCCGGCGTCGCGGCGCTCCGGCCCGCCCCGTGGTCCCGGAAGATCCTGCTCGTCATGCCGGCCTGGTTTCTGCTCCTGACGGTCCTGGGCCTCGGGATGTTCCTCCTTCAGATCGGCACAGTAGGACCCTTCGCCGCTCTGTGGACGGCTGGGAGCGCCCTCGTGGCGCTGATCGCGGTCAGCCTCGTGGGGCTTCAAATGGATCCCCCCTCCCGCGTTCGTGGATGGGTCCAGGGGCTTCTGGGCATCGCGGGGGGAAGCGGGGTGATCGCCGGTCTTCTGTTCCTCGCAGCCTTCTTGCTCGCGATAGCCCGGGGGCCTGCCCCTGTTTTCGCAGGATTTCGCGGATCCTTTGGGCCCAGCGGTGCATCGCCAGGCTTCCTGGGACCTCCAGAGACATCTGGGGAAGGTCCTCGCGCCTTTCCACCCGCTGGGGTGCCGGGGGAGGGATTCCGCCGGGAGCCGTTCGCTGGGGGACGGCCTCCGGAGAGACTGGCCCTGGTGCGGGTGGCCCCTTCCACCATGGCCGTTGGGGGTGGGATTCTGAGCGTCCTGTCCCTCCTCGCTCTGGGGGCGATCCTCTGGGCCCGGCGCCGGTGGGCAGGAGCTTCGGAGGCCGGTGAAGACACAGATCCGGCCCGGGAGGTGCCCCGGGCGCTGGGGGCCGGTGGGGCCCTCACCCTGGCCGCGTTGCTGATCGCGCAGCTGATCCCGGTTCCCCGCACCAACCCGCCGGTCCGGGCTGTGGTCTCCTGGGATTCACCCCAGACCCAGGCCCTCTGGCAGCGGGCCTGCGCGGATTGTCACAGCAACGAGACGCGCTGGCCCTGGTATACCGCCATCGCGCCAGCCTCCTGGCTGACCGCCCTGCATGTCAACGAGGGCCGGCAGGCGCTGAACCTCTCGGAGCTGGATCTGGCCGGGTTGTCCCCGGCCCGCAAGGCCCGGCTGGCGGAGGAGATCGCTCAGGTGATCCGCAACGGGACCATGCCGCCGGCGGATTATCTGCTGACTCACCCGGAGGCGCGCCTCACCGATCTGGAGAAGGAACGGCTGATCCAGGGCATACAGGAGACGCTTTCGCGGTAGATCCCACAGGATAGGAGGTTGCGATGCGGAAAGGATGGCGGGGGATTCCCGTCCTGTTAGCCCTTGCGCTGATCACCGCCTGCGCGGGGGCTTCCACCGCTCAGTCCCCCCAGGGCCAGAACACGGTGGCCCGGGTGCGCCGGGGCACCCTGGAGGTCACGGTCAGCGGGTCCGGCAACCTGCAGCCGCACACCCTGGTGAACTTGGCCTTCACGCAGTCCGGCATTGTGCGCAAAGTCTACGTTGGGGTAGGGGATGCGGTGAAGGCCGGCCAGGTGCTGGCGGAGCTGGACACGCGGGATCTGGAGCTCCAGCTGCAGAACGCCCGCGTCAATCTGGAGATCGCCCGGATCCGCCTCGCCCAGGCCCAGGCCACGGCGCGCACCCGCCCGGCGGATCTCGCGGCAGCGCAGGCGGCCCTGGCCAGCGCCCAGGCCAGTCTCGAAGCCCTGAAGTCCGGGCCGGATCCGCGGGATCTGGAGATCGCCCGGCTGAACTATGAGGTGGCCAAAAACGCCCTCTGGCAGGCCCAGCTCAGCCGGGATAAAACGGCCGGTTCACCCGGCGCTTCTTCCGTCGATCTGGAACTGGCTCAGGCGCGGGTCGGGCAATCCGATTTGCAAAAGGAGATCGCCCGCCTTCAGTATGAGAAGGCCCAGTCCGGACCCACGGAGCAGCAGCTGAAGGCGGCCGAGGCCTCCCTGGCGCAGGCCCGGGCGAACCTGACCCGCCTGCAGGCCCAGGATCCCAGCCTGGACGTCCAGCTGGCCCAGTATCAGGTGCAGCAGGCGGAGATCGCGGTGCAGCAGCTGGAGCTTCGCCTGGAGCAGGCCCGTCTGGTGGCGCCCATCGATGGGGTGGTGACGGCGGTGAATCTGGTGGAGGGAAGTCCGGCGCCCACCGGGATGCCGGCGGTTACCATTGGGGACCTGAGCCGTCTGGAGGTGGTGGTGAACCTCCCGGAGGTCGATGTCGCCCAGGTCGCTCCGGGGCAGGAAGCCGTGATCATCCCGGAGGCCATGCCGGACACCCGCCTCAAGGGGAAGGTCCTCTCGGTATCGCCGATGGGAACCCAGGTCCAGGGGGTGGTGAACTTCCCGGTGACCATTGCGCTGGAGGAGAACACGCCGGCGGTGCGCGCCGGGATGACGGTGCAGGTCCAGATCACCGTCGCCCGCCGGGAGAACGCCCTGCTCGTCCCGCGGCGGGCCCTGATCACCCGGGGCGGACAGATGTTCGTAAACGTTGTGCGGGGCGATCAGACGGAGATGATCCCGGTGCGCATCGGGATGCGCGGGGACACGATGGCGGAGGTCCTGGAGGGGCTGCAGGAAGGGGATGTGGTGGTGCTGCCGGCCGCTCAGGTCGGGGCCTCCAGCACCCGGGTTCCGGGGCCCGGGTTCTTCGGCCCCGGGATCTTCCGGTGAGGATGTAATGATGGAGATGCGGTGGCTCGAGGAAGAAAAGGGCCAGCTTCCTGAGCTTTTCCCATACGCTCTGAGGATGCGGGCAGCCCGCGTTCTGAACCCATAACTCGACGAAGCCCTGCAGCGCTTTGCTTGCCGGAGCGAAGGGGGGTGAGGATGAATCCGGTGGAAGGATTCCGGATCGCGATCACGAGCCTGATGGCGAACAAGATGCGTTCCTTCCTGACCATGCTGGGGGTGATCATTGGGGTGGCCTCGGTGATCGCCCTGATGAGCATCGGCCGGGGAACCCAGGAGGCTGTGCGCGCCCAGATCGAGCGCATCGGGACCAATCTGATCTTCGTCACGCCCGGGTCGATTCGGGTAGGGGGCATCGCCCAGGCCCAGGGATCCGCTCCCACCTTAACGTATGACGATGCCCGCGCCCTGGTTGATCTCCCGGGTGTGGCATCCGTGGCACCGGTGTTCCAGACCAGCGCCCAGGTGATTTACGGGCGGACCAACCTGCGCGTCTCGGTCCAGGGCGTGACGCCGGAGTTCTTCATCGCCCGAAATCTGCAGGTCGCCAGCGGCGATCCCATCGCGCCCTCCCACGTGGAGACCGGAGCTCCCGTGGCCATCCTGGGGGCGAACGTGGCGGCCCAGCTCTTTCCCGATGGGGATCCCATTGGGGGCTTTGTCCGCCTCAACAACATTCCGTTCCGGGTGATCGGCGTCCTCGCCCCGGTGGGCGGCACCGGGTTCGGCAGCCCGGACAACCAGATCTTCGTCCCGCTGCCCACGGCGGTTCAGCGGCTGGCCCGGGGTGGCCAGTTCCGGGGCAGCGAGGTGGTTTCCCAGATCCTGGTCCAGGCGAACGGAGCCGATCAGATGCCGGCGGTGATGGAGGCGATCCGCGCGACGCTCCGGGAGCGCCATCGCCTTCTGGATGGCGATGACGATGACTTCACGCTGATCAGCCAGCAGGATCTGATCCAGACCTCTGCTCAGATCACCGGGACTCTCACGATCTTCCTGGGGGCTATTGCGGCCATCTCCCTGATCGTGGGCGGCATCGGGATCATGAACATCATGCTGGTCTCGGTGACGGAGCGGACGCGGGAGATCGGCCTGCGCAAGGCGGTGGGGGCACGGCGGCGGGACATCCTGCTGCAGTTCCTGACCGAGGCCGTCACCCTGAGCGGCCTGGGCGGGCTGATCGGCGTGGGCCTGGGGATCGGCATGGCGAACCTGATCCGCGGCATCCAGGTCGGGACCGGGACGCTCCGCCCGGTGGTCGCCGGGGATGTCATCGCCCTGGCCCTGCTCTTCGCCGTGGCGGTGGGTGTCTTCTTCGGCATCTACCCGGCCTTCCGGGCTGCCGCCCTGAATCCTATCGAGGCCTTGCGATACGAGTGAGCGGGGAGGGATCCCGAAGATCGCTGCGCCTGCTCGAATTCCAGGGCAAAATGGAAGGCGTGCGGAAGGCGGACCGCGATCGCTGCCGTTCTTCGTCATTCCATGCGAACGGGAGGATACAGGATGGGAGATCCGGTGATGGTGATGGAGAAGGTGGAAAAAATCTACCGGCTGGGAAAAGTGGAGGTCCCGGCCCTGCGCGGGATCGATCTGGTGATCCGGCGTGGGGAGTTCGTGGCCATCATGGGGCCGTCCGGCTCCGGGAAGTCCACGCTGATGAACCTGCTGGGCTGTCTGGACACGCCCACCCGGGGCCGCTATATCCTGGAGGGCCAGGACGTCTCCCGGCTCTCCGATGACCAGCTGGCGGAGATCCGGAATCGGAAGATCGGCTTCGTGTTCCAGCAGTTCAATCTGCTCCCCCGGGCCACGGCCTTGCAGAACGTGGAGCTGCCGCTGATCTATCGGGGGGCGCGGGATCGGCGGGCCCGGGCCCGGCAGATGCTGGAGCTGGTCGGCCTGGGGGATCGGCTCCACCATCGTCCTAACGAGCTCTCCGGGGGTCAGCAGCAGCGCGTAGCCATCGCCCGGGCCCTGGTGACGGAGCCGGCGGTGATCCTGGCCGACGAGCCCACCGGTAACCTGGATTCGAAGACCGGTCGGGAGATCCTGGCCCTCTTCCAGCGCCTGAACCGGGAGCGGGGGATCACCCTTGTGGTGGTGACCCAT
Organism: Candidatus Thermoflexus tengchongensis; assembly: GCA_016842085.1. Taxonomy (GTDB): domain Bacteria; phylum Chloroflexota; class Anaerolineae; order Thermoflexales; family Thermoflexaceae; genus Thermoflexus; species Thermoflexus tengchongensis. Next base: position 15,124 of record JAEVEX010000025.1, on the reverse strand, counting down.
GATCCCTTCGTAGCTCGCCACGCCGAGCGCATCGTCCGCATCCAGGACGGCCTCATCGTGGGCGATGAGCCGGTGCCGCCCGAGGAGCGCATCCTCGAGGATGGAGCGTGAAGGAGGACGCCATGGCGGCCCATGAACGGCGTTTCGACCCTCACCATCGAGAACTGCTGCTGGATCCCGCCCGCTGGGCGAAATGGGATCCGCCCCGGTTGCTGGCGACCCTCGACCTCCATCCCGGGGAGTCTGTGGTGGATCTCGGGTGCGGGCCCGGCTTCTGGACTTTCCCTCTGGCGGAGATCGTCGGCCCGGAGGGCGTGGTGTGGGCGCTGGATGTGAGCCCGGAGATGCTGGAGGCGCTGGCCGCTCGTCATCCTCCGCGTCAGGTGCGCCCATTGCGTTCCGAACTTCCCCACATCGATCTGCCCGATGCTTCTGTCGATGCCGTATGGGGGGCGTTCGTGGTCCATGAGGTGGAGCCCCTGGATGCCCTCATGCGGGAGATCCATCGGGTCCTGCGGCCCGGGGGACGGGTGGGCCTGCTGGACTGGCGGCCGGATGCCGTGAGCGAGGAGGGCCCGCCCCGATCCCATCGCGTGGCCCCCGAGGTCGTCCGTCAGGCCCTGGAGGCTGCTGGCTTCCATATCCTCCCAACGGGATGGCAGCATGAGGATGCCTATCTCATCCAGGCCCTTCGCCCTTCCCCGTAGGACAACGGCTCGCTGTTGCTGTTGGCTCAGCTCGCAACAACCGATAAGCATAAACCATCCTATTGCAGGAGGAGGGGAATCCATGTTTCCAGCGCATCGCCTCTGGAAGAGGTTTCTGCTCCTCTGGATCGTGGGCGGGATGGCCGCCTGTGCCGCCCCGGCCTCGCCCGAGCCGCCCCCAACGGTCACGCCCACCGTTGTCCCCGCTGAAGCGGGTGCGCCGGCTACCCCGGCCATGACCCCGACTCAGGCTCCCTCCACTGATACACAGGGCGATCGCCTCACGTATATTGTGGTCCCGGAAGAAAGCGAAGCCCGTTACCGGGTGCGCGAGCAGCTGGTGGGGGTGGACCTGCCCAGCGATGCCGTGGGGACCACCCGGACCATCACCGGCGTCCTGGTCCTGGAGGGCGATCGGATCGTCCCCGAGGCCTCCCGCTTCCAGGTGGACCTGCGCACGCTGACCAGCGATCAGGCGCGGCGGGACAATTTCATCCGGCGCAACACCTTGCAGGCGGATCGCTATCCCTATGCGGTGTTCATTCCCCGGGAGGCACGGGGCCTCCCTTCGCCGCTGCCGACCTCCGGGGAGCATGCCTTCCAGCTGATCGGCGATCTCACCATCCGGGAGGTGACCCGGCCGGTGACATGGGAAGTGACCGCGCGGGTCGAAGGGGATCGCGTGGCCATCCAGGCCCGAACCCAGTTCACCTTCGCGGATTTCAACCTGGAGCCGCCCCGGGTCCCGGTGGTGCTGAGCGTCGATGAGACCATTCGCCTGGAAGTGGATGCCGTGCTTCAAAGGCAGCCATAAATTGTTTACCGACCCCCGGCGGCTTCGGACAACCCCGCCCAGCGCCGGAGGGCTCGTTCCAGATCCTGGGGCCAGGAGGGGCGACGGGGAAGGCGCACCGCGCCGTCGGCGATCCAGCCGCCCAGCTCCCGCACCAGGCCATCCCCCCGGGCAGGGGCCGGGCGAAGGACTAACGTCCGCCCCTCGGCATAGATCCGCTCGATCCCTGCCCGGGCGGCCAGGATCTTGAAGCGTAGCTGCTGGAGCAGGTTGCGGGTCTCCTCGGGCAACGGGCCGAACCGGTCTTCCAGCTCCCGGGCCATCTCTTCCACCCCCTCTAAGGTGGTGATCCCCGCCATGCGCCGGTAGAGCTGCAACCGCAGCGCAGGATCCGGGACATAATCCTCCGGCAGGCCGATGGGCCAGGGGAGGTTAATGGTGACCCCTTCGGGAGGAGTCGGAGGCGGCGGCAGGCCCTCCCGCTCCGCCCGCAGTTCCGCGATCGCCCGGCTCAGCATCTTCATGTAAAGATCAAACCCCACCGCCGCGATGTGCCCGTGCTGGCGGGTGCCCAGGATCTCCCCCGCACCCCGCACCTCCAGATCCCGCATCGCCAGCTGGAATCCGCCTCCCAGCCCGGGGATCTCGTAGATAGCTGCCAGCCGCTCCCGGGCCTCCGCGGTAAGCGGGATCTTCGGATCATAGAGGAAGTAGGCATAGCCCTGGAGCACGCTCCGGCCCACCCGCCCGCGCAGCTGGTAGAGCTGGGCCAGCCCGAAGAGGTCCGCCCGGATCACGATCATCGTGTTGGCGTTGGGGATGTCCAGGCCGCTGCTGATGATATCGGTGGCTACCAGCACATCGATCTCCCCCCGCGTGAAGGCCATCATGGTCTTCTCCAGCTGCCGGGGCGGCATCTGGCCGTGGGCCATGCCGAAGCGGGCCCCCGGGGCCAGGGCCTCCAGTCGCTCTTTCCAGGCCTCCAGGCCGTGCACCCGGTTGTAGACCACGAAGACCTGCCCTCCGCGATCCAGCTCCCGCATGATCGCCGAGCGGACCAGGCGATCATCGTAGGGCCCCACATAGACCTGCACCGGCAGCCGCTCCTCCGGCGGCGTCTGGATCAGGCTGATGTCCCGTAGCCCGCTCAGGGCCAGATACAGGGTGCGGGGGATCGGTGTGGCCGTGAGAGTGAGCACATCCACTTCCGCCCGGAGGCGCTTGAAGTGCTCCTTGTGCATCACGCCGAAGCGCTGCTCCTCATCGATGATCACCAGCCCCAGATCCTTGAAGACCACGTCGGGCTGGAGCAGACGATGGGTGCCGATGAGGATGTCGATCTCTCCCTCCCGGAGCCGGCGCAGGATCTCCGCCTGCTCCTTCGGCGAGCGCAGCCGGGTGAGGACCTCCACCACCACCGGGAAGGGGGCCAGGCGCGTGCGGAAGGTCTCGTAGTGCTGGTGAGCCAGGATGGTCGTGGGGGCCAGCAGAGCCACCTGCTTGCCGTCCATCACCGCCTTGAAGGCCGCCCGCAGGGCCACCTCGGTTTTCCCAAATCCCGCATCCCCGCACAGCAGACGATCCATCGGCCGCGGCCGCTCCATATCCGCCTTGACCTCCTCGATGGCCCGCAGCTGATCCTCTGTCTCGATAAAGGGGAAGGAAGCCTCCAGCTCCCGCTGCCATGGCGTATCCGGCGAGAAGGCGTGGCCCCGGGCCACCTCCCGGCGGGCGTAAAGCTCCAGCAATTCGCGGGCCACCTCGGCCGCGGCCTGTCGGGCCCGCGCCCGCGCCTGAGCCCAGTCCCCACTCCCCAGCGGGTGGATCTCGGGGGGCTGGTCCGTTGGCCCCACATACCGGCTCACCCGATCCGCCTGATCCACCGGCACATACAGCCGGTCGTTGCCGGCATAGCGCACCACCAGATACTCCCGTTCCACCCCATCCAGGTTCAGGCGGACCAGGCCCTCGAAGATGCCGATGCCGAAATCCTCGTGGACGACATAATCGCCTTCCCGGAGCTCCCGGATCCATTCGGGGGGCGGGCCTCGCCGGGCGCGCCGACGCCAGGGGAACGGGCGAAGCACCCCGAAGAGCTCCGCATCGGTGAGCAGGGTGAGGCGTTGCCCGTCCCGGGATCGGAACAGCAAACCTCCGCTCAGCGCTCCGTTGAGGAAGTAGATCCGCCGGGGAAGGAGTGGGGCTTCCAGGGCCGGGATGCTGCAGGCGACTTCCTCCAGTCCATGCGCGTGATCGGACCAGACCTGCGCCAGCCGGGCGGCCTGGCGGCTGACCACCACAACGGCCTCACCCAGATGCACGCGCCGGGCCAGGTCTTCCAGGATGCGCTGGAGCTGCCCGCCGAAGCGGGGCGGAGCTTCGATGGGCAGAGAGGGGAACCCGCCCCCCTCCGGGATCGCCCTGATCTGAAGATGTGGGCGTCGGTTCAGATGAGCCTCCCAGATCCTCCGGTCGACAAAGGGATCAGGATAATCCGGGGGAAGGAACCCCGCGCTCTCCGCGCGGGCCCGTAGCGCGGCCGCTTCCTCCATCAGCTCGTCCCACGCCGCCTGGATCTCCGCCTCGTCCAGGAGGAGCACCCATCCATCCTCGGGAAGATACGCGAGGGGTGTGGTGGAGTCGGCATAGAGATAGGGAAGATAGAACTCCAGCATCGGGAAGGGAGCCCCATGGGCCAGCGCCTGGCGTTCCCGCTCCAGGGCTTCCGCCTCCGCAGGGGCCTCCCCCGATGGTTGCCAGGCAGCCAGCCGCTCCGCGATCGCCGGGCCGTAGGCCGGCAGCGCCTCCCGGGCCGGCAGGATGCGAACCTGCTCGATCGGCCGGAGCGTCCGCTGGGTGGTGGGATCGAAGGCGCGCATGCTGGCGATGCGATCCGCCTCCCACTCGATCCGGATCGGCTCCGAAACCGTCGGGGGGAAAAGATCCAGGATCCCCCCGCGGCGGGCGAACTGCCCGGGATGGGTCACCATGGTGACCGGTTCATACCCGGCCTCCAGAAGATAGCGGAGGAAGCTCTCCATCGGAAGCTCCTGGCCGGCCCGCAGGATCCGGCGCAGACGATGGAACAGCCGGGGCGGAAGCGTGCGGAGGAGCAGGGCGCGGGTGGAGGCCACCACCACCGGCGCAGGGTCCCCATCCAGGCCCGCCAGCGCGGCCAGGGCGGCCAGGCGCTCCGCACGGATCTCCGGGGGCCACGGCGCCCGCTCGTACGGGAGGGCAGGGGGTTCCGGCAGCCGGTGGATCCGCTCCGCCCCCAGCCAGAGGGCCAGGTCCTGGGCCATCCGCTGGGCCTGTTCCGCCGTCCCCGCCACGATCAGCATCGGCCGTGAAGCCCGCCGGGCCAGCCCGGCGATCCAGAAGGACCATCCCGGACGGGGAAGGGCTATCGGAATGCGCCTTCCCGTTTCCAGGGCTTCAACGGTCTGAGAGAGCGTGGGCTCTGCTTCCAGAAATTCCAGCAAACCGCTCAGCGGTCCCATGTTCACCGATGGATCTCCTGCCTTGACAGCTCTGCCAGATTATGTTATTGTATGGCCGGTTCTCTGAATAGCCTGTTGCTTCCCAGCTCATTTTACGACAGGCGTATCCCATGACCGGTCCGGAGTGTTCCTTCTCGATCCATCTCCCGGCGCGCTCGAGCTTCGCCCGAAGGTCGAGCACATCCTTTCCCCTGGCTTCCACGGTTTCTCTTCTGAGAACACTCTAATCTCGATTCGACTTTTCATCAGCAGCCTGAGCTTTTCCCCCTGTGACTTTTTTCCTAATCCTGATCGTTGCGCCTTTCTTATCATTAGGGCTGATAACACTTGCCCCCTTAGCTCAAAGGGAAAGAGCAGCCGCCTTCTAAGCGGCGGGATCCGGGTTCGAATCCCGGAGGGGGCGCCAGAGGGCCGGCGCGATCGCGCCGGCCCTGCTTGTTTCGGCTGGGTTCCTGTGGGCAGTCATTTCCCGTTTATGCAGGGATGGAGCTTTCATCGGTCGAGGTTGAAGGCCAACCGACCAGCTGCCGCTTGTAGGAGCCACTTCAGCGGCGCCAGAAAGGTCGGGGCGAAAGCCCTTTCCTACCAGGATGGTCTCGCCGGGCGGTCAATCGCAACCGGCAGGAGCCGCTTGAGCGGCGACGGCGGAAGCCTCTCCTACCCGAGGGAATCCCCTACCGGGCGATCTCCTCCTTGTGCCCGACCACCCAGAGGCGGAAGGATCGCGGATCCACGTATTCCCGCGCCTGCAAGCCAGCCGCCTCCATGAGTTCCCGGATGTGCTCTCCGGGCAGGAACCGGCTGCGCAGTCCGATCAGCCGTTCGAGCAGTGCGATCCCCCGGACCGGCCAGCGACGGATATCCGGCTCTTCGATCACCAGCCGGCCTCCCCGTCGAAGCACCCGAGCGGCCTCCCGGATAGCCGCGGCTGCATCGATAAAATGATGCAGGGCATCGACGATGATGATCCGGTCAAAGGCCTCATCCACAAACGGGAGGTGCTCGGCGAGGGCCTGGACCGGGAGCAGGTTCGACCGTCGCCGGGCGACCCGCAGCATCCCCCAGGCCGCATCGGCCACGACCGTCGAACCGGCCATCCCCCGGAAGGCGAAGGCCACCCGCCCGGTCCCTCCGCCGAGATCCAGCAGCCGTCCCTCGGTCGGAAGATCCAGATAATCCCGAAGCGGTTCGGGATCCAGGAACCGGATGGCCGCATCGTAGAAAGGGGCGATCCGCTCGAAAAGCCAGTTGGAGCCCATTGCGATTCTGTTCCTCCCCTGTATTAGGATAAGACTTGCGCAGTCGGGTTTTCCATGAAGGGGTCCGGGTGGTTCCCGGAGCCCCCGGAAGGGAACCGCCCGCGCAACTCCTGCAGGGGTTTCGCTGTGGATTTTCCCCCGGGAGGCTTGGGAAGTCGAGCGGGGCGCTGCAGGCATCCCACTTGACGTCTGAGGTGGGCGGCCTGCTGTCTGTCCTATCGCTCCATCGGTGGCCCTTCTCAGCTGGACAATTCCCGATCCGATTCTGAAAGGAGGCTTTTGTGGAGCGCTTCGACTGGCAGGAGGCATGGAAGGCCTATCAGGAGGATCGGACTTCCGGAGCGATGGCGCTGGCTGTTCGGGCGGCTCAGATTGTGGAGGAATGGGCCCGCATCGCTCCGGTGGATCGGGTGGAGGATTTTCGCTCGGAGCTGGAAGGATTGCTGCACGCCCTCATCCAGGCGCATCCCGACATGGCGCCTCCCCGACATCTGGCGGAAGCCGCCCGTCAGGCCATCCGGGAGGCTTCCAGTTTATCAGCGGCTCGAGCGGCTCTGATCGCTGCGCTGGGGAAGTTCCGGCGCCGGCTGGAGGTCCATGAACGGGCCGCTGCCCGGCATGCCGCCTCATTGCTTCGCTCAGCCCGAACGATCCTGACCCATTCCCGAAGCGGCCTGGTTGCCCGGGCTCTGGCCTTCGCTGCGGAGAAAGGACGCTATCTTCAGGTCATCTGCCCGGTGGCGGAGCCCGGAGGGGAGGGCCGGCGGATGGCTGAGGAGGTGGCCGCGATGGGCCACACCGCGATCCTCCTTCCCGATCTCGCCGCGACGCACTGGCTTCCGCAGGTGGATCTGGTCCTGGTCGGGGCCGATGCATGGGACGAAGAAGGGATCGTGAACAAGATCGGGACGCTGGCTCTGGCGATCCTGGCCCGGGCGTTCCAGCGCCCCTTCTTCGTGGTGGCGACTTCGGAGAAGCGATGGCCCGCTGGGGTCGGTCCCCATCCAGCTCGTGCCCTGCGCGCTCCGCCCCTTGCCAGCGAGGAGATCCCCTGGTTCGAATTCGTTCCGCGATCGTATCTCACCGGCCTGATCCTGGAGGACGGATTCTGTCTGATGGCATAGTCTCTCCCTGTAGCCCGGAGGGCCACAGGGGGTGAGGAGAGAAGGATCCTTTGGGACCGGGCCAGCCGTCGAAGGTGGCGGTCTAACCCCAGAGGCCCCCTTATCGGGAAGCAACGGTGCCGCTCCCGAATGAGGGCCTGGAAGGCCGGGCAGGGCACTTCCGATGACCCTACCCCCCATGGGACTAAAGTCCCAGGAGCGAGCAGTATGGCTTTCCTTTAAAATAAACATGGCTTGTCTTCTCCGGGGCTGGCTGCTCTCTCCGCCCTTCCGTGGCGCTGGGGCCATGGGAAGGAGAGGGAAAGTGGTCCTGGAGACCCGCTCACTTCCGGCGGCCTGGCCTCCAGAACCCTGATGAGGAGACCAGCCGCGCAACTCCAGATCAGGGAGCCCACATGTCGCACTTCAGGCGTGAAGAGGGTCAGGGGCTGGTCGAATATGCGTTGCTGGTTTTGTTCATTGCGCTGATCGTTCTCATTGCCCTTACCGTGTTCGGGCAAACGATATCGAGTCTTTATTCTCAGGTCGTATCCAGCTGGCCTTAGCGATCTCCCCTCTCTGGCCTTCAGGTGCGGGTGCGCTCCCTCGCGCCGGAAAATATCTTCCCCACTGCCTCATATGGGTATGGAGCGGGGGAAGCTCTTCCAGCGGTGCGGTCTTCCCCTGTCCGGAGGTCCAGCGAAGATGGAGCTCATACCGCTGGGCTCAAATGGAAGAGAGCCTCTTCACCTTCCCCGATTGTCTCCAGAGAGCATGCTTTGCGACATTCCCCGCCCTCAACGCCCCCTATTGCCATCGAAAGGGAAGGCCCTTCCGCGAAAGGTCGGAGACCCATAACCTGAGCCCGACAAGCCCGTTATTCATGATGGGATTCGAACCCCACGGGGAAGGGATTTCCACAGGAGGTGCAACATGCGTCGGATGGGTCTCTGGCTGCTGATCCTTGGCTGGGTGTTTCTCCAGGTGGGAACGGTATGGGCCCAGGAGCCTTCCCCCACGGCGACGCCCGCTCCAGGCCGCCCCGCTCTGGTGAGGGGGAATATCACCGCGATCGGGGATCACACGCTTACGCTGAGCACGGAACGCTGGGGAACCCTGGAGGTTCAGATCCGGGAGGGGACCCGCTTCCATGTCCCCGGCTTCGTGCAAGCGAGCCTGGGTGAGGTGCGGGTGGGGGATCGGGCGACCGTCCACGGGCGCTGGCTGGAAGAGGGCCGATCTCTGGAGGCCCAGTGGGTGATCGTCCAGGGCCCGGTTCAGGTCCGTCGTGGGACGGTGGAGCGGATCGATGTCGCGGCCCGGCGGATGGAGGTGAAAACCCGCGCGGGCGAGAGGATCCCGATAGAATGGACAGAGCATACGCGTTTGCATATCACGGGGGTGATCTCGCCGACCTGGTCGGATCTCGGCGCCGGCTATCCGGTCACCGTCATCGGGCATTTCGTTGAGGGAACTTTCCTGGCCGGCCGGGTGATCTCCCATCGTCCCCATCGGCTGTTTCTCGGGGTCCTGCAGGGCGTGGAGGGAACGACGCTGGTGATCCAGACCCGTTCGGGAGAGGTGGTGCGGCTGCAGACCGATGCGCAGACCCGCATTCGGATCCCGGGTCATCCGAACGCCACCCTCGCCGATCTCCGGGCAGGGGATACGGTGGCCGCGCGGGCGATCGGCAATCCGGATGGAACCTGGCTGGCTCGCACGGTGATCGCTCGCTCGCCGAAGGCCCCGCGGCCGGCCTCCCCAGGCCCTCGACAGGGGCCTCCGCCCACCCGGCGGCCGTAGGCCGTGGGAGGATGCCCCTCGTCCATCCGGGGTTCGGCGAATCCGCCTGAGGGGTGGAAACGCACCGCCCCTCACGCGGGATCGGCTCAGAGCGGCTTCCCTCTCCCATATCACAGGAACCAGAGGAACATGATGCCTCTCCAGCGGATCTTTTTGGGCTTCCTGTTCGTTGAGGCCGCTATCCTGGGATCTGTTCTCGGATGCGCCCGGAAGACCCATGAGGGGGGCTCTCCAGAACCTCTCCGGGCTGCCCCGGCCTTCCCCTCTCCGACCGTGGGCAGCCCTCGCGACGCCTTCAAGCCCCCCTCGCCCGCTCCGGGTGAGGCCAGCCCCGTGCCCGGGGAGGCGGTTCTCACGCTGGAAGGCCCTATCGAGGCCGTGATCCCCGGAGGGTATCGGGTCGCTGGATATCCGGTGCGGGTCTCCCCGGAGATCGATTCGGAAGGCCCCCTGCCTCCCGGGATCTACGTGACAGTGATCGGGACGCGCGCGCCGGATGGGGCGGTGATCGCGGAGGCCCTGGAGGTGTTGCGGCGGCCGGAGTCGGAGGGGGAATGGGAGGGAACGATTCAGGAGGTGCTCTCCCATGGATACCGGGTGGATGGGCATCGCGTGCTGGTGTTGCCCACCACAGCGATGATAGGAAACCCTGAGCCTGGCCAGTATGTTTACCTTTCAGGCTTCGAGCAGCCGGATGGCTCGATCATCGCGGACAGCATCATCGTGCTGGAGTCCCCATGATCCGCTCGGGATGCATGCCTGGGCCGGAGGCCGCCCGAGGTGCCTCCGGCCCGATTCCTCCTTCCCCCCTACATGGCCAGGAACGGATTCGCCACCCGTTCCTCGCCGATGGTAGTCCACGATCCGTGGCCGGGGTAGACCCGCGTTTCATCGGGTAGCGAGAGCAGCTTCTCCCGGATGCTGCGCATCAGGGTCTCGTAATCCCCTCCCGGCAGATCGGTGCGGCCGATGCCTCGGGCGAAGAGAACGTCGCCGTCGAACACCACGCCGGCCTCCGGCTCGTAAAGCGAGATGTGTCCTGGCGTGTGCCCGGGTGTGAACAGCACCTGAAACCGCAACGTCCCCACTTCCAGGACATCCCCATCCTGCAGCTCCAGATCGGGAAGGGGGCTGGGAGGCATCGGGATCGCCCACCAGTCCGCGCCCCCTTTGGCCTGCAGGAGCGGGAGATCCGCGGGATGCAGCGCCAGCGGGGCGCCGGTGGCGGAAACCACCGCCCCGTTGGCGCCGATGTGATCCCAGTGCGCGTGGGTGTTGATCACATAGCGCACCCTCAACTCCAGAGCCCGGACCACCGCCAGGATCTGGTCGGGATCCCAGCCCGGATCAATGATCACCGCCTCCCGGGTCTCCGGGCAGGCGGCGATGTAGCAATTGGTGGCGAGAGGGCCAACCGTCAGGATCCGCAAGCGCATGCGATCCGAGGAGGGCTGGCGGGACATGCTGTGCCTCCCTGAAGAGAGAGATCGAAGCGCAGGAACATGGAACAGCCATGACCGGGCAATGCCTGCTATGGACGGAGCGAGACCCCACGATCGCTGGACGAACTCCAGGGTTCACCCTACGGCTCCTCCAGGGCGGCCCGGACGGCGGTCTCGATGTAAGGCAGCGCCAGACCGCCCAGCCCGATCCCGAAAAGCACGCCGGTGATCCACCGCATCCATGAGTTGAAGGAGCCCAGAGCGTCTCCAACGTAGAACCACGTGGGCAGGCGCCCTCCGGTCAGCAGCACAAGCCAGGCGTTATCATAGCGAAAGCCGCGTTCTCCGATCCCATAGAGGAGGTCATTGATGAAATGCGTGGTGCCATCCAGAGCCATAGGGAGGGCCATCAGGAAGAAAACCCATACGGGAAGCGGCCGCCAGCGACGGCCGCTCAAAGCATAGAGGAAGGCCATCGCCCAGAGGCTGGTATACATGGAGATCATGCGGTCCGACCAGGCGACCTTATACCCGAAGATCGGATTGCCGGTGAACGCCCGCAGCAGAAGGGGATCCTCATAAGGCCAGACCTGGCGGATCTCGCTCAGCGAATACATCGGCTTGAGCCCGAAGAGGAAAAGGGAACGCTGGGGCAGCTGATGGCAGAAGAGGCTGTAGAATCCGTAAAGCCATCGGGCGGGTGTCTCCCACCCCAGGTGCATGAAGGCTGGCGCAAGCCACGGCAGGCCCACGAACACGCCATATCCCATCAGGAAGACCCAGATCCATTCGCGCAGAAGCCATCGGCTGATGCGCTCGGAGACCGGACGCCGGGCCTCCGAAGGGATGTTCTGCCAGCCGCCGCTCGAGGCCTGGGCCTCGGGATTCGCCCGAATTCCTCCTGCCGGGAAAGAACTCATCTCGAGGGCCTCCCTCCGGGTATCTATCGCGATCATCTCGCGCGCAGGGTGATCCGATGAGCCGCTGGGCTTCTCCAGGGGCTTCAGGGGGCCGGCCTGGCCCTTCCCCCTTCTTTACTCGTTGCACTCGGAGAAGCCTCATGGAGAGGGGAAGGAAAATCAACCGCCCTGGATGGTTATGATAACGCAACTTGCCATCCGCGTGTATTTTCTGCTTATACTTGGCTGGATCCGTCCATGGGATTTTCAGGGCGGGCGTCGCTTCTGGCGGCCCCCCGCTCCATGCGCGGTGGGAGGGCCATCGGCTTCTCCCGGGATCTGCGCGGCCTGTATCCTGAACTCATATCCGGAGGTTCCCCATGCGCTTGCCTTTCTTTGGTCCCACCTTTGAGGAGATGCGAGATCCATCGCATCAGCCGGCGGAGGTCCGCGCGCGCGCCCTCGAGGTCCGGGAGCGCGATCCCCTGGATCCCTACAACCTCTTCAACATCACCTGGCGCGATCCAGCCGGCCGGATTTATTACGAGGTCCTGCCCTCCGCCCTCACGGGCGTGGAGGCGCCCATCGTGGTCCTGTATTCCAAAGATTTCCCCACCGGCTCCCACAAGGTGGGAGCGGCCTACTCGATTCTGATTGAGAAGGTGCTTCTGGAGGGCCTGCGGCCGGGGAGCCATATCCTGGTCTGGCCCTCGACCGGGAACTATGGCATCGGCGGGGCCTGGGTCGGCGGCCGGATGGGGTTTGAGGGGATTGTCATCCTCCCCGAGGGGATGAGCCGGGAGCGGTTCGAGCGGATCGCTGCCTACGGGGCCCGGGTGATCAAAACCCCTGGCTCTGAGAGCAATGTGAAGGAGATCTACGACAAATGCAAGGAGCTGGCGGCAGCGGATCCGCGGGTGCGGATCCTGAACCAGTTCAGCGAGCTCGGGAACTATCGCTTTCATTATTACGTGACCGGGAACACCATTGTCGAATTAGCGGCTCAGCTCCACCAGCAGGGGATCGGGAACGGCCGGGTTGCCGCCTTCGTCTCGGCGATGGGCTCGGCGGGGACCATCGGCGCGGGCGATCGCCTGAAGCAGGTGTGGCCGACGTGCCGGATCGTCGGCCTGGAGCCGATCCAGTGCCCCACGCTTTATATGAACGGCTATGGCGTCCACGACATCCAGGGCATCGGCGACAAGCATGTCACCTGGATCCATCATGTGATGAACATGGATGCCCTGATGTGCATCGATGATCTCTCCTGCAAGAAGGGCCTGCAGCTTCTGACGGAGGAGCCGGGCTGGAGGGTGCTCGCCCGCTGGGGAATCCCTGAGGATCAGATCCAGCGCCTTTCCCGGATCTTCGGCATCAGCGGGGTCGCCAATGTGCTGGGGGCCATCAAGACGGCGAAGTTCTACCGGTTCGGTCCGAAGGACCTCATCGTCACCGTCGCCACGGATAACATCGAGCGCTATCGATCGGTGATGGCGGAGCTCACGCAGCAGTGCGGTCCGATGGATGAGACAGAAGCCACGGTGCGCTTGGTTCACATCTTCCACGGCCAGGGGCTGGACTGGATCCAGGAGGGGACACAGGAGAACCGGCGCCGGTGGCACAATCTCAAATACTTCACCTGGGTGGAGCAGCAGGGGAAGACGGTGGAGGAGCTGGACGCCCAGCTGGATCCGGAGTGGTGGGAGCGGGAGCAGGCCCGCATCCCGGAGCTGGATCGCATGTGGCGCGAGGCGCGGGGATTTTAACCGGGTGGGAATTCCTGGATCGGAGCGGCATCTATGGGGGCGGCCGTCGCTGCCTTTTTCGATGTGGATTACACGGTGCTTTCGGTGAGCTCGGGGAGGCAATGGATCCGCTATCTCCGCCGGAGCGGTCGGATGACCTGGGCGATGTGGGGGACGTTCCTCTGGCTGGCCCTGCGCTACTATCTGGGGCTGCTGGAGTTCCCCCGGGCGAGCGCCAGGCTGACCGCGATGATCGCTGGGGCTGATGAGGGGGCGTTCCGGGAGGAAACCCGCCGGTGGTTTGAAGAGTGGGTGCGTCCCCATATCGCCCCGGGGGCGGTGGAGCGGATCGCCTGGCATCGCGCCCAGGGGCATCGGGTCGCCCTGGTTTCCGCGGCCACGGAATACGTGGTGCGTCCCCTGGCCGAGGCCCTGGGGATCCCGGATTACCTGTGCACCCGTCTGGAGGTCGTGAATGGACGTCTCACCGGGCGGGTGGTGGAGCCCCCATGCTATGGCCCGGGGAAGGTCTACTGGGTGGAGCGCTATGCGGCCGAGAACGGGATCGACCTGGCCCGGAGCTACTTTTATTCCGATAGCTACACGGATCGCTATCTCCTGCTACGAGTGGGCCATCCGGTCGCGGTGAACCCGGATCCCCGCCTGCGCCGGCTGGCGCGGCGGCGCGGATGGCCGATCGAACGCTTTTACTGAGAAGGTTGCTCGCCCCTCGAGCATCGACGGGTTGTTCCTGGAAGGATCCTGAAGGAGGAAACCAGGAGGGATGGATGCGACGTCCCATTCGCATCATCGGGGTGCCGATGGATCTGGGGCAGAGCCGGCGCGGTGTGGATATGGGCCCCAGCGCCGTTCGCTACGCCGGGCTGCAAGCCCGCCTCGAGGGGCTGGGCTATCCGGTGGAGGATGGGGGCAACATTGCGGTCCCGGTTCCGGAGGAGGTGCGGGCCGCCGGCCCGGGCGGCATGCGCCATCTGGAGGCCGTGGCCGAGGCCTGCGAGCGGGTCTTCGAGGCCGTGCGGGAGGCAGTGGCCGCTGATCGGTTCCCCATCATCCTGGGCGGCGATCATTCCATTGCGATGGGGAGCATCGCTGGGGTGGTGGCCGCCGCCGGCCCGATCGGCGTGTTATGGATCGATGCCCACGGCGATTTCAACACCCCGGAGACCTCGCCTTCAGGGAACATCCACGGGATGCCCCTGGCGCATCTGGTGGGCCACGGCCATCCTCGCCTCATTCGGATCGGCGGGCCGGAGCCCACCCTGCGTCCGGAGCAGGTGGTGCTGGTGGGCGTTCGCTCCCTGGATCCGGAGGAGCGGCAGGCCCTGGCTGGAAGCGGGGCGCTGGTCTTCACCATGCGGGAGATCGATGAGCTGGGGATCGCGACGGTGGTGCGTCAGGCCCTCACCCGCCTGAGGGCATGGCCCCGCCTCCACGTCAGCCTGGATCTGGATGTCCTGGACCCCCAGGTCGCCCCCGGGGTGGGCACGCCGGTGCCCGGCGGGCTGACGTATCGAGAGGCACACCTGATGATGGAGCTGCTGGCCGATAGCGGCCGCGTAGGATCAGTGGATGTGGTGGAGATCAACCCGATCCTGGACGAGCGGAATCGAACGGCGGAGCTGGCGGTGGAGCTGCTGGCCTCCCTGCTGGGGCAGCAGATCCTGATGAGTTTTGACGATCAAGTTCGGTAATCATGGGCCATGGATTGCCTGGGCCAGTTTGCCATCGCCCAACAGTCCCACATACCGGAGCAACTCCTGAGAGCCGGAGGCGAATTGATCCAGGAAAGCATCGACACGGCGTCTGAGTGCTTCCCCATCCTCTGCCAGGCGGTGCATCTTAAGCACATCCT
>JAEVEX010000038.1 GCA_016842085.1 Candidatus Thermoflexus tengchongensis | reverse complement strand
CGTGGCTGAACCGCTTCCGGCGGCTGTTGATCCGCTGGGAAAAGAAGATCGAGAACTACTTGGCTATGCTCCATTTCGCTTGTGCCTGGATTGCCTTCCGTGCTGCTGGACTTTTCGGATAGGCACTAAGCCTGGATGTCCTTGATGGAATCGCAGCAACGTTTGACCACGATCTCATAAAGGATGGTCTGCTCATCCACCCCCTTGCAGTAACAGACCGGGATCGGAGCCTCCAGACGCTTGATCCCCACTGGAACCTGGAGATCCTCCAGGGCGAAGTAGAGGCCTTCCCCGTTGTGGAAATAGACGATAGGGCAGATCGGGGTCTCGCAGAAATGGAAGCCCGTATCCCGGATCTTGTCGAAATGCCATCCCCGGATCATCCGCTCCAGGGTCCAGCGCCGGATCCGGAAGGGAAACCGCCCGCCACAGACCGGACACATGGTCTCTGCCTGCGTGGGATCCTGAGCCGCCAGGGTTGTATAGGCCGGGTCCACCGGCAACAGCCGTCCGGAAACCGTGGTGAGATACGCCATGCGGACCTCCGCTTTTTACGATCGGGAGAGAAGCATGTCCCTTCGGTGCCTGGCCGTCCCTCTTCCTTCAATGCGATATCCCTTTGACTCAGGATTCCTCCGGGATCAGCTCCAGCTCGGTGGTGATGGCCACACAATCTCGAATGGTTCGTGCGACCGGACAGTAATTGGCATGGAAGCTATGGACACGACGGGCAGTCTCCATCTGAGAGGGAGCGATACGCAGGCGATAGGCGACATGGATCCGCCGCAGGACCAGGACATTGTCTTCCTTTTCGATTTCCCCCACCGCTTCGGCGATCAGCCGACCCTCCCCTGCCGGGATCCCGCGCGCTTCCAGCGCGCCCCCAAAGGTCCCGGTGAGTCAGCCCGCTGCCGCCGCCACCAGGTAGTCCAGAGTGGTGGCATGGGGCTCGTAGACGTGAGGGTCCACCCCATAATGCTGGGCAACTTCAGAATGGACCCCAAACAGGATGGGCTGGGGCTCCACCGGAAGGAAAGCCCGCCGGAGCGGACCTTTCACCCGCTCGACCCGCACATAGGAACGATATACCACAGCCTCGCCCATGATGACCTCCGTTCAAAATAAGGCTTGACTCCAATAGTAAATCAAATACAGGCCCGCTCCCAGTAGCAGCAGGTTCCCCCCCGTTTCCAGGGCGGCCGCCATCGCCCGGAGACGGCGCGTCAGTGCGCTCCCCACAAGGGCCATGGCCAGAGCCAGAGCGACCAGCACCCCGCCCATCCCCAGCCCATAGAAAAGGATGAGGAGCAGTGCCTCCGCCCCGCTCCGACGGGAGAGGGAGAATCCCACCAGGGCCAGGAAGAGCGGAAGGGTGCACCCCAGGGAGGCCGTCCCATAGGCGAGCCCGAAGCCCACCCATGCCCATCGGGATGGGCGTTCCTCAGGACGCCAGTCTATGGGAAGCCGGGGGATCGGCCAGGGACGCCCCCGCCATCGGGAAAGGGCCAGGAGGACCAGGAGCCCGCCAATCCCCAAACCGAAAAGGGGGAACCAGCGGGTAAGGGCTCTCAGCCCCAGGGCCAGGGCGATCCCGGCCACCACGAACAGGCCGGTGCAGCCCGCCGCCATGCCCAGCCCCATCGAGAACGCCTCCCCCAGGGGAATCCGTCCCCGCGTGCGAGCCATCGCATACCCCAGATAGGCCGGCAGCATGGCCAGGCCGCACGGATTCACGGTCGCCATCATCCCGGTCACCAGCGCATAAAGGGTGAGGGGAAGATCCATAGGGAAGCCTCCTGGAGCTCAGCGGGAGATCCGCGGGAGCACCCGGGCGATCTGCGCCGCGAGGGTTTTATACGACGTCGGCACCTCATCCCGATAGACCACCCGGCCATCCGGCCCGATGATCACCGTGGTGTCCAGACGGGTCACCCGATAGGCCAGCACCACCTGGTTGTCCCGATCGAAGCCCCAAAAGTAATCCGGGTTCCCCGCGGCTTCCCGGAAGGCCGCCAGGGCCTCCGGCGTGCTGGTAGGGTCCACATCCAGGGCGAGGATCGCCACCCGGTCCCCCAGCTCCTGATGCAGACGGGCCAGGGCCCGGGCTTCCGGAAGGCACGTCCCGCACCAGTAGGCCATGAAGAACAGGACCACTGGCCGGCCCTGGCGCAGGGCCTGCGAAAGCGTGAAGGTTCCCCCATCCAGCGTGGGAACGGTGAAATCGGGAGCCGCCGGCGGGGACGAGCGCTGACAGGCGACGGCGAGGATCACAAGGGCCAGCAGGAGGCCGCGGCTTGCCGGATGGTGCCTCATGGGTTCACCTCCAAGCCGTGCAGAGCGAAGAGCACCGGGAGGTCCTCCGCCGACAGGACCTGAGGATCATAGTCCACGACCATGCGCCCGCCCTCGAGCCGAACATCCAGGATCCCCGGGAATTGCCTCAATCGCTCCAGGATCTCGGGAAGCGGACGGGGCGGGCAACAGGGGGATGGGACCGTTCGAAAGGCGGTGTAAATCTGGCGCGCCCCCTTTCCAGGGGCGGCGACCCCAGCAGGCGCGGCCGTGGGAGGGAGGGGGAGGACATCCGACCATCGTTCCGTCGCTGGGATCGGCGATGGCGGGGGAGACGACTCCCCCTGCGAAAAAGCCTCTGGAGCCCCCTCCGGCAGGCCCGCTGGGGAGGGGGGCGTCGTGCAGGCAACGGCGAGCAGAAGGACAGCGGCCAGCGAAAGGGTTTGCCCTTTTCGGATCATCGCTCATCGCCTCCGATGGGGGGAAGTCCGCGCCGGCGGGCATGCCGCGCCCGGAGCCCTCCCCGGATCCCCAGACCCCATGAGCGCCATGGCCAGACCGCCCAGGAAAAGAAGGGTGAAGGCGGCCGCCAGGACCTCCAGATGGCTGGACAAATACGTGCCCAGGGCCGTCCCGGCCAGCAGACTTAGAAGCAGGGGAGCCGTCACCGGCAGATGGCACGGGCAGGTCACCAGCGCCAGCGCCAGCCCGATGGCCCTGCGAATGCTCTCCAGCATAGGAGCCTCCTCTTTCTCATTCTCAACAGCAACCCCCTCCCCCGGATTCCCCCGGGCCCTTCAGGGCCCGCCACAGCCGTTGCCAGAACCCGGGATGCGTGCGAGGATAGCGTTCTGCATGCCATGGATGACAGAACGCCTTCCCATGGGCGAAGACAGGGGTCCCCTCGATCAGGGCCCCGCACTCCGCGCAGCGAAGCGCCGTTTTCCCGGCTTTCCGATCGGTCCCGATCTCTTGCTCCATCCTCACCCCCTTTTCCTGAGTCAGAGGAAAGCCCGCGGCGACCTCATCCGCACCGAACAGATTGTCCGCTGGATTTCACGCCGATCCTCCAGCGGAATCGATCGGCCAGCGGAGGGCTGGAGCCCATCAGCTCGCCGCAGGAAGGGATCCTCGCTTCGGATTCCAGGCAGAGCGCTTCGAGGATCCGCTCCGCCAGCGGCCCGGGGCCCTGTTGTCGGATCCCCTGGCGGATCCACCGATCCCGCTGGATCTGGAAGGAGAATGGCTCCCACAGGCTGTCGATCTGGAAGCCCCCCCGGATCGGCCGAAGCCGGGGAAGCGTCAGCGAGCCCAGGGGGACGATCTGCTGGAGCGCCAGGTCCTCCCGCCGGAGGATCCATCCCTCCAGGACCTCCCCCCGATAGCCGAGAGTCAGGCCCCACGTTCCCTCGGGAGCGATCGCCGTGAGGACCAGCGTTCCATCAAACGGCAGCGGCCGGATGGCCCGGGCCGTGAGGGCAGGGAGAGACCAGGCCTCCAGCCTTCGGTTCCAGGCGATCCAGAGCTCCCGGCCGTCTGGGGCGAACGCGATCCCGGGAACCTCCCGCCTGCCCGGTGCCGGATCCCAACGCCGGAGGATCACCCCGTGAGCGGGATCGAACAGGAGGACCCGGCCTTTAAGCGTGACGCCCGCGGCAATCTGCCCATCCGGCGCGATCGCCAGTGCGATGACCGCGTCCGAAGGTTCGATGCGGAGCAGGTGCCGCTTCCCCAGCTCCGGAGAATAGACCCACACGGCATCGCCCCCCACCAGCGCCCAGCGGCCATCCGGTGTCATCGCCAGCGGAGGAGGCAGGCAACATCCAGAAGTCCCCATCCGGATGTGAGCCCGCACTCGCCCGGAACGGCCCTCCACCGCCAGGGCATCGATGACTCCATCCCGCTGAAACGCCAGCCAGATCCACTTCCCCTGGGGGGCTACGACAGCCGAGGCCAGCGCCGGGCGAAAAATCAGGGTCCACCCGTCCGGCTCCGGTGCCAGCCAGAAGGATGAAAGCGGGCTTCGGGAAGGGATGGCCAGCACCAGCGTGAGGACGGGGATAGTGATCAGAGATCGGGTCCGGGGATGGCGACGCAGCAACCGATCCCTCCTTCCCATCGCAGATAGGGCATGATCCGCTGCGCCAGCCGGAAGGCCTCTGGAAGCGAGAGCAACGCCAGGACCGGATCCCAGAGATCTGGCTGGAACAGGGCCGGCGAGGCGAGAAAAACCGTTCGCTGGCAGAACGCCGCCCGGATACCAGCGCCGGGTCCGGGAGCCGCCAGAACCAGGACGGATTCCGCAGGCTCGATTTCCCGAATCCCCGCAGGGGAAATGGTGAAACCGATGGGCTGTCCGGTTCGCGCGCACGAGGCCTCCACACGGGCTTCCTGCTCCAGACAGAGCGGAAAAAGCAATGTGTCCAGCGCACACCAGGTCCAGAGGGATCGCCCCTCCCACTCCAGGCGGAACGGCGTAGGGCGGAGGGTGAGACCCCAGCCGATCAGCCGCCCGGCCTCATCCCACTCGACCGCCGGGTCTTCCTCCAGGGCCGCGCGGACGGTCTTCACCGGCCATCCGACCGCCTCCGCCAGGCGCTCCGGCGGGACTGGCTCCCCTCGGGCGAGCAGGCGCAACGCCGTCTCAAACAGCGGCCCGCGGTCCAGCGCCCATCCGCGGCCGCTCAGCTCCATCATCAACCGATGGGCCAGGAGCTCCGGATCGGGGGTTTCCGCCATCGCCTCCTCCTATCCCGCACAGCAGCTCAGCCGGGCCACATCCCGCGTGAAGGATTGGGCCGCCAGCCGCAGGCCTTCCGCCCAGGTGAGATAGGGGAAGAGGGTGCGACCGAGATCCTGAGCGGTGTATCCGGCCTGGAGAGCGATCAGGCCGGCGGCGATGGCCTCCCCCGCCTGGGGCATCGTTAGATGGATGCCCAGCAGCCGGTCGGTAGCCGCATCGGCCACCAGCTTGATCACCCCACGGGTCTCAAAGGCGATGCGCGCTCGCGGCACGGCCTCCAGCGGGAGCAGGATCGTCTTCGGGGTCTCCCCGCGCTCCCGCGCCTGCGCCTCCGTCCACCCGACGGAGGCGACCTCCGGATCCGTGAACGTCACCCGGGGGACGGCGGTCAGATCCAGCATCCGATGGTTGCCCAGCAGGGCGTTCTCCGCCGCCACCGTGCCGCTGGCCGCGGCCACGTAGACGAACATGGGCAGGTTCGTGCAATCGCCGGCGGCGTAGATCCTCGGGTGAGCCGTCTGCATATAGGGCGTAACCGGGATCTCGCCCCTGGGGCCCGGGAGGATGCCCACCGCCTCCAGGCCCAGGCCCTCCGTGTTCGGCCGGCGTCCGGTGGCCATCAGGATCCGCTCCGCGGAGATCTCCCGGGCCTGGCCGTCCTGTTCGAAGCGGAGGACCACACGGCCATCCAATCGGGTCACCCCGGTGATCCGCACCCCGGTGTGGAAGGCCATGCCTTCCTCCTCCAGAGCGCGCTGCAGGGCGGCGCTGATCTCCGGCTCCTCGAAGGGGACGATGCGGGGCAGGGCCTCCAGGACCGTAACCGCCACACCGGCCCGGGCGAAGACCTGGGCCAGCTCCAGCCCTACCGCGTTGGCGCCCACCACGATCAGAGAGCGGGGCAGCTCCTGCAGCGAGAGGGCTTCCATACTGGTGAGGTATCCGGCCTCCGCCAGGCCGGGGATCGGCGGGACCCACGGCCGGGCGCCGGTGGCCAGGATCACCCATCCCGACGCGTAGGTCGTGCCGTTTACCGCCACCGCCCCGCCTTCGGTCAGGCGGGCCCGGCCCCGGATCAGGGTGATCTGGGGATAGGCGGCCAGGACCTCTTCATATTTCTCCCGGCGAAGATCCGCAATGAGGGCTTCCTTCTGGGCGATCAGCTCCGCCCAGCGCAGAGCTCCCCGGGCGGTGGCCACCCCCCGGAAGCGATGGGTGCCCGCCCGATGATAAACCTCCAGCGCCCGGATGAGCATCTTGGAGGGGACGCACCCGACGTTCACACAGGTCCCGCCCAGGGTTTCCGCCTCGATGACCGCCACACGGGCCCCCAGCTCGGCCGCCCGGATGGCGGCGGCGAAGGCCGCCGAGCCCCCGCCGATGATCATCAGATCGAAGCGATGATCGCCGGCCGGCGGCGGAGGGAGATCGATGGGCTCCGAACGCAGCACCCGAGCCCGATAGCCCGCCCGGGCCACCGCCTCCTCCATGGCGGAAGCGGGAACCTCTCCCTCCGCGATGGCCTCCGCTTCCCCGGAGGACCAGTGGGGGACATGGGCGGAGAGCACCCCGGGCACGGATCGCAGCGCCCGCTCCACGTGCCGGGCGCAATCGTCACAGGTCATCCCCTGCACCTCCAGCTTCAGACGAAGCGGCATACACGCCTCCTGGTTTATAATCCCCATCCCCGGGATGGGGATACGCTCTCATTGTAACCCCGGAGGGCACAGGAGTCAAATCGAGGATGGATGTTCCTGGGACTGCCGCGCGGCGTGCTACCATGGGGCGTCGGACTTCAGCTCTGCAAAGCGCGCGCCCGTATGGATCCCCGGTTGCGAGGTGTGACCCGGCGCATCGCCGGCTGGCTGATCCCGCTGGGGGTCTGGTTCCTGTGGCTCCACCAGGCCTGGCCCGCCCACGGGTTCTTCCGGAGCGCACCGGCGGGAGAGGACACCCTGGAGGTCATGTGGGCCCTCGCCTGGTATCGGCGGGCGCTCTTTGAGCAGCACACGTCCCCGCTTTTCCATCCGCTGGCCTTCGCCCCGCAGGGCTGGCATGTGGCCAAGCTGCACCACGGCCCCTTCCTGATCGGCCTGATGCTCCCCTGGGCGCTGCTGGGCGGGGATGCCTTTGCGGTCCACGTGTTCGGATGGCTGGCTTATTCCCTGGCTTTCCTCGGCGCTTTCCGCCTCGCCCACCGGTTCGCCCGGGATCGCTGGCTGGCCACGGCGGCCGGGATCGCCTACGCCATGTTCCACGGCAGCTACGCAGCCTTGCGGATCTATGGGGATTACCTGCCAGTGGCGTGGGGGGCGGCCGGTCTGGCCCTGATGGCCTGGGCTCTGGAGCGAGCCCGGGAGGTTGGATGGAAGCCCCGCTTCCTGGGGCGGGCCGGGATCTTCTGGGGGCTGGGGATCGCCGGCAATCCCTACCTCGTGCTCCTGGGTGGGGTGCTGGCCCTGATCTATGGCTGGAGAGCCTGGCGGCATGGATCGCTCCGGCGCTTCCTGGTCTATGGGCTCGGAACAGCGGTGGCCATCGGCGGCCCATGGCTGGGCCTCTGGGTTCATGCCATCCGGCAGGATCAGATGCTGGGCCAGACGCTGGAGACGGCGCGGGGCAACGGGTATCCATGGGCGGATGCGCTGACCTGGAACCCTGACCATCTATGGTGGCCCGGGCGCCCGCCCCGGGCCGATCGCCCGATTCTCACCCTGGGCCTCCTGCCGGCCGGCACCAGCCTGATCGGCCTCGGGTGGAGCCGACTCGCCCGCCGGCGGCTGCGGAGCCGCGGGTTGCTGCGGGGGGCGGCCATGGGAGCGCTGCTGGCGGCCGGGATCGCTCTCCGGGCCGACGCGCCCCTTCCGATCCCCCAGATCCCTGCGGTGAGAAGCGTTTACGAAGGGATCTGGCGGATCGGCCACGTTCGGAAGCCGGAGCTCTTCCGGGAGCCTTCCCTTCCGGAGGAATGGGCCCATCAGGCCCTCACCCCCTTGCTGCTGCTATGGGCCGTGGTGCCGTTCTACGAGGCCGCGGGGACGGTGTGGCGGTTCATCGCCCTCACCGCCCTGGGACTGTTCGCAGGGGGCGCGGAAGCCTGGTCGTGGGTCGCCCCCCGGGGGCTACGGCGCGGGCTGGCAGCCCTCTGGCTCCTGGAGGCGCTGATGCGCCCGATCCCCACGCTTCCCTGGCCCTATGCCATCCATCCCGCCTTCGAGTGGCTGCGGCAGAACCCGGAGCCCGGGGCGGTGATCGATGCCTTCGCCGACCATACACCGGGGCTCCATCTCTCGCGGGTGGCCGTTATGGCCACAGAATATCACCGGCGTCCAACGATGTCGGGCTTTCCCCCGTTCCATCCCCGCTGGATCGAAGCGCTGCAGCGGGGGCGCGGGTTGCTGTTCCGGCACCGACCGGACTGGCTGGGCCGGCACGGCTTCCGCTTCCTGGTGGTTCATCATCCCCCACCGGACTGGCGGAAGTGGGGCTGGCCCTTCCCGCTGGTCCGATGCTTCGATCCGCCGCCGGTCCCATCGCCCTGGGACTATCCGATCTGCATCTTCCGCATTCCGGATCGCGGGGAGCCGGAGATCACCAACCTCCTGCTGCTCAACGGATGGTCAGGGCCGGAGGCGTGGGGGATCTGGGCCGAGGGAACGGAAGCGGAGGCGCTGTATCTGGCGGAAGAAGGGGGAGGGCCGGCCACGCTGGAGCTGGAGGCGTTCCCGCTATGCCGGGCGGGAGCCGTCCAGCGGATCGAAGGGTTCTTCAACGGACGGCGGCTGGGGGAGGAAGGCTTCCCGGACTGCGGCGAACGGCGGATCCGCTGGGAGATCCCGGCGGAGGCGATCCGGCGGGGCGTCAACGAGGTGCGGTTCCGATTCGCCTACGCGGCACCCCCGCCCACCGGGGACCTGCGGGCGCTGGCGGTGGGTTTCCGCCGGATCTGGATCATCCGGTAGCCCCTCGACGGGGTCGCGGGAAAGAAGTCTGGAGGCCGGACGCCCCAGGCCCATCCGGGGAAAATCCAGCTTGAGCGGAAGGCCGGCCTCACCCGGCAGCTGGCAGGAGGGTCTTCTCGAGGGACCAGCCGCCCGCTTTCATTACCTCGGCGGGAATACGGTCCTGATCGGGGTAGAAGACGAGGCAGGCGCGCCCTTCCAGGGCATCCAGGACGTCGCCCATGGTGTCCGCCAGGGCGATCGGGCGGCCCAGGGCGCGGGCGATGTCCAGGGGCGTGCGGTCATCGAGGGAGATCCCCGCTGGATGATCGAACATGATGCGAGGGAGGATCACCAGATCTCCGAGCGGCCGGGCGGCGAGCTGGGTGACGACATCCTCCGCCATCAGCAGGCCCGCCACCGTGATCGTTTCCCCCAACCGCGTGTTCACAATCGGGATCACTTCCAGGGCCACCCCGGTGCGGGCGCTGAAATCCCTGGCGGTCCGGGCCAGAACCGGCGCAAACAGGGTGCCGGTCGCCAGGGTCGCCCGACATCCGGCAAGGCCCTCGATCTTCCGCCGGCGCAGGATCCGTTTCACCCGCCGGTAGTCCTCCAGGAAATCCCGCACCATCCCCAGGCCGTTCTCCTGAAGCCGGAGTCCATCGTAAGCCGCCTTCGAGGGGACCGGCCGCCCGGTGAGGAGATACCATTCGTCGGTGGCGTAGACGAAACGAACCCCCAGGCGACGGCGGAAGATCTGCTGCCAGGCGTGAACCGCTCGCAGCACCCGACGAGCTTCCTCTACGGTATTAGGGCGCACGCCGTAACGCTGGAAACGGGTGACCCCCACCGGCACCACGCTGACGGAGCGCACATGGGGCCAGAGGGTCGCCAGATCGAAGACGCTGCGCTCCAGATGTTCCCCATCGTTCAGGCCCGGGGTGACCACGATCTGGGTGTGCATCTCGATCCCGTGTTCTGCCAGCCAGCGCAGCTGGGCCATGATGTCGGGAGCGCGGGGGTTCCGCAACACCCGTCGACGAACCTCCGGATCCGTGGCGTGGACCGAGATGTAAAGGGGGGACAGGCGTTGCTCCACGATGCGCCGCCAGTCGCGGGCGGTGAGATTGGTCAGGGTGACGAAGTGTCCATACAGGAACGAGTAGCGGTAATCATCGTCTTTGATGTAAAGGGTGCGGCGCATGCCCTTCGGCGTCTGGAGCACGAAACAGAAGGTGCAGAGGTTGTTGCACCGGCGGATATCGATGTCGAAGGTCGGATGCGCGAACGTCAACCCCAGAGGCTCCCCCTCCGCCCGGGGCCCGCCGAGGATATGCCGCGTCCCATCCCGCAGAACTTCCACGGTGACGAAGTCTTCCGCAGCGTAGAAGTGCACATCGATCACATCCTCCACGGAGCGCCCGTTCACGCGCAGCAAAAGATCCCCCGCCTGGATCCCGACGCGAGCGCCCCAGCTGTCGGGGTCCACATGAACGATCCGACCGGCCGGCTCCTGCGCCCGCGGCCGGTCCGGGATGCAGAACTCCGGCGGGACGAACAGGGCGGAAGACATGCGGCGGCCTTTCCTCACGTAGATTCAATCGGCATCACCGCCGATGGCGCGAGATAGGCGAAATCGAACCGGATGGGATCCCCCGGCTCCCGGCCCGGGATGGGCATCAGCCGGGCGGTCAGGGGCTTCCCCAGACGAACACTGAGCGCGCGCAGGTCCTCCAGCACCCGCGCCAGCTTCTCCTCCGGAACGGATCCGGGTAAGGGAAGGGTATCCAGCCCGGTCCCGCACACCGCGGAATAAAGCAGCAGATCCTTCAGCCGGAAACGCTGCTCCGCCGCCCGCCGGGCCAGGATCGCATCCTCCAGAACCGGTAGCATGATCCCACAGAAACCGGTCCGGGGGAAATCCGCCCCCTGCACCGCTGCCGCTAACCCGGCCACGGCCGTCAGGGTCCCGCTCTCGCCGAAAGGAACCCCGCTGAGGAGCTCAATAGCGGCCCCGATGCTGCGCTCCGGCTCCGGAAAAGGGGCCAGGGAGAAATCGATCCCCGCGAAGCGGGCGGAGAAAGCGGAGGCAACGGGGCGGAGGAGATGGGCCAGATGGCGGCCGGTCGCTTCCACCTGAGCCTGCAGCATGGCCTGGGCCGCCCCCGGATCCCGGGCGGCGCGGGCGGTTTCCACGGCCAGATCCGCCGCCTCGGTCGCCAGGGCAATGGCCAACGGCCCGCCATCGTGATAAGCCGCCGGAAAGAACGGGCACATGGGAGGGACGCCCGCCAGCGCGGCGAACCGGAGGTTGGCGAACCCATCGGGAGCCACCGTGGCGTTCTCCCGAATGATCCGCGCCGCCACCCATACGGCATCGCGATCCACCAGCTGGATGGCGGCGAAGGTCCGCTCCGTCTCCGCAAACAGGCGAGGGATCTCCGGAGCCAGCGACCCCAGGGGGCCCAGGCTCAGGTAATCGAACCCGGTCTCCCGCGCCATCGCCTCCCACTCCCGGGCCTGGCGGAGAAAATCCGCCGCTTCCATGGAATCCTCCAGGGGCGGCAACGCCAGGCGCATCGTCTGGACTTCGTAACCGGTGCGGGTGAGCGCCTCGCGTGCGGCCTGAGCCAGGCCCCCCGCTCGCGCCAGCTCCTGAGGATCCCACGAGACGGAAACGGTCACCGCACGGATGCGCATGGATCCTTCTGCTCCAGGGCAGCATGCACGCTGCGCTTTATTTTGCTCTTCTTTCCCATCTCCTTCAAACTGGATTCTGGACCGGAGGAGCGCCGCGCGGCATAGGGAGCTTTCCCCCCTGTATGATCATCAGCAGATGGGCGGCAGCCCGATTTCCCCCGGGGACGAAACCCGACAGGGAGCTCCCTGCGCCGCCCAGCGACGCAGGCGCTGGAGGCTTTCATGACCCGGGTCATTCCTGTGGATCCCCAGCATCCCGATCCGGAGGTCATCGCCCGGGCAGCCGAGATCCTGCGGCGGGGCGGGCTGGTGGCCTTTCCCACGGAGACCGTTTATGGGCTGGGTGCGAACGGCCTGGACCCAGCCGCCCTTGCGCGCCTGTTTGAGGCGAAAGGACGGCCGGCCACAGACCCGGTGATCCTGCACATCGCCGATCTGGACCCGTTGTCCCAGCTGGCGCGGGAGATCCCCCCGGCGGCATGGACCCTGGCCCGGCGCTTCTGGCCCGGACCGCTGACCATGGTCCTGCCGAAGCAGCCATCGGTCCCCGATCTCGCCACTGCGGGCCTGCCCACGGTGGCGATCCGGATGCCGGCCCATCCGGTCGCCCTGGCCCTGATCCGCGCCGCGGGCGTGCCCATCGCAGCGCCCAGCGCCAACCGGTTCGGCCATACCAGCCCAACCACCGCCCAGCATGTGCTGGAGGATCTGGAAGGGCGGATCGACATGATCCTGGATGCCGGGCCCACTCCCATCGGGGTGGAATCCACGGTCGTCGATCTCACCCGCCCGGTTCCCACCATCCTGCGGCCGGGGGGACTTCCCCGGGAGGCCCTGGAGGAAACCCTCGGGCCGGTGGCGGTGTTCGATCGCTCCCTGACCGGCCCTGCGCCGGCCCCCGGGATGCTGCCCAAACATTATGCGCCCCGGGCGGAGATGGTGGTTCTGATCGGGCCGGGGAACTGGATTCGCCGGCGTCTCCGGGAGCTGGCCATCCGGTATCTCCAGGAGGGCCACCGGGTGGGCCTGCTGATCGCGGAGGAGGATCAACCGGCGGTGGGGGACCTGCCGGCGGAGATCGCGGTGCTGGGATCGGAGGGGGATCTGGAAGGGATCGCCCGGCGGCTGTATCCCGCCATGCGGGATCTGGACGCCCGGGGGCTGGATCTGATCCTCGCGCGGGATTTCGGAACTCGGGGGCTGGGCCTGGCCATCCGGGATCGGCTGGTCCGCGCCGCCGGGGGCCGGGTGATGCGAGCGGAGGATTCGCCGTAATGCCGGTCGCCGCTGGCTTCCCCTTTTTCCCCCTGGATGAAAGGGGCACTGGGATGTGGCACATCGGCTGCTGTGGATTCCCGAAATCACGGTCCATCTACTTCCGGACCTTTCCAGTGGTGGAGGTCCAGCAGACCTTTTACGATCCGCCGCAACCGAAGACCCTCCGGCGCTGGCGGGAGGAGGCGGGCCGCGATTTCATCTTCACGATGAAGGCGTGGCAGCTGATCACCCATCCGGCCAGCAGCCCGACCTATCGTCGGCTCCGACGCCCCCTGGCTCCTGAAGAGCGCCCGATGGCCGGCCTGTTCCAGGCCACCCCGGTGGTGGAGCGGGGATGGGCTGCCACCGTCGAAGCCGCCGCGGCGCTGGCCGCGGCGGTGGTGGTGCTCCAGTGCCCGGCCTCCTTCACGCCTACCCCGGAGCATCTTCGAAACCTCGAGGCCTTCCTGGAACGCATCGGGGCGGTCCCCTTCCGGGTGGCCTGGGAACCCCGGGGGGATTGGCCGGATCCGGTGATCCAGCGGATCTGCGAGCGCTACGGCCTGATCCACGCGGTGGATCCCTTCGCGCGTCCTCCCGTCACCGGCGAGATCGCTTATTTCCGCCTCCACGGGCGAACCGGATATGCCTATCGCTACACGGATGCGGATCTGGAGGAGCTCTGGAGCCGCTGTCAGGGGTTCCGGGAGGTCTTCGTGCTGTTCAATAACGCGTCCATGTGGGAGGATGCGCTGCGGTTCCAACAACTGGTGGAGGGGTTAAAATCATGATGAGGGGGCGGTTGCCCCTCTGTGGGGACTTCGGGGGCCATCTCGCTTCCCGGATGAGATCAAGGGGTTTCGCGGATGGGATGAGATCGCGCCCCGCTTTCCTCGTGGCCTGTTGGATCACCGGTGAGGAAGGAAAACGGTTCGGGAGGTGGTTATGCTGAGCGAACGGGATCTGCGAGAGCTGGCCGCGCTGGAAAGCCCCCAGGCTCCAATCCTCAGCCTTTACCTCGATGTAGATCCCCGTCGTCAAACCAAGGATCATTACCGGTTGAACCTGCGCCATCTGCTGGAGCGGGTGGAAGATCAGATCCCCCGGGCGGATCGAGAGGCGGTCCAGCGTTTCGTGGAGCTGGAATATGACGGATCCGGGCGGGGGCTGGCCATCTTCTCCTCCCATGGCCTGGGGCTCTGGCGGGTGTTCTCACTGGCCGTGCCCACACCGAACCTCGCCTTCGCTGGCCGAAAGCCATATGTATTCCCGCTGGCCAAGTTGTGGGATGCTTACGGACGCTTTCTGGTGGCCCTGGTCGATAAGACCCACGTCCGCCTGCTGTTTTACCAGATGGGAGAGCTGCAGGAGACACTGGAGCTGCGTGGGGAGCCGATCAAGCGCCACAAACAGGGAGGATGGGGCGCCGAGAAACTTCAGCGCCACGAAGATGAGGTCGCCTACCGCAACCTGAAAGAGGCCGCCGAGCTGACCGTGAGCTTCTGCGAGCGCCATCAGCCCCGTTATCTGCTCCTCGGCGGAGCCGATCCCACGGTCGTCGAGTTTCAGGAACTCCTCCCTCGCCCCTGGAGCGATCGGATCGCAGGGACGATCCCCGGGGATCGCATGTCGGATGAGGGGGAGATCCTGGAGGCGGCCCTGCGGATCCTCCAGCAGGTCGAGCGCCGTCGGGAGTTCGCCCTGGTGGATGCGGCGATCACCGCTGCGGCCAAGGGGGGCAACGGCGTGATCAACCTGGAGGATACCCTGCGGGCCGCGGCGGAAGGGCGGGTGCAGGTGCTGCTGGTGGCGGACGGCTTCCACGCCCCCGCCTACCGGTGCGCCAGCTGCGGTTTTCTGACCACGGTCCCCCGCACGACCTGCCCCTTCTGCGGCGCGGCCTTTGAAACTCTGCCCGACGCCGTGGACTGGATGATCGCGGCCGTGCTGGAGAACGGCGGCCAGGTGGAGATCATCGAAGGCCACCCCCGGCTCCAGGAATTGGGGACAGCCGCCCTGTTGCGGTATTGATGGAAACGCCGGACAGCTCCCCAGGCGTTTCCACTACAGGGCTGGTGGGATGTCCTCCCGGCTCCCCAGCAACAGCCAGGCGCCAAGGAGGATGGCGAAGGCGAACAACGTGAGGATCCCGGTCAGCAGAAGAGCGGCCCCCAGGTCGCTCTCCATCGCCGTCAGGATAGCGAGGGGCATGGTCTGGGTGCGCCCGGGCATGTTCCCGGCGAACAGGTAGGTGGCTCCGAACTCGCCCACCGCTCGGGCCCAGCAGAGCAGCAACCCGGAGAACAGGCCCGGAAAGGCCAGGGGCAGGGTCACATGCCGCAGGATCTGCAAGGCAGAGGCCCCATCTACGGCAGCGGCCTCCTCCAGCTCCCGCGGCACCATCATGAACCCCAGCCGTGCCCCCCGGATGTAGAAAGGGGCTGAGATGAACAGCTGGGCGACCACCACCCCGGCCGGGGTGAAGGGAAGCGTGATCCCCATCCCCTCCAGGAGCGGGCCCAGCGTCCCCCTCCGCCCGAAGGTCAACAGCAGCAACACCCCGGCCGCCGTCGGCGGGATGACCACCGGCAGCTCCACCAGCCCCTCCAGGAAGGCTTTGCCCCGGAATCGCCGTCGAGCCAGCAGATACGCCAGCGGGGTCCCCGCCCCGATGGCAAGCAGCGTGCTCCCCGCGCTGGTCTTCACCGTGAGAACAAGGGCCTGGCGGACCAGATCGGAGGCAGCGGCGTGCCAGGGAGACTCCCGCAGGAGATAGAGAGCCAGGATCAGCAGGGGGCTGCTCAGGAACAGCGCCAGAGGAAGGCTTCCCACCCACCACCAGAAAGCGGAGGCCGGGGGGAACCCCATCCTCCCCACACCGGGGCGCGCAAACGGGATGCGATGAGGCCATGCCATAGAAGACCCTCCGGGTCGGATTCGTTACGGGGAGCCAAAGCCCCAGCGCCGGATGATCTCCTGGCCTCGCGGGGAGCGCAGCAACTCCACGAAGAGATGTCCAGCCACAGGATGAGGCGCCTCCTTCAGGAGAGCGATCGGATAGCGGGCGATCACGTTCAGCGCATCCGGGATCTCCACCACCTGCACCTTCCCCCGATAGGCGGGCGTGACATCCGTGCGGTAAACGAAGGCCGCGTCCGCCTCCCCCAGGGCCACGCGGGAGAGGGCGGCTTTGACATTGGGTTCCGCGGAGGCCACGTTCCGAAGCACCCGCTCGGCGAAATCCGCCCCGTAGGCCGGATCCTTGGAGGCGCGGGCCAGCACCTCCCGAGCATAGGCCCCGATGGGGACCTCCGGGCCCGGCAGGGCCAGACGGAGGCCGGGGCGCGCCAGGTCCATGAGCGTGGTGACACGGCCAGGATTCGAGGCCGGTGTCACGATCACCAGACGGTTGGTGGCGAAGATCCACGGGCCCTCTGCCACCCGGCCGGCCCGCACGATCTCGTCCATGTTTTTTTCATCGGCTGAGGCGAAGAGATCCGCCGGAGCGCCCTGTAGGATCTGCGTTCTCAGCGCGGAGGAGGCGCCGAAGTTGAAGGTGACCTTCGTCCCGGGGTGCTCCTGCTGGAACAGCGCCGCGAGCTCCTGGAAGGGATCCGTCAGGGAGGCAGCCGCGAACACGATCAATTCCCCCTCCGGGGATGAGGCACCGGCCGTCGGAGAAGGGAAGGTTCCTCTCCCTGCGCACGCCCCCAGAATCCACACGCCAAGCCAGGTAACCCAGACACGACGCACGACTTACCTCCTCTCTAAACGCGCGTGGGAAGGGAAGCTCCCCAGATGGGCCACCAGGGTGCCGGCAGGGCGCGGATCGAAGCCGCCGATGGCCTCCAGCTCCTCCCGGAAGCGGCGGCTGTTCAGCACCTCCAGAAGGGCCTCCACCCCGGGGGTCCCCAGCAGCTCCTCCGGGATGACCAGATCATAACGGGATTCCGCGAGGGGAAGGAACGCCAGGCCGAAGGCGCGGGCCACCGGAAGCACCCCGGGCCCGGCGTCGGCCAGACGGGCCGCCAGGGCTGCGGCCACCGTTAGATGATCCCGGGCCTGCCAGCGCAGCCCGGGCAGGGCGGAGGCCGGGATGCCCTCCCGGCGAAGCTGCCACGCCAGCACCCGCTGGCTGCCCGCGCCCTCTTCCCGCCTAATGATCCGTAGACCCGGCCGGGTCAGGTCATGCAGACGCCGGATCCGCTGGGGATTGTCGGGAGGTAACATCACCCCCTCCACCCAGCGAGCCAGCGTGAAGATCGCCACTGAACGCCCGGCCAGCGCCCGGCGGACCGCCGGAAGATTATCCTCCCCCCGCACTGGATCCCAGAGATGGGTGCCAGCGATGTGGAGCTCCCCCCGGGCCAGGGCCTGCAGGGCAGAGCGGCTGTTCATCGGGATCCAGCGCAGACGATAATCCGGGAAACGCGCTTCCAGGTGCGCGGCCAGCAGGGCCAGGGCCGGATTGCATCCCCCGATGAGCAGCGTCCGCTCCAGCGCCGGGGGAGGGATCTGCAGGGCGACCCGAACCCGACCGGGATGCCCGCCGTCCACCACCCGGCCATCCGCCGGGACGTGGAAACCCCACATCTCCTGCAACGGCCAGGCGATCAGGCGTCCGCCGACCCGGCCGAGGCACACCCGAAGCCCTCCCGACCGGATCAGACCAGCCCGAAGGGGCCATTCCGCCTCCAGCAACGGAGCAGGGGGCTGAACGGGGAACAGATCCTCTACACGACAGGAGAGAACCTGAGCCAGGCGAAGGGCTACCGCCACGTTGGGAAGATACCGGCCAGCTTCGATGGCGCTGAGGGCCTGCCGGCTCAACCCGGATCGGCGGGCCAGCTCGGCCTGGCTCAACCCCCGCTGCTGCCGGATCTCCCGCACCCGGCTCCCCCAGCCCTCCAGCTCCACCCGCCGTCCCATTCGCCCTCCTTACAGGGAGACTCCCAGATCCGGACATCTTCTCCGATTCTATTCGATTTATGACATAACGTCAAATATTATGGACAACCCCCCCATCGCACCCGGGGCGCCCCACCGTCTCCGCCCGGCCTTTCCAGAACCCATGCATGGTCGGGAG
The DNA here is from genome assembly GCA_016842085.1 of Candidatus Thermoflexus tengchongensis. GTDB lineage: Bacteria > Chloroflexota > Anaerolineae > Thermoflexales > Thermoflexaceae > Thermoflexus > Thermoflexus tengchongensis. Next base: position 27,445 of record JAEVEX010000038.1, on the reverse strand, counting down.
CACACCGGAGGGAATTCTGACCGGCTGCTGGAAGATGGGTTACAATGAGGACTGGCCCCGGAAGGCCTGAGGGAACGATGGGAAGGTCTTCCGGTGGTGAATTCGAATCTGAAAGGGGAGGATGCTGTGAGGTCCATCGCATCGACCTCTCCCCGCCCGGCCTCCAGCGGGCGGTATTATCGACTCTTCGTAGCCGTCCTGCTCGCTTCCACGCTGCTTTCCACCTGGCTGGGGATCGCCGTGGTGATGGCGGCTCGCGCCCAGCGCTGGCGGGCGATGGCCGGCGGGGGAGGATCCGGAGGCGGTCCCCTGGGCCTGCCCCCTATCTCGGAAGTCGGACGGATGCTCAATCCCATCGAGTGGCTCAACCCGGCGCCCGCCTGGCCCGTCCCCGGCCGGCTGAACCTTCTGGTCCTGGGGGTGGACCGTCGGCCCGAAGAGAAGGAGATCCCGGTCCGCTCCGACGGGATCATGCTCATCGGTCTGGATCCCATCAGCAACACGATCTCGGTGCTCTCCATCCCCCGGGATCTCTACGTCCCCATCCCGGGGCTGGAGGAGCGCGGGATCTCGCAGAGCCGGATCAACACGGCGTGCTTCTACGGGGATTACTACCAGCTGGGTGGATGCGGGGAGCTGGCCAAACGAACGGTGGCCTATAATTTCGGCGTCCCGGTGCACCGCTATATCCTCCTGGATTTCAACGGCTTCAAGCGGATCATCGACCTGGTGGGCGGGGTCGATGTGGACGTCCCCCGCACCATTGTGGACAACGCCTATCCCACCGATGACTATCGCACGGAGCGCCTGGTGATCCCGGCCGGGCGTATCCACATGGATGGGGATCTGGCGCTGAAGTATGTGCGGACCCGGCACGCGGACAGCGATTTCGGGCGGCTCAAACGCCAGCAACAGGTGCTGATGGCATTGCGGGCGAAGGTCCTCTCCCTTCAGGCCCTGCCCCAGATCCCGGAGATCCTCCGGACCCTGGGGGACTCGGTGCAAACGGATCTCACCCTCCAGGAGATGCTGGCCATCGCCCAGTTCGCCCGGGGGGTGCCGGAGGAACGCATCCGCCTGCTGACCGTGGAGCCCTCCATGGTCCGCTCCTGGCAGACCCCGAATGGGGCCGCCGTTCTGATCCCCAACCGGCAGGCTCTGGCGATGCTGATCGAGGCGTTTAACTGGGAGCGATAACGCAACCGGACCGGCGACTGTTCGAACCCGGAAGAGGTCTGAACCATGCCGATGGCCCGGCGGGTGAAGGGAGAGCTCTCGGAAGCGGATCTGCTCGACGCGTTGCGGCGGGGAGATCGTCAGGCGTTCGCCGTGGCGATCGATCGGTGCGGAGACACGATCTATCATGTCGCATACCGGCTGCTGGGCAACCGGGAAGAAGCGGAGGATATCCTTCAGGAGACGTTCCTCCAGGCTTTTCAACATCTCAAGGACTTCCGCGGGGAAGCCCGGCTGTGCACCTGGCTTTACCGGATCGCTTACAACCTGGCCCTGATGCGGCTGCGTCGGAAGGAGCCCGAGACGATCTCCATCGATCAGCCCATCCTCCTGGAGAACGATGAGGAGGTTCCCCGGGAGCTCTTCGACTGGTGCTGCCTGCCCGAGGAGGAGCTGCTCCGCGCGGAGCTTCGATCGGTGCTGGATGAAGCCATCCGCAGTCTACCGATGAGCCTGCGGGTTGTGTTTCTGCTGCGAGATATGGAGGGCCTCTCGACCGAAGAAGTGGCTCAGATCCTGGGGATTTCCACCGATGCGGTGAAGACCCGCCTGCATCGCGCCCGCTTGCAGCTGCGCGAACGACTCTCGCGATATTTTGCCGAAGAGCTAAGGGGGAGGTAACCCGGGATGCCCCTGTCAAAACGTTGTGAGGAATGGCTGGGCCAGATCTCTCTCTATCTGGATGGGGAGCTCGCCGAGCATCTTTGCCGGGAGCTGGAGCGACACCTGGAGGAATGCCCGGATTGCCATGTGGTGTTCAACACAACCCGGCGAACCATCGAGCTCTACCGCCAGTATGGCCGGGTCTCGATGCCCGGGGAAGCCCGGGAGCGCCTGTTCCGGACGCTGAACCTGGAAGATCTGCTCCGGGATGAATCCGGCTCCGGGTGATCGGCAGGTCCCCCCCCCAGCCCCCCTCCCCCTCGCGGGGAGGAAGGGCGAAGCAGGAGGTAGATCGCTGCTAACGAAATGTTCACACAGCCCCGTTAAACTATAAAAGTGGCCACGCCCGCCCGCGAATCCTGGGCTGGCCAGGGAGGTGAGCGCGATGCGGCGGCTGGATCTCTGGCTCACGCGGGCGGAGGTGCGGATCCCGCATCTCCTCGCGGGCCCGGAGGGGCTCCAGCTCGTCGCGCGCCCGCTCGACCTCCTGGCCCGGTGGGGGGAGGTGATCCGCGCCCCGCCTCTCCCGACCTCAACCTGAACCTGCTATGCATTCTTTAAAAAACCCCATCGCTCCCATAAGGGAGTTTGGAGAGCCGGGCGGGGTCCCCCGGGTGCCCCGCCCGGCCGTTTATATAAAAACTTCACAAAGCGAGGCCCACGATGACCATGGCCCAGCGAGTGTTGAAACTTCCCACCCTGAACCCCGAGCTGGATCAGCTTTGTGTGAACGCCATCCGCGCCCTGACGATGGACGCGGTGGAGCAGGCCCGATCGGGACATCCCGGGATGCCCATGGGGATGGCCGACGCGGCCTATGTGTTATGGCGATACTTCATGCGCCATAACCCTCGCAATCCCCTCTGGCCCAACCGGGATCGCCTGGTTCTCTCCGCCGGGCATGGCTCGATGCTGCTCTATGCCCTCCTCCACCTTTCCGGCTATGACATGCCGATGGAAGAGATCCAGCGGTTCCGCCAGTGGGGCAGCGCCACGCCCGGGCACCCCGAATACGATCCCCACCGGGGGGTTGAGACCACCACCGGACCGCTGGGCCAGGGATTCGCCAACGCCGTAGGGATGGCCCTGGCGGCCCACCTCCTGGCGGAACGCTTCAACCGCCCGGGATTCCCCATTGTGGATCACTTCGTTTATGCGATCGCCTCCGACGGCGATCTGATGGAGGGGATCTCCCACGAGGCGGCCTCCCTGGCGGGCCACTGGGGGTTGGGACGGCTGATCGTCCTCTACGACGACAACGATGTCTCCATCGATGGCCCCACGGACCTCGCCTTTACGGAGGATGTGGCCGGCCGCTTTCGGGCCTACGGCTGGCACGTGCTGGACCTCGATGGCCATGACCGCGTGGCGGTGGCCCAGGCCCTGGCGGAGGCCCAGCAGGTGGAGGATCGGCCTTCCCTGCTGATCTGCCACACCCATATCGCTTATGGAAGCCCGAACAAGCAGGATCGGGCCGAAGCGCACGGCGCGCCCCTGGGAGCCGACGAGGTGCGCCGCACCAAAGAACGCCTGGGATGGCCCGTGGAGCCCCCGTTCTATGTCCCGGAGGCCGTTTACGCCCATATGCGGGGGCTGATCGAGGAAGGGGCGCGCTGGGAGGCCGAGTGGCGGGCCCGATGGGAGGGATACGCCGCCGCCTACCCGGAGCTTGCGGCGGAATGGGAACGCTGGTGGCGGGGGGAGCTGCCCGATGGCTGGGAGGAGGCGATCCCCACCTTCCCGCCTTCCCCCGATGGGATGGCGACCCGGGCGGCCTCGGGGAAAGTGCTCAACGCCCTGGCGAAGGTGATCCCGAACCTGGTGGGGGGCAGCGCGGATCTCATGGAATCCACCCAGACTTACCTGCATGGGTTCCCGGCCATCGGCCGCCGCCGCTTCGAGGGGCGGAACATCCATTTCGGCGTGCGGGAGCATGCGATGGGCGGCATCCTCAACGGGATGAGCCTGTATGGGCCCTTCCGGGTTTACGGCGGCACCTTCCTGGTGTTCAGCGACTACATGCGGCCGAGCATCCGCCTGGCGGCGATCATGCGCCGGCCGGTGATCTATGTCTTCACCCACGACAGCATCGCTCTGGGAGAAGACGGGCCTACCCATCAGCCGGTGGAACATCTGACCGCCCTGCGGGCGATCCCGAACCTCTGGGTGATCCGACCGGCCGATGCCAATGAGGTGGCCGAGGCGTGGAAGGTCGCCCTGCGCCGGCGCGACGGGCCCGTTGCCCTGATCCTGACCCGACAGAAGGTGCCGATCTTCGACCGGCGCGAGCTGGCCCCGGCTTCCGGGCTGGCGCGAGGCGCTTACGTGCTGGCCGAGGCCCGGGATGGGAAACCCGATCTGATCCTGATCGCCACCGGTTCCGAGGTGGCCCTGGCCCTCACGGCGCGGGAGCAGCTGGAAGCTCAGGGGATTCGGACCCGCGTGGTCAGCATGCCATCGTGGGAACTTTTCGAGGCCCAGCCCGAAGACTATCGGCGTGCCGTGCTTCCCCCAGGAGTCCCCCGGCTGGCCATCGAGGCGGGGATCCCGTGGGGGTGGTATCGTTATGCGGACGCGGTGATCGGGCTGGAGCGCTTCGGCGCCTCCGCCCCCTACCCCGAGGTCTACCGGCGCCTCGGTTTCACCGTGGAACGGGTCGTCGAAGAGGCCCGACGGTTGATCGGGCGATAGGAAAATCCCCCTGCGCCACGCCCGGCCTCCCAACGTTGAGGAGGGAGAAAAAAGCGGGGGGCGCCTTTAGCGCCCCCCGCAGCCACCCAGACCCCGGCATGACCGTGGCTCATTCCATCGCCGGCGCAGGGATTTCCTCCAGGAACAGCTCATCGGAATCCTCATCGTATGCGAAGAGCTCCGCATAACGGCCCCAGTGAATGGCGATATCCAGCTGCCGCTCCGCCTCCTCCGGGGTGAAATCCAGCTGGAGCTGTTCGCGGAAGTAATCCGCGCTCACCCGGCCATCATCATCCGCATGGAGGGTTTCGTAGATCCAGCGGATGATCGGAAGGCGAAGGATACGCCCGGCCACGATCTCCTTGCGGGCCAGGATGCTGGCCTCGGCGAAGGCTTCCCCCAGGGGCGTAAGGGTGATGTCACCCTCCGCCACCTTCACAAACCCCAGCAGCTCAGCTGCCTCCACAATCGTCAACAGATCGTCCAGCTCATAACGCAGCTCTTCCGCCAGGCGATAGAGATCCGCCCACCCGCCTTCCTCCAGGAGCTTCTCTGTCAACCCGGCCACCGCATTGATGCGGGCCTCCGGCATCCGATATGCCCGGCCCGGCTCCCCCGGCCGCTTCCCGGGCACCTGCTCCTCCGTCTGCCCTGCGATCGTCGCATACACCCGATCCACCATCGTCTGAAAGTAGGCATCCTTGCGCCGGCGCGGATGCGGCAGCCGAACCTCCAGTTCGGCGATCACCCGACCCGGATCCTTATCCATCAGGATGAGGCGGTCGGCCATCCAGACCGCTTCCTCAATGTTGTGGGTGACCAGGAGGATGGCCTGGATCGGCAGACGTTTGGAGAGCCAGAGTTCCATGAGCTCGCCCCGCAGGGCTTCTGCCGACAGCACATCCAGGGCGGAGAACGGCTCGTCCATGCACAGCAGCTCGGGCTCGGCCGCCAGGGCCCGGGCGAAACCCACCTTCTGGCGCATCCCGCCGGAGAGCTCCCGGGGATAGGCATGCTCGAAACCATCCAGGCCCACCAGGTCGATCAGCTGAAGGGCCCGTTCCCGACGCTGCGATGGGGGCACCCCACGGGCTTTCAGAGCCAGCTCCACGTTGCCCAGAACCGTCAACCATGGATAGAGGGCGAAGGTCTGGAACACAATGGTCGCATAGGGATTGACCCCCCGCAGCGGCTGACCCCGGTAACGGATCTCCCCCTCGCTGGGCTGGGCCAGGCCGGTGATCATCCGCAGCAGGGTGGATTTCCCGCAGCCGGAGGGGCCCAGCAAGGCCACAAACTCGCCCGGACGGATCTCAAACGAAACCCGCTCCACCGCCACGACCTGACGCGGCGGCCGCCCATAGATCTTTGAAACGTTGCGCACCTCCACCAGCGGTCCGGTCCAGCCCATGGAAGACCTCCTGCACATTCTCACTCCATTATCTTCCTGCAATGACGAGCCTGGTAGAGCAACCCGGGGACAGGCCCCATGCGGGCAGGGATCCTTGCCAGGAACATCGGGTGGGGATATAATCTGCACCGAGACGGGGCGTGGCGCAGCCAGGTTAGCGCGCGTGGATCGGGACCACGAGGTCGGCGGTTCAAATCCGCCCGCCCCGACAGCGCCGGCGGAAGGCAAGGGCTCCTTCCGCCGGCTTTTGTTTTCAGGGCTTACGCCGCTGGGTTCGGGGAAGACAAGCCGGCCTCTCCCCCTTCTGGATCCCTCTTCTTCTTGCATTCATCGGCCCGGCTTCCCCCGGCGCTCCAGAGCGCGCAGCGCCAGCCACGCGCCCACCAGCACCCCTAAGGCCAGATAAAACCACGGGCTTTCTAAAAAGGGAAGCCGGGGTGCTGCTACCCCGGGGGATGCCGGGGAAGGCGCGCCCACTGCCGGAATGAACACCTGATAGGGGGAAGGAGCCGGGGTGGGAGGAGGCGTTGACATCGCCTCCAATCCGCTGACCATCCAGAAGATCAGATCGTCGAGCGACACGATGCATTCTCCCCGGGGAAATCAACGCCAGACAAAGCGAGGCAGGCGTTCGATCTCTTCGCGGCGAACCCGCAGGCGGATCCCCTCGCCATCCACGCCCTCAATATAGGAGATAGGAATGCTGATCTCCTGATAAAGGATCACCGGCTCCCGCCAGATCAGATGGGTGGGACGCCCGGTTTCTGGATCCACCAGCACCTCGGCCACAGTGCCCAGCACGCCATCCGGGCAGATCAGCGATTTCCCGGCGAGCTCATGAGCGGCTTCCGTCATGCCGAACCTCCCGGTTTCGCCATGTGCCCGCAGGGAAGCAGACCGCTGTTGCCAGACCTGCTGCCTCCCATCACAGGCAATAGCATGTTAACGCCGCTCCAGGCTCTCCTCCGTGGCCGTTTGGTGAAGGTCCCGTGAGGCTTTCGTGAACGGTTTCCCCGCTGTTTCCCCCAAATATAGCGGTTCGAGGACCATAATCCGCCACATGTAGGGGTTCGGCGGCAAGGGCCCGTAAAGGTGAGCGGGGCCGCTGAAGGGTAGTCCCACCCACCCCTGGAAGTTCCCTGCCGTTACCCGAACCAGGCTCTGGAGAAGGGCATGGCATCTGAAAGCATCAATATCCCCGTGTCTTATCCACGACATTCCATAGCGATTCGCCCCGCATATAACGGTCCAGGTTTTCCTCAAAGATCTGTGCAGCCCGGGCATCGTAATGAGGGGTAAACCCGGCCACATGCGGGCTGATCAGCACGTTGGGCAATCGCCAGAGCGGATGATGAGGAGGAAGGGGCTCCTGCTCGAAGACATCCAGCGCGGCTCCGGCAATCCAGCCCTCCTGGAGCGCCCGCACCAGCGCCGCCTCCTGGCAGATCGGGCCGCGGGCGATGTTGACCAGGAAAGCAGTTCGTTTCATGGCCCGGAAGGCCGCTTCATCGAACATCCCCCGGGTCTCCGGCGTCAGAGGGACAGCGATCACTACCACATCGCTCTCGGCCAGCAACGCGTGGAGCTCGGCGGGCGGGTAATAGCGATCCGGCAGGACCCCTTCCGGATCCCCGGTCCCGGGGAAGACGAATCCCCGATCCCGTCGGTCTTCCCCCCGTTGCATGGCCAGCACCCGCATGCCAAACGCCTTCGCCAGGCGTGCAACCTGACGTCCGATGCTGCCGTAGCCCACGATGCCAATGGTCTTTCCCCAGAGCTCCTCGGGAACGAACAGGGGCCAGCGTTCCCGATCGGGAGGCCACTCGGCGCGGGCCTGCCATTCCAGCATGCGAGGGACCCGGTGGAACCATGCCAGCACCATGGCGAACACATACTCCGCCATATTGATGGCGTGCACCCCGCTGGCTGTGGTGAACAGCACCTCGCTTCGAAAGAGGGGGTGCTCCAGCACATGATCCGCACCGGCGGAATGCAGCTGCACCCATCGCAGACGGGGCACCCATTCCGGCGGAGGGAGCGTGCTGAACGTGTAGAGGATCTCAACTTCCCGCCAGATCTCCAGAGGGATCTTCTCCGGATGCCGGGTCGGATAAACCTCAAACCGCAACATCGGCCAGCGGGCCTGCCAGCGGGCGACCCACTCCGAATCAAAACGGGCCGTGATCAGAACCCGACGCGGTTCCCCTTCCATAGTGCGCTCCTCTTTGTAAGGGCTTCTGGGGTTGAGCGGGGCACCGAGCATGAGGCTCAGCCGCTCAGATCCTGATTTTATCGCCAGCATGAGAAATATCGCAGCCGTCGCAGGTTCTGTGGATTGTGGAGATCCCGGGGGCACATCTCCTGCACAGGCTCCAGATGTGCGGAAGCGTAGGGGATTATACGCCAGATTTTGGGGAAGGCCCCCAGGGATCCCCGGATCGTTCCGGAAGACGGACTGTGGAAAATCTGTTTAATAGGAGAGGATGTGGAAAACTCATGGAAACTGTGGAAAACTCTGCCGCCCCTATATCTGGCGGATTGGACCGGTTACCGGTATAGAAGGCTGTGGAAAGTGGGGAAAGGGGATCTCTCCTGGGGACAAGTTATCCCCAATCTGACCTTCTTTTCCACAGGTTTCACGCTGGTTTTCCCCAGCTCTGTAGCGGGGAATTCCGTCGGGAGGGGCCGATATCCTGGGGCTATGGCCACCTCTCCTCCCATATCTGGGGGGATCTCTCGGGTTTTCCACAGGCCGTGGAAATCCGGGGGATCCGGTTTCACGCGGGCTGATCCTCCGGGTTCTGTCGAAGAAGCGCATGGTCAGCCTGCTTCCCGGGCGTTCCACCGCGGGATTTTCCCCTGGGGGATAGGTAGCCGGGCGGGCCACTTTCAGCGGCCCGCCCGGCGATTTGAAGCCCTGTCCGGGATCCCCTCCGCGGGTGCGGATCAGGCCGCAGCACCGACGGATGGAAGAGAGGCCAGCGCGCGGGCAACCTCCTCGGCTGGATATTCGTAATCCGCGAGCTCCCCCCGCAGATACTGATCGTAAGCCGCCAAGTCGAAGTGCCCGTGTCCGCTCAGGTTAAACAGGATCACGCGGGCCACGCCTTCCTCTTTCGCCCGCAGCGCCTCGTCGACGACCGCACGGATGGCGTGGGCGGACTCGGGGGCGGGGATGATCCCCTCTGCCCGGGCGAAGAGCACGGCGGCCTCGAAGACCTTCGTCTGAGGATACGCCACGGCTTCCAGATGGCCTTTCTCATACAGGGCGCAGAGGATGGGCGCCATGCCGTGGTAACGGAGTCCTCCGGCGTGGATCGGGGCCGGCGTGAAGGTATGGCCCAGGGTATACATCTTGAGCAGGGGCGTGGTGCGCACCGTATCGCCGTAATCGTAGGCGTAAACGCCTTTGGTCAGGCTGGGGGCCGCTGTGGGCTCGACCGCGATGAAGCGCGTGGGTCGCCCTTCCACGAGCCGGTCCCGCATGAACGGCAGCGCCAGCCCGGCGAAGTTGCTTCCCCCGCCCACGCAGCCGATCACCAGATCCGGATACTCCCCGGCCAGCTCCATTTGTTTCTTCGCTTCGAGGCCGATCACGGTCTGGTGGAGCAGGACGTGGTTGAGGACGCTGCCCAGGCTATACTTCAAACGTCCGCCGCTGGTGGCCGCGGCCTCCACCGCCTCGCTGATGGCGATCCCCAGAGAGCCGGGGGAATCCGGGTTTTCGGCCAGCACCTTGCGGCCGGCAGCGGTCTCCGGGCTGGGGCTGGGGATCACCCGGGCGCCGAAGGTCTCCATCAGGATGCGGCGGTAGGGCTTCTGATGGTAGCTCACCTTGACCATGAACACGGTGCATTCCAGGTCGAAAAACCGGCAGGCCATCGCCAGGGCGCTGCCCCACTGACCGGCGCCGGTCTCCGTGGTCAGGCCCCGCACGCCCTCCTGTTTGTTATAGAACGCCTGGGCCAGGGCGGTGTTGAGCTTGTGGCTTCCGGCCGGGCTCACCCCCTCATACTTGTAATAGATATGAGCGGGGGTATCCAGCATTCTCTCCAGCCGGCGCGCCCGGATCAGAGGGGTGGGCCGGTAAAGCCGGTAGATCTCCCGGACCGGCTCCGGGATTTCGATCTCCCGCTCCCGGCTGACCTCCTGCTGGATCAGGGCCATCGGGAAAAGGGGGGCCAGATCCTCCGGCCCGATCGGCCGGCCGGTGGCCGGATGAAGCACCGGCGGCAGTTCAAAAGGGAGATCCGCCAGGATGTTGTAATAGGCCTTCGGGATGTCCTCCTCGGAAAGCAGGAATCGAGTTCGATCGCGCATGGGTGATCTCCTATCTCGGGTTTCCCTTATGGTGTCTGGCTGCTTATACGACATCCGCGGGGGGTGATGCGGGGTTGCAGGTGACCGAACAGGGCATCGTATTCCGCCGCCCAGACCTGGAGTTTCTCCCGGTCGTAGCCGAAGAAGGCGTAGAGGGCGTAGGAGGCGGCGTTGGCCACCTCCGGGTGCTGCGCGCGCACCTTGGGGTTAAAGCTAAAAGCCAAATAATGCTCCCATAGTTGGCCCCCGATCTCGCTGATGGCGTCGGGGAGGGGGCGATCCTGGGGAACCTGCCAGTCCAGGGCCACCCCGGCGGTGACCAGCAGCACCCGGGGGTTGACCAGCGTGAGCGGGGCGTGGGCCACCCCCCAGATCTCATCGGCCAGCGAACCGTGGAGCGGATGCACGGGGTTTTCCACCGCTTTCACCCGGTACTGCGCCCAGGCTGGGGCGCGCCGCTCCAGGGCCTGCTGCAACACCTCGGTCGCTTCCCACACCCCCAGCTCAATCCCGGGCTCCAGGTCGCCGTAAACCGCATCGTCAATGACGTAGACGACCCCTTCCGGCACGGGGGTGCAGGTGGGCAGCGGCGCAGGCGAGGGGGTGAGGGTCGGCGGGGCCGTAGGGGTGGCCGTGGGCACCGGCGTGGGCGTCCGGGTGGCCACGGGCGTGGCGGTGGGCCGATGGGTCGGCGTGGCGGTGGGCGGCACCGGTTGGGCGGTGCAGGCGGCCACCAGTAAGGCCAGCAGGAGGAATATCCACTCCTGGAGGATCGCGATGATCCGCCTCACCGCCTTCCTCATGGCTCCCCTCCCCTCCCTGGGGATCGCTCAAACTGCCGCCGCGCCTCCTCAAACTGCGCCCGCAAATCATATGCGGCCTGGATCGTCGCCCGCAGCTGGCGGAAAAGCAGATGAACCTCCCGCTCCGAATCCAGGCGCCCAATGGCCTTCCCGAAGGATGCGAACAGCGGACGCCGGATGCCGGGCGTGTAGCTGTCCCCCCGCTCGATCAGCCGCCCCAGCCAGTCCCCCAGTTGCGCCCGATCCGCCTCCTCCCCCAGCACCTGCGCGTAAACCAGCACATATTCCAGCGGCCCCATCCGCACCACCCCCTCCTGCGGATCCCGCAGCCGCTTCAACCCCAGCACCGGCGCCACCTCGTCCTGATCCACCCCCAGCACCACGATCACCACCCCCTCCCGGAACCGGGCCTGCAGCCACTTCTGATCCTCCGGGCGCATCCACCCCAGCGCCTCCCCATCCACGATCACCCCATCCAGCGGCCGTCCCATCGCCGCCAGCCGCAGCGGCACCCAGCCCGAAAACTGCGCCACCCCTTCGGCTCGAAGCGTCTCCGTCGTGAGCAGCCCCCGGGCGAAGGGAAACGGGCCCACAAAAGCGATGAAAGGCTCCCGCGGCAGCGCCGCCGCGTGGGCCGGGGAGGGCGTCAGCGCCGCCGGCACCCCCTCCCGCAACCCCAGGACCCCCAGGCCCAGCAGGACTCCCACAAACAGAAACCCCATCCCCCTCTTCACCCTTCGGAAGAACCCCCGTCCCATCCTCGCCTCCCTCACCGGATGCGAACTCCATCTCGAGGTTAAGGCCCTGATTGTCTCCGGTCCATCTCCATTTGGCCAGCTCCGGTTGGCATCTGGACCCCTCCCTGGCCCTGAGGGCCCGGATCTCTCGCGGATCAGGTCCCGGTTGGTGGGTGCCGTGCGGGCTACGTTCCCTATATGATTTTTCGCTCTCTGGCCTCAACTCCCGGCCACAGCCACCAGCTGCCACTCCACCCGTCGGGCATGTATGTCTCCAGTGGATCAGAAGACTCCCCCCACCATCCAAAGGGCTCAATTCTATCTCCCTGCAACACCCGGCTGTCAAAGCGGGTGAGGGTGCCTTCGTCGTATGCGTATGGGGCGTCGCGGTCCAGGAAGGAGTTGAGGGTGTAAAAGCTTCCTGGCGGCCCGATGCCATCCGAACCGGACGATGCAGGGCGTCATTGTTGGAGTGCGGTGCCCAGGCACCGCACAATGACAGGGGGACAGTCGTGGACGAGCAGCGCCACGCGCTGCCGGTGCGCAGGACATAGAAGAGAGCATTCCGTATCTCGCGGCAGGAAGGCACCTTTAGACCATCATAACCTGAGGTTTATGCGTTTTCTCGCCTCGTACATCGCTTCGGCGGCCTAACGAGATGTGCTTCACTTGCCGAGCGAAGCGGAGTGGTCCGTCCAGTTTATATTTAGGGGTCCGAAGGGCCGACATGGGGGACGTAGAGACCCACAAAATTGCCGTTGATTGACCAGGAGCGAGGTCAGGTGCAAGCGCGGGTTAGGCCGCCGGCCACTTGAGACAGCTACGGTGCGACAATCTTATCAGCAAGATGGGGGTACACCCTTCGGAAGTCCTTTTCGTTCAAGGTGACCACCAGGTCAACCTGAGCATTGTCGGCGGCACGCAAAATCAGTGCATCGTACGTCGCTCCGCCAACAATGCCAAGGGCGGCCAAGTGCTCTATGACCTGGATGTAGTCTCGATCGGACAAGAACACGATTTCGAGCCTCTCGGTGATGTTACGCTTGATGAGTTGTTCGGCATCCAAAGGCGAGATAGGGGGATGAACCGGCAGGGTCGTGAGAACGGCATAGAGCTCGGCCAGAGAATGAGCGGCAACCAACCCCTGATCTGGCCCATCGATCACGCGTTTAAGCCAGGCAAAACCCTGTCCATGAGCAGGGTGGGCTTCGACCATCGCGGCAACTAAGACGGAGGTGTCCAACAAGATCCTCATAGACCGACTCGCTGTAGGAGGGTAAAGAGACGTCGGTCACGCTCATGGCGCAAGAGATGGGACAAATCACTGAAAGCCGTCACCCTGGCTACCAGGACACCCTCTTTCTCGACAAGGACGGTTGGTTTCCGTTGAACACGCAACCGAAGTCCTCCATTCTCGCCCCTTTCCACCACCAAAGTCATCCCTGGAGCGAGCCGCAATCGCTCGCGCAAAGAGGCGGGAAGAAGAATATTTCCCAACTCATCGAGTGTGACTTGAAACACTTCGCTCATTAGCACCTCCGTCTCTTCTATGTCCTTACCCTTAGTTAATGATACATTGGAGTCAACGTTTAGGCAAACAGGCATGAAGCGATTCAGCTTGGCGGTCTAACGGATCGCGGATGAGCCGCAGCGCCGAAGGCGCTGTCGACTCTATCCGCAGCGTGGGTCTTCATCTTTCCTCTCTCTCCCTCTGCAACAACTCTTCCCATACTCCCTGCAGTGTCCGACCTTCCCACTTCAACACTCTCTCCTGCCACGGCGTCAACTCCGCCTTCAAGGACGGGCTCCCTTTCTCCGCTATTGCCCCCAATAGCGCCTCCGCCCGCCTCATCCATTCCCGGCTGAACCGCCATCTCCCTTCGCTTTCCATCCAACTCTCCAACCCTGGCCTCGCCTTCACCAACAGCGCCTCCGCTTCCCGCCTCCCCGTCTTCCCCACAAACCGGGGCATCCATCGCAACCACCAGCGAATCTCCGCCCAACGCCGGGCTGGCCTTCGCTTCCGTTTCTTCAGCACCGCCTGCGCCCGCCTCACCCAGGAGGCGCTCAGCCGGGTGCAGCCTTCTTTCCCCCAGCATCTCCTCTGTCCCGCCATCGTCCCCTCCACCCGATGGGATCGCCACATTGATCCGCAGCTGCCCTTCCTCAATCCCCATTTTGCCAACCCCAATTCTCCATTTCACCAACCGCTGGCGCGCCGCCCTCCTGTCGCAGCTCGCAGGGATCGGCCTGATCTTCCGGCCTGGCGAGAGGATGGCGAAACCGGGATGCGGGGGCTGACGAACCGAAGGCCGATGGGGATCCTATGCGGAAGGAATGCAGGAGCGATGAGGGGCTATCCGATCAACCATTCCATCGCAATTGCAGCAACACCGATGAGCTCACGCGCCCCGTTCCCCAAGCCATCGAACCCAGGGCAACGCCTTCTGTGCTGCTTGCGCCAGACGCCTGTCGGCGGTCCAGAATTCAGCATTCAGGCGCTCTGCCAAAGCGAGGTAATGCGCATCGCAGGTTGCCGGGAGAGAGAGGGCCTCAGCCAGTTTCAGGGCACGACGGTGTAGATCAGCATCTTCATAAATGGCGATTTCAAATCTCAAGGCGATATCCAGAAGCCTGACCGCTTCTTGAGGCAAAAGCACCCCATGGATGACATATCGGCGCAGGGCATTAGTGACCTCGTAATAAAGGAGGGCAGGCGCAGCCACCAGACGCCCAGCCTCATGCCACGTTGCCCAAAGTTGAACAGGGATATCGTGATGTTCAGAGCTTTCCAGAAGGCGGATGAGAAAGCTGGCATCCATACAAACCGGTGAGCCCGGCATCTCGCTCCTCCCGCAGCTCATGGATGATTTCCTCAGGTGGTGGGATGAGAGGCTGCTCTCCCCGACGGGCTTTGATCTCAGCCCCCAGGTGCACCATTTCCTCCAGGGTATCCCGCCAGGCGGGCTGGAGCTTCCCAGCCCTGAGCTTGTTATATTCTTCAAAGGAAATCACCACCACATAGGGTTTCCCTCCTCGCTCCACAATCACCGGCTCCTGATCCTCCACGACCTTGCGGATCAACTCCCCAAAGCGGATACGGGCCTCTGTCGCGCTGATCACGCGACCCATAGATTCCCTCCCCTTATCAACGATCGCTGAATGGTATTCTATGCTGGACATCAAAGATCCACCATGGATGATAGAGATCCCGCGCTATCAGAGGGATCCGAATACGCCGCCTTTGGACCCCGGCGGACCCTGCCGGTGGTATCATGTTCAGCAACGGCCCAAAACGCGGTCTCCAGCCTCTGACCCGGAAGGACCATGGAGATCTTGAGCCCGAAGACCGGGATCCCGGCGATGTCCGATCATCCCGCTCACGACGCCATCGTGGTGCTGGACTTCGGCTCCCAGTATGCGCAGCTGATCGTCCGCCGCATCCGGGAGATCGGCGTCTACGCCGAATTGTTCCCCTGGGATGCGGATCCCGCTGAGGTCCTCGCCCTGCGGCCGAAAGGCTTCATCCTCTCCGGAGGCCCGGCCAGCGTCTATGAGCCCGGCGCCCCTTCCCTTCCGCTGTATGTCCTGCAGAGCGGCCGACCGGTGCTGGGGATCTGCTACGGGATGCAGCTGCTGGCCCACGCCCTGGGTGGACGGGTCGCCCCCGCCCCGGCCCGGGAATACGGCCGGGCCGAGATCGAGATCCTCACGCCGGAGGATCCCCTGTGGCGCGGCCTTCCCTCCCCGATGACCGTCTGGATGTCCCATGGGGATCGGGTGGAAGCGCTCCCGCCAGGCTTCCAGGCCATGGCCCGTTCCCCCAATGCGCCCTTCGCTGCCATCGGTGATCCCGTCCGCGGCCTCTACGGGGTGCAGTTCCACCCGGAGGTCGCTCACACCCCTCTGGGCCGCGAGCTCCTGCGGCGCTTCGCCGTCGAGCGGTGCGGCTGTCGCCCCACCTGGACCCCCCGGGCGATCGCGGAGGAGCAGATCGCCCGGATCCGGGAGCGGGTGGGGGCAGACCGGGTGCTCTGCGCGGTCTCCGGAGGCGTGGACTCCACCGTCACGGCCGTGCTGGTCCACCGGGCGGTGGGGGAGCAGCTCCAGTGCCTCTTTGTGGACACCGGGTTGCTGCGCAGGGGGGAAGGGGAAGAGGTGGTGGCTGCCCTGAGGGCCCTGGGGCTCCCGGTGGTCGCTGTCAACGCCGCCGAGGCCTTCCTGGAGGCCCTGCAGGGGGTCACGGATCCCGAGGAGAAGCGGGTGCGGGTAGGTCACACCTTCATCGCCGTCTTCGCCGAGCACGCCCGCCGGCTGGGCCCCTTCCGCTTTCTGGCCCAGGGGACCCTTTACCCCGACGTTATCGAGAGCCGGGGACCTGAGCGACGGGCCGCCGCCCGGATCAAGACCCACCACAACGTCGGCGGGCTTCCCCCGGATCTCGCCTTCGAGCTCATCGAGCCCCTGCGGTATCTCTTCAAGGACGAGGTCCGGGCCCTGGGGGCCCATCTGGGGATCCCGGAGGCGCTCCTGCGGCGGCAGCCCTTCCCGGGCCCCGGGCTGGCCGTGCGCTGCGTGGGGGAGGTCACCGCGGAGCGGCTGGAGCGGCTGCGGGCGGCGGATGCCATCGTTCAGGAGGAGCTGGTCCGCTCCGGCTGGGC
Source organism: Candidatus Thermoflexus tengchongensis (assembly GCA_016842085.1). Taxonomy (GTDB): domain Bacteria; phylum Chloroflexota; class Anaerolineae; order Thermoflexales; family Thermoflexaceae; genus Thermoflexus; species Thermoflexus tengchongensis. Next base: position 10,923 of record JAEVEX010000038.1, on the reverse strand, counting down.
CGATCGGGTCGCCCAGGCCTTCGCCGTCCTGCTGCCGGTGCGCAGCGTGGGCGTGATGGGGGACGCCCGGACCTACGAAGAGGTGGTGGTGGTGCGGGCGGTGGCGACCGAGGACTTCATGACCGCGGCCTGGGTTCCCCTGCCCCCCGAGGTGCTGGATCGCATCGCCACCCGGATCGTCAACGAGGTCCCCGGGGTCAACCGGGTGCTCTACGACATCACCCACAAACCCCCGGCCACGATCGAGTGGGAGTGATGTTCCCCATGCCCGGGCCCCCCGGGTCCGCTATGGTGCCACGACCGGGATCGTTTACGCCGACATTTGAAAGATGGGGACCAGCGCGGGAACCCGTCGAGCGCGTCGGGCGAAAGCGATCCGGAGGATGTGCGCGGCCATTCTGCCGTAATCGTAGCCGGCCGCCGCCGCCGAGCGCACAAACCCCGCATCCGGCGAGAGGTCCGGGTTCGGGTTCACATCGATCACATAGGGTGTCCCATCCGGGGCCAGCCGGATATCGATGCGCCCGTAATCCCGCACCCGCAGGGCCCGGTAGGCCATCAGGGCCACATGCACCACCTCTGCCTCTGTCCACTCGTCCAGCGGTGCCGGCACCAGCGGGATGGTCCGCCGATACCGCTCGCTCTGCCGATCCCACTTCGCCGATTGATCGACGATCCGCTCCTCTTCCGGGATGCCGTCGAAGAGGATCTCGGAAATGGGCAGCGGCTCCGGATCCCCATTCCCCCACAGGCTGACGTTGAGCTCCCGGCCCGGGATGAAGGACTCCACCAGCGCCGGCTGACGAAGCGTCTCCAGCACGAACTCCACCCGCTCCCGCAGCGCCAGCGGGGAAGTCACCACCGACTCTGGGGTGATCCCCAGGCTGCCATGCTCCCGGACCGGCTTCACAATCGCCGGGAAATCGGTCCAGCCTTCCAGATCCTGCAACCGATGGCACACCCGCCATGGGGGCGTAGGGATGCCATTCAGGGTGAGGAAGGCCTTCATCAGCGCCTTGTTGCCGGCCACCGTCAGAGCCCATGGGCCGGAGCCCGTGTAAAGAAAGCCGGCCGACTCCAGCGCCCGGGCCACCCGGGGCTCGGCATAGGGATCCCCCTCCAGCGCCTCACACCAGTTGAAGACGACCCACTCCTGGGGATCGTAGCCCGTCAGCGGGCCCCGGACATCCCGACGGATCTCCACCGGATGGACCACCAGGCCGTGGGCTTGAAGGCCCTCCTGCATTCTGCGCACACACTCCAGGGCATACGTCTGGTCCTCGGGAGGCCATGCGCCATCCATGTTGTAAAGCAGGAGCACCCGGCGCAGGGTCCTCGGGTTCGACGGATGCCGTCGCATCATCCCACCTCCTGGGCGTGGGCCTCAACCGCCGGCAGAGGATGGCCCGGTGGCGGATCGAGGCCCCTGAGGTAAATCGCCAGCCCCTCGCCTTCGTCGTAGAAATCCTCCACCTGGGCCAGCAATCGGAACCCGTGGCGTTCATAGAACCGGCGGGCTGGCGTGTAAGCCGGCGCCGTCGCGGTCTCCACCAGGATCCAGCGCCCGCCCTCCTGCCGGATATGCTCCATCATCGCCTGGAGGAGGGCAGTGCCGATCCCCCTCCGCTGCATCCGGGGATCCACCAGCAACCAGTAGAGATCCCACGACCACCGGGTCAGCGGCCTCCGCCCATAGCAGATCAGACCGGATGGTTCCTCCTCTGCGCCGTCCACCCATACGCGGAAATAATAACCGCTCCGCTCGAATCCTTTCTCACAGGCTTCCCGGAAGATCTCCAGAAGGGTCTCAATCTCCTCCGGCCGGAACACGCCACAGCGTTCCGCCATCGCCCGGATCGCCGCCTCCTCATCCGCTCGAGGCCATCGAATAAGCGACATCGGCTTCCACCGTGCGCATCGGTTGAGGTTGAGGGATCGCCTTCCACCGCCCCCGCCGCTCCCATGCCAGATGGATCAACCGCTCCGCGATCGCCGCATAGGAGTAGCCGGCCGCCCGGGCAGCATTGACAAACCCGCTGTTCGGCGCCAGGCTCGGGTTCGGGTTGACCTCCAGCACATAGGGGGTCTCCCCATGAAGCCGGATGTCCACCCGCCCGTAATCCCGGCCCCGGACCGCCCGGAAAGCCCGGATGGCCACCTCGCGAACACGAGCGGCAAGGGCCTCATCGAGCTCCGCCGGGCATCGCACCGGCGTCAGCGCATACTCCTCCGATTCCGTCAGCCACTTGGCCGCGAACGTGCACACCCGCCACAGGGGATTCGGGATCCGGGAGTAATCCACCTCCGCCAGGGGGAGAACCTCCAGATCCCGACCGCCCCACAGGGCGACGTTGAACTCGCGCCCCTCGATGAAGGCTTCCACCAGGGCCGGCTGGCGATAGACCTCCAGCACATAGGCCACCCGCGCCCGGAGAGCGGCCTCGTCGACGACCACGGATTCCCGGTCGATGCCGTGGCTGGCATCCTCCGCCAGGGGCTTCACAATCGCCGGCAGAGGAATCCGGATGCGCTCCTGGGGGTGATGGAACACCTGGGATGGAGGGGTCGGCAGGCCGGCGGCCCGCAGCCGGGCTTTGGCCCGCCCCTTATCCAGACAGAGGGCCAGCGTGGAGCTGGAGGATCCGGTGTAGACAAACCTTCGCGCCTCCAGGAGGACCGGCACCAGCGCTTCCCCCTGGGGTCGCCCCTCGAGGGTTTCGCAGAGATTGATCACCACCGTATCCTGCGGATCGAAGGCGTCCAGCGCCCCGCGCAGGGATTCCAGATTCCAGACCGGCCGGATGGCCACGGCCCATCCCCGCTCCTGGAGCGCCGAAGCCATGGCCTGCGCCGTGAGGGCGACCTCCTCCTCGGCAATCCAATCGCGAGGCTCCCCGCGCGGGAGATGCTCCACCACACTGTAAAGGATCAGAACCCGGTTCGGCGCAATGGAGCGGCGGCGCATAAGTGCTCCTCGAAATGGATCCCGCTTCATCCGGTTATGGGCAGAACCCGGGGCCGCTGGTCCCCCATCGATGAAGGCAGGATGGTCCCCAAAGCCCCGAGAAGGGAGCCCGCTGGGGACACCTCCCGTCATCCGGGCGGGAAAGCCCCTCTCCGGTGACCGCTCTCCCCATCTCCCTCCGCGTTCCAGGGAACCGTTCTCACCCCGTCGTCCCCAGAGGGATCCCGGCCGGCTCCGCCGCCCAATCCATCGGGAGGCCATAGCGACGACAGGCGGCCTCCAGGATCCGCGCGATCAGCACGTCATAGGCCATCCCATCCGCCCGGGCGTTCAGCACCATATCGCTATACTTCGGATTCAGCCCGGGCAGGGTGTTGATCTCCAGCAGGTAGATCCGGCCGGTGGCAGCGTCGATCCGCATATCCACCCGGCTCAGATCACACGCCCCGATCGCCCGGAAGGCCTCGAAGGCCAGCCGCTGCGCCTCTCGTCGCAGCGCAGGATCCAGCGGGGCCGGGCAGAGATAGCGCGGGCCCAACGGCATCTCCGACTTAATGTAAGATGTGTAAAGCCCCCGCTGATCCGGCGGGCAGGGGCTGAGGTCCACCATCATCGGCGGGAAGACGTGCACGCCTCCGATATCCAGGCCCTCCTCAGTGGCCCATCCGCCCGGCGGCCGGAGCCATCCGGCATCCCCATCGACGTTTCCGATCAGACCCACCGTGAGCTCCGGGCCGTCGATGAAGGTTTCCACCAGGGCCTCCTGACGATAGGTCCGGGATGTAGGCCACCTGCTCCCGGAGCTCCGCCTCGCTGGTCACCACCGACTTCGCCGAGATCCCCATCCCGCTCCCCTCCCGGTTCGGCTTGACGAAGAGGGGGAAGGAAAGGCGGGGATCCAGCGGCTCATCGGGACGCCGGAAGACCTGGAAGGGTGGCGTCGGCAGCCCCTCCGCCACCCACACCCGCTTGGTCATCGCCTTGTCCAGGGAGATCGCCAGGGCGAGGACCCGGGAGCCCGTGTAGGGGATCCGCATCATCTCCAGCATCGCCGGCACATGGGCCTCCCGGGAATCCCCCCAGTAGCCCTCGCAGATGTTGAAGCAGATGTCCGGTCGGAAGCGGCGCAACGCCTCCGGGAGATCCAGGTTCCCCTCGAAGATCGCCGGGGTATGCCCCCAGGCCTCCAGGGCCCGGGCGATCCCCTCCACCGTCTCCTCCGAATCCAGCTCCGCCCAGGCATCCGGCGGCTCGTCCGGCTGATGGGGCGCGTTCCGCTTCAGATTCGCCAGGACCGCCACCCGCATCACAGCACCTCCCCGTTGACGATCGGCAGGGGCTCCCCGATGATCAGGGGCATCGTCTCGGTGCCCCCCGTCTGGAGCCGCCGATGCACCGCCTCGAAGCCCTCCGGCTCGATGGTCATCGCGTCGCCCTGCAGCAGCCCGAAGATCCCGCGCTGGCCGGGCTCCGGGCGCTGGTTCCGGCAGTATTCGCAGCGGCTCGGATCATGCGGTGTATAGTCGGTGGGCTGTTCGTAGGTGCTGATGAAGCCCTCGAAATTCCGCAACACCACCCGCCGCTCGTTCATCGCCAGCAGGTAGTTGGGCATCACCGGCACCTTCCCCCCGCCGCCGGGCAGGTCGATCACATAAGTCGGGATGGCGTAGCCGCTGGTGTGCCCCCGCAACGCCTCCATGATCTCGATCCCCTTGGAGACCGGCGTGCGGAAGTGGCCCGCGCCCTCCACCAGATCACACTGATAGAGGTAATAGGGTCGCACCCGGCGCTTGACCAGCTCGTGGACCAGGGCGCGGATGATGTGCGGGCAGTCGTTGACCCCCGCCAGCAGCACCGTCTGGCTGCCCAGGGGGATGCCCGCATCCGCCAGCTTCGCCAGGGCCTCCGTGACCTCCGGCGTCAGCTCCTTCGGGTGGTTCACGTGGATGTTCATCCACAGGGGATGGTATTTGCGCAACATCGCCACCAGATCATCCGTGATCCGCTGCGGCAGGAAGATCGGCACACGGGTCCCGATGCGGATAATCTCCACATGGGGGATCTCCCGCAGCCGTCGCAGCAGATCCTCCAGGATCGGCTGGGGAAGGATCAGCGGATCGCCCCCCGAGAGCAGCACATCCCGGATCTGGGGCGTGCGGGCGATGTATTCGATCTGTCGATCGTAATCCCGCCGCCCGAAATTGGCGTGGGGATCCCCCACAATCCGGCTGCGGGTGCAGAACCGGCAGTAACTGGCACACTGGGTTGTCACCAGCATCAGCACCCGATCCGGATATCGATGGACCAGCCCCGGGACCGGGGAGTGTTTGTCCTCGGAAAGGGAATCCTCCATCAGCCCCGGCGTTGGCTCCAGTTCCTTCGCGGTGGGGATCACCTGACGCCGGATGGGGCAATTCGGATCCTCCGGATCGATCAGCGAGGCGAAATAAGGAGTGATGTCCATGCGGAACCGGTGGGTGGCTGCCGCACCGGCCTCCTCCTCCGGGGTCAGTCGGATGATCTGTTTCAACTGTTCCACTGAGTTCAGACGATGGGTGAGCTGCCAGCGCCAGTCATCCCACAGCTCATCCGGCACATCCTGCCAGATCGGTGCCCGCCGGCTGCGCCGTTTCGCACCAGGGGGCTCCTCCTCCAGCCGCTTCCGCTCTTCCATCGCTTCATATCCTCCCCAGCGAGATCACATCGGAGAGCCCAGGGATCTTCTCCACGATCGCCACAACCTGAACCTCTCTTCCACGAGCGGGATTTTACATCAACTTCCTCATGGTATGCGTTAAGAAAGCGTGTAAGTTCCGTGAGATTTCGGTTAAGCCTATTATCGAAGATTTTAGATAAATCGAAACTCATAAATGAATTGGCGGGAGCGATCTTCGCTTTTCAGCGTAGGGCAACTGCTTGCAGTTGCCCTACGCCTACTTCTGAATGAGCCTCCAGGTGGGGTGGTGGCCCCACTGGAAGGCCCGGTGCGGCTGCAGTAAAAAGGAGCGAGCGCGTGCGCCTTGCATCTTTCGCCGGATTTCATGGGCCGCGATATAGTCAGGGCATTGAAGAGAGCCGGTTCCCGCTTTCGAGGGCATCCAGATTCGAGCCCGGCGGCGCAAGCTCTGCGTTTGAACCACGATGCCCAATCCGCCCGATCGATGGAGGAGCTATGATGGAGCCGACAGCGCCGGAACGCGTGCTGGTCGTAGCGGCCCATCCCGACGATGTGGAGTTCACCTGCGCGGGCACGCTGGCCAAGTGGGCCCGGCGGGGCAGCGTCATCGCCATGGTGCTCTGCACCAGTGGGGACGCGGGAACGGAGGAGACGAATCGATCGCGGGAGGAGATCGCGCAGATCCGGGAGGCGGAACAGGAAGCGGCCGCCCGGGTCCTGGGCATCGCCGAGGTGATCTTCCTGCGCCATCCGGACGGCCTGTTGCAACCCACCCTGGAGCTGCGACGGGAGCTGGTGCGGGAGATCCGCCGCTTCCGGCCTCAGGCCCTGGTTTGCGGCGATCCCTCTGTTTATTTCTACGGGGATGACTACATCAATCATCCCGATCATCGGGCGGCGGCCCAGGCCGCGCTGGAAGCCGTGTTCCCCGCCGCGGGGATGCCGCTCCTCTTCCCCGAGCTGGGCCTTCCCCCTCATCGGGTGCGGGAGGTGTATATCTACGGCGCCGCGCAACCCAATGTGTGGATCGACATCGAGGAGACCCTGGAGATCAAGATCGAGGCCCTGCGCTGTCACCGCAGCCAGATCGGGGACTGGGATCCGGGCCCTACCCTGCGGGCATGGGCCGCGGAGGAAGGACGGGCGGTGGGTCTGCGTTATGCGGAAGCGTTCCGTCGGATGGTCATCGGGGGATGACCCAGCGCTCCCTCCGCGAGTTTTCCCGGAGAGCCTGGAGGCCGGACGGGGCGCTGAAGACACACCGCCCGGCCTCCAGAAAGCATCGCCCGCCAGGGAGTCTGGAGCTCTCCTGCCCTCATAGATGCATGAGCCGAAACGCCAGCGCGTAAAAGGGCTGCAGCACGCTCCCGAGAAGGCCCAGCTGCCGATCCAGCACCAGAAAGAGCAGCAGCAGCATCGGCCCATAGGCCTCCAGCCGGGCATAGGCATACGCCAGATCCGGCGGGAGCAGCCCATGCAGCACTCGATAGCCGTCCAGCGGGGGCAGCGGGAGCATGTTGAACACGGCCAGGCCGATGTTGATGAAGATCCATGCGCTCAGGAACTGGAGGACCAGCCGGGGGGGCAGGAACCATATTTCCAGGCCCATCCGGTAGACCAGGATCCCCAGGCCGGCCAGGAGCAGGTTCATCAGCGGCCCCGCCCCCCCGACCAGCGCCATCCCCACCCGGGGACCATACCGAAGGTAAAGGGGGTTCACCGGGACCGGACGGGCCCATCCGAACCCGGCCAGCACCAGCATCAGGGCGCCAATGGGATCCAGATGGGCCATCGGGTTCAGGGTCACCCGCCCGTAGCGGCGCGGCGTGGGATCCCCGAGGCGTTCGGCCACCCAGGCATGGGCCAGCTCATGAAGCGGCAGGGCGAACAGGAAGATCACCGCCAGGGCCAGCAAATATCCCGGATCGCTGAGGCGGACCAATGGCATGGAAATCGACCTCCCGAAGTTTCTCGTTCAGGGCCCCCAGAAGGGGGAGGGGACTTCCGTAGCATGCGCTCTCCCCATTGTAATGGATAACGCCCCAGATGGAGCAGCGGGTTTTCTCGGGGAGGGCCTCTGGGGCGGGACAGCCCCCAAAAGGGGATAACCCGGAAGATCCCATCCTCGGTGGTAACCCGTTGGGCCGTTTTTCGCATGCTCTCATTGCATAATCCCCGAATCTGTGGTAGGATACCACCGGCTTTGTGCCTTTCCGCTCCCGCCCTGAGCGGGGGCAATCCCATGGGAAGGAGGACGTTCTCGTGCTGGTTTCACCGGCGCCTCGCATTCGACCCTATGAGTTAATGGTGGTGCTGGATCCGGAGCTGACTCCGGAGCAGCAGGATCAGGTCATTGAACGTCTCAAAAGCATTATCACCTCAAACGGTGGGCAGATCCAGGAAGTGATCCCCTGGGGCCGCCGCCGTTTCTGTTATCCGATCCGGAAGAAGATGGAAGGCCACTACGTCCTCATGCGGGCCGAGATGCCGGCCCAGGCGACCGCCCCGCTGGAACGCACCCTGCGGATCACCGAGGAGATCCTTCGCCATCTTCTGGTTCGCCTGGATGAAGATTGAGCGCGCACGGAATATGGAGGGTGGAGTCCGGCGATGCGTGGGTTGAACAAGGTCATGATCATCGGTCAGGTCGGACGGGATCCCGAGATGCGCTTCACTCCGAACGGACGCCCGGTGACGACGTTCCCGGTGGCTACCCCGCGGACATGGATCGCCAGCAATGGGGAGCGGCGGGAGGAGACGGAGTGGTTCAATGTCGTCGCCTGGGGCGGGCTGGCGGAGATCTGCAAGCAGCGCCTCCGGAAGGGAATGTATGTCTATGTGGAGGGCCGGCTGCAGACCCGGGGCTGGGAAGACGCCGAGGGCCGCCGGCATTATCGGACCGAGCTGGTGGCGAATGAGATGATCCTGCTGGGAGAAGGGCGCGCCGCGATCCCGGCCTTCGGAGAGGAGGAGACGGAAACGGAAGAAGAGGCTGCGGAAGAGTTTCCTTTCTAATGCTTCGTCCGCTGATATCAGGACGTGCACGGCGGGGCTCCCATTCGGGGAGGCGGGATGGCCCCCTTTCCAGGATCCAGGGGTCTTATCTCCCAGGCTTGAGTCTTGATGACGATCTTTTCGTCTGAAAGGAGGTTTGCCTTGGCGGAAGAGCGGAATGAGATCGAAATCCCTGCGTCGGAGGCGGTGGAGGCCGCGGTGGAGGGCGCGGCTCCGGCTGCGGCGGCTCCGGCGGCCCCCGCGAAAGCCGCTCCGGTGCGCCGTTATGTGCAGCCGCCGCGTCTGTGTTACTTCTGCGTGGAGCGCGTGGCGATCGACTATAAGAACGTGGATTTGTTGCGCCGTTTCGTGAACGAGCGGGCGCGCATCAAGCCGCGTCGCCAGACCGGTACATGCGCCAAACACCAGCGGCGCCTCTCGGTGGCGATCAAGCGGGCGCGCCATCTGGGGCTTCTGCCGTTCACGGCCGAGCACGTGCGCAAATACGGCTGGGGAGGGGTCTGAGTCCGCCCGGTGGCTCCCGGCGCCGTCGCTTTGCCTGGTTGGGTTGGGCGGTATCTCACCCCGGGGGAGATCCATGGAACGGGGCGCGAAGGGTGCGCCCCGTTTGTTTATCTGCAGGGTCAGGTCGTCCGCTGGTGGGCTTCCATTCCGGGAGGGGGGATGGCCCCTCTCAACCTTGCCTTCAGAAACCATGAGGGATGATTCCGGCATGGCTCGAAAACCGACCAGCATCAACCGCAGGGCGCTCTCCCGGGCCGAACGAGAAGCCCGGATCCAGCGCTGGATTCTGCTGGCCACAGGGGGGGTGGTGGCTCTGGTGATCCTGATCCTCGCCGGCGGGTTTTTCTATGAGCGAGTGATCTGGCCGGATCAGCCAGTGGCTGAGGTGGATGGCCAGCCGATCCGAACCCGGGAGTTCCAGAAACGGTTCCGGTTTGTGGAGGATTCGCTGCGACGGCAGGCGGCTATCCTGGAGCAGGAAATCGCCGCCCTCGACCCGAAGGATCCTGCCCAGGCCACCATCGCTTCTCTCTATCGGCAACAGATCAATCAGATCAACCTGCAGCTGGATGATCCCATCCTCCTGGGGCGGGCGGTCCTCCAGCAGCTGATCGATGAGCGGCTGATCCGAGCGGAGGCCGAACGGCGCGGGATCCGGATCCCGGCGGAAGCCATCGATCGGGAAATCGAGCGCCGCTTTGGCTTCATTCGGGAAACGCCGACCCCGGCCGGGTCCCCCACGCCGACGGCGACTCCGGGCCCTGGGACCCCCGTGCCCACCCCCTTCCCCACACCCGCACCGATGTCGGAGGCCAGTTTCCGGGCCCTTTATGCGGCCCAGCTCAAACGGTGGGAAGGGGAGCTCGGATTCACGGAGACGGATTACCGGGCCATGATCGAGGCGGAGCTACTGGAACAACAGTTGCGGGAGGCCTTCGCCCGGGAGGTGCCCACCCACGAAGAGCAGGTGGATGTCCGTATGATCACCGCGGAGACACCGGACCTGGCGAGCGAGCTTTACCGCCGGGTTCAGACGGAGGGCTTTGAGAAGGTTTTCGAGGAGGTGCAGGCCGGCAGGGTGGTCAGCGCCACCGCCCTGAACATGGGCTGGACGCCGGTGGGTGGGCTGGGGTCGTTATATGGAACGGAACTGGAGAAGATCGTTTTCGCCACACCGGTTCTGTCGACGACCTCCGTGATCACCTCGCCGGTGGGCTATCACATCGTCTTCGTGGCGGGCCGTGAGGATCGGGAGCTGTCGTCTTACTATCTGCAGGCGCGTCAGCAGCAGGCCTTCGAGGACTGGCTCCAGAAACAGCGCACCGACCCGAATCGGGTGCGCTATTTCGACTGGCAGAACCGGCTTCCGCGCACAGCCCTGGCCCGCTCCGCGCAGCGTTAAGCATTCGGGAGATCGACCAGGGCCTTAAATGAAAACGCCCCGGGGTGCTTTCCCCGGGGCGCTGGATTTTAAGGAAAGGCGGCGGTGGGAATCGAACCCACGTCTGGGGTTTTGCAGACCCCCGCCTGGACCACTCGGCTACGCCGCCGCAGAGCGGGCGACGGGACTCGAACCCGCGACTTCCTCCATGGCAAGGAGGCGCTCTACCTGCTGAGCTACGCCCGCGCGGTCCATGCCGAGAGGCGGAATCGAACCGCCGACCCCCCGGTTTTCAGTCAGATTCTGACCCATCCAGAACGGATCGGATTGGGGAGGCCCGCTGGTGGGCCTCCCGGAGATCGTCATCCACCAGCTGGACAT
>JAEVEX010000031.1 GCA_016842085.1 Candidatus Thermoflexus tengchongensis | reverse complement strand
AGGATGTGCTTAAGATGCACCGCCTGGCAGAGGATGGGGAAGCACTCAGACGCCGTGTCGATGCTTTCCTGGATCAATTCGCCTCCGGCTCTCAGGAGTTGCTCCGGTATGTGGGACTGTTGGGCGATGGCAAACTGGCCCAGGCAATCCATGGCCCATGATTACCGAACTTGATCGTCAAAACTCATCAGGCCAAGGGCTTATGATGGGGAACTGTCGTTGGCAACCGAGTCATCTATGGACACCTGGAGGAGACGCAAGAGCTGCTGGGTGAACATACCACCGATGTCGAGCGGACCCACCGGACGTCCCGGCAGATGAACAGTCGATGGATGCGGAAGACCTTATCCCTGGCACTAAACCCTTTGTCTCGGGTGAGAAGGAGGCGATCTTCGGCATGCGCCCGTTCAAGGAGTTGTTGATCCGTTGCACGGCTCAAGCCCGCCTCTCTGGCCCGAAGTACATCATGCAGACAGGAGGTGGAGGGAGAGGGTGGGAGGACATCCCCCGCAGCCCCCCGGCAGGGGGCAAAAGCCCCCTGCACTCCCCTATCTCTCAGAACATTGAAAAGCCCTGCCCGGAAACGCCAGGCGCTTGCCCTCCTCGGGGATTTTGACTTAAAATAGATGTAGCCCGGCCATGTGCGTGAGGTCGTGCTCAGCGGCTTGCGCCAACACCCTTTAAAGAGGGGGCCGGACTCTGGTCCGGGGACGCGTTAGACGGCCTGCGCGCGGGGCCCGTCAAGGCGGTAACCGGCAGGAGGCCCCCACTTGAGCGAGAGGGTGCATAAGCCCGGCGGCCCACGGCATGGCGGGGCTTTTTGTTTTATTGCAGGAGAGGGACAGTTGACCTCCGCTCGAAGGGGGGCTTTGTGAAAAACCCACCGCCCAACTCCTATGCGCTGTGGGCCTCCAGCCAGTCTGCAAGGGCCCAGCGTCGCTCCGTCACCTCGTCCAGCTGTCGAGCGAGCGCCAGCGCTCGAACCCGCAGACCGGCCGCCTCTTCGCCAACCCCGACCGCATCCACCGCCAGGGACCACCAGCCCAGGATCGCCCGGGCCAGCAGTCGGATCGCCTCATACGAGGGTTGAGGGGAGCTCTCCTCCAGATAATTCAGCGCGGCCTCCGCTGTGGCCTGTACCGAAGGTCCTTCGGGACCGGCCGCTCGGGCGCGAGCCCACATATTGAAGACATCCAGCCAGCTTAACAGGCCCTGGGCGGACTGAACCTCTTTCAACGCGTCCAGGAGTTCCATAAAGGATCCTTTCCGTGGTGGGATGTGGGGGGAGGGAAAGCCACCTTCGTTCGCCTTCCCCGCCCCTGTGCGGCACCTCCGCTCCCTCCAGGAGTGAAAACGGGATATCCCCTTTCGAACATTTTCAGGAGCGCCGCTGGGGCTTATCCCTTCGAGGACTGGCCCGGAGAGCCCGTCTCCTCTTCCTCATCTTCCCAGCTGATGATCCATACACAAAGCCCGGCCAGCACGATGGTCGCGATCACCAGGGCCAGGAGCTGCGAAGGGGTCAACCCCACATCCCGGGCGGACCACAGGAGGATCGCCACCATCCCGATCGCCAGCGCAATCCACGCGGTCAGGCGAGGATGTCGTTCCGCAAATCCCTTAATGGCTGCCCACATCGCATATTGCCTCCTGAAAGAAATCTCAAAGGATACTGAGGCGGCCTGGCTGCACAGGGAGGAGAGAACAATAACCAGAGGGGGTTCAAATCGGCCGTGTGACGCGCTCGGCGCGGATCTGCTTGATCAGCGCCACGCGACCGAGGGCATCGAATTCATGGGCGGCCTCCCGCCATGGCTCGGACAAACTCTCCTCCGGCCATCGGGTATACCCCAGACCCATATAAAACGCAAGGGCCCCGGAGGACATCTCCGGGGAGACGTAAATCATGCAGGCCTCGCACTCCAGACGACGCGCTTCTCCCTCAACGGCCTCGATCAGCTGCCGGCCAACCGTGGGTCGAAGATCCGGAGGATAGACCAGGAAATCCAGGATCCGGGCGACCAGGTTCTCCACCCGCCAGCTGACCAGGCCCACCAGCTCCCGCTCCGGGTTGAAGGCCAGCAGCATCCCCCGTTCGGCCAGCCGGTCGAACACCTCATCCCCGGAAGGGTCCAGACGTCCTCGCGTGGCCTGGCGAACGAAATCCCGGATGGCATCCACATCGGCAATTCGAGCCCGGCGAATGGTGATTTTCATGATCCCCTCATCATCCAGGATGAAATTCGTCTCGAAATTTTCTTCACAACGGGATCGGCCTTCTCCCGCCGGAGGTGGCCAGCCCGACCCCAAAAGCCTCCAGGCCCCTTATGAGGAGATCAACGGCGGAACCCCTGATCCGCCGGCAGCATCTTCAGCGCTCACACCCTGGATCTGCGAATCCACCCATTTGCGCCATGCGTGCTCAACCTGACGGCGGGTAGCTTCCAGGTCCCCACTGTTATCGATGACGACATCGGCGTGCCGGATCTTTTCCTCCTGAGGAGGCTGGGCCTGGACCCGAAGGCGGGCCTCCTCCTCGGTGAGCCCGCGCTCGATCATCAGGCGACGGATCTGCTCGGGCTCCGGGCAGGTGACCACCCACAGGGTATCGCAGGCCCGGGCAAACCCGGATTCGATGAGCTTGATCGCTTCGATGACAATCGCCGGGGCCTCCGAACAGGCCTGGATCCGCCGCCGAATCTCCTCCAGCACCGCCGGGTGGACGATGGCTTCCAGATCCCGCAAGGCGAGCGGATCCTGGAAAACGATCGCCCCAAGGCGCCGGCGATCGATCTCCCCATCCGGCCCGAGGATTCCTTCCCCGAAGCGGCGGAGGATGGATTCATAGGCCGAAGTGCCTTTCCGGATCACCTCATGGGCGATCGCGTCGGCATCAATGATATATGCCCCTTTCTCCGCCAGCATGCGGGCCACCGTGCTTTTGCCACAGGCGATGTTCCCGGTCAGGCCGATCAACACCGGCCGCTTTCCCATCCGATGCTCCGCAAACGTCCTGTTTCCCGCTCGGGTTCTGAGTGGGGGGAAGCACGCCGGAGGATGCTTGCCCACGCAGATTGCCCGACTCTAACTATATGATAATGTCCTGTTTCCATCTTGGCGATCCTGTCCATGAATTCAGGATGTGTTCTCCCTCTACCCCTCAGGAGGGAAGGATGGATCGCCAGAGGCCACGAGCCAGCCCAAACATCCCGGGAGTTGGAGAGACCATCCGAATCCCGTTAAACTTAGGGTTGAGGAAGCGCTCTTTGTCAGAGGCAATGAATGCACCGCTCACCCAAGGGGGAATCCTATGTGGAAAGCTTATTACACCCCGACATCCCTGGAGGAAGCCCTGAGCCTGCTGGCGGAACATGGCCACCGGGCGCGGATCATCGCTGGCGGCACGGATTTGCTCCTGGAGCTGGAAAGGGGTCAGCGCCCAGGCGTGGAGATCCTGATCGATATCACCCGGATCCCCAACCTGGATGCCATCGCGATCGGTCCGGATGGACGCCTGCATCTGGGGCCTCTGGTCACCCACAATCAGGTGGTGGCCTCCCCCCTCTGCCGGGAGCAGGCCTTCCCGCTGGCCCGGGCCTGCTGGGAAGTGGGATCTCCGCAGATCCGGAATCGGGGCACGGTGGCCGGCAACCTGATCACCGCCTCGCCGGCGAATGACACCATCGTGCCCCTGTGGGCCCTGGATGCCACCGTGACCCTCCAGAGCGTGCGGGGCCGGCGCGTGCTCTCCTTCGAGGAGTTTTACCAGGGGGTCCGCCGGACCGCCATGGCCCCCGATGAGATGCTGGTGGATATCGCGTTGGAGCCCCTGAAGCCGAACGAGCGAGGAACTTTCCTCAAGCTCGGATTGCGCCGGTTTCAGGCGATTTCCGTGGTCAGCGTGGCCGCTGTGGTGGCTCTGGACGGCGATCGGGTGACCCGGGCCCGGATCGCTCTGGGGGCGGTGGCGCCAACGATTGTTCGCGCCCGCGAGGCGGAGGCGTTCCTGCAGGGGCAGCGCCTGACCGACGAAGTGATCGCCCGGGCGGGAGAGCTGGCCCAGGCCGCGGCCCGCCCCATCGACGATATCCGCGGGCCGGCCTGGTATCGTGCGGAGATGGTCCGGGTGCTCACCATGCGCGCCCTGCGCCAGCTGCGGGAAGGAACCGAGCGGATCGGCTTCCCGGAGCGCCCGGTGCTGCTCTGGGGGCGCTCCGATGGGCGATCTCGCCCCTGGATTTCCATCCCCTCGGAGCTGGCCACCTGGAACGGTCGGGTTCGCCATCTCGCGGATGGTCCGGAGCCGATCGTTACCACAGTCAACGGGCGTCGCTATGCCGTGCATGGCGCCAGCGATAAGACCCTCCTGCGCATGTTGCGGGAAGACCTGCAGCTGGTCGGCACGAAGGAAGGATGCGCCGAGGGAGAATGTGGGGCGTGCACGGTGATCCTGGACGGCATGGCGGTCATGTCCTGCCTGGTCCCCGCGCCCCGGGCCCATGGGGCGGAGATCGTGACCGTGGAAGGCGTGGCCTCCGGGGAGAGCCTCCATCCCCTTCAGGCTGCTTTCATCCGTCACGGAGCGGTTCAGTGCGGATATTGCACCCCCGGCTTTATCATGTCCGGAGTGGTGTTGCTGGAAGAAGTGCCCCGGCCGGCTCTGGAGGAGATCCGCCAGGCCTTCGCGGGGAATCTCTGCCGGTGCACGGGCTACTACAGCATCATTCGGGCGGTGGAAGAAGCCGCCGCTGGCGGGCCGGGCTTGAAGGTTTGAACGATCTCCGGTCCTGCCCGCTCGCGCGCCTCTCGGCGCGATCTGGCCAGCTCTTCAGCGGAGGAATTCAGCTATGGCCATCGGGATCTCCATCCCGCGGATCGATGCGGAAGGAAAGGTCACCGGTCGGACTCCCTATCCGGGAGATCTGGATCTGCCCGGGCAGCTGTTCCTGAAGGTGAAATGGGCGGGTCGGGCCCCGGCCCGGATCCGGTGGATCGATACCCGCCGGGCGGAGGCATTGCCGGGCGTCGTGGCGGTGTTCACCGCGAAGGATGTGCCGGTGAATGAATACGGTCTGATTTACTTCGATCAACCGGTGATTTGCGGCCCGGGGAGCAAGCCCGGCGCGGATGTGGTTCGCTATGAGGGGGATGTGGTCGCCCTGGTGGCGGCGGAAAGCGAGAAGATCGCGGCCCGGGCGGTCGAGCTCATCGAGGTGGACTACGAGGATCTCCCCGGCGTCTATGACCCCGAGGAAGCCCTGCGCCCGGGCGCCCCACAGGTCCATCCGGATTATCCGGGGAACCTGCTCTGCCATTACCGGATCCGTCAGGGAGATGTGGAGGCGGCCTTCCGGGAGGCAGCGGTGATCGTGGAGGGAACCTACCGGACGCCGTTCCAGGAGCATGCCTACCTCCAGCCGGAGGCGGGGGTCGCCTATATCGATGAAGAGGGCCGAATTACGGTAGTGACCGCCGGGCAGTGGGCCCACGAAGATCGCCATCAGATCGCCCATGCCCTGGGGCTCCCCGAGGACCGGATCCGGGTGATCTACGCGGCGATCGGCGGAGCCTTCGGCGGTCGAGAGGATATGTCGGTGCAGATCCTCCTGGCCCTGGCGGCGTGGAAACTGGGCCGCCCGGTGAAGATCATCTGGAGCCGCGAGGAATCCATCATCGGCCACCACAAGCGCCATCCGGTGGTGGCCCGGGTGCGCTGGGCGGCGGATCGGGAGGGCCGGTTGCTGGCGGTGGAGGCCGATGTGATCGCCGACGTCGGCGCCTACGCGTATACCTCCACCAAGGTCCTGGGCAACATCACCATGTCGATCTGCGGCCCCTACGAGGTTCCCAATGTTCGGGCCGATATCCGGGGAGCGCTCACCCATAACCCCCCGACCGGAGCGATGCGGGGCTTCGGGGCGCCCCAGGCCCTCTTCATCGCGGAGACCCAGATGAACAAGCTCGCGGAGGCCCTGGGGATGGACCCGGTCGAGATCCGCCTGAAAAACGCATGGCGTGAAGGCTCCCGCATGCCCACCGGCGGGATCGTCCCGGAGGGGGTGAGCCTTCCCGAAGTCATTGAAACGTGCGCTCGAGCGGCCGGCTGGCGCCAGACGGCGAGCGGCTGGATCCGACCGGAGGCGCCCTCTTCGACGGATCCGACGAAACGATATGGCTGGGGGTTCGCCTGCGGGTTCAAGAACATCGCTTACAGCTTTGGCTTCCCGGAGCATTGCTGGGCTCGCGTGGAGCTGCACGGCGACGCCCACATTGAGAGGGCCATCGTCTTCCATGCGGGCGCTGATGTAGGACAGGGAGCCCACACGGTGATGATCCAGATGGCGGCTGAGGCCCTTGGGGTGCCCCCGGAGCGGATCGAACTGCGCGCCTCGGACACCGCGTTCACGGAGAGCTCGGGGAGCTCCTCCGCCTCCCGGATGACCTTCATGGCGGGCAACGCCATCCGGGGCGCAGCGGAACGGGCCCTGGCTGCCTGGCGCAACGAGGAGCGCCCGGCCATTGGGGAGTTCACCTATCGACCGGTGCGCACTTTCCCCTTCGATCCGGAGACCGGTTTCTCCGAGCGCCCCAACGTGACCTACGGCTACGTCGCCGAGGCAGTTCTCGTGGAGGTCGATGTGGAGACCGGTCAGGTGCGACCGGTGAAGGTGATCTGCGCGGATGATGTGGGGCGGGCGGTGAACCCGATCAACGTCAGGGGTCAGATCGAGGGCGGGGTCGTGCAGGCGGTCGGTTACGCCATCACAGAGAACTTCATCGTGCAGCAGGGTCGCATCCTCACCCGCCATCTCAGCACCTATCTGATCCCCGGGATCTACGATATCCCCGAAGAGATGGAAAGCCTGATCCTGGAGCACCCGGACCCGCTGGGTCCATGGGGGGTAAGGGGGATGGCCGAGATGCCCTTCCTGCCGCTGGCCCCTGCCCTGATCGCAGCTGTTCACGATGCGACAGGTGTCTGGTTCGATGCGTTCCCGCTGACCCCGGATCGCGTCTATGCGGGGTTGTATCCCGATCGGGTGAAAGGAACGGCCATCCACAAATAGGGGCCCGAACAGGCCTCTTGAACCTGGGTTCTGCGGCTGGCCTCCTCCAGAAAGGCAAGGGTTTCTGGGGAGGGCGCATCCTGCCTTCCCGAGCCAGGCATGACGGCACAAATTCAATTGAAATCCGGAAAGAGGTTCCGGGCTCTTCCATGGTCTCAGGGAGGTCCGCGATTTCCTCCCGCTGGTGTTATGATGCCCGGGAGGAAGGGAGAAGAGAGGAGGGCGAGAGTTGCTTCTCCCCTCCCCGGGGAGAATTTCCGGCTGGTGGATCGCGATGGCTCTGGAGATTGCGGTTCTGGCCGCCAGCGCGGCCTATGCCGGCGGCGTTTTCACCTACGAAGAACCCGAGGGCCCGGATGGTCGTCTCCGGCCCGGGCACCTCGTGCTGGTGCCGTTTGGGCGCAGCGGGCGGCCCGAGCCGGGGATTGTGCTGCGCCGGATCTCCGGGAGGAGCCCCGCCCGCTCCCAGAAGGGCGACCGCGTGGAGAACGGCCGCGCCCGGAAAACGGTGCTGCGCTGTCTGGAAGAGGACCCCATTCTGGACCCCCAGCGCCTGGAATGGGCCGCCTGGCTGAGTCGGACTTACCTGACTCCGATCAACGAGTGCCTTCGCCTGATGATCCCCTCCGGCCTGATCCCCCGTCGAGAGCCGATCTATGAGCGGGTTTCCGGCCCCATCGGCGGCGGGCTGGAACAGGCGGTGGCAGTTTCATTCGCGGAACAGGTTCTGCTCACCGCGCTGGCGGAAGGACCGCTGACCCAGAGCGAGGTGCACGCTGTCCTGCGGGATTTCCCCCTGGCGGAACGACGACGGGCGCTCCAGCGACTGCTTCAGCGGGGTTGGATCCGGCGGGGCTGGCGAATCGGTGAACGCCGGCTTCCGATGCTCCGCTGGGTTCGGTTGAAAAACCTGCCGGATCCGACCTTCCGCCTGGGGCGAAACCCGGCGGTGCTCGAGCGACGGCAACGGCTGCTGGAGCGCCTCCGGGAGGCCGCGCGGCCGTTGCCCGCGGACTGGCTGCAGGCGGAGACCGGTTGCAGCGCCTACGATCTGCAACAGCTGGCCCGCTGGGGCTTCCTGGAGCTCTTCGAACAGCTGGCGTGGGAAACCTTCGATCCTTACCCGGTGCCGGAGGAGCCCCCGAACCTGACCCCCGATCAGGCGCTGGCATGGCGATCGATCGCCCAAGCCCTGGAAGCCGGCCGGTTCCACGCTTTCCTGCTCCATGGGATCACCGGCAGCGGGAAAACCGAGCTCTACCTGCGGGCCGTGGCGGAGACCCTGCGTCAGGGGAAAGGGGCGATCGTCCTGGTGCCGGAACTGGCTCTGACTCCTCAGACGGCGCGCCGCTTTGAAGCGCGCTTCCCGGGCCAGGTCGTCATCTGGACCGGTGGAATGCCTCCGGCTCAGGAACGGGCCCTGTGGGAGCGGGTGCGTCGTCGCCAGGCCCGGGTGATTGTGGGCACCCGCTCCGCCCTTTTCGTCCCCATCCCTGACCTCGGGTTGATCGTCATCGACGAGGCCCACGATCCGAGCTATAAACAGGATATCCAGCCCCAGATCCCCTATCTCCTCCCCGCCTACCATGCGGTGGATGCCGCGCTGGCCCTGGCCCGCCTGGTGGGGGCGGTGGTCATCCTGGGCACCGCGACGCCCGGAGTGGAGCTGCGCCATCTGGCAGAGCGGGGCGTGCTGGAGGAATTGAGCCTCCCTCGTCGCCTGCGCGGATATCGCCGGCGGCTGATGGAGCAGGCCCGGCAATTCGGGGCCTCCCTGGATCGGTTCGTGGAGGTGGAGACCGAAGCTCTGGAGAGCGGCCTGCCCCCGGTTGAGATCGTGGATATGCGGCAGGAGCTGAAAGCCGGGAACACCGGGATCTTCAGCCGGGCGCTGGAGAAAGCCCTTGACCAGGTGCTCCGTCGCGGACAGCAGGCGATCCTGTTCCTGAACCGGCGGGGGGCCGCGCCCTTTCTGTTCTGTCGGGATTGCGGACATCTGATCCGCTGCGCCCGCTGCGATCTTCCCCTCGCGGAGCACCATCACCCCACCCGCTGGGTCTGTCATCACTGCGGCGCGGTGGAGAAACCAGCCGCTCGCTGCCCCCGATGCGGATCCCGGCGGCTGAAAGGTATGGGTATCGGCACACAGGCGGTGGAAGAAGCCGTGCGGAAGCGCTGGCCCGAAGCCCGCGTGTTGCGCTGGGATCTGGATGCCGCCCCAACCCGGGCCGCGCATGCGCTCATCTGGCAGCGTTTCGCCGACGGGGAGGCCGATGTCCTGATCGGGACACAGGTGCTGACCAAGGGGCTGGATCTGCCGCTGGTGACCCTGGTTGGGGTGATCCTGGCCGACGTCGGGTTAGGGCTGCCGGAT
The DNA here is from genome assembly GCA_016842085.1 of Candidatus Thermoflexus tengchongensis. Classification (GTDB taxonomy): domain Bacteria; phylum Chloroflexota; class Anaerolineae; order Thermoflexales; family Thermoflexaceae; genus Thermoflexus; species Thermoflexus tengchongensis. The sequence goes on along the minus strand of JAEVEX010000031.1, from coordinate 36,292 downwards.
TTCCGGGCCGCCGAGCGGACGTTCCAGCTGCTGATCCAGGTGGCCGGCCGGGCCGGGCGAGGGCTCTTCGGAGGGCGGGTGATCCTTCAGACTTACCGGCCGGATCATCCGGCGATTGCCGCCGCGGCGCGATATGATTTAGAATCCTTTTATCGCAAGGAACTGGCCTTCCGGAAAGCCCACGGATACCCGCCTTTCCAGCGCCTGGTCCGCCTGCTTTACTGGCATGCGGATCCGGAGCGGGCCCGGGAGGCGGCGGAGCGGATGGGGGAGGCCCTGCGCCATCATCTGGAACAGAAGGAAGCGCCTCCGACCGCGATGATCGGCCCGGCCCCATGCTACTTCAGCCGCCTGCGGGGGCTTTACCGGTGGCAGATCCTCCTCCGGGGTCCTGACCCGGTGGCCTGGCTTCGGGATTTCCCGCTGCCGCCGGACTGGCGGGTGGATGTGGATCCTCTGGATATCCTGTGACCTGAACCTTTGGAATTCGGAGCGTGAACAATGCCCGGGGCCTTCGCATCCCGCAAGCGCTATCATCTGATCACGCTGGGCTGCGCGAAGAACGTGGTGGACTCCGCCAGCATGGCCCAGTTGCTGGAGGAAGCCGGATATGAGTCCGTGGATCGCCCGGCTCGCGCGGATGTGCTCATTGTGAACACCTGTGGCTTCATCGAAGCGGCCCGACAGGAATCCCTCCAGGTGTTGCGGGAGCTGGCGGCCCGGAAGAAGAAAGGGCAGCTGCTCATCGCGGCCGGATGTCTCGCCCAGCGGTGGGGAGCCCGCCTGGTGGAGGAGGTGCCCGGGATCGACGGGGTGATCGGCACCCGGCGATGGATGGATATCCTGGAATTCATCGAACGGCTACGGGGGCGCATGATCCCCGAGCCTCTCTTCCATATCCCGGAAGATGGACCGATCCGGCGAGAGGAACACGGCGTGCTGCGGGCCGCGGTCCAGGGGGTCAGCGCCTATCTGAAGATCGCCGACGGCTGCCGCCGCCCCTGTGCTTTCTGCGCCATCCCGCTCATCAAAGGCCCTGCCGTCAGCCGCCCGCCGGAGGTCATCTGGGCGGAGGCTCGCCGCCTGGTCGATCAGGGAGTGCGAGAGCTGATCCTGATCGCCCAGGACACCACGGACTACGGCCACGATCTGGGGATGCGGGATGGGCTGCCCACCCTGATCGAGGGCCTGGCCCAGCGGGTTCCCGAAGTGAAATGGATCCGCATCATGTATGCCTACCCGGGCGCCGTCTCCGATCGCCTGATCGAAGTGATGGCCCGCTATCCCCAGGTGGCCCATTATCTGGATCTGCCGCTCCAGCATGGCCATCCCGCGGTGCTGCGCCGGATGCGTCGTCCGGCGAACATCGAGTGGGTCTACCGCACCATCGAGAAGCTCCAGAAGGCCATGCCCGATATCGCGATCCGCACGACCTTCATCGTGGGCTATCCCGGGGAGACCGAGGAGGAATTCGAAGCGCTGATCCGGTTCGTTCAGGATCTGGAGTTCGATCGCGTCGGGTGTTTTACGTATTCTTACGAGCCGGAGACGCCCTCGGCCCGGCAACCCGGCCATCTCCCGGAGGAAGTCAAACAGGAACGCTATGAACGGCTGATGGCGGCCCAGCAGCCGATCTCCCTCCGCAAGAACCAGGCGCTGGTGGGGAAGACCCTGGAGGTGCTGATCGAAGGGACGGGAGATGGCCTGAGCGTCGGGCGGACATATCGGGATGCTCCGGAAATCGATGGCCTAGTGCTGGTGGAAGGGGAATGGCCCGTGGGCCAGTTCCTCCCGGTGCGGATCACCGGGGCAATGACCTATGACCTCATCGGCGTGGTGGAAACGGCCCCTTCCCTGGATCGGGGAACTCCCTCCCGGATTCCGCTCACCCTTTCCCCTACCTCACGGCATCCATCCCCCTGAAACCCTGACGAGGGACCGGGGCGATCGCCCCGGTCCCCAGGCTTTCAAGCTGACTCCTGTGGCCAGTCGATCCCACCGTCCTGAATCACTACGAGAGGCCGCCCCTCCCGACGCAGCCCTTCCACAGCCTCCCGCGCCCCCTCCGTCAGCTCCCGCCCTGCCACCGCCGGCCATGTCTCCCCCAGCACCTTCCCCAGAATTTCCGCCCGCCGAACTGCCCGCTCCACATCTCCCCGGTCCACCACCCACGAGACCTCCAGGGCCAGGTGTAGCGACCCCTCGCGTCGTCGCCCCTGGATCACCCCATCCACCCGCCGCGCCTCCTCGTATTCCTCCGGCGTGATCCGCCCGGCATCCAGCGCGTTCCCCAGCGCCTCCATCAGCTCCTCAAAGGTCAGCGCCTGCACCCGGCGGAAATTCCGACCGCCGAAGTAAGCCGCCGCCCGCTCCCGATATTGCCACTCCAGATACATCTTCTTCAGGACAGACATATCGTTGGCCACCCCCTGGCGGTGTTCCTGGAACTCCCTGCGGTGTTCCTGAAACTCAGGGCGGAGCTCCAGGAATTCCCGGCGGTGCTCCTGGAGATCCTGGCGCAGCTGCAAGAACTCCTCACGATGCTCCTGGAAATCCTGACGAAGCCCCAGAAGCCCCTGGCGGTGTTCCAGCAACTCCTGACGCAGGGTGGCCAAGCGCTCTTCAGTGCGAGCATGGACTTCCATCAGCTGACGCTGGGTCTCAGCCAGTTCACGAACGATGCCAGCCAGAGTGTGAAGGGCTGCGCCGAGCTCCGCAAAGCGAGCCTCCGTCTGGGCCTGGAATGCCAGGAACTCCTGACGATGGGCAACAAAAGTCTCACTCAGATTGCGAACCGCATCCGCCAGAGCAGCAAAGCGAGCCTCCGTCTGGGCCTGGAATGCCAGGAACTCCTGACGATGGGCAACAAAAGTCTCACTCAGATTGCGAACCGCATCCGCCAGAGCAGCAAAGCGAGCCTCCGTCTGGGCCTGGAATGCCAGGAACTCCTGACGATGGGCAACAAAAGTCTCACTCAGATTGCGAACCGCATCCGCCAGAGCAGCAAAGCGAGCCTCCGTCTGGGCCTGGAATGCCAGGAACTCCTGACGATGGGCAACAAAAGTCTCACTCAGATTGCGAACCGCATCCGCCAGAGCAACAAAGCGAGCCTCCGTCTGGGCCTGGAATGCCAGGAACTCCTGACGATGGGTGGTGAAAGTCTCGCTTAGGCGCCGGATTGCTTCGGCCAGTTCCGCAAAGCGACTTTCGGCCTCGGCGCGGAAGGCCGTAAGCTCCGCTGGCATACGGAGGACTTCCTCCGAGGCCAGCAAAGCCCACAGGACCTCCCGCCACTCAGGATGCGCCCGTAAGAGCTCCGTTAGATCCCGCAGGTCATCGACTGTAAGCGCCATTTGAGCCTCCCGAAGGAATTTTAGAAAAAGAGCAACGGGCAGGCAAGCGGGGCTTTACATGCATCCCCACTGCCTTCTTCACTCCGAGAGACATAAACAGCGGAATTTTGGCCAAACTCCAGCCCCGCGTTAAACTAAACATCCCCGCGAAGGGGAGAAATGGAAGAGGTGAACTGGCCATGGGCGGCCCCCGGTTGCGCTATCTGATCCTGGACCTGGACGATACGCTGTATCCCCGCCGCTCCGGGTTAATGGATCTCATCAGTGAGCGGATCGGCCGCTACATGGTGGAGCGCCTGGGGTTCCCCCCTGCCGAGGCGGAAGCGCTGCGGCAGCGCTATTACGCCCGGTATGGGACCACCCTGCGGGGGCTGATGGAGGAACATTCGATCGACCCCGAGGATTATCTCGCTTATGTCCACGATGTGCCCCTGGAGGTCTACATCCAGCCCGATCCCGCTCTCGACCGAATGCTGGGTCGGATCCCCCTGACGAAAGTGATCTTCACAAACGCCAGCGAGGAGCACGCCCGACGGGTCATCGAGCGCCTGGGGATCGCTCATCATTTCCCGATCATCCTGGATGTGCGTCGCCTGGAATATTACAACAAGCCGGACCCGGAGGCTTACCGGCGGATCCTCCAGCACCTGCGGGCCCAGGGGCCGGAATGCATTTTCGTGGATGACTCGGCTCGCAATCTCCGCCCGGCACGAGCGCTGGGGATGGTCACGATCCTCGTGGATGGCCAGCCGGAGGATGGGGTGGATTTCCACGTCCCGGATATCCTGAGCATCGAGCCGGTGATCCAGCGCTTGCTCCTGGAGCGCAACGGAGATGTGAAAGACGATTCCGCATGACCCCGCCCCTGGGCCGGGCCGCTTCATCCGCTTCCCCCGCTTCGGGCTTTCTCCAGATGGCGCAGCCATGCACGGCCCTGCCGGGCGGCCCCCCAATCGACCAGGCGGGGCAGCGCCCGGTTGATCCAGATGGCCGGGACATAACGAGCGGGGATCACAATCTCGGGCACCGGCCGGCGCAATGCCCGGGCGATCGCCCGGGCGACCGCCTCGGGGTTCAGCCCCCCGGGCACCTCGCCAGGATCCACCGCCAGCCCGCTGGCGGCTCGTCCGAACTCCGTGCGAACCGGCCCGGGGCTGATCACCGTGACGTGAATGCCGTACGGCTCCAGCTCCCGTCGTAATCCCTCGCTGAATCCCACCACCGCGAACTTGGTGGCGGAATAGACGGTGAGGGGCGGGGTGGAGATATATCCGGCGACGGAGGCAACGTTGATGATATGACCGCGCCCCAGCTGCCGCATGCCCGGCAACACCAGCTGCACCAGATGGATCATGGCCAGGATGTTCACCTGGAACATCCGCTCGACCACTTCCCAGGGGGTCTCCGCCACGGTCCCGTAGTAGCCGAAGCCCGCATTATTGATGAGCACCTCCACCGGGCCCCACGCGTCCTCCACCTGACGCACCAGGGCCTGACGGTCGGAGAAGCTGGCCAGGTCCGCCGGGATCACCAGGGCGGCGCCGCCCTGAGCGCGGATCTCCTGGGCCAGGGCCTCCAGACGATCCTGACGCCGGGCAGTCAGGACCACGCGCATGCCCTGGCAGGCCAGCCATCGAGCCGTGGCCGCCCCAATCCCGCTGCTCGCCCCTGTGATCAGCACCGTCCGCCCTTCCATAGATCCCTCCCCGCATGGAATACGGTTGTTGACGATCACAGGAAGTCCCCTTAAAATGCTTGCCGTGAGCCTCTGCTTCATGATATAGAAGATCCGCCCGGGTGGGACATTTCCGAGGAGAGAACGCTCGCCCATGCAGCGGGATCGGATTACGGACGATATCTACGTCCTCACCAGCGACCTGTATGCCCAGGTGAATGCGGGGGTGGTCCTCGCCTCCGATGGGGTCGTGGTGATCGATACCCTTCCATTTCCCGAGGAGACCCGGGAGATCGTCGCGCTGGTGGAGAAGGAGGCGGAGGGGCGCCCAATTTATCTGGTTCTCACTCATTATCATACGGATCACACCTTTGGCGCGTGCTTCTTTCCGAATGCGATCGCCATCGCCCACACCCTTTGCCGGAAACGCCTGGAGGAACATGGGGAGCAGGCCCTCCAGGCGGCCAAGGCCCAGGACCCCGCCTTTGCTCCGCTGAGCCTTCGCCTTCCGGAGGTCGTTGTGGAAGAAGGCGATCTCCTGCTGCGCCTGGGGAACAAAACGCTGCAGCTGTTTCACGCCCCCGGCCACTCCCCGGATGGGCTGGCCGTCTATGTTCGCGAGGATCGGATCCTCTTCACCGGGGATGTTATGATGCCCATCCCTTACATCGTGGATGGCGATGTCGAGCAGACCATCGCCACCCTTCAGCGCTTTCGGGAACTTCAGATCGAGACGATGGTCCCCGGCCACGGCGAGCCGATCCTTCGGGGGGAGGTGCCGGACGCGATCCAGGCCAACATCAATTACCTGAACACGATTGTGCGTGAGGTTCGGCGCTATCTCCAGCAGGGGAAGCCCCGGGAGGCGCTGCGGGAACTGGATGTGGAAAGCTGCGGGATCCCCCGCATCGCCCTGAACGGTCTGGCCCCTCAGCTGCACCACCGCAACCTCATCGCGCTATATCAGCGCCTCAGCGCAGAGATCCAGCCTGTCTCCAGGGCGCGGGCAACCAAAACCTCCTCGCGCTCCTCCAGGACCTCATGAGCGTCTGGGAACGGGCCCGACGGCGCGGCCGCTTCCTGGAATTGATTCTGGAAGATAAGCGGGAGGAGCTGGCGCGACGACGTCGTGTGCTGGATGAAGGGGCGTTGCGCCTGCAAACCCGCCTGTGGCCCGCCCCGGTTTCCCTCCGAACTGTCCTTCCCGATCCCCAGGGCCGGCTCCGCCCCATCGTCGCCCTGATGCGAGCCGCTCCCTTCCACGGTTTGCTGCGTCCCTCTTATGACCCGGTCCGCCTCGCCCTCTCCCTGGCGACCCGTGGGGTCGCCGCCCTGGTGATCATGACGGATGCCCGTTACTATCAGGGCCGCCTGGAACATCTGGCAGCGGTGAAACAGGCCCTGCTCCGTCGACGGCTGAGTATCCCGGTGATCCGGCACGATTTCTTCCTCGATCCCTTCCAGGTGCTGGAGGCCCGGGCCTTCGGGGCCGACGCCATCTGGATCAGCATGGGCATGCTGAGCCCCTCCAGCCTTCGAGCCCTTCTGGAAGCCGCCGCGGAATGCAACCTGGAGGTCCTGGCGGAGGTTCGAACCGAGGCCGAACTGGAAGCCGCCCGGGCAGCCGGCCTGGACACCCTCATCGTCCAGCGGCGGGACTGGCGGACCTTTGAGGTGGATCCCACGCTGCCCGCCCGGCTGCGCCCGCTGCTCCCCAGGGAGGCCATTCAGATCGTCGCTGGAGGGGTTTCCAATCGCCAAGAGATCGAAGAAATCCGGACGCTGGGTTTTCACGCGGTGATTTTAGAGGAAGCCCTCCTGAGCGCTCGGGATCCCATGACCCGTTTGAGTGAACTGGGCTTTGGATCCTGAACGGGACTTGCGCAGCTGAGCTTCGATCGGGAGGGCGCGGTAGCCCTTCCCCACGGCCTCCCAGGCCACCGCGCGGGGGAAAATATTCTTCAAAAGGACACTGTTCTTCCTTGAACCTGGCCATGCGAGGTATCCTTTCCAAACCGCCGGCTCCGGAGACGATGCAACGGCTACCCCGTGCGTTCTTCGAGCGGCCCACCTTAGAGGTCGCCCGGGATCTCCTGGGGCGACGCCTTGTGCGCCTGATCCGTGGGCGTCGGATCTCAGGGCGCATTGTGGAGGTGGAGGCTTACATTGGAGAGGATGACCAGGCCTCCCATGCCTCCGTCGGTCGCACCGCCCGCAATGCGGTGATGTATGGCCCGCCCGGACACGCCTATGTCTATATGATCTACGGCCAGCACTATTGCCTGAACATCGTCACGGAACCGGAAGGGTTCCCGGCGGCCATCCTGATCCGAGCCCTGGAGCCCGAGGAGGGACTCTCATGGATCGCCCGCCGGCGTCCCGGGATCCCGGAGCGGGACTGGTTGCGGGGCCCCGGTCGGGTCTGCGCGGGGCTGGACATCGACCGGAGGTTGAACGGCCACGACCTGTGTGCGCCAGATGCCCGGCTCTGGATCGAGATCGGTGAGCCGGTCCCCGATGATCAGGTGGCCACCGGCCCCCGCGTCCGGGTGCGAGGGGATCTCCTCGCCCGCACCCGACCATGGCGGTTTTATATTCGCGACCATCCGTGTGTGTCGGATTAGTAATCCACCGCGCTTATGGCGCTTCGCGGCACAGGAGGGTGAGCTCCGGATGAGCCCATACCGCGCCTGGTGGATCGTTGCCAGCGCCTCGGCAGGGCGCTGGCACTGGCGGGATTTCTTCCAGAACCCGGCGGAGGAGGGTCGGAACTGGGGAGGTCGAGAATGGATTCGCTCCCCGGTCTCATGGGCCCGGATCCGGGAGATGCGAAAGGGGGATATTGTCGTGGCCTACCAGGCCGGCGAGGGGATTATCGGCCTGGCCCGACTGGCCTCGGATGGCTACCCGGAGGTCGAAGGAGGGCCTTATGATACCTTCGACCTGGCCCCGTCCCCCAGCGTATGGCTCCATGAGCCCGTTCCCCTTTTCCTGGTGCGCCAGATCCCCCGGGCTCGCGACCACTTCGAGTTCCTCCGTGTTCACCACGGCACGGTTTTCCGGATCACTCCGGAGGGCTTTGAGGCCCTCCTGCGTCTGATCCAGGCGCTGAACCCGGAGCAGGCTCAGGAGCTCCGGACGTTCCTGGAGGAACCCAACCGGTGAGCGCTCCCTTCCGGCTTGAATCAGCGGGCGCGCCCCTCCAGGAGAGATCGGAGCAGCATCAGTTCATCCCGCAGACCCCGGGTGCAAAGGAAATGCTGTCGCACATGGTCCCGGCCCCGCTCCCCCATCGCCTGTGCTTTCTCCGGGTGGGCCAGCAACTCCAGCGCCCTTGCCGCGCACTCCTCCACGCTGCTCACCAGGAAACCGGTTTCCCCATCCAGGACCTGCAATGGAATCCCGCCGACGCGGCCCCCGATGACCGGCTTCCCTTTCCACAGGGCCTCTGTGACCGTGAGCCCAAAGCCCTCCCGCAGGGATTTCTGGATGACCACATCCGCAACCCGCTGGAAGGCATTGACCTCCCATGCTCCCACCCCATGGAAGTTGTGCAGCACGTGAAGATCCGGGTCCTCCCCTGCATGGCGCAGCGTGCGATCATAATAAAACCATCCCTCCGGGTCATCGTGGGCCATGGATCCCACCAGGGCCAGCTGAACCTCCGGGCGTTCTCGCTTGACCAGCCGGTAGGCATCGATCACCCCGAGGGGATCCTTCCACGGGTCGAAGCGGGAGACCTGCAGGAGCAGGGGCCGGTTCACATCCACCCCGAACCGGGCGACGATGGCCCGCGCTTCCCCCAGATCCATCGGCGCGTTTTTGGGCGAGAGAGGATCGATGGTCGGAGGGATGATCGCCACGCGAGGGACCGGAAAGCCAGGCCCCACGTATTCCGCCATGGTGAAAACCGCCGCATCGTAAACAGAAAGATAGGGGAGCAGAAATGACCAGAAGGCGGGGTTCGGGGCGCTGGTATCGATATGACAGCGCCAGATCCAGAACCGGGCCCCGCGGCGTTCCCGTAGCAGCGGGATGCCGGCCGGTTGAGGATCATGGATCACGATGACATCATAGTCCCCTGAGAGAGATGCCGCGTTCCGCTGGTTGCCCTCCTTCCAGATCTCCTGCATCTGCGGGGTGAAGGCGAGATCCATCCCCTGGAGGCCGTTATGCATCGCCTTGGTGACCCGGAAGAAGGCATCGTCCCCATGGATCACCCGCCATTCCGCCTCCAGACCGAGATCCCGCAGCAGGGGGATGTGGGTGGCCAGGAGCTCGGCCACTCCCCCGCCGAAGGCGGTGGCGTTCACGTGCAGCACCCGCAGGCCGCGCAAGGGCGCAGCCAGCTCCCGAAGGGCCTCGATGACCTCACCCCCCACCAGGGGGCGCAACGCTTCCAGGGATCGGGAAGGGACAGCTACCGGTTCGTGCATTGCGTGGTCTCCGCTCAGAGATAGAAGTTACACCGTTGAATCTCCCCCGCGGCTTCCGAGGTCAGGCACCGAACAGCACAAGTCCTGAGAAATTGCCGAAACGCCATGAACGCGCATCGCTCACTATTTCAGGGTCCACCCGATCAGACCCCGGATGTAATAGCGCTGGAGCAGTGCGAACACCAGGATCGGCACGCTCATGGTCAGGATGGAAGCGGCGGTCAGCACACCCCAATCGATATGATACTGGCCCCGCAGCAGGGGAATGCGCTGGGTGGCCACCAGCATATCCGGATCGTAGATCAGGATCAGCGCCATGAAGAAATCGTTCCAGGCCCAGGTCAGCTGCAGGGCGGCCGCCGAGGCCAGGCCGGGCAGGCTGAGAGGCAGCACGATCCGGGTGAAGATCTGGAACCGGCTCGCCCCATCCAGGCTGGCCGCCTCCTCGATCTCCGGCGGCAGGGTGGAGAAATAGTTCCGCAGGAAGAGGATCACCCAGGGCAGCGCCCACGCCGTGTGCACCAGGATCAGCCCGAGATAGTTGTTGATCAGCCCCAGATCCCGCAGGAACCGGAAGAGGGGAACGGCCACCATCTGCTGAGGGATGGCCATCAGGAGGACGATCGTCAGGAAGAGGGGATCCCGCAACGGGAAGGGGAAGCGCAGCAGCGCGTAAGCCGCCATCGCCCCGATGAAGATCGGCAGGACCGTAGCCGGGATCACCACCACCAGGGAGTTGCGGATCCCCTGTCCGATGGGAGCGGTGGGATGGTTCCAGGCCTTCAGGAAGTTATCCAGGGAGATGGTGAAGGAGGAGAACTGCCACCACCCGTGGATCAGCTCGCTCTGGGGGCGCAGGGCGCTCATCAGGATGCCGATGAAGGGGATGATCCAGATCAGGCCCACCCCCCACGCCAGCGCGTTCACCGCCAGTTCCCGTCCCCATCGCCGCATCGCGCTTCACTCCGGGGAACGTGTAGTCCGCACGAACCAGAGGCCGACGATCAGCGTGAAGAGCGTCAGCAGGGTGGCCACGGTGGCTGCTCGATGGAACTCCAGGGCCCGGAAGGCGTAGAAATACATCTGGAGGGCGAGCACCATGGTGGCCCCGCCCGGGCCGCCCAGGGTCGCCGTGTAGACGATATCGAAGATCTTCAATTCCCAGAGGACCGTCATGGCCACGATCACCATCGTGACCGGGCGGAGGCTGGGGATGGTGATATACCAGAATTGCTGGAGGGGACCTGCGCCATCCACGGCGGCGGCCTCATAGTAATCGCGCGGGATCGTCGCCAGGCCGGCGCTGTAAAGGATCATGCTGAACCCGACCCAGAGCCAGACGGACCCGAGGATCAGGGCCGGCAATGCCGTCTCCGGGTAAGCGGTCCAGCTCCGCCCCAGCTCCGTCAGCCCCACGGCCCGCAGGATCGCGGTGACAATCCCCGCGTTCTCGTCGAACAGGAAGCGGATGATCACGCCGCCCACGATCATCGGCGTGACCATTCCCAGAAAGATAATGGATTTGAGGAAGGTGGCCCCCCGGGCCCGATCCAGCAACACGGCCAGGATCAGACCCAGCCCGACCGTCAGCGGAAGATGGAGCAGGATCCACACCGCGTTGTGGACGATCGACCCCCATGGGGGTGGGCCGGGCGGGAAGCCTGGGAGATTGAAGGTGTCGGGGTCGGAGAGGACCTGAACGAAATTCCGCAGGCCCACAAAGGCCCCCTGCCGGTCGGTGAAGCTAAGGGCGATGGTCTGCAAGGCGGGGAGGATGATAAAAAAGAGAATGAGAAGCAGGGCTGGTGCGGTGAACCCCAGAAAACTTCCCCAGCGTCCGATTCGCTTCCACCATCGCCATGCCCGCATATTCCCCAACTCCCGATCCGGATTCGGAGAGCGCAGGATTTACACCGCTCGGTTCCTACCAGGAGGTAAAATGGCCCCTCCCCGTGGCTTCGGGCCACGGGGAGGGGGAGAATCAGAAATGCGTGGGAAGAGAGCCCCCAGGGAAAATCCCATCGGATGCCGGCGCAGGAGGAGCCCGCTACCGGGTCGGGAAGCGAGCGTCCAGGGTCCGGAGCACGCTATCCAGCGCCTGGGGGCGCACCCAGAGGAGCTTCAACTGATCCCAGAACGTGCGCTGCCAGTCCCCGCCCACCGTGTCATCCAGGTCCGGGACGTTCGGCCGCTCGATCTTCGCCAGGGCCTCCGCCAGGGCCCGGTCGGCCGGCGGGTAAACGTCGGGGGAGATGTCCTTGCGGCTGGCGAGCTTGCCGCCCTGTTTGGCCCGGATCTCCATCCCCTCCTTGCTGATCATGAAGGCAATGAGCTGCTTGGCCGCCTCCACGTTTTCGCTGTATTTGGGGATGAACGCCCAGTCGGTGCCGCCCACCACCCCGCGCGCCCCGGGCAGGGTGAACACGCCCAGGTCGTTCGGGTCCTTCACCATCCCGGTCAGCCAGTTCCCCATGAAGAACAGGCCATATTCCTCGTTCCACCAGAGGTCAATGGCCTGGGTCCATTCCACCGGGTCGCTGAAGTATTTGCCGAGGAGGGGAACCAGGCGCTCCGCGAAGATGGCGCGGACCTGGGGATCGGTGAACCGGACCTTGCCGGCGATCAGGTTCTCCTGGAGCTCCGGCCCGCCGAAGGTGATCAGGAAGTGCTCCACGATGTCACTCAACGGCCAGCCCACGCCATCACCGCTGATGATCGCTTTCTTGACGCCGGGGATCTTGGAGATCTGATCCAGGAGGGCCAGGAACTCCTCCCACGTGGTCGGCGGCTTCAGGTTATGCTTCTGGAAGAAGGACTTCTTATACCAGAAGCCGGGCTTCACAAAGAGAACATAGGGAACCGCGTAAACCCGGCCGTCCACGGTGCTGGGCTGGATAACGAACTGGCTCGCCTCCTTCTGCCAGAGATCCGTGAGATCGACCGCGTGATCTTTGTTCTCCCGGACCCACCAGTCCCACATGAAGATCACATCGCCGGGGGCCTGCTTCGCTTCGAACTGGGGCGGCAAGACCTGGGAGAGATCCTCCGCGCGGTAGATCCGGTAGCGGATCTGAACGCCGAGCTTCTCCTCCGCGGCCTTCAGGACGGGGAGGAACTGATCCATCTCCGCGCCGGCCCATGGACCGATGACGGTCAGGGTGGGGATCACCTTGGTGACCTCAACCGTCTTTTCGACCGGCACCGTCCGCTCAATGACGCGGGTCTCCACGATCCGTTCCGGGGTCGGCGTGGCGGCCGGCACACAGGCGCTGACCGCCAGCATCAAAACCACCAGCGCAAACCCAACGCGTTTCATGCTCCACCTCCTGCGCCACAGGATTGACGGATCACCAGCCCGGTGGCCAGCCGGATCGTTGAGGTGGGGGGCCTTCCTTCCCGGATCCACTGGAGTAACATCCGGCCTGCCTCCCGTCCCAGATCCTCCGCCGGCAGGTGAACGGTGGTCAGCGGGGGATCCAGGTAGGCGGACAGGGGCACATCATCAAAGCCCACGAGAGCCAGGTCCTGGGGAACTCGCAGGCCATGGCGGCGGATGACCTGAAGGGCACCAAAAGCGACCACATCGCTGGCCACAAAGACCGCGGTGGGGGGATCCGGGAGCTTCAGCAATTGCTCCATCGCCGCCGCGCCGCTGGCCGGGGTGAAGGCTCCGAAGGCGACCAGGGTTTCATCGTAAGGCAGGCCTGCCTCCTCCAGGGCCTGACGATAGCCGAGCCAGCGCTCGTAACTGGCCGTATACGAGAGCGGCGCGTTGGTGATCAGCCCGATCCGTCGATGGCCCAGCCGGACCAGATGACGTGTCGCCATGGCGGCCGCCTGCCCATTATCCACATCGACAGAAGGGAGCGAACTGTTTGCCAGATGGCCCAGGAGAACCACCGGGGTTTCCTGCCCCCAGCGTTCCAGCCACTCCCGATCCTCAAAGCGCGGGCCGGATAGAACCATCCCATCAACCCGGCGCTCCTGAAGCAGGCGGATGGTCTCCTCAGGGGCACGATCGGGGGCAAGGGGGAAGAGCAGCAGATGCAGATTCGCCTCTCGAAGGGCATCGCTCAGGCCCCGCAGCACCTCCGGAAGGAAGGCATCCGCGAAAACCTGATCGGGAGTCTGACGCATCACAAAGGCGATCACCTCCGAGCGCCCGCGGACCAGATGCCGGGCTCCCGCGTGGGGGCGGTAGTTCAGGCGAGCCGCCGCCTCCAGGACCCGCTGTCGGGTCTCCGGGGGGATCCGGGCATCGGAAACCCCGTTCAGCACCAGCGAGACCGTGGTCCGGGAAACCCCGGCCAGGCGGGCCACATCCTCTGCGGTTGGAGATCGTCGCCTCATCATCGCTTGCTAACACGTGTTAGCATCAAGAACATTTTAGTAATTTATCTGGATACTGTCAAGTAGATGGGCGAATCGCTCGTCACAATCCCCGGATTACAACAGGACCAGATGGTGGATTCGTCTTAGAGTAGCTCTCCGGCTTTGCGGAGACCGAGCGGGGTGGTTAAACTGAACGGGAGGGAACGTCGTTTCCTGAGGGCAGATGGGATCGCAATCAGGACCGGCGAGGCCATCCCCGATGCGGACAGCCCTGCCTGCTCGTGAAGCGGAGGGGAGATCGCATGCTCCGGGTCGAGCGTTTACGAGTTGCCTATGGGGATCACGTGGTCATCCCGGGGTTAAGTTTCCTGGTGGAGCCGGGTCAGGCGCTGGGATTGATCGGCCCCAACGGCGCGGGAAAGACCACGGTGCTCCGCGCCCTGAGCGGTGTGATCCCCGTTCAGGCTGGTGCGATCCTCTGGGAGGATGTTCCCCTTCACCGGCTTCCACCGGAGCATCGGGCACGGTGGATCGCTGTGGTTCCTCAAGGAGCTTCGCTTCCCGAGGCGTTCACCGGGGAGGAGGTAGTCTCCTTCGGGCGCACCCCATATCTTGCCTGGCTGTCGCCGCTTTCCGCAACGGACCGTATGCATATCAAGCAGGCGATGATCCGGACGGAGACTCACGCGTTCGCAGAGCGACCGGTGGGGACGCTTTCAGGGGGGGAACGCCAGCGCCTGCTCATCGCCCGCGCCTTCGCCCAGACCCCACGCATCCTGCTGCTGGACGAGGCCTTCGCCCATCTCGACCTGAAATACCAGCTTCGGCTGCTCCAGCTGATCCGCCAGATGCTCTGGACAGATCGCATGGCGGGGGTTCTGGCGATTCACGATCTCCATCTGGCGGCCCGCTTCTGCGATCGGCTGCTGCTGCTGAAAAACGGCCGGGCGCTGGCGTTCGGCCCCCCGGAGGAGGTCCTTCAACCGGCCCTCCTGGAAGCCGCCTATGAGATCCCCATGCGGGTGGAGCGGCATCCCGAAGCCGGCTGGCTGGTCTGGCCGGCCTGAAACCCCATGCGTGCTCCAGTCGAAATCCGGGCAAACGCAGGCAGTCTCCCCCAATACGGCCAACCCCGCGCCTTCGGCTCGTTCACCCGCCCGCACCACAAGCCACGCCCTCCCGGGCCGCTACCGCTACGCCGCATGCCATAACCGCCCAGGGGGTCTCTCGCAAGGTGGGCCGTGCCATGGGCCGTCTTCTCGCACGCCCTGCTTTTCGGCCCACTCCTTTGTGCCTTCCGAAGGGCGGCCCCCCGGAAATCATTGGATCGCTTTCCATCACCCAGGGCAACCCGGCCAACGGCGTTGCTCGCCTCTTTCGCTCGGAATGGCAACAGCCTTCGGCTGCCGGCTAACGTGTGGCTCAGCCGCGCCGAGCGGAGCGAGGCGTCGGCTGCAGCGAGGGGTTAGGCGGGCAAGTGGAGAAGGACAGACGGCCTGACTACAAGCCCTGCCTCAGGCCGTCCCCTGAGGCGATGACCGCTTGCGCGACGGCGCCACATGCTGGGCCCACTACCTCGTGTGGACTCGATGAGGAGAACACGCTCACGCGGATGTACGACGCCTCATAGCCGCGGGTGCTTGCCAGGACTGCTTGGCGATGAGCGTCGGACGCCGCGCCGCCCAACGATCCAGCTCAGCCGCGCCGGGCGAAGCGAGGTTAGGCTTCTGCCCAATGGCGATTACCTCCTTGTTCGCAAGGGGAGAGCACGAATCCGGATACGTCCTTCAGTCACGCTTATAATTGCACCGCTCGCCAGAACCTTCGCATGCTCTTCTACTATGTGCTGGAGATACCTATTGACATTCTCAGGACGCATATTTCGCAGACGAAACACGATGACACTGGGAAGCCGGGCACCACTGACAGCGATGAGCTCCCCAAAGTCCAGGTCATGGGTGAGCAGAATGAAACCCTCCTCTCGCGCTTTGGCCAGGATCGCCGCATCTTCCAGGCGGTCTAACCCCTCTTCATGGAGATGCACCGCCTCATATCCTAGTTCCCGAAGAAAAGCCACCGTTCTCGGTGAGATTCCCATATCCGCCAGAAATCTCATGCTGGGCTCGACTCCAGGGCATAGATGGCCTCTTCAGCCAGCCAGGCAGCATAACGCAACGCCTGGCGCACGTCTTCTGGCTCCAGATAGGGGTAGGCTTCAACGATTTCTTCAACACTCATTCCATTAGCGATCAGGTTCAGGATCAGAGAGACGGTTATTCGCATACCTCGAATGCAAGCGCGTCCACCCATGACATTGGGGTCAAAGGTGATCCGATCAAACCCTGGTACGGAAACCATATTTCGCCTCCTGACTGAGGGTCAAAAGTTTCGTTGTGACATTCTGTAACCCGTTACACAAAGCAAGAGATCAAACAAAGCTGCCCCAGATACTAACACGATTCCGCTCAAGTCAAAGAAAGTTCCATCAATGAGCAGATAACCACTTAATACGATGAACCCCAAACCAGTAACAAACAATACAGAGCCCTACACAATGCATGGGTGCCCTCCAGGCTTTCCTAACGACCCAGCTCAGCCGCGCCGAGCGGAGCGAGGCGTCGGCTGCAGCGGGGGTTAGCCGCCACCCCGCTCTTCAAAGCCTTGCCGCTCGCTTCCGGCTTCCGCCCACCGTCACTTCGCCGCCGGCCCACCTGCCCTCGGCTTCGTCGCGAGCTCAGCCGAACGGCTTCGCCGTGACCCTGGCCAGGGCAGCCGAACAGCTTCGCTCGACACGGCCAACCCCGCGCCTTCGGCTCGTTCACCCGCCCGCACCACAAGCCACGCCCTCCCGGGCCGCTACCGCTACGCCGCATGCCATAACCGCCCAGGGGGTCCCTCGCAAGGTGGGCCGTGCCATGGGCCGTCTTCTCGCACGCCCTGCTTTTCGGCCCACTCCTTTGTGCCTTCCGCAAGGCCTGAACGGGTTGCCGCTCTTCGGGAACCTTCGCATCGCTTTCCATCACCGAATGCAACCCGGCAAACGGCCTTTCTCTCGTTTTTTCTCGCACCCGCCGGGAATTACAACGGCGTTCGGCCGCCGGCTAACGAGGGCGTCAGCGGCGCGGCATCGCCATCCAGCGGCCACGGCAGGCGAAACCGCCATGGCCCGAAAGCCCGCCCTCGCTGGCGCACGGCCCAGCCGCGTCCGCTGCATGCGGGGTTAGGCACAAGCGCCGTTTAACTCAGGCCCCAGAACGCCGGCCGACTACCAAGTCGCCCACCCCACGCACCACCGCCGACCAACGGCTCCACGCCCGGCCATCGCGCCGCGCTGCGCGAGGCAAGACCCCCGCCAACCGGCAACCTGCGACCGCGCCTCGCCCAGGCCCGACCAGGCTGGCTAATGGTCGGGATCAGCCGCGTCGCGGAGCGCAGCGGAGCAACGTCGGGGGCAACCCGTCGTTGGACGTCACCGCTCTGTTCACTACAGCCCATGCTTTACTGAGGGCGCGAGAGTACGCCCTCGATGATGTCCGTATTCTGTGCGTCGATGATCGACCATACTCCCGAACTGCGAGCGAGCACTATGAGAAGGATTCCGGCGCGTGGGGGAAGTGGCGCGCCCTCGGGAGAGACATGTCCTTCAAGAACCCATCGAGACCTGGCTATGGCAACACTCGCGACAGGAAATCGAACGGAAACGTCGGTGATGGTCAATCGGCTGTTCTTGAACAGCGTTGCGTGTGTGAACTCGTGGGCCTTCTTGATTTCATCCCTGCCTTTCCACCAGAGACCCACGACGTTGACGAACTCCGCATCCGGCGCGAAGAGCTCAGCAAAAGCGTTCATATCATGCCGATTCCAGCATTCAGCGAATGCGTGGACAACTTGCGTTACTTCAGCGACTGTATCGGACATTAGGCGACTCCTTTCCTGTGGAGGAGCGACACAAGTGGCTACGCCGCCCAACTGTTGATTAGACGGAATCCGCAATCTCCGCCTTCCAGGGAGCTTATAAGGAAAGCTTTCTCATGTCAAATGTCAAATTCGTCATCATAACACTCCGCCCGTCCGCAACACCCGCCCAGGCTCCTCGAGCGCGTGCGCGAGGCGCTGCGCCGCAAGCCCTACTCTTACCGCACCGAACAGGCCTACATCGATTGGATCAAACGCTACATCCTTTTCCACAACAGGCGCCATCCGAAAGACATGGGCGCTCCGGAGATCGAAGCCTTCCTCACCTACCTCGCCGTAGAAGAAAACGTCACCGCCCGCACCCAGAACCAGGCCCTCGGCGCGTTGTTGTTCCTGTACCATGAGGTTCTCGGACAAGAGCTGGATTTTTCCATCGACGCCGTGCGCGCGAAGAAGCCCAAACGCCTCCCCACCGTTCTCACCCGCGAGGAGGTGCAGCGCGTGCTGGCTCGCCTCTCCGGCGTGCACCTGCTGATGGCCCCGTTCCTCTACGGCAGCGGCCTGCGCCTGCACGTGAAAGACCTGGATTTTGCCCGGCACCAGATCATCGTCCGCGATGGGAAAGGGCAGAAGGGCCGTATCACGGTGCCGCCCCACGCCCTTGTCGAACCCCTGCCGCTGCACTTGCAGCAGGTGAAACGCATCCACCAACAGGACTTCGCCCGCGGGTACGGCGCCGTCTACCTGCCGGACGCCCTGGCCCACAAGTCTCCCAGCGCAGAACGGGAGTGGATCTGGCAGTGGGTCTTCCCGCCGGCGCGCCTCTCCGTGGATCCGCGTTCCGGCGTCGTGCGGCGCCACCATTGTGGATCCAGGTAGCCTCCAGAAAGCCATACGCCGCGCCGCCCAACTGGCCGGCATCTCCAGGAGGGTGATCCCCCACACCTTCCGCCACTCTTTCGCCACCCTCTTGCTGGAAGCCGGATACACGGCATTCGCACGGCCCAGGAGTTGCTGGGGCACAGGAAGGAGGCGAATCTAATCTCGAACCCTCCTGCGGGCACGGCGCCACTTCGCCCACGTGGAAAGCAGGTGCACCCAGAAGGGGCTCAGACGGCGGGTGGGGCGGGCCTGACGCAGGGCTTGCAGGAAACTCGCCGCGTCCTCAAAGGGCGGAAGGGCCGTCCACGCCCGGCCCAGCTCCCAGAGCGTGTGAGCATCGCTGCCGGAGAAGCCCGGCTTGCCGAACCGCGCGGCCAGCGCCGCGGCGCAGACATTGTCGCCCGGAAACACACAGCGCGCGTTGAAGATCTCTACCGCGTCCACTATGGGGAGCACAGCCTCGGCGATCTCCCGACCCACTGCGGAGCCTCGCGCCCGGTCGCAGGGATGAGGAAGCGCCACCACGCCGCCCTGCTCCCGGATCCGATGGATGGTTTCCATCAGGGGAAGACCCCTTGGGATCTCCCGCTCAATGAAGTAAGCGAGCACTTCCCCCTCCCGGGTGCGGATCTCCTCGCCCACGATGATCAGATCCGGGGCCCGTTCCTTCAGCCGCAACGCCCCCTCGATGGTGTTGTGATCGGTCACCGCCACGCGGTCCAGGCCTTTCCGACGGCAGGCGGAAAGGAAATCCTCCAGGGAAACCAGGCTATCTGGAGAGCAAACCGTATGGGCGTGCAGCTCAACCCGCCACATGGGGCGTCTCCCGGCACCGGGCCTCCATGAGGGCCAGCACCCGCTGGAACACTTCCTCGATATCCATTGCGGTGGTGTCCAGGACCACGGCGTCAGGGGCCGGGCGCAGCGGCGCAACCTCCCGCCCCTGATCCAGGGCGTCCCGCTGCCGCATGGTCTCCAGGACCTCCTCGAAGGATACGGCTTCCCCACGATCCTGAAGCTCCCGATAACGACGCCACGCCCGGGTCTTTAGATCCGCGTCCAGATAAAGCTTGAAATCGGCCTCGGGAAGGACCACCGTTCCGATGTCCCGCCCGACCATCACCACCCGGCCCCGCAACCCGATCTGGCGCTGACGCTGGGTGAGGGCGCGACGGACGCCCGGATAAGCCGATACCTGGGAGACCGCGGCGTCCACCTCCGGGCTCCGCAGCGCCCAGGTGATATCCACACCCTCCACC
Organism: Candidatus Thermoflexus tengchongensis; assembly: GCA_016842085.1. Lineage (GTDB taxonomy): Bacteria > Chloroflexota > Anaerolineae > Thermoflexales > Thermoflexaceae > Thermoflexus > Thermoflexus tengchongensis. Next base: position 16,440 of record JAEVEX010000031.1, on the reverse strand, counting down.
AGCACCGTATATGGCCGGCCATCGGCCTCAGTGGGGGGCAGGATGTCCAGGTCCAGGGTCTCGGCCAGACGGGTCAGGGCGTTTTCGTCCGTCACCGGGATGCCGCGCTGCAGGGCGGCCCAGGTCACCGCCCGATACATGACCCCGGTATCGATATACGCATATCCCAGATAGGCAGCGAGACGCTGGGCCAGCGTGCTCTTCCCCGAGGCCGCCGGCCCATCGATCGCGATTCGTAACGGTCGCCCCATCGCGAAGGATGCTCCTCCGAAAGGATCTGACGGATCGTTCAGAGATGATGGGTATACGTCCTACTCTGATTCTATTTCACCCCGATCGGATGCACGGCGAAAGGGAGAGAAATGATTCGGGGCAGGCGGCGGAGCCACCTGCCCCGAATCTTCCGGAATCCGGAACGATCAGCTGCCCTGATCGCTCCCCTCAACAGACCCTGCCTCGCCCTCCTCCGGGGCTTTCCGGCGGCGGGGAGCTTTCGGAAGCAGCGATTGGACCACGTGCAGGGGATTCCCATCCGGATCATAAAACGTCCCCAGCACCATCACGCCCGGGATCTCGACCAGCTCCCCGGTTCGGACCCCCTGGCGCTTCAGGCGGTTGAGGACGCGTCGGGCGTTGCGCACTTCAAACAGGGCGCCGCCCCCCGCATTTCCCGCCACCCCTTCCGGGCTCTGGTGCAGCAGGATCCGTGGTCCACGGGGCGGGCCAAATTCCACCCATCGCCCCTCCGGGTCCTCCCCGCGCATCGGCAGGCCCAGGGTTTCCCCGTAGAAGGCTTTGGCCCGCGCCAGATCCTGCACCCGATACAGGACCCCCTGAACTTTGCGCACCACCGGCATTCTGACCTCCTCCGTGCTCCAGGTTACCTCCATTATAGCGGCATTGGCCTGTTCTAAAGAGCCCCTCATGACCGTCTTTGGCGACCCGCCGGCCCCCAGAGCCCCGGGGAAATCCGCTATGATTAATACGACAACCGCCGATCGTTGAGCGGAGCCTCCCCGTAGGGCAACTGCAAGCAGTTGCCCTACGCCCACTCTGGATGCTCTGAAGGAGCCTCCAGGTGGGGTGGTGGCCCCACTGGAAGGCCAGGTGCGGCTGCAGGATTAACCTGGATCCCCACAATCGGCGAGGAGACGAGCCCATGGCCTATCAGGATCTTCGGGATTTTCTCAACCATCTGGAACGAGCCGGAGAGTTAATCCGCATTCGCGCCCCGGTCTCCGCCGAGCTCGAGATCACGGAGATCGCCGACCGGGTGATGAAGGGTCCGCCCGCCCGCAACAAGGCGCTCCTTTTCGAAAATGTGGATGGCAAAGGGATCCCCGTCGCCATCAACCTGTTCGGGACCCGCCAGCGCATGGCCTGGGCGCTGGGGGTGGAAGACCTGGAGGAGCTTCGAAAGCGACTGGAGACGTTGCTGCGCCCGGAGCTCCCTCAGAGCCTGGGGGAAGCCTTTCAGCGCCTGGGCCAGGTGCTGGGGACCCTGCGGAGCATCGGGCTGGGCCCCCGGCGGGTCTCCCGGGCGCCCTGTCAGGAGGTCGTGGAAACCGAACATCCATCCCTCGATCGCCTGCCGATCCTGAAATGCTGGCCCAAAGATGCAGGCCGTTACATCACCCTGGGCCAGGTGATCACCCGGGATCCCCGCACCGGGAAACGCAACGTCGGGCTGTATCGCCTCCAGGTCCACGATGAGCGCACCCTGGGGGTCCACTGGCAGATCCATAAGGGCGGCGCGGAGCATGAACGGGCCGCCCGGGAGGTGGGGGTCGAACGGATCCCCATCGCGGTAGCCCTGGGTGGGGATCCCGCCTGCATCTGGGCGGCGAGCGCACCGCTTCCCCCGGATATCGATGAGTATCTGCTCGCCGGATGGCTTCGGGGGCGACCTGTGGAAATGGTTCCCTGCATCACCCAGCCCCTCGAAGTTCCAGCTCATGCGGAAATCGTCATCGAAGGCTACATCGATCCCCGGGAACAGCGCATGGAGGGCCCCTTCGGCGATCACACCGGCTATTACACGCCGCCGGAGCCTTTCCCGGTGATGCACGTCACCGCGATCACCCACCGGCGGGATCCCATCTACCCCACCACGATCGTCGGCCGCCCGCCGATGGAGGATTACTGGATGGGCAAAGCCACGGAGCGGCTGTTCCTTCCGCTGATCCGCCTGTTCCTGCCAGAGGTGGTCGATTACAACATGCCTGCCGAAGGGGTTTTCCACAACCTGGTGATCGTCAGCATCCGCAAGCGCTTCCCGGGCCATGCCCGCAAGGTGATCTTCGGTTTGTGGGGCCTGGGGCTGCTGAGCCTGGCCAAATGCATTGTGGTCGTGGATGGCTGGGTGGATGTCCACAACTTATCCGAGGTGGCATGGCAGGTGCTGGGGAATGTGGACTGGAAGCGGGATGTGGTGATCGTGGAAGGGCCGGTGGATCATCTGGATCACGTCGCGCCCTTGCGGGCATACGGGGGCAAAATCGGCATCGACGCGACGGCCAAGGGGCCGGAGGAGGGACATCCCCGGGGCTGGCCGGAGCGCATCGAGATGAGCCCGGAGATCCGGGCGCTGGTGGATCGACGATGGGGAGAATACGGGCTCCCGTGAGGGTCGAGGAAACCCACCGTGGAATTCCTGCGTTTAAAAAACCGGGGGCGCGTCCGCGCCCCCGGTTGCCCCTGCTTATCCTTCCACGATCAGCGCGGGCGGTGGGGTCAGTTCCTCGATCCCCTTCGGGCGGAAGACCAGCTGATCCCCCTCCAGGTCGATGATCACTGTATCTCCTGGCCCAAACTTCCCGGCCAGCATCCCTTCGGAGAGGGCGTCCTCCACCAGATTCTGGATCACCCGGCGCAGCGGCCGCGCGCCGTATTCGGGATCGTAGCCCTTATCGGCCAGGAAGGCCTTGGCGGCCGGCGTGGCCTCGATGCTCAGGCGGTGCTCCTTAAGGCGGGCGGCCACCTTGCCCAGCTCCAGGTCCACAATCTTCAGGATGTCCTCCCGGCTCAGCGGCCGGAAGACCACCACCTGATCCACCCGGTTGAGGAACTCGGGCCGGAAGACCTTGCGCAGCTCATTGAGGAGCTTCTCCCGCATCTCCCGGTAGCGCCGCTCCAGGTCCACGTCCTCCTGCTTCTGGGTGGGGAAGCCCAGGTGGGCCTTGCGGATGGTCTCCGCGCCGATGTTGGAAGTCATGATAATGATCGTGTTGCGGAAATCCACCTTGCGACCTCGGGCATCCGTCAGCCGTCCCTCCTCCATGATCTGGAGGAGCATGTTGAACACATCGGGGTGAGCCTTCTCGATCTCGTCGAAGACCACGATGCAATAGGGCCGCCGGCGCACATACTCAGTGAGCTGGCCGGCGTCCTCGTAGCCGACGTAGCCGGGGGGCGCCCCTACCAGGCGGGAGACGTTATGTCGCTCCATGAACTCCGACATATCCAGCTGGAGCAGCGCATCCTCGGAGCCGAAGAGGAATTCCGCCAGGGCCTTGGTGAGCTCCGTCTTGCCCACCCCGGTCGGCCCGAGGAAGATGAAGGAGCCGATGGGTCGGCGGGGATCCTTGAGGCCGGCGCGGGCCCGTCGCACCGCCCGGGAGATCACGCTGATGGCCTCATCCTGCCCCACGATGCGCTTCTTGAGCTCCTCCTCCATCTGGAGCAGGCGCTGGGACTCATCCCCGGCGATGCGGCTGACCGGGATGCCCGTCCACATGGAGACCACCTCGGCGATGTCCTCCGCCGTGACCTTTGGCCCCTCGTCGATCTCGCTGCGCATCCGCAATTGCTGGAGCTGGGCCTGGAGCTCCTCTTCCCGGGCCTTGAGATCGGCCACATCTTCATAGCGGCGTTCGGCCAGGGCCTCCTCCCGCTCGCGCTGCACCGTGCGCAGCTCGGTGTATACCTTCTGGAGGCTCGGCCAGCGGGAGGCCTTATACATCCGCACCCGGGCCGCCGCCTCATCGATCAGATCGATCGCCTTGTCCGGGAGGTAGCGTTCGGGGATATAGCGTGCGGAGAGCCGGGCAGCGGCTTCGATCGCCTCATCCGTGATGGTTAACTTGTGGTGCTCCTCGTAGCGGTGGCGGATGCCTCGCAGGATCTCGATGGTTTCTTCAATCGTGGGCTCCTCCACCACCACCGGCTGGAACCGGCGCTCGAGCGCTGCGTCGCTCTCGATATATTTGCGATACTCATCGAAGGTCGTGGCGCCGATGCACTGGATCTCCCCTCGAGCCAGGGCCGGCTTCAGGATGTTGGCGGCGTCCACCGCGCTGCCGGCCGCCCCGGCGCCCACCAGCATATGCATCTCATCGATGAACAGGATGCAGTCGGCGCTCTTGAGTTCCTCCAGCACCCGCTTCAGCCGTTCCTCGAACTGACCCCGATACATCGTCCCCGCCACCAGGGAGGCCACATCCAGTTGCAGGACTCGCTTGCTGAGGAGCGGCTCGGGGACCTCGCCGGCCACGATGCGCTGGGCCAGTCCCTCCACGATAGCGGTCTTGCCCACCCCGGGCTCCCCGATCAGCGCTGGGTTGTTCTTGGTCCGTCGGGAGAGGATCTGGATCACCCGCTCGATCTCCTGCTCCCGTCCGATGACAGGGTCCAGCTTCCCTTCCTCGGCCAGGGCGGTCAGGTCGATGGCCAGCTGATCGAGCAGGGGCGTCTTCGGGCGCTCCCGCCGGGGCCGGGCGGCTGCGGTCGTCTCCTGGATCGCCCGATTGGTTTCCCGTCGGATCTGCTCCAGGGACAGCCCCAGGCTCTTGAGGATATCCACCGCCATCCCGTCACCCAGGCGGACCAGCCCGAGGAGAAGATGCTCGGTGCCGATGTAATGATGCCCCATACGTCGGGCCTCATCGACGGCTAGCTCGATCACCCGACGGATCCGGGGCGTCAGATCGGGCTTGCTATGGGGGGTGCGGCGGCCAGGCCCCGACATCCGAAGGACCATTTCCTCCACCTTCTGCGGGGTGACGCCCAGGCGTCGGAGCACCTGGCCGGCGATGCCGTTCTCTTCCTTGACGAGGCCCAGGAGCAGGTGTTCAGTGCCGATGTACGTGTGGTTCAGGCGTTCGGCCTCCTCCTGAGCCAACGCCAGCACCCGCCTGGCCCGCTGGGTAAACCGATCCAGCTTGCTGGACACAGCGTCCTCCTTCAAACCGACCGCAGGGTTTCCAGGGGCGAACACGCAGCCGGTTCTGATGATAGTATAACACGCCGCCCCCTTTTCAGTTAGTTTAGGGATCCCACCGTTTGTTCTTCAAGCGAGGCTACGCAGCCAGCCCCCTGGGGGTTTGGGATTTCTCCTCTCTCCCTGAGGTCCTGAGATCCCAATCCCCTCGAACGGGGGCCCCACAGCGGAAAGCCTAACAGAAAGCGGGGCGCTGAAGGCGCCCCGCTCGCCCCTTCCATCCATAACCTCCAGGGGAAAAACCAGCCGTGCGGCTCCTGTCCCGTTGATCCAGGAGTTCAGGAGGGCTCCTCCGGGCTTTTCCCCTCCTCCGTTTGAAGGCGGGCCCGGGCCATCTCCCAATCCAGCATCGCATATTCGGGGGAAGCCACGCGACGCAAGCTGAGGGCCAGCCGCCGGTTCTCCTGATCGATCCGGATCAGGCGGACCACCAGCTCTTCCCCTTCGCGAACCACTTCTTTGGGATGATGAACCCGATGTTCGGCCAGCTCGGAGATATGGATCAGGCCCTCCACCCCCGGGAACTCCTTCAGCGCCGCGAAGGCCCCGAAATTGGTCAGTCGGGTGATCACGGCCTCGACCAGCTGCCCTTCCCGGAGCTGGGCCACCGCTTGCTGCCAGGGGTCCGGCTCCACCCGTTTGCGGCTCAGGGCGATGCGCTTGCGCTCCCGATCCACGCTGATGACTTCCACCTCGATCTCCTGGCCCACGGAGAGGACCTCGCGGGGGTGGTTCACCCGACGCCAGGAGAGCTCGCTGATGTGGATCAGGCCATCTGCGCCGCCCAGATCGACGAACGCCCCGAAGTCCGCCAGGCTGATCACGCGCCCCTTCACGCGCATCCCCGGCTCGAGACGAGCGAGCAGCTCTTCCTTCTGACGACGCCGGAGCTCCTGCTGCGCTTCCCGTTCGGAGAGGATCAACCGGTTGGCCTCCGGGTCCGCCTCGATGATCCGGGCATAGATCTTCTGCCCCACCCGGCGCTTCAGCCGTTGCTCCACAGGCAGCTTTTCCTCCCCAGCCTCCTGAGGAACCACATGGGAGGCAGGGATGAAGCCGCGAAGCCGACCCACCTTCACCACCAGCCCGCCCTTGTTATAACCGTTGACCGTGAGCTCCAGGATCTCCCCCTCCTGCATCAGCCGGCGGGCCTGCTGCCAGTCCTCCTCCATCAGCGCCCGCTGGAGGGAGAGCAGGATGTTCCCGCTGCGATCCTCCGGGTTCACCACCTGGACCTGGATTACGTCTCCCTCCCGCAGGACCTCCCGGATCTCTTTGGGCATCCGTTCCAGCTCGCGGCCTGTGATCACCCCTTCTGCTTTCATTCCGATATCCACCAGGATCTCCGTCGGGGTGATCCGAACGATCGTCCCCTGCACGATATCTCCCCGACGAAGGGAGGAAGGGGACATCTCCAGCCATTCGCCCATCTCGGCCATGGCGCTGGTGTCTTCGGGGCGATCCTGCCGGATCTCTTCGTTCATCACCGGGTATACTCCTGATGCAGATTCGAATCCTTCGGCGACGGATGGCTGCTCCGGTCCCGTGAAGGGCTTTCCCCAATTATAGTCAGTCCGGTGGGATTCTGCAAAGGTGACAGGATACCCCCGGCTTTCCCAGAGGAGCCAGCTGGCGTCGTTCGGTTCCCATCCGGGAAGGGTATAGCCTCCCCTGTGGCTCAAAGGACCACGAGGGGAAATCCGTACGCAACTCCCGCTCCCCTGAAGGGCGGCTCGCCACCTGTCCAATCCTTCATGGTATATGCACGAGGGGCTTTCGCCCCGACCTTGTGTCGCCGCTGAAGCGGCTCCTACAGGCTTCTTATGACCAGCGCAAGGAGACATCGCCCGCCAGGAAATATTCCCGACGTCCGTCAGGAAGGCGCAACCAGAGTCCCCCCTCGGCGCTTACGGACTCAGCAAGGCCTTCCCAGATCCTTCCAGCCGCATGGAGGCGGACCGGCTGGCCCAGCATGATCAGGCGAGCCGCCCAGCGTTCCAGCATACTGGCCCCTTCACTCCATTCGGTATACAGGCGGGCGAAGGCCCGCAGCAGGCCTTCCAGCACCATCAGCCGGGGGATCGCATGCCCAACGGTCTCTCGGATGCTGCCCAGGATCTCCGCGAGTTCAGGAGGTGCCGCCTCGAGAGAGGTATTCACATTCACTCCAATTCCAATCACAGCGAAGGCGGGGGGGACCGATTCCACCAGGATCCCGCCCGCTTTCCGCCAGGCTGACGCCGGCGTCGCCCGGTTCCGATCCGGAGGGATCATGATGTCGTTGGGCCATTTCAGACCTGCCGGGCAGCCGACGGCCTCTATGCTTTCCACAGCGGCCAGCCCCGCGATCATCATCAGCTGCGGCCAATCCCCGGGTGGGCGGCGTGGGCGCACCAGGATCGAAACGGCCAGCGCCACCCCGGGCGGGGTCCACCAGGAACGCCCGGCCCGCCCTCGCCCGGCCCGCTGGGCATCGGCCAGCACCACCACGCCCTCCGGGGCTCCCATTTCCCCCAGATCCCGGGCGATATCATTGGTAGAGCCCACCTCTTCATAGAGGTGGAGATCCCGAATCCAGGGGATCCTCTCCGCCATCCGAAACACTTCCACAGGATCCCAGCTCATCGCGCTCCTTTTTCCGCAGGAATCTTGGTAGGGCAACTGCAAGCAGTTGCCCTACGGGGAACGGGTAGGCTTCGCTCAACGATCTGCGGTTGTCGTATTAAGGAGCCCGGAATCCAGACGGGCCACCGCATGCATCCCCTCTCCGGATCCAGATGGAGGCCGCTTCATCCTGATACACCTGCTGCCAGCGCGGCGAACGCGCGACCGCTTCCACGAGAGCCGGTTGCTCCATCGGGCTTACCATCAGCAGACACACTCCGTAACGAGCCAGCCGGTCCTCCCAGCCCGGGGCCGCGGCGCTGATCGCGAGGTAATCCTCCCAGATCGCCATCGGATAAAGCTCCAGCCGGGTGTCCACGAACACCGGATAATCGGGATGGGCCGCCCAGATCAGGTAGCTGCCGAAGGAGAGGGCGTGGAACAGTGGCCCCGGCGGTCGTTCCCGAAGCAGGAACGCTGTCGCCGCGACCGGTGTTTCCCTCGAGATCAGCCCGGCCTTGGCAGCGGGCATCGGCCACCACGCTTTGAACCAGGGAAGCGCCGCGAGGGCCATCCCGCCCAGCAGCCCCAGGAACAATCCGTTCAGGACGGGGATCCCGGTTCGCCCCGGCCGTTCCGGCCAGAGGGCCTGTATCCGCGCCGCCAGGATCGGCGCCGCCGCCATCCCGAACCACACCACCCCCCGGGAGGTCTGGAACCCCAGCAGGGCGAACGCCGCGGTGATCAGGAGATCATGAAGCGAGAGGCGACGTGGGGGGATTGCCAGCAGCAACCCCACCAGCGCTACCGCTGCATAAAACAGCAACCCATGGCGGTCCAGGCCCGGCGGGGCCCATTCCGGGACCATGGTCCGGATCACCGGGTTGCGGGCCATCATGATCAGATACGCATACACACCGAACCCCCGCGGGTTCAGCCCCGTGGCCAGAACCGTCAGCCCGAAGGCCCAAAGGAAACGGCGCACGGGTATCCCGCGTTCCCCCCCGATCCAGCCCTCGAGCGCTTTCCCCACCAGCGTCAGCCCGACCAGCAGCAGCCCGAGGGGGAAAGATCCGTGGGTGTTGACCCAGAGGGCCATCCCCAGGGGGAAAATCCAGAGCCAGCGCGGCGAGCGTTCCAGCCCGGCGAGCCCGCGCAGAAACAGCGCGCCAGCCAGGAAGGCGAAGGCCTGGGGCCGCACATTCCAGTCGTCGAGCCCCAGGGCGGCGGCAACAACGATCCCCAGCGCCGCAGCCCGCGGCCCGCTGGCCTCCCATGCGGCCCAGAGGATCAACCCATAGGCGGACGTGATGAGCAGGCTGTGAGCGAATACGATCAGCGCCGGGCCGCCCAGAGCGTAGAGTCCATACATCAGCGCGTCGGCCAGCCAGAACATCGCATAGGACGGATACGGCGCGCCGCTCCGGGTATAAGAGAAGGTGTCCACCGTGGGGATATGGCCTGTCTGAAGGATCTCACGCCCGATGGCAAGGTGCCACCAGAAATCGTGGGGGCGGATGGGATGGGTGCTGACGAAAACGAAGATCCCCACCAGCGCCGTGAGGGCCAGCAGGTGGGCAGGTGTGATGGAACGCCAGAACCCGGGGCTGCGAACAGGCATCCGAATCGCCTCCACGCACCGTATCCAGCGCGAGGGATGGTTCACGCCGGATCCCACGAAATCCCAACCAGGGGATCAGGTTACGATCGGCTTTTATCGGTCCTCCCGGGCCCCTGCCTGACGGAAGTATAATCGATATAGATCCCAAAGTGGGAGCGGCTGGTTGAAGCGTCGGAAAGATTCGCTGGAAGTGCAAGCATCTGGAAATCCATCCGCCGAGCCCGGGAGGTCGGAGCGCCCTATCTCCCCCCACGGGCGACCGGAGGAGCAGGCCATTGAGATGGCCCTCCGGCCCCAGCGGCTGGAGGAATTCATCGGCCAGGACCGGGTGAAGGAGAACCTGCGGATCCTGATCGAGGCCGCACGGGCCCGCGGTGAGCCCCTGGATCATCTGCTCTTCTACGGTCCCCCCGGCCTGGGCAAGACGACCCTGGCCATCGTCATCGCTAACGAGATGGGGGTGCCCATCCGGATCACCTCCGGCCCTGCCATCGAGCGGGCGGGGGACCTGGCGGCCATCCTCACCAACCTGCGGGCCGGCGAGATCCTGTTCATCGATGAGATCCACCGCCTCCCCCGCACCGTGGAGGAGGTCCTCTACCCGGCGATGGAGGACTTCGCTCTGGATATCGTCATCGGGAAAGGGCCGGCCGCCCGCAGCATTCGCCTGAGCCTCCCCCGGTTCACGGTGATCGGCGCCACCACCCGCCTGGCCCTTCTCACGGCTCCCCTCCGTGCCCGCTTCGGCGCTATTTTCCGCCTGGATTTCTACGATCTGGAGGCGATGGCAACCATCGTCCGCCGCGCCGCCCGGGTGCTCGGGGTGGAGATTGAGGAGGAAGGCGTACGGGAGATCGCCCGTCGGGCCCGGGGCACGCCCCGCGTGGCCGTTCGCCTGCTCCGCCGCGTTCGGGACTATGCCCAGGTTCGAGCGGATGGGGTGATCACCGCTGCCGTGGCCGCCGAGGCGCTCCAGCTGATGGACGTGGATCCCCTGGGGCTGGATGAGCTGGACCGGCGGCTGATCCGCACCCTCGCCGAGAAATTCGGCGGCGGGCCCGTGGGGCTGGAGACGCTGGCCGCGGCCCTCTCCGAGGAGCCGGACACGATTATGGATGTGGTGGAACCGTATCTGCTGCAGCTGGGCTTCCTCGACCGCACGCCGCGCGGTCGGGTGCTCACCCGCCGCGCCTATGAGCACCTGGGCCTGCCCTACCCCGGCGAGGCCGCCCAACCCCCACTTCCCCTGGAGTCCATCTGATGGGCCGGGTGATGGCGCTGGATCTGGGGGAGAAGCGCATCGGCGTGGCCATCAGCGATCCGACCCGGACGATCGCCCGCCCGCTGAGGATCCTGACCCGAACGTCCCGGAAAGCTGTGATCGAAGCGCTCCGCCGCCTGATCGCGGAATACGAGGTCGAGCGGATCGTGGTGGGTTTCCCGCGCAGCCTTTCCGGCGAGGAGGGCCCCCAGGCCCGCTGGGTCCGCCGGGAAGCCGAGGCCCTGGCGCGAAGCCTCCCGGTCCCCATCGTCCTGTGGGATGAACGTCTCTCCACGGTCACGGCGGAAGCTTACCGCGCCATGCGCGGGCAACGTCGCCGCGAACCCATCGATGCGGAGGCGGCGGCCGTGATCCTTCAGGATTACCTGGAGGCGCAACGGATCCGCTGAGTCCCAGGAGGGAGAAAAGACCCATCTCCCGGGGGCAGGCCAGCCTGGCTCCGGAAGCTCCCGGGAGGAAGTCGACTGCGTAATTCCTGTTCAGGGGATAAATCCATGTCCCGGAAACGTCCTCGCCGCTCCACATGGCGCTGGCTGGTGGCCATCGGCACCGTCATCTTCTTCTGCGGAGCCACCGGCGCAGCGCTCCTCCCCCGTCTGAACCGAAACGCTTTGCCCTCCGGCCCGGTCCTCCGGGGATCCCCCGTGGATTGGGGACTGGGGCTGTATCTGCTTCTCCGACAGGGCGATCTGCAGCAGCCAGCGGGCACCGATCCCACCCCGGTGACCTTTGTGATTCACCCCGGCCAGTCCGTGATGGAGGTCGCGGAGGCGCTTCAGGAGGCCGGCCTGATCCGCGATGCCCTTCTGTTCCGGGCCTACGTGCGTTACTACGGGCTGGACCGGGAGATCGAGGCGGGGGAATACACGCTGAACAAAACCATGACCATCCCCCAGATCGCCGAAGCCCTTCGCTCGGGCCGCAAGGCGGAATGGACGGTGCGCATCCGGGAGGGTCTGCGCCTGGAGGAGGTCGCGGAAGCCATCGCCGCCCAGACGCATCTTTCCGCCCAGGCCATCCTGGAAGCCGCCCGCGATGGTCTCCGCTGGCGGGCGGAGTTCCCCTTCCTGGCGGATCTACCTCCCGGCGCGACGCTGGAGGGGTATCTGTTCCCGGACACCTACCGGCTGGCCCGAGATGCGACGGCGGAGGCGATGATCCGGCGCATGCTGGAGAACTTCGGCCGGAAGGTCACGCCGGAGAAGATCGCCGCCGCCCGGGCACGGGGGCTTTCCCTGCATCAGGTGATCACCCTCGCTTCGATCGTGGAACGGGAGGCGGTGCTTCCAGAGGAGCGCCCCTTGATCGCCAGCGTCTACCTGAACCGTCTAACGGCCGGGATGAAACTGGATGCGGACCCAACGGTCCAGTATGCGCTGGGCTATCAGCCGGATCAGAGGACATGGTGGAAGAGCCCCCTCACCCTGGAGGACCTGCAGGTGGATTCCCCTTATAACACCTATCGCTATCCCGGGCTGCCGCCGGGGCCCATCGCCAACCCCGGCCTGGCCTCCATCGAAGCGGTGCTGAACCCGGCGGAGACCGAATATTTCTACTTCATGGCCGACTGCATCAAAAAGGACGGCAGCCACTGGTTCGCTCGCACCCAGGAGGAGCACCTGAGGAATTTCCAGCGCTGCCCATAGAACATAACCGTTCTGGGGGAGGATTCCCCTTCCCGGTGGCCTCCTGAGCCGGAAGGGAGGAATCAAGATCTTCGGGGACCAGGGGCACCTTCAGTGCTCACCGGGACCTCTTCAAGAGGAGACTTGCACTGTTCCGCTTGAATGTCCGGGCAGGCCGGATGGCCCCTCTCACAGGATTAAATTAACCCTCGCCGCATTGCGAACTGAACCAGCTCCGTCCGGTTCTTCAGGCCCAGCTTGCGCATCAGATTGGTTCGATGGAAATCGACCGTCTTCACGCTAATAAACAGCGTCTGGGCGATCTCCTGATAGCTCTTCCCCTGAGCCAGCAGGATCAGGATTTCCCGTTCCCGTTCCGTCAGAGTATCCAGGGGGTCCACCGATCCCTCGATGGAGCGCCGGACCTCCTCCACCAGCAGCTCTGCCAGTCGGGGATCCACGTACGTCTCGCCGGCGTAGACAGCCCGGATCGCCCGGATCAGCGTATCGTCAGGCGCCCGTTTGAGCACATATCCCGCTGCGCCCGCCCGGAGAGCAGGCAACACATATTCCCGGTTTTCATGCTGGCTGAGAACGAGAACCCGTGTTTGAGGGGATATCCGGCAGATCTCATGGGTAGCCGCCAGGCCATCCATGCCCGGCATGGCCAGATCCATCAGAACCACATCCGGCTGCAGGCGGCGCACCTGAAGGATCGCTTCATGACCATCCCCTGCCTCCCCCACCACCTCAAAGTCGGGATGAAGCTGAAGCAAAGCCCGGATGCCTGCCCGCACAATGGCATGATCATCGGCAATCAGGATCCGGATTCCCATTCTTCCACCCTCCATGGCAGATGGACGCACAAGCGGGTTCCCTGGCCGGGTGCGCTCTCAATCGTGAGCCTTCCACCCAGCAGAGCCGCTCGCTCCTGCATCCCCAGCAATCCCCATCCACGGCGGAGTCCTCCCTCCGCCTGCATATCTGACCATCGGAAACCCACCCCGTTATCTGCGATCTCCATTCCTGCCCATCCTCCCTCAACCCACAGGCGGATCCTCACCTCCGTCGCCTCCGCGTGTTTGCAGATGTTCGTGATCGCCTCCTGCCCGATGCGAAACAGCGCAGTCTCGATCTCGGGGGAAAACCGCGGAAGGACATCCGGGATCTCGAAAACCACCCGTCCCCCGTGATTCCAGACGATCCTGCACATACCATTTCAGGGCCTGCACCAGTCCCAGATCGTCCAGCAAGGTTGGACGAAGGTCGTAAATGATATCCTGGAGCTCCTTGATGGCATCGCTTGTGGAAACCTTCAGACGCTCCAGAAGACGGGGAACCTCCTCCGGGGCCTGGGCGAGGGCCACGCTGATGGCGTTCAGGCCGAAGACCAGCGCGCTCATGGATTGGCCTATTCCGTCGTGGAGCTCCCGGGCGATCCGGAGACGCTCTTCCTCCTGGGCCCGCAACAGGCGAGCCAGCAACTCTCCGCGGATCTGCTCCTTCCGACGCAGTTCTTCCCAAAGGCGGGCGTTCTCCAGTGCCATCCCAATTTGCTGGCCGATGGTCATCAGCAGCGTCATCTCCGCCTGATCAAAGATCCGGGGGTTCTCCGCCGCCACGGCCAGAACGCCCTGGATGCGTCCCTGAACCGGGATAGGCACTGCCGCATGGCAGGTCAGGGGGAGCTCCAGCGCAGAGCGTATGCGCCGCACGGCGCATCGGGATTCCATGGAGCCCACAATCACTGGCTTCCCATCGATGAGCACCTGCCCGCACCGGCACTCGGGGAAGCTGAACAGCTTCTCGACCTCCTGGTCTTCCCCCGGAATCAGGCCGTGCCAGGCAGCCAGCCGGGGCAATCCCCCGTCTTCCATGATGAAGATCCAGCCGACCTGGAGGTCCAGGGCGTTCAGGGCCTGACGCAACGCCCGTTCCAGCAGGCGCGACGAAGGCATCAGCTCGCTCACGGCCGAAGCAACCGCGTTTAGCGCCATGAGCTCCCGGTTGCGGCGCCGAAGTTCCTCCTCCCGAGCCTTGCGTTCGGTGATGTCCCGGACAAACCAGGCCAGCATCCATCGCCCCTGATAACCAATGCGGACCCCTGTCGTTTCCAGGACATGCGGCCGCCCATCCCGATCGATCACCCGAAGTTCCGCCGGATGCTCCGCTCGACCCTTGCGGATCCCCTCCCATAATCGATGGGCATCCTCCAGGGCATCCGGCGGAAGGATACTGGCTACATTCAACCCGATCAGATCCTCCGGTTCAAACCCCAGCAGGTGGGCGAAGGCCTCGTTCACAAACACCAGTTTTCCTTCTTCCTCTCCTTCCTCCCCGATCAGGGCGATCCCTTCGCCTACGGTGCTGGCCGCCTTCAACAGATCCCGATAGCCGGCCTCCGATTCCCGCAATTGACGGATCGCCCGCTGGATCTCGTCAGCCATCTGATTGAACGCCTGCGCGAGATCTCCGATCTCCCCTCCCGGAGGCAGATGGACCCGTTCATCGAGATAACCCTGACCCAGGCGTTGGGCCCGGCGGGTCAGCTCAACCAGCGGGTGAATCACCACCTGCCCGAACCCATATGCAATCCCCGCAGCGATCAGACAGCCAATCAGCGTGAGGCCGATGATGAACCGGGTCACCTGCCCCTGCAGCGCCTCTATGCGCGCCTGGCTGATCCCTACATGCACTTCCGCAGGAATCCCATCCAGCGGCCGATAGGCGAAATCCCGCACCCGTCCCAACTCCGTCTGTAACAGCACCCCATCCCCGGGCAGGTCCCCAGGAGCCGGGATCAGCCGGAGCAGATCCCTGGGGAACCCATTTGGGAACGTGTGAACCAGCGGCATGTGGGGGGCGACGGCGAAGGCATAGACCACATCGCCGTTCTCCTGAACGATCGCGTTGAGAAGCTCCTGGACCGTCGCCAGATCTCCCTCGGCCAGGGCGTTGGCCAGGTTCTCCCCCATGGCCAGGGTTAGAGATCGCCCGGAGCGGATGAGCTCCGCGCGCAGGGCGCGGGCCAGCAGCAGGTGGACGGCCCCGGCCGTAATCAGGCCGGCCGCCACCACGATCACAACCAGCGCCAGGATCAGGCGCGTGGTCAATCGCCTGGGCAACCATCGATCCAGCCAGAACCAGAAACGAGGCATTTCAGGGCCCCAGCAAACCGATTTCCTGAGCAATCCGATACAACGCCTGATATTCTTCATCCCGCGCCACGATGAACCCGCGGGGCATCTCAGAGCGCTCCCAGTGATACAGCATGCGGGCATCCCGACCAACCGGATCCAGCGCCAGCAACGCTTCCCGCACGATCTCCACGGTCCTGGAAGGCACCCCGGGCGCCACGATGATCCCGCTGGAGGGGTAGGGATCTGACATGGCCAGGATCCGAACCAGCCCACGACGGGCAAGGGTCAGAGCCAAGGTGTCCTGAAGTCCTCCGGCATCATAACGGCCGCTGATCACCGCGTTGGCCGTGGAAGCATGGGAATCGTGGAACGCATAGGATCGAAGGTCCTGCAGCGAAATCCCCGCCTGCTGGAGCATCAGCCGGGGGATGAGGTGACCCTGAGTGGAATTCGGAGCGCCGAAAGCAAAGGATCGACCCCGGAGCTCCTTCAGGTCCCGGATGGGACTGTTCACCGGAATCACGATCGCCGCCCGGTAGGTGTCCTGACCTTCCAGGTTGCGACCGCGCACGATAATCCGCGCCCCACAGCGATGGTAGGCCTGAAGATAGGTCACCGTGCCGACGATCCCGAAGTGCACCTTTCCATCGCAGATCTCGTCGGCCACACTCACCCCGCGGGGGGCAATATGCAAGCGGAAACGCAGGCCAGTCCGGGTTTCCAGATATCGAAGCAGCGAAGCGTTGATCCGGATGTCCTCTTATGAGTTTTGACGATCAAGTTCGGTAATCATGGGCCATGGATTGCCTGGGCCAGTTTGCCATCGCCCAACAGTCCCACATACCGGAGCAACTCCTGAGAGCCGGAGGCGAATTGATCCAGGAAAGCATCGACACGGCGTCTGAGTGCTTCCCCATCCTCTGCCAGGCGGTGCATCTTAAGCACATCCT
>JAEVEX010000017.1 GCA_016842085.1 Candidatus Thermoflexus tengchongensis | reverse complement strand
TGCCCAGGTTGTTGAGATAGCCGGGCAGGTCTGGGGAGTCGGGCGGGGTGCGCTTCACGGCCTGCTGATAGGCACGGATGGCTTCCTCCAGGTCTTCGAGGCGCCCGGTGCGCGCATAGCGGTCGCTCAGCCCGTTGCCCAGGTTGTTGAGACGAGAGGGCAGGTCTGGGGAGTCGGGCGGGGTGCGCTGCACGGCCTGCTGATAGGTGCGGATGGCCTCCTCCAGGTCTTCGAGGCGCCCGGTGCGCGCATAGCGGGCGCGCAGCCCGTTGCCCAGGTTGTTGAGACGAGAGGGCCGGTCGGGATGGTCCTGGGGGGTGAGCTTCACGGCCTGCTGATAGGCACGGATGGCTTCCTCCAGGTCTTCCAGCTGCCCGGTGCGCTCATAGCGGTTGTGCAGCCCGTTGCCCAGGTTGTTGAGCATCGCGGGCAGGTCTGGGGAGTCAAGTGGGGTGTGCTGCACGGCCTGCTGATAGACGCGGATGGCTTCCTCCAGGTCTTCGAGGCGCCCGGTGCGCGCATAGCGGGCTCTCAGCCCGGTGCCCAGGTTGTTGAGACGAGAGGGCAGGTCTGGGGAGTCGGGCGGGGTGCGCTGCACGGCCTGCTCCCAGAGTTCGAGCGCTTGGTTCAGGTCTGAGAGTTGGCCTTTGGCCCAGTAGCGTCGCAAGTAGGCGCCACCCGCGTCGTTCCACGCGGCCAGACGGAAGCGCTCGTCGGCCGTTTGAAAGGCGGGGTGGTTCAGGATGCGCTCCCAGGCGGCCACGGCTTCGTCCAGGGCGGCGACATCGCCCGTGCGCAGGTAGCGTTCTTTGGCTTCGTTGGCCCGGCGCAGGTCGTCGCGGAATTCGGGGGGGATGGGGAGCGCAGTGCCCTGCGCCTCTATCATCTCCGCAAAGGCCTGCGCCACGCCTACCTCGCGGCAGCGGCGCAGCAGGGCGCGGTGTTCTTCCAGCAGGCGCACGGCGCGTTCATCGCCCTGGACCTGTGCGGCGTCCACCAGCTGGCCCAGCAGGGCGTCGGCCTCGTCGCTCAGCAGCTCGGGGTGCTCTTCCAGGATGCGGCGGGATTCGGCCCAGGTGTCGGCGGTGATAAAGGCCCACAGGTGGCGGTCCAGGTCGCCGGCTTCGGCCAGGGGCGACCGGCCGGTCGCCCCTACCTGTTCTGCCAATTCCCGGGCGGCTTCTTCCAGCTGGCGATAGGTTTCGGGGTCCTCCTCGCGCAGGCGTTCAATCCCCTGGACAATGGCGTGGGCGGCCTGCTTGGCCAGGCGGCGCATTGCGGCCTCCGGGTCCTCGGCCAGGGCCACGGGGAGCAGGGGGCGCGGCACCACCTGCAGTGGTTCCACCCACTCGTCCCGCCAGGCGTCGCCCAGGGCATTGCGCAGGTGAGCCAGCAGGGCGGCGGCATGCTCAAGGTCCTGTTCGGCGCTGGTGCGCTGGGCCGGGGAGAAGAGGAGGGGCGGGTCGGCGTCGGGGCGGTAGAGGAGCAGGGGGGCGTCGGCTTCGCCCACGGCGTGGCCGCAGTGGGGGCAGGTGACGCGGTGCAGGGTGCCGTCGCGAATCTGCTCCACCAGGTCGGGGCGCCCGGCGGCGTCCACGATGAGCCAGATTTCGGCCTCGAAGGTCGCGCCGCATCGGGGGCACGTCAGGGAAACCGGTTGACGGAAGGAGTGGTCCATAGATCCCCTCCTTTCGGTCCTGGGCCCGCCAGCACGGAGCCGGCCCAGAAGCACATGAAGGATAAATCCCCTTGCCTTCCGGGCGGGCACCCCCAAAGCCACATCGCCAGAATCCCGTGGGGGGCATACACCCGGCCCGGCCGTCCCCAGGGATCGGGCGCCTGGCGCAGCGCTTCCAGAATGCGCTTCGGGATCCTTCTCTTCGCTCGCCCGTTTCCCTTCTTTTTCTTTACTCTTTTACTCTACCCCTCACCCGGAATCATGGAAAAGCCCGGCTCGGAGCCGGACCGCAAAGGGGACAGGTTGTCCCGTTCCGGGACCCCTTCTGCTTTCAGCCGTTCCACGATCTGACGATCCGTGTTCGGAAAGGGATAGCGATCCAGCTCCTCGATCCGGACCCATCGGGCATCGGCGCAGCCTGTGGGCCGGAGGGTCCCCCCGATCCATCGGCACCGGAACACATGGAGGGTGATGCGCATGTGCGTGTAGGCATGCCGGAGGGTCATCATCGGCTCCAGCACCTCCACCTCGATCCCCAGCTCCTCCCGGAGCTCCCGCTTCAGACATTCCTCCAGGCTTTCTCCAGGCTCCACCTTGCCGCCCGGGAACTCCCACAACCCGCCCAGCATGCCCTCCAGCGGCCGCTGGGCGATCAGCACGCGATCCCCATCCTGGATCACCCCCGCGGTCACATCGTAATGGGGAAGGGATCGGCGAGGGGCCCGGACGGGGAACGCTTCCGGATTCCCCCGGTGGAAGGCCGCGCAGAAGGCATGGAGGGGACATGCCGAACAGCGCGGCGCCTTCGGGGTGCAGAGGGTGGCGCCCAGATCCATCAGCGCCTGATTGAAATCCCCCGCCCGGCCGGGCGGGAGAAGGCGTTCCGCCAGGGCCTGCAGCGGACGCCGGCCCGCCGGCCGTCGGGGATCCTCCTCCACCGCGAAGAGCCGCGCCAGCACCCGCACCCCGTTCCCATCGATGGCCGGGAGATCCTGCCCGAAGGCGATGCTGAGGACCGCGGCCGCGATGTAAGAGCCCACCCCGGGCAGGCGGCGCCATTCCGGAAGCGTCTGGGGGAACGATCCGCCGTATTCCTGCATCAGCATGCGGGCCGCGCGGTGCAGATGCCGCGCCCGGGCGTAATACCCCAGTCCCTCCCAGGCCTTCAGAACCTCCTCCAGCGGTGCGGTGGCCAGATCCCGCAGCGTGGGGAAGCGGGCCAGGAAGCGCTCATAGTAAGGGATCACCGTCTCCACCCGGGTTTGCTGGAGCATCACCTCGGCCACCCAGATCGCATAAGGATCCCGCCGGCGACGCCATGGCAGGTCCCGGCGGTTCGCGGCATACCAGCGGAGGAGCGCTTCCGTGATCTTCTCGTAGGGAGGTAGGGTCTTCGCGGGTTCCATGGACGGTTTGTCCGGCTTTCCAGGCTTTCGGAAGGTGCTATGACGGATGTGCCCCCAGGGGATGGAGGGGGGTAGGGGCGCACAGCCGTACGCCCCTACCGCTGGATGTTTCGAACCAGCCACCACGCGGATGGCAGAAGGAAGGCAGCCAGGGCCAGCTTCAACAGATCCCCGGGGATAAAGGGAAGCAATCCCAGCGCCAGGGCCCCTTTTGGACCTGCGAAGCCTCCGAGGAACATCGCGAGCCATGGGAGGCCGAACAGGTAAATCACGGCGTTCCCGATGAGCATCGCCAGGGCCGTCCAGAGGGGCCGGCGATCCCAGCCTCGTTCTGCCAGCCACCCGGTGACGAAGGCAGCGGCGATAAAGCCGATCAGGTAGCCCCCGGTGGGGCCAGTCAGCCGCCTCAGCCCGGCCGTTCCCCCGGCAAAGACCGGCAGGCCCAGTGCGCCCTCCAGCACGTAAGCGGCCATGCTCAGAGCGCCCCGCCGGCTCCCCAGCGCTGCGCCCACCAGAAGCACCGCCAGGGTCTGACCCGTAATGGGAACAGGGGTGAAGGGCAGGGGAATGGTGATCCGGGCCATCAGGGCAGTGAACAGGCTGCCGCCCAGGACCAGGAGGACATCCGCCGCCAGCTGCTGCACCCGGCTCCGGCGCAGCGCACCCGGGAAAACGACATCCGCGAGGACCATGGATGAATCCTCCTCCATAGAGCTCTCAGGTCTCCCGCCCTGCGAATGAATCCCATCGGGCAGGGCGATGAGGCCTGATTTCTGATTATAGCCATGATCCTCCGGACTCGCGTCACTCAGCTATCCAGGAAGAGAGAGAATTTCCAGCGCCGATCCATTTGCAGGCCGTATGGTGGCGCTGGCTTTCGATGATTGCCTCCTCCCATCTCGGCTGGAGCCCCTTCTTCCGGATCTGGAGTCAGCGGGGGCCCGGGTCGCCTTCTTCTGCTGGATGCATCGTGATGGCCCTCCAGATCCTCCGCCGCGAATTCAACAGGCTGGAATGGGCCGGGAGGAGCCGAGAGCCTCCCGGCCCGTTGTTTTCATGGGTGGGTGTTCTACCCCGACCGGAGTGGTTCCCGCTTTTGCTCATAGGGGTTTGTGAAAAAACCCTCTTCGAGCTGGCCGATCCAGGCAACTGTTCGTTAAATGACTCCGGAAAGCTTCTTCGCTCGGGGGTTACGCAGAGGATCCCTTCCTGGGGGCTGTTGGGACCAGCCCGGCCCCACAGAGTATTTTTCGCCTCCCTTTTCCTGTGGCCCTTCAGGCCAGGAAGCGGGAGGAGAAATGAGGGAGAGGACATCCCGGTCTTCCGGATCGGAACCCAGCTGCGCAAGTTCCATCTCTGGTTCACCCGGCGAGGTGCATCATGGACGATCCGCTGGCGTGCTTCTTCAACGCGCGTGGAGTGGCCCTGGTGGGAGCCAGCGCCCAACCCACCAGGTTAAGCTATGGGGTCCTCCAGAACCTGATCCGGTCAGGTTATCCAGGGCCCATCTACCCGGTCCATCCCCGGGGTGGGGAGATCCTGGGCCTGCCGGTTTACCGTTCCCTGGATGAAGTCCCGGACCCCGTGGAGCTGGCCATCCTGATGATTCCGGCCGAGCAAACCATCGAAGTCCTGGAAGCCTGCGGCCGTCGAGGGATCCGGGCGGCGATCCTGGTGGCTTCCGGCTTTGCGGAACGGGGCGATGAAGGTCGCGAGCGGGAAGAACAGCTTCGCGCTGTCGCCCGGCGTTATGGCATGCGATTCATTGGACCCAACGCAGTCGGCCTCATCGACACGCGGATTCCCATCAATACCACCTTTATTCATATCCAGCCGGAGCCAGGCCCGATCGGGCTGGTCTCCCACTCCGGGGCGGTGTGTGGGGGGATCCTGGACTGGGGAGCCAGCATGGGGATCGGGTTCTCCCGGGTGATCAGTCTGGGGAATCAGGCGGATATCGATCTGGCGGACGCCTTGCGCTCGCTGGCCATGGATCCGTTCACCCGCGTGGTAGGCGCTCGTGGAGGGGATTCGGGACGGGAAGCGCTTTCTGGAGGCCGCCTCCGAGGTGAGCGCGAGGAAGCCCCTGGTGATCCTCAGGGCCGGTCGCACGCCAGATGGGGCCCGCGCGGTGGCTTCGCACACGGGAGCGCTGGTGCTGCCGGAGCGGATCTTCCAGGCCGTTGCACGCTATGCGGGAGCCATCCTGGTGGATCATCTGCAGGACCTCATGGATGCGATCCTGACCCTGGCCATGCAACCCGCCCTTCCCGGCACGCGCGTAGTGATCCTGACCAACGCGGGGGGGCCGGCGGCGGTCGGGGCGGATCACCTGGCCCGCCACGGATTGCGGCTGGCGGATCTCTCGCCTATAACCCGGGAACGTCTTCAGGCGGTCACTCCCCGGGGGACGATGGTGGGAAACCCGGTGGATCTGCTGGGCGGACCTCAGCCCGAGCATTATGAGCGTGCCCTTCGCGTGCTTCTGGAGGCCTCCGAGGTCGATGCCGTAATGGCGATCTTTGTTCCTCAGGCCATAACCCCCGCCCGGGAGGTTGCGATCGCGATGGGAAAGGCGGCGGGGTCTTCCCGGCCTGTGATGGGGGTCGTCTTCGGCGGCGAGACCGCTCTGGAAGCGGCGCGCGCTCTTCATCAGATGAATGTCCCCAGCTTCCCCACACCATGTCGTGCCGCTTTCGCCCTGGGTGTTCTGCATCAATGGGCGAAGATCCAGCAGGGGCGGCGCGAACCTCCAGAGCGGATCCGCCCCCTGGATTCCGGGAAGGCGGCTTACGGGCTCCTGGAGGCCCGCATGCGGGGGAAGCGGATGCTGGACCCGCAGGCGGGCGCGGAGCTGGCGGCCGCATGGGGCCTTCCCACGCCGCCCTCCGGACTCGCGGTTACGCCGGAGGAAGCAGTGGTGCTGGCGGAGCAGCTGGGATATCCCGTAGTCCTCAAGCGCATCGCCCCGGGATTGATTCATAAGAGCCGGGCCGGCGGGGTGGCGTTAAATTTGAGGAACGCCCATGAGGTGCGGGAAGCCTTTGTCCGGCTCATTCAGCCTGGGGAACAGGCGCTGGTTCAGCGAATGGCTCCACCGGGAGTCGAGGTGATCATTGGCGCTTATCGGGATCCCCAATTCGGCCCGGTGGTGATGTTTGGGGCGGGCGGGGTGGATGTCGAGGCGCTGGAGGACGTAACGTTTCGACTTCCTCCGCTTACCCGGGCGGAAGCGAGGGCGATGCTGGAAGAGACATGGATCGGCCGTCGTCTCCTGCGGCGCGAGCGAGAGGGGAGCCCGGAGGAGATAGAGGCCGTTATCGATATCCTGCGGCGGGTAGGCCAGATGATGCTGGAACATTCCGAGATCGCGGAGATCGACCTGAACCCCGTGATCGTGGCTTCCCCCGGGAAAGGGGTTCATGGGGTGGATGTCCGGATCGCGCTCTCCGAAGAGATCCTGGCTCCTGCAGAAACGGCCACGCTTTTATCATAGGGGCGGCTCTCCCCCTCCCCGTGGCCCGAAAAGCCGCGGGGAGGGAGAGGGAAAGATTCCTGGAGGCCGGGCCGGCCTCAAAAGCCCCCATGGGGAGGCAAACCGGGTAAACCCGGATGGGACAAAGCAAAAGGATTGAAAAGCCTGCGGGTTTATCGCTCTGCAGGAAGCGAGATGCCGTTCAGGTTCCGAAGCACCTGAATCACCTTTCCCTGGATTTGAACCACCTCCGCCGGCACGTAGAGCGGGCTCATGATGGGATGAGCGGGTCGCAGGCAGATGCGCTCCTTCTCCCGGTAAACACGCTTCAGGGTGGTTTCGTGGCGGTCCCTCAACCAGACCACCGCCATTTCTCCGTCTTCTACCTCCGGGGTCGGCCTCACAATGATCAGATCCCCATCGCCGACCAGGGCATCGATCATGGAGTTCCCCTGAACCCGAAGGGCGAACAGGTCATCGCCATCGGCGAGCCAGGAGCGAGGGATTCGGATCCAGCCCAGGGGTTCTGCATCGGGATGGGGAATAGGCTCGCCGGCGGCGATCGGACCCAGAAAGGGGATCGGGATCATATCCTCTTCCGGGGCCAGGCCATCCGGCCAGCGCCGCAGGCGGATCCCCCGGGATCGCCGGCCTATCCGATCGATGAGCCCTTCCTCTTCGAGGCGACGGAGATGATAAGCCACCACAGAGGGCGAGGAGATCTTCAATCCCCTCTGGATCTCTCGAACGGTCGGATAGGTTCTTTCCTGTCGATACCATCGGGCGATGAAGGCCAGAATCTCCTGGCGAAGATTCCATCGGATCCGTGACCGTTGCTTCCGCTTCATCCGAGCCTCCAATATCCCAAAACATATCCCAAGTTTTCCCAAATCTTATCCGAACATTTGTTCCATGTCAAGCGCAATGAGGGGAGGGCTTTTCCGGGTTCTCCGGACATCTGCCGTTCGGCTCTCGTTCAGGGGCCATCGGGGCTGGGGGCCTCTGCGGGGGAATCCCAGTATGATTGTAAACGACCTGAGCATCCTGCCCCGACATAAGGATCCCGGCATGTCCCGGCGGTTCTATCGTGTCCGGCAATTCTGGTGGGCCCTCACGGCCCGGATCCGGGAGGAGGATCGGGCGCTGGTGGCGCGGATCCTGCATCCGGAGGCCCAGGCGCTGTTCTGGCGGATGACCCCGGGGGATCAGCGGCACAGTCTGGCGGTGCTGCGAACTCTGCTGGCGTGGGGGGAGACGCATCCGGCTCTGTTGAAGGCGGCGCTATTGCATGATGTGGGGAAGGCGGCGACGCCCCTGACGCCGTGGGAGCGGGCGTTGATCGTTTTGGGGGAAGCCCTGGGGGCATGGTCCGGGCGCTTCGGATGCTTCCGATGGCCTGTCCTCCGACGCTGGATGGATCGGGTGCGTCGCTATCAGGCCCATCCAGAGATCGGAGCGATGTGGGCCATGGAAGCAGGCTGTGATCCGCTCACGGTCGCCCTGATCCGCCGGCATCAGGATGGGCTGGGCCCACCGGGACCGGAAGAGGATCTGGAGACCCGACTGCTCCGCCGTCTCCAGCAGGCGGATCGGATCCATTAACCAGGCCCGGGAAAAGGGAACCGATCCCCACATCCGGAGGGATGTCGGGGAGGGATGTTCCGATCGCCTGTTGCGCGGCTATAATTGAAGTTGTGAGGCGAGGCATTATACCGGGCGGATGGTCGAACATGCCTCGCCCGCTCATGAAAGCGCTTCGGGGACGTGAGGATCTTCCCGCTCGGATGAGCGGATCCACAGTCATCCTCAACCAGGGGGAGGCGCGATGAAAGTCTATCGGACCGAGAACCTCCGCAACGTTGTGCTGGTGGGTCATAACGGGTCCGGCAAGACCACGCTGGTGGAGGCGATGCTGTTCCTGAGCGGGGCGACCACCCGCATGGGCCGTGTGGAGGAAGGTAATACCGTCTCCGATTTCGATGAGGAAGAGATCCGCCGTCGTCTCTCCATCTATACCTCCCTTGTCCCCGTGGAATGGTCCGACCACAAGATCAACCTTCTGGATGCTCCGGGCTATCTGGATTTCGTCGGCGAGATGAAGAGCGCCGTTCATGTGGCGGATTGCGCGCTGGTGGTTCTGGATAGCGTGGCGGGCGTGGAAGTGGGAACCGAACAGGCGTGGGCGGCCCTGGAGGAACGGGGGTTGCCGCGCATCGCGGTCATCAGCAAGATGGATCGAGATAACGCGAATTTTGAGAACGCCCTGGAGAGCCTGCGCCGCGTTTTCAAGGCGAATTTCGTCCCCATCCAGCTTCCCATCGGCAGCCAGGCTGCGTTTGAAGGGGTGGTCGATCTGATCGCCATGAAGGCCCGGCGGGGCCCGCGTGGAGAGATCGGCGAGATTCCCGCTGGCCTGCGGGAGGAGGCGGAAGAGGCCCGGATGCGCCTGATGGAGGCCGCGGCGGAAGCGGACGATGAGCTGATTGTGAAGTATCTGGAAAGCGGCGAGCTGACGGAGGAGGAGATCCGACGGGGATTGAAGGCGGGTTTCCTCGCCGGGCGTATCGTCCCCGTGGCATGCGCGGCCGGGCTATCCACCATCGGCGTGGGCCCCTTGCTGGATCTGCTGGTTCAGCTGGCCCCTTCGCCGCTGGAGGCGAAACCGGTGGAAGCGGTCCCGGTTTCCAACGGGCAGCCTGAGCTGGTGCAGCCGGATCCGGCAGGCCCTACCGTGGCCTATGTGTTTAAAGTCACGGCGGATCCCTTCGTGGGGAAGCTCGCTTACTTTCGCGTCTTCCGGGGCACCGTGCGCTCCAACTCGCACCTTTTCAATGTGAACAGGAATCAGGACGAGCGGCTGGCTCAAATCTTTGTGATGCGAGGAAAGGAGCAGATTCCCGTTCCGGAGCTGGTGGCGGGGGACATTGGGGCGGTGCCGAAACTGAACGTGACCGGCCATGGGGATACCCTGTGCGACCGCAGCCATCCGGTTCGGATCGCCCCACCGGCCTATCCGACGCCCCTGTATGCGGTGGCGGTGGAGCCCAGGACCAAGGCCGATTCGGCCAAATTGATCCCCACGCTCCAGCGCCTGTGCGAGGAGGATCCCACGCTTCACCTTCGCCAGGAGCCTTCCACACATCAGACCATCCTCGAGGGGATGGGGGATACCCACATCGATGTGGCGGTCCGGCGGGCCTCCACCAAGTTCGGCGTTGAGATCGTGACCAGCGTCCCCAAGGTTCCATATCGGGAGACGATCACCAAAGTGGCGAAGGCCCAGTATCGCCACAAGAAGCAGACGGGAGGCGCGGGGCAGTTCGGGGAGGTTCATCTGCGGATCGAGCCCCTCCCGCGGGATGGCGGCTTTGAATACGTGTGGGAGGTTTTCGGCGGGGCGATTTCCTCGAACTTCGCCCCATCGATTGAGAAGGGGATCCGGAGCGTGATGGAGCAGGGATTGCTGGCCGGGTATCCCATTGTGGATGTGCGGGTGGCGGTTTACGACGGCAAGGAGCATCCGGTGGACTCCAACGACATCTCCTTCCAGATCGCCGGGCGCGAGGCCTTCAAGCTGGCGTTCCAGCAGGCGGGCCCGGTGCTCCTGGAGCCGATCATGCAATTTACCATTATTGTCCCCGAGCAGTTCACCGGGGATGTGATCAGCGATCTGAACACCCGCCGGGCCCGGGTGCAGGGGATCGAGCAGCAGGGAGATAAGAGCGTGATCATCGCCCTCGCCCCTCTGGCGGAGATGCAGCGCTACGCCACCCAGCTGCGCTCCCTCACCCAGGGGCGTGGGGTGTTCCGCATGACGTTCAGCCATTACGAGGAGGTCCCTCCGCATATCGCTCAGACCATCATCGAGCAGGCCCGTCGGGAGCGCGAGGCGGCTAAGGAGAAGGCGTAAATCACAGGGTTCAGGCCGCCGGGCTCGAATTCGGGGAGGCGGGATAGCCCTCCGAAGGGGAAGACCGTGGTGCGACGGCTTATTCGATTCCCGCCCGCAGCCTCTGGAGGAGGTTATCTATGGGGATTCTCTTCCCATCCGATGCCTGGATCAAAGCCCTGATGGAGGAGGTCAATCGAAGCCCGGGCTATGCGGAGGCGGCGAAGAACTGGGAAGGGGATTTCTATTTCGTGGTGGAGCCGGAAGGTCCGCTCACGAAACCGGTCGTGCTTTATATGGATCTCTGGCACGGTCAGTGCCGGGAGGCCTTTGAGGTGACCGACGAGTCCGTCCGGAACCCGGCTTACCGGATGTCCGCACCCTATTCCATATGGAAGCAGGTCATCCAGGGGAAGCTGGATCCGATCCAGGCGCTGGTCACCGGGCGGATCAAGCTGAAAGGGAACATGGTGAACATCATGCGGAACGTGCGGGCGGCCAAGGAGCTGGTGCTCTGTTGCACCCGGGTGCCCACGGATTTCATGGCTTAGAGGAGGGTCGGCGGGCTGCCGCTGGGCTCGAAGTCAGGAAGGCGGGATCGCCTGAAACCCTGTGCGCTGCACGGGATGCCGGAGGTGCCCCGGGCGGCCCTGAAAGGTTCCATGAGGATCCATACGTGAGGTCGAAGTCCATGTGGTTCTTCAAGACCCCGGAAATCGTATTCGGTGAGGATGCCCTCTCCTACCTCGAGCAGCTCGAGGGACGACGCGCCTTCGTGATCACGGATCCCCACGTGCGGCGCCTGGGCCTGGTCCGGCCCGTGGAGGATCGGCTTCGCCGGGCTGGGCTCGATGTCCACGTCTTCGACGCGGTGGAACCCAATCCGACCATTAACCTGGTCCGTATGGGGGCGGATGTGATCCGCGCCTTCCATCCGGACTGGATCGTGGCGGTGGGTGGGGGGTCGGTGATCGACGCAGCCAAGGCGATCTGGGTGCTGTTCGAGCGGCCGGATCTGGATCCGCTGGCCATCAGCCCGATGGAGCCGCTGGGCCTGCGGCGGCGCGCCCGTTTGATCGCCATCCCCACCACCAGCGGGACGGGCTCGGAGGCGACCTGGGCGATCGTCCTGACGGATCCGGAGGCGCGACGCAAGCTGGGGGTGGGCTCCCGCGAGAACCTCCCGGATATCGCCATTGTGGATCCAGCGATGGCGATGCAGCTGCCGCCCCGTCTCACCGCTGATACGGGGATGGACGCGCTGACGCACGCGGTGGAAGGCTATGTGAGCACATGGCGGAACCCCTTCAGCGACGCGATGTGCCTGCATGCCACCCGCCTGGTCTTCACGTATCTCCCCCGGGCTTATCAAAAGGGGGCCGGAGATCCGGAGGCTCGAGCCCATATGCACCTGGCGGCCACGATGGCGGGGATCGGCTTCGGGAACGCGATGGTCGGCCTGGCGCACAGCCTGGGTCATGCGCTGGGGGCGCGCTTTGACATCCCCCACGGCCGGGCCGTGGGCCTCTTTCTTCCTTACGTGATCGAGTTCAACGCGCGGGTCGCTGCGGATCGTTACGCGGACCTCCTGCGGGCTATCCGCTGGTCCAGCCCCGACGGCCCCGAGGCCGCCTTCCAGCTCTCCCGGGCTGTTCTGGAGCTGCTCGAAACGCTGGAGCAGCCTCAAACCATCGCCGCCTGCGGGATCCCGCGGGATGATTTCGAGGCCGACCTGCCCACCCTGGTGGAATATGCCCTGGAGGACCCCAGCACGCTGACCAATCCCCGATCCCCGACGGCGGAGGAAATCGAGCACCTGCTGATGTATGCTTACGAGGGGAGGATGGTGGATTTTTAGGACCATCGGTGTGGCGGGACCCTTGTGCTTTACTCTCCGGCATGCGGAGGGATACGATGCTCACCCATCTGGATGAGCGGGGCCGGGCGCGGATGGTGGATGTGGGGGAGAAACCTGAAACCCATCGGGTGGCCATCGCCCGGGGAGAGGTGTGGATGGCTCCGGAAACCATGGCGGCGATCCGGGAGGGAAGCCTTCCGAAGGGGGACGTGCTGGCGGCCGCTCGTATTGCCGGCATCATGGCCGCCAAGCGCACCCCGGAGCTCATCCCCCTGTGCCATCCTCTGCCCCTCACCCGAGTTCAGGTCGATTTCGCCCTCCGGGAGCCGGATGAGGGACATCCGCTCCCGTGGGTGGAGATCACCGCGCAGGTGGAAACCGTGGCCCGCACCGGGGTGGAGATGGAGGCGCTCACCGCCGTGACGGTGGCCGCGCTGACGATCTACGATATGGCCAAGGCGCTGGATCGGCGGATGCGCCTGACCAACATCCGCCTGATCGAGAAGCACGGCGGGAAAAGCGGCGATCTGATCCTGGAACCGTGAGGTTCCGATCAGCCCCTCCCCCCGGGCTTGGGAAGGGGAAGGGTATTCTACCTCCAGATTCAGGCTCAGCTGTGCAACCCCTGACCATATCCCTGTTGTTCTGGGGTCTGGAGGAAACGGCGATGGAGGTGCAGATCCGTCTGTTTGCCACCCTGAAAGACCGCGCCGGCCGGGAGCAGATCTCCGTCCAGCTTCCGGACGGGGCCTCGGTGGCGGATCTTCTGAAGGCCGTGGGGGAGACGTATCCGGCCCTTCAACCGTATCTCTCCTCTGCCGTTGTGGCGATCAACCATGAGTTCGCCTTCCCGGAGGATCGCCTGCGCCCCGGAGATGAGGTGGCCTTGTTCCCGCCGGTCAGCGGGGGCGAGGGGGATTCCTTGCGGCCGGAGCTCGTGGCCCTCACGACGGAGCCCATCGATCTGAACGCCCTGGTGCGGGCGGTGATCACCCCCCGCTCTGGAGCCGTTGCGTTATTCACCGGGGTCGTGCGGGGCGAGGAGGGAGATCGGCGGGTGGAGTTTCTGGAATACGAGGCCTATCAGCCGATGGCCGAGGCCAAGATGCGCCAGATCGCGGCTGAGATCCGGGAACGCTGGCCGCTGATCCATGGGGTCGCTCTGGTGCAGCGGGTAGGGCGTATGGAGGTCGGAGAGATCACGGTAGCCGTGGTGGTCTCCTCCGGACACCGCCACGAGGGGGTTTTCGAAGCGGCCCGCTATGGTATCGATCGCCTGAAGGAGATCGTCCCCGTCTGGAAGAAGGAGATCGGCTCTCATGGCGAGGTGTGGATCGAAGGCCACTACCATCCCTCGCCAGCCGATGTCTCCTCATAAGGGCTTTTGGGGGCTGGGACGGCTCCAAAGTTTACAAACCAGACCCGGGGGACCCCGCGCGATGTTGTCGCTTCCTGCCATGTGTTATACTGACTGTGGATATCCTGCGCCTGGAGGTCTTCCATGGCCAGCGTCCTCAAGCAATACAAGGTGCGGGACTGGATGACCCCGAATCCCATTACCATCTCCCCGCGCACCACCCTGCCGGAGGCCCATCAGATTATGAAGGAGAAACGCATCCGCCGCCTGCCGGTGGTGGATGAGAACGGCCATCTGGTGGGGATTATCACTCTGGGGGATGTGCGTGAGGCCTCTCCTTCGGATGCGACCTCTCTGAGCATCTTTGAGCTCAACTATCTCCTGGCTCGCCTCACGGTGGACAAGATCATGACCCGCAAGGTCATCACCGTCACGCCCGATACGCCGATCTATGAGGCGGCGCGTCTGATGCTGGAGCACAAGATCGGCGGCCTGCCCGTGGTGGAGAACGGCCGTGTGGTCGGGATCATCACGGAGTCCGATATCTTCAAGATGGTGGTGCGCCTGGCGGCCGAAGAGTAGAGCTCTGCCCGGTTCTGAGTTCAGGATGCGAGGCATCCGGATCCTGAAAGGGCTGGATGGCTCCTTCCCCCTTCCCTGTAGCCCAAAGGACTGCAGGGAGGGGAGGGGCTTTCGCCCCGACCTTCGGTCGCCGCTGAAGCGGCTCCTACCTGTCGCCGCTGAAGCGGCGCCTACCGGTTACGATCGACAGCCTGACGAGGCCATGCGGTAGGAAGGGCTTCAGCCCCGACGGGCTTCAGCCCCGACCTTCGGTCGCCGCTGAAGCGGCTCCTACCTGTCGCCGCTGAAGCGGCTCCTACCGGTTACGATCGA
Organism: Candidatus Thermoflexus tengchongensis; assembly: GCA_016842085.1. Taxonomy (GTDB): domain Bacteria; phylum Chloroflexota; class Anaerolineae; order Thermoflexales; family Thermoflexaceae; genus Thermoflexus; species Thermoflexus tengchongensis. The sequence goes on along the minus strand of JAEVEX010000017.1, from coordinate 31,523 downwards.
TAGCCTGACGAGGCCATGCGGTAGGAGGGGCTTCAGCCCCGACGGCTTCAGCCCCGATCTTTTATGAAAAGGGGAGCGGACATGGGTCGACCGGGGACCTTGTGGAGCTGGTGGCATGATCTGCGACGGATCTGGCGGCTGATGCGGGATCCTCGCACGCCGGGCTGGTTGAAGATGCTTCCTCTTCTGGCCCTGATTTATATCCTTTCCCCGATCGATCTCCTGCCGGATCTGATGATTCCCGGGATCGGCTCCCTGGATGATCTGCTCCTCCTCCTGCTCGCTTTGCGGCTGTTGCTGGACATGGCCCCGGCGGAGAAGCCGCGGACCTCACCCGGGCGAGAGGAGGTCATCGAAGCAACCTATCGGATACTGGAAGAGTGATGGCGGGTGGTTCATCCTTTCGGGCCCAGATGGCGCACAGAAGGCATGCCTGCGCTCCCAACTATTTCTTCCTCCCCTCCGCAGTGCGGCCCTGCTTTTGCCCGGAGTTCAGGTTAAAAAGCAGATGGAATGACCACCAGCGCGAAGTAAAGATCTATAGCGAAAGCGCCGAGGCAGATGGCCAGGCCCAGATAGGGGCGCAGGGATGGAAACCGGGCCGATAGCGAGACGATCAGACCTGTCCCGGTGAGAAGGCCGATCGGGAACAACGGAAGATCTCCATGGATGAGCCCGGCGATCCCCACTGTAATCGCCCCGAGGCCGCATGCGACTCCCAGGCCTTTCGCTCCCTTTCCCTCCGCCCACGCCAGCCATCCGATCACCAATCCCAGCGCGATGGGAAGCAGAGCCGGGAAGAGATAGCGCCCCTGATGCTGGACGAAGGAGAGGTTATACCAGAGATAGGTCCCCGCGGTGAGCCCCGTCGACAGCAGCATCAGGACCCCCCGGACGCCCCAGAGGGGCGAGCGGTGCCGCTCACGCCCCAGGTGAAGCATAAGCCCCAGAAGGCCAAGGACCGTCAACCAGGCGAACAGGAGATACCATCGGGCTTCCAGCACCACGCCCATCCATCCGAACTGCCCCCAGAAGCTTTGAAAGGTGAACGTCCGGAAGCGGTCCAGCGTGGCGATAAGGCCGTAGCGCGCGATCCACTCGGATGTGCGGGGCTGGCCGGCGACGACCCGATCGTGCTGTTGCAGGCCCAGGAAATCGGGCCAGCCGTAAAGGATTCCATTGCGAATCCACCATAGAGCTCCAATGGCGAGGGCTGGAAGCAGCCAGGGAGTCAGACGTCGAAGCCGCTCCAGCCACGGACGGCCTGCTGCGGCGTCCCGGGCCAGAACGGCGGCCAGGAGGACCAGGGCCATCGGATAGACGGTGGTCTTGGTGAGAAACCCGGCCCCCAGGAGAAGCCCCCCGATCCATGCCCGACGGTGTGGATGGCCGCGGAGCTCGTGGGCGATCCAGACCCACATTCCCAGAATCAGCACCTCGGCCAGGGCGTCGTTGTTCACGCCGGTGTTCATCGCCAGATGCTGGGGCAGGAAGGCGAAGACCGCCGCGGTCCCCAGCGCCCAGGCCGGCCGTTCCGGAAACAGCCTGGACACCGCGATAAAGGCCAGGAGGATCTGGAGCAGCCCGAGGATCGCCGAGAACAGACGAAGGGAGAGCAGGTCGCCACCGGAGAGAAGGAAAATCGGGGTCATCAGCAGGTAATACAGGGGAGGCTGATGGAACTCATAACGCAGCGGGTCAATGGGGAGCTCGGGCGGGAAGCCTCTGGAAACGATCTCGCTCAGGTAGTTCTGATCGTAGTCCCCGGGCTGCAGAACGGGCAGGCGCCCGGTGGTGGCGATGAACCGGATGTAATTGTAATGAGCGGGCTCGTCGGGCACCTGCCACGGCGGCGTCCGCGTGGCGAATCCCCAGGCCAGAACCAGATACTCGCATACGATCAGGAGCATGAATGTTCGCGTCACCGACGCGCTCTCCTTATAAGACCTGAGAACGGGGGACGTCAAAGTCCTCCGGTACGTTGAGGTGGCCTCGCAGCAGGCCCAGGCGCCGCGGGGGCTGCAGGGGCACCAACCGGGCCACCGGCTGGCCAGCGCGAGTGATGATCACCTCCTTCACCAGCCTGGAGAGATGGGTTTTAGCCTGATGGATATTCACCACGCGCATCGCACTGGCTCCATAAGGGAGTCTGGCTAAGCCGGACCGGTCTGAGTATACCATACCGCTCAGGCCCTCGGGCCTGTCGGGGTGGGGGACCTCTCGTCTCGATGGTTCCGCCGATCCCGGAATGCGGAGAGCTGGATCCCGTAGCGCTTCAAGCGGCGCCAGAGCGTGGTGCGGCTGAGGCCCAGGGCCGAGGCCATCTCGCTGATGCGACCCCGATATTGCACGGCCGCCCGCAGGATCGCCTCCCGCTCCAGCTCCTCTACCGGCCGGATGGGCTCCGGGAGCTCTTCCACTGCCAGTCCCCGCACAATTCGCTCCGGGAGATGCGGGAGATCGATCCAGCCATCCTCGCTCAGCGCGGCTGCCCGCTCAAGGACGTTTTCCAGTTCCCGAACGTTCCCCGGCCAGGGGTATGCTTTTAACCGCTGCATGGCCGTTTCCGTGATCCGATAGGTTCGTCCCGAGGTCCGGCGCAGACGTCGGAACACGGCCTCCGCAATGAGCGGGATATCCTCCGGCCGCTCCCGCAGCGCAGGGATCCGGATCGCCGTGCTGGCCAGCAGATGATACAGATCCGCGCGGAAGTGTCCCTCGGCGACCAGCTGCTCCAGGTCCGCTGTTGAGGAGGCGATCAGCCGCACGTCCACACGAATGGGGCGCAGGCCGCCCAGGCGCATGACCTCCCCGGTTTCCAGGATCCTCAGGATCGCGGCCTGGACTTCCAGGGGGAGGGCCTCGATCTCATCCAGATACAGGGTGCCCCCGTGGGCCAGCTCGAACTTGCCGGGCCGTCCCTCCGTCGGCGCGTTCCGGAACGCGCCTCCTTCCACCCCCAGCAGCTCCATCGCGAGCAGCTCGCGGGGGATCGCCCGGCAGGACACAGCCAGGAAGGGACCGCTGGCCCGGATGCTGGCGTTATGGATCGCGCGGGCGAGAACGCCTTTGCCGGTGCCCGGTTCCCCCAGAAGGAGGACCGGAAGACTGGTCCGGGCCGCCGCACGGGCCTGCTGACGGACCTGCTGGATCGCCCGGGAGCGGCCCGGGATATCCGCCATGGTCATCAGCGCCTGGGCGCCGACCAGCCGGGTCACCATCTGGTGCACCTGCTCGCTCCGCCGGAACGTCAGGACAAACCCCAGATGCCGTCGCCCTTCCGTTACGGCGTGCAGGCCGATCCATCCCTCAATGGGAGCGCCATCCACGATGAGCGCCCCTTCGGCTTCCTGATGGATCTCCGGATCGGATAGGGCTTCCTGGAAGGCCGGGGGCAATCGGATATGATCCGTCAATGGACGCCCCAGGATCCCGGAGGGATCCAGCCCCAGCACCCGGATGGCTGTTCGATTCAGGCGGATCACATGTCCCTGGGCGCTCAGGACCAGGACCACCTGATCGATGGCCTCCAGGATCGCCTGGAGCTCGGCCAGGAGCTGATGGTGTTCCCGCAGGTTCGCCTCCGCCTGCAACTGGTTCTCGATGGCCCGGGCGGCCGCCATCACCATCCCCAGGGTATCCGGTTGAGCCCGCTCCGCGGGCGCCATGACCCCGATCGCCCCCAGCGGCTGCCCGTCCAGGCCGTAGATCGGAGCAGCAGTGGTGACCCAGGAATGATAAAGGGCGAGGAAATGTTCCGCGCCGACCACCTGAGCGGGGGTTCGTTCCAGGAGGGCGAGGGCGAAGGCATTGGTGCCCACATGGCCTTCGCCCCAGTAAACCCCGGGTCGTAGCCCAACGGCCTCCGCCGTGCGGACGATCTCCGGATCCCCCAGGATATCCAGGACACATGCGGCGCTATCCAGGAGCGCGATCGCCAGGCCGGAACCCTCTGTGAACTGGTGAAGGTCCTCCATCAGGGGGCGAGCGGTGGCGATCAGATCGAAGAGCGTGATCCGCACCCGCTCCAGGGTGTGTTCCTCCAGGCAGGGAAGGGCCGGGGGGGCCAGGGGATTCAACCGCGGGAAGCATCGTTCCCATGAAGCGGCCACCAGCGGGTCCAGATCGGGATCCAGCCGTCGCTGGGTGACAAACTGCTCCCAGCGAACCCGGATCTTTGAGAGATCCACGGGATAGGCCCAGGGCTGCATCGGCGCCTCCTCTATGGAAGCGGGAAAAGACCGAACTGTCTGCACCAGGCCCGGCGCTCGCAATGGATCACTCTGGAGAGTGACCTGGGCTGCTTCGCCGTCCGACCCACCGCCTCTTTTTCGCAGGGTGGAGGATGAAGAAGAGAGGCACATCCCGAATCCATAGCCGGGATCGCTCAAAAGAATATTGTGGGATATTATGGGAAAAATCAAGCCGGAGGCCTGAGGCGCCTGGAGGCCCGGCAGGAGGCGCTTGCTCATGATGCATCATATTCGGTGGAGCGGTGGGAAGATTTCGATCCCCGTCTGGATCGTTTTGCTCACGGTCGCCGGGTGTCGTCTCGTTCCGGGGCCGTCCTCCGAAGCCTCTCCGTTTGCGAACCTCCCCCTCCAGCGGATCTGGAGCGAATCGTTCTCCGCGGCCTGGTCGGGCTGGGCGCCTCAGGCCCTCGCGTGCGCCCATGCCGGCTCCGATGCGCCGGGGTGTTTACAGGCCCTTCAACCCACCCTGACGGAGCGGGTGCTGGAGGAAGCGGCGCGTCGGAAGGAAGCGCTGGGGATCGATGCCCCCTATGTGGCCAGCATCATGGGCGGCTATGCCCAGCGGCCCGAGCAGGCCGCTTCTCTGATCATCCTCGCGATGTCGGAATCGACCGGGGAGGACCGCCGGGCGCGTTTGCAGGCGGCCTTTGAAGCGATCCCCCGGCGGTTTGAGCGATTTTCCTTTCCGTTTCGCAGCACCGTGTCCTCCCTTCCCCATCCGGAGGCTGGAGCGGATTCGCGACGCTGGGCCCGGTATTATCTCTCCCAGGAATGGGCCCTGTTGCGGGCGGCTGTAGCTGCATGGCGACCGCCCGCGGAGGAGGAGGTTCAGTGCGCGCGCCTGGCCTCCGGGGAAGATCTTTGCCCCTTCATGGCCCGGGTCCGATCGCCAGAGGAGCTGCCCGCTCTGGAGGCCCGGCTGGAGGAATTTTTCCGGGGTGCCTTCGATTACGCGGATGCCTTCGCTCGCTCGGAGCGTTTCCTCCACGAGGATCCGGCGGCGGTCCGGGCGCTGCTGTCGGAGATGCTCCGGGAAGCGCGGGAGAAGCTGATCCCTCTGGAACGCGAGGCGGCCCGCCGACGCCTAACGGGAGAGTCGGCATCGATCGAGGCGCTGGAAGCGGCATGGGATCAGGTGGAACAGGTCTTCTTTCGCTCTCCATAAATCTCCATAAAGAGGTAGGGATCCTTTTCGAGTAGTATACATTAGGGAGGCGGCGCGGAGCGCCCCTGGCGCTCCGCGCATCCCAAAGCCACCGGGAGGATAAACCGTGTGGCTCTTCTGATCGGGGTTGGCCGTGGGGGATGCTGGCGAGGGTTCTGGAAGGCGTATGCGAGGGGTGCGGTTAAGGGAACTGCTGGAGAATCTGCTGCCGCCGGGGACGCAGGTGATCGGCGGTGGGAGCGGGCTGGACCATGAGGTGGCGTGGGCCACTCTTCTCCGAACGATCCCGGCACGGACTGCGATCCAGCGCGGGGATCTTTTGCTTTTCCCTGTCGATCTGCTCTCGATGCGGGAACCCCCTCTCGCGTTCCCCGCCCTCCTCGAGCTCGCCCTGGAACGGGAAGCGGCTGGATTGGCGGTGGTCGGTCCGGTGCCGGAAGATTGGGGTCCGCTGGCGGATGAGGCTGGCCTCCCACTGCTCGCGCTGCCGGAAGGGACGGGCCTGGCGGACCTGGCCAATCAGATCGCCCGGTTCATCACGGCCCGTCGGGAGGCCCTGTATGAGATCGAGCGGGAACTCCAGCGCCGGTTTCAGCAGGCGGCGCTGGCTGGGGAAGGACTCGCGGCCATCCTGCGCGTGCTGGAAGATGTCACGGGGAAACGGGCGTGGCTGGAGGACGCTCAGGGAAGCCCCTGGCCGGATCTCCCGGGCCCTCCGGAGCCCCCGCCGGGCCCGGTGGAACGTCGCGCCTGGCTGCGGCGCCTCCCTCTGCGCGAGGAAGGCGGAGAGCCTCCCGTGGCCCTTTTCGGACCGGATGCCGCAGGGCGGATCTGCCTGGCAGGGGCGGTGATCCTGGAGCGACGTCCGGTCGGAGCGGTTTGCCTGCTGAGCTTTTCCAGCGGGATCACGGAGCGGGACCGTCTGGCGGTAGCCCAGGCGGCGGCGGCCTGCGCGCTGGTGCTGCTCCGGGAGCGGTCGTTGTGGACGGCAGAGGCCCGGGTGCGTGGGGAGTTCCTGGCCCAGGTCCTGCGAGGAGAACTGCCCGAGGCGGAGGCGCGCCGTCGGGCTCGCATCCTCAATGAGCCCATCGAGGAGCCCATGGCGGTGGCGGTGTTCCGGGCACCGGATACGGAGGGGAATTCCGAGCGCCTCACGGAGGCCATCCGTCGCCTCACCGCCCGCTTCCCTCGCTGTCGCGTCCAGCCGATGGCGGAAGGGATCGCCTTCGTGTTCCCGCCTCCGGGAGGGGAGGCGGATCCAGAGACGGTGGTGGAAGGCCTGCGGGCCGAGCTGGTTCGCGCCCTGGGCCTGTCTCGCCTGGCGGCCGGGGTAGGAGGGGTTTACGCCGGCCCTGCCGGCCTGGCCCGCTCCTTTCGGGAGGCGGTCCAGTCCCTGCAGATGGTGGAGGCCCTGCTGGGAGGAGACCGCACCCTGGCCTATTCGCGGCTGGATGTCTATCGCATCCTCTATCCCCTGCGGGAGAGCGAGGTCCTGGAGGAGTTCTACGAACAGACCCTCGGACCCCTGGAGCGGTATGATCGGGAGCATCATGCCGAGCTGATTCCCACCCTGGAGGCCTTCTTCGCCTGTGATGGGAGCCTGCAGCGCACGGCCGAGCGGCTGTTCCTGCATCGCAATTCCCTGGCCTATCGTCTCCGGCGGATTCAGGAGATCACCGGGATGGATCTGAGGCGCTGGGAGGATTGCTTCCGATTGCAGCTGGCCCTGAAAATCCGACCGATCCTGAGGAGGCCCCATGCACAACCCGGCAGTGGATCCGAATCGCGTGCTTGAGGAAGCCCGCCAGGCAGGCGTCCGGTTTGTCATCCTGCGTTTCACCGATATCCTGGGGACGCCGAAAGGGGTGACGATCCCTCTGGAAGATCTCCCGGAGGCCATCGAGACCGGGAAGTGGTTTGACGGATCGGCCATCGAGGGATTCGCCCGGGTGGCGGAGTCGGATCTGTATCTGAAGCCGGATCTGAGCACGTTCACCATCCTGCCGTGGACGCGAGGGCAGGGGACGACAGCCCATGTGATCTGCTGGGTGGTGAACCGGCGGGGCGAGCGTTTCGCCGGGGATCCCCGGGCGGTGCTGGCCCGGGTGATGGAGCGGGCAGCCCGTATGGGCTACACCTATGTGGTGAGCCCCGAGCTGGAGTTCTATCTCTTCCGGGCCGAGGGGGAGCGCTTCGCCCCGGCCCCCCACGATGAGATCGGCTACTTCGATCTGGCCACCGACCTGGCCTATCGGGTCCGTTGTGAGATGGTGGAGACTCTGCGGGCCCTGGGAGTCCCGGCCGGGCCGGGCCATCATGAGATCTCGCCGGGCCAGCACGAGATCGACTTCCAGCCGGCCGATGCCCTGCGGATGGCCGATTACATCGTCACCGCCCGGCTGGTCATCAAGCACATCGCCCAGGCCCACGGCCTCCATGCGACCTTCATGCCCAAGCCCATGGAAGGGCGGGCGGGATCCGGGATGCATACCCACCAGAGTCTGCTCCGCCTCGAGGATGGGGGGAACGCCTTCGCGGATCCGGAGGACGATTATGGTCTGTCCGCGCTGGCGAAGGCTTTCCTGGCGGGGCAGATCGCCCATGCCCGGGGGATGTGCGCGGTGCTTTGCCCGCTGGTGAACTCTTACAAGCGCCTCCTGGGTGGATTCGAAGCCCCGCCGTATATCAGCTGGGCCCGGATCAACCGCTCGGCCCTCATCCGGATCCCGGCCATCAAACCGGGGCGCTACCAGTCTACCCGCATCGAGCTCCGGAGCCTGGACCCCGCCTGCAATCCCTATCTGGCGTTTGCGGCGATGCTGGCGGCCGGCCTGGATGGGATCGAGCGACGGCTGCCGCTTCCCCCTCCGGTGGAGGAGGAGCTGTTCCCGATGGAAGCAGCGGAGCTGGAGGCGCGGGGGATCCAGCGCCTGCCGGTCACGCTGGGGGAAGCCCTGGAGGCCCTGGAAGCCGATGAGGTGATCCAGGAAGCCCTGGGCCCGCTGGCCACCGAGCGCTTCCTCGAGGCCAAGCGGCTGGAGTGGGACGCCTACTGCCGCCACGTCAGCGCCTGGGAGATCGAGCGGTATTTCCACGTGTATTGAGCCAGGGCCGGATGGCTCCCATCCCTGAAAGATCCGAAGCCTTCGTTTCCCAGCGTTTCGCCTTCTGAAGGCGGATCGGCCCCTGACATTCCCCATAGACCCCAGCCAACCCGCTGCGCAGGCCGGAACAGGGATGGCTGATTTTTCACATCCCCTGTTCTGGGCCGGTCCCCCGTTCTGGGCCGGATTTGTGCCTCGTGCCCAACCCCTTGAGTCCACTTTTCGTTTTCCCCGCACGTAGCCACGGTCCCCCTCGATTTTTACAATACCGGCCAGGTAAGGGGGAATTCCCGTTACCTGAGCGGGATCCTGATGAGATGTCGCAAGGGTTGAGGAGGTCAGTCGGATGTCCCTATCGGAGCTGGAGCAGGCGTTGCATGCCCTGGTGGAGGGTCGAGTGGAGGAAGCGGAGGCGATGCTTCAACGGATCGCCTGTGCGGAGTCAGGGATAGCGGGGGGGCTGGCCTGGGCGTACCTGGGGCGCCTGCGCATGCTGCGGTTCGACGTGGAGGGAGCACGGGAGGCCCTGGAGCGAGCGCTTCATCAGGCCCCGGATCACTTTGTGGTCCGGCTGGAACGAGGAGCTTTCTTCCTGCGGCTGGGGTTCTATCCCGCGGCGGTTGTGGAGCTGGAGGCCGCCCTACAAAGCGCCCCAGCGGGGGTGGCCCGGGAGCACGTCTATCGGCTCCTGCAACGAGCATGGGAGCAGGGAAAAGGGTCCTTCGTTCGACGCGCCGTCCTGCCGGATCTGAGGCGCTGGCTGCGGTCCCTTCGAGGGACCCGGGGAGGGAAATCGGCGTGCTCATCCTCGTCCTCGTAAGCATGGCCATCATGTGGACCTTGTGGCGGGCCTGGCTGCCCGTTGGGGTGGCGGCTCCGGGCCGTCTGCTCCTGGAGGTGCCCCTGGGATGGCGAGAGCGCTGGCGATGGCATCGAAAGAATCTATATGCCCTCGCCATCCTGATCCTTCTGGGGGCCCTTGGAGGATGGCTGCCGCTTCTGGGGCAGGGGATGATCGCAGGCCTGGCCCTCCTCGTTCTTCTCTTGCCTCTACGTTATCGCTTCACGGAGGAAGGGGTAGCCCTCAACAACGTGTTCTTCCGGCGGTGGGAGGAGTTCCGGGCTTATCGGGCAGAGCCGTGGGGGATCCGGCTGGAGGGCGCAGGCCCCCCATGCGCGCTTTACCTGCCCCCCGGGGCTCGAAATCAGGTCCAGGCGCTGGTGGATGCTCGATTACGGCATGCCGTTCGAGGCGTTTCATCTGCCTCACGAAAGGAGGTCCGATGATCGGCAAGCGGGTTTGGGGATCGATGATCCTGCTCGTAGGGATGCTCGGGTTGCTGGCGGCCGTCCGCCCGAGCTACGCCGACCAGGCGCCGCCCGCGCCGACACCGGACCCCGCCGGGACGGCCACAGGGTCCGGTCAGGATCTGGTCGGGGTGGTCCCGGGCACGATCCGCGCGGAGGACTTCGAGCGGGCGAAAGCCCATGAGCCGTTCGCCGTCCAGCTCGCGGATCTGGTCAACCAGAACCGCCTCGCGATCAACTTCATCTGGACTCTGATCACGGGATACCTGGTGATGTTCATGCAGGCGGGATTCGCCCTGGTGGAGACTGGCTTCACCCGGGCCAAGAACGCCGCCCATACCATGGCGATGAACTTCATCATTTATGTGCTGGGGATGACGGGCTACTTCGCCACCGGGTTCGCGCTGCAATTCGGGGGCATCGGCCTGATCGGGGTCCCCAACCTCGGCGGATTGAAGGTATTGGATGGGGAGTTCACCGTCCACATCGCCGGGATGGACTGGGGGCTCTTCGGGACCAAGGGGTTCTTCCTGCGGGACGCTTACGACGTAGCGGTGGCCGTGCTGTTTCTGTTCCAGATGGTCTTCATGGACACCGCGGCCACCATCCCCACCGGGGCGATGGCCGAGCGGTTCAAGTGGACGGCCTTCTGCATCTATGGCCTCTTCGTGGGCGCCTTCCTGTATCCGATCTACGGCAACTGGGCCTGGGGGGGAGGCTGGCTCTCGCAGCTGAGCCGTCTGGGCCTGGGAGCTGGTTACATCGACTTCGCGGGCAGCGGAGTGGTCCACGCGATCGGTGGGTGGACCGCTCTGGCAGGGGCGATGGTTCTGGGTCCCCGCCTGGGCAAATACAACCGGGATGGAACGCCGAACCCGATCCCGGGCCACAACCTTGTTATGGCCTTGCTGGGGGTTTTCATCCTGGCCTTTGGCTGGTTCGGTTTCAACCCGGGCAGCACCCTGGGAGCTTCCGGCAATGGGAATCTGCGCATCGGCCTGGTAGCTGTGGCCACCATGTTAGCCTCCGCCTCTGGCGCCCTATCCGCCATGCTCTACACCTGGGCTACGACGGGCAAGCCAGACCCAGCGATGGCGGCGAACGGCATGCTGGCCGGTCTGGTGGCGATCACAGCGCCCAGCGGCTACGTCAGCCCGATGAACGCCTTCCTGATCGGAGCGATCGCCGGAGTGCTGGTATGTCTCAGTGTGGCTTTCTTCGAACGAGTGGTCAGGGTGGACGATCCGGTGGGGGCGATCTCCGTGCACGGGACGTGCGGGGCCTTCGGGCAGCTGGCGGTGGGCCTGTTCGCCGATGGCACAGCGAATTACGGCGGCCTCACGGTGCGGGGCCTGTTCTACGGGGATGCGGGACAGCTGGTGGCTCAGGGCATTGGGATGGCCGTGGCCTTCCTGTGGGCCTTCGGGGTCTCATGGGTCTTCTTCAAGATCCTCGATGCCCTGGTAGGCCTTCGAGTCTCGCCGGAGGTCGAGCTGCAGGGGCTGGATTTCCCCGAGCTGGGCGTGTTCGCCTACCCCGACGGACGTCTGGTGCCGATCCCGGGCGCGGCGCGCTTGCCGGTCATCCCGCCGGCTCCCGCTGAAGCCACAGCCGGTTGACCTGCGGAAAGGAGGCTCCCCCCATGACCGGGATTCTCTCACCGACCTGGATCGCCATTTCGGTTTTCCTCACCACTTATATCGCCCTGGGGCTGGAACGCGTCCCGCGGGTTCTGGCGGCTGGGATCGGAGTGATCCTCCTCCTGTTGTTTAAAGTGCTCACCGTGGAGGAGGCGGTGGCTTATGTGCACTGGGAGACCCTGGGGTTGCTCTTCGGGATGTTCGTCCTGATCGCGGTGCTCTCGGAGGCGGGTTTCTTCAGCGCTCTGGCCATCGAGACGGCCCATCGGGTGAACGGGGAGCCCCGGCGTTTGCTGGTGGTGTTCCCTCTGCTCACCGGCTTCCTGGCCGCCTTCATGGATTCGATCACGGTGATGCTCTTTTTCGCCACACTGACGGTTGAGCTGAGCCGGCTATTGCGCTTCGACCCCATTCCGGTGGTGGCGGCGGAGGTGGTGGCCGCCAACATCGGCGGCGCAGCTACGCTGATGGGGGACCCACCCAATGTGATCCTCGGGCTCACCCTGGGCTTTGGGTTGAACGATTTCATCACGCACAACGGGCCGATCGTTGTGTTCGGATTGCTTGGCGCGGTGGCGATGGCTTACCGGCAATCTGCGCGAGATTTGCGGAAGGGTTCTCCTCCGGAGCGGCTGGAGTTGCCTCGGTCTGCGGAGATGGTTCGGGATCCCACGCTGCTTCGGCTTGGGTTGTTGGCTCTCGCCCTCGCCGTGGTTCTCTTAAGCACGCATCGATGGATAGAGCAACGGCTGGCTATCCCTCTGACGCCCCCGCTGGCCACATTAATCCCTGCGGTCCTTCTCCTGCTCCTGGGAGGCCCGCGGGTGGAAGGGATCCTGCGTCGGATCGACTATGAAGTGCTGCTTTTCCTGATCGGTCTGTTTGCCATTGTGGGAGCGCTGGAGAAGACCCATGCCATCGAGATGTTGACCGGCGCGGTTTCTTCGTGGCTGGGCAAGCATCCGCTGGGCCTGGTTTCAGCGTTGCTATGGTTCTCCGCCCTCTGCTCGGCTGTTGTGGATAACGTGCCCTTCGCCCTCAGCATGGCTTATGCCCTTCGACACCTGGCGAATTCCCCGCAAGCGCCGGCGCTTTCCCTGCTGACCTGGGCAGTCTCCCTGGGGACGGATCTGGGGGGAAATTTCACGCCCATTGGAGCCTCAGCCAATGTGGTCGCCTGTGCGGCGCTGGAGGGCCATGGCGTGCGGGTGGGATGGGGACGCTGGATGCGGCTGGCTGCCCGACCCACCCTGATCGCCCTGGGGCTGGCTCAAATGGGGCTCCTGGTCAAAGCATGGCTGGGTTTCTTTTAGCCACAGCACCGGATGACATGAAGAGCTCGACTCGTCTGGGGGGATGAGCGGATGGTTGTCGATCATGATTTCCACTTACATCTGCGGCCGCTTTCTGCCGGCGAACGCCGCCAGTTCGGAGCAGCCGCATATGTGCTGGAGGGCTGGGTGGGAGGGCAACGGATCGCTATCCCGGTTTATCCGATGGCCGATCCCGGAAGGGCATCCGTAGAGGGTTATGCGTTCGAGGCCATGGGCCTCACGATCACGGAGGGCCGGCTGGCGGATCTAACGCATGCGGCGCGCCAGCTTTTGCATGCTCTCGCTTATGGAGGCCAATTCCCGTGTTACGCAATGGAGATTCCATCGGCTGGAGTGGCGCTTCCGGTCTATCCCTGGGGGGAGGGATGGCGCGTTCATGTGCCGGATGGTCCCATCCTGGAGGCGAGGGATCTGGGGATTTTGCGCCAGCGCGTGGCGGATGCCCACGGCCTGCCGGTGGAGGCCATCCAGGTGCGGGTGCTGTCGGAGCGCCTCGCCTGGGTCCCGCCGGCTGCCGTCTTCCGGCCCGCGATCGAATCAACGCCCTGGCTGCCGGTGGCCTGGAGCGAATCCGGCTGGCGCCTCCATTTCACGGGGGCGCTCCTTTCCGCTCCTGGAAACGGCGCGGGGATCTGGTCGCTGTGGGAGACGGTGGCTGATCAGGTCGTGCGCCAGGGATGGCTTCATGATCCGGAGGATCTAATGCTGGAGGTCTGGTCTGGGGCGGCGTGGGAGGCCATGCAGAGCGCCATGCGGGAGGCGACCGCCCGATTTCGATTTTACGAGGCGGGGCAACGGCTTCGCGCCGTCCTTCTCCCCATCTTCCGAAACGGGGAAAGGTGGATGGCCGTTTACACGGCCCAGGACCAGCGAACCGTGTTCGTGGGCCGGGATCTGATCGATCTGCAAAGGAGGGCCGGAGAAGCGCTCCATGCGGCCGGCCGCCTGCTGGACCCACGAGCGCTGCGCATGGAGCTCGTGGAGATGGAGAAATCCTCAGAGGTGGCGCGTGCATTTCTGGTTCCGGGAGGTGAATGATGATGGTGGTGACAGGCATCCTGATACTGGTGGGGGTCGGGCTCATCGCCCTCTGGGCCTGGCGCTACACCAAAGCCGGCCCGAACGAGGTGCTGATCATCTCCGGCCGCAAACGGAAGGTCGTCGATCCCGATGGGCGCAAGCGGGTGGTGGGGTACCGTCTGGTGCGGGGTGGGACCTTTGTCTGGCCCATCCTCGAGCGGGTGCAGCGTCTCTCCCTGGAGCTGCACACCATCGAGATCCAGACGGCCGACGCCTATACCGCCCAGGGCGTGCGGATGGTGGTGGACGCCGTGGCCCAGGTGAAAATCCGGGGGGATGAGGAATCCATCGCCGTCGCCGCCGAGCAGTTTCTCTCGAAGTCCAGGGAAGATATCCGACGCGTGGCCTTGCAGGTCATCGAGGGTCACATGCGGGCCGTGCTGGGCACGCTGAGCGTGGAGGATCTCTACCTGCGCCGGGCGGAGTTCGCCCGTCAGGTCCGTGAGGCGGCCCGGCAGGACCTGGAGCGGATGGGGCTGGATCTGCTCTCGTTCACGGTGCGGCACATCGCCGATGAGCAGGGCTATCTGGACGCCATCGGGCGGCCGCGGATCGCTCAGGTGCGCCAGCAGGCGGCGGTCGCGGAGGCCGAGGCCGATCGGGTGGCCCGCATCGCCCGCCTGGAGGCTGAACGGGCTGTGGAGGAGGCGCGTCGGGAGCTGGAGGCCCGGCGGGCCGAAGCGGACATGGCCTATGAGCTCCACCGGTACCGGGCCGCCCAGGCCGTCAAGCGGGAGGAGATGGCGGTCCGTCGGGTGGAGAAGGAGCTGGCCATCGAGATCGAGGAGAAAGAGATCGAGCGGAAGCAGCGGGAGCTGGCCGCCACGGTGGAGCTGCCGGCGGAGGCGGAGAAGCGACGCATCCTGGCCCTGGCCGACGCTGAACGTTACCGGCTGGAGGCGGAGGCAGCGGGCCGGGCGGAGGGCTTGCGGGCGACCGGCCGCGCGGAGGCGGAGGCCATGCGGGCCAAGGCGGCAGCGTGGCGGGAATACAACGAGGCCGCCATGGCCCAGATGGTGGTGGACATCCTCCCGGCGCTGGCCCGGGCGCTGGCGGAGCCCCTGTCGCGGGCGGAGCGGATCATCCTCATCGGAGATGGACATGGAGGGGTCAGCCGCTTCACCGGGGATCTCGCCCAGGCGATGGCCCAGCTCCCCGCTCTGGTGGAGGCCCTCACCGGCGTTCACCTGTCCTCTACGTTTGTCCGAAATCCGGCCGCTTCCGCTTCGAAAGAGCCTTCCGATTAACCCCGCAACGCCACTGAGGATCCCCGGAGGGACAGGGGGCGGGCCGCTGCAGGCGGCCCGCCCCCTCGTTTTCTTTCCCGGCTCGCCCGCAGATCCCCCATCGTCTCACCCACAGCCAGCTATCTGCCAGAACTCTCATGCTGGGCTCGGCTCCGGAGCGTAGATGGCCTCTTCAGCCAGCCAGGCCGCATAACGCAATGCCCGGCGCATGTTTTCTGGCTCCAGATCGCGGAGGCGGGTCGGCTGCAGCGGGGGTTAGGGGGCATGATGTCGGCGTTTTCTCATCGTCTTCGATAAATCTCTCGGCGGTGGCCAATTGCGTGAATCACAATAGTTTCTTCATCCCAGAGCACCTCATAAATGACGCGGTAGTCGCCTACCCGGAGTTTGTAGAGCCCTGCAAGGTCACCGGTCAATGCCTCGAGACGAATCGCATCCAGATTCTCAGCCAGCCAGTGAATACGCTGAGCGATGCGGCGCCCTGCAAGCTTGTCTAATCGCTCCAGATCATGGGATGCCGCTTGGAGAATGCGAATACGGTACTTGCCCATCACTCCAGACCAAGGCGCCGAATCACTTCTTCAAACGGCTCACCCCGTTCACCCTTTGCTACGGCTTCCTTCTGGCGCAACAACCTCTCGCGAATCGTTTTGCGAATGGGTAACCCTTCATCAGGATCGCCGAATAACTCCAGGAGCTTCTCCTCGATGATGGTTTCTATCATCTCGCGAAGTTCTTCTTTTGTCATTTGCGCTACTGTATTCATTCCGTTCTCCTTCGAACCTGGGATCTTCAGCCTATGCCGCAAATGAACTACGCGAACCGGTGAATGTATGATGCGAGTCTGCTTTATCCTATCCCATTGCTTTGGAGATTGTCAAGTCTCATGAGGGGGCTGTTCGAAAAATCAGGGGAGAGGTCAGCCAGCGGGAGGTCTTCGGGGGGAGGGAGAAGAGACACAAAAAACGACCCGGCAGGCACCGCACTCCTGCCACCGCAGCCCATTCATGCGATCCCTTGCCCGCGGATTCCGAAACCCCCATTTTTCGAACACTCCCCCGGCGCTGATTTGACAGCGTAGATCATGCGGATTAGAATAGCGATTCAAAGATCGCCATCTCATCCATGCGCTCTTAACCCTGAGCCTGGGCCTTCGACGCGGAGCATCCGGACCTGCAGTGGGAGATGGAATCCATGGATCAGGAGGTCTCCTCCGCCGAGGGGGTTTTATTGCCGCCTCCGGATCCGGTCCGGAGGCTGTTCCGGGTGGAAATCCGGAACAGATCTCCTGAGGATCCGGAGGGCAGCCGGCTGGTGCAAGCGGCCCGCGCGCAGGGCATCCAGCGCCTGCGGGCCTGCCGGCGAGACCGCGTGTGTTTTCTGCAAGGCCGCCTCTCCCTCCCCGAAGTTGAACGACTCGCTCGTCTCCTCCTGGCCGACCCCATCCTGGAAACCTTTCAGGTCCTGCTGCTGGATGAGCGCTTATGGCCCCCGGATTCCCTCATGGAGGGAGGTGAGGTCCATCGGATTGAAGTCACTCTCCTTCCCGGATTGCGGGATCCTGCGGTGGAAAACCTGATCCGCGCCGCCCATCGTCTGGGCTTCCGTGGGCTGGAGAACGCTGCGTGGGGCTGGATCTTCAATCTGCGGGGGGATCTGGAGGAAAGCGATCTGCAACGCCTGGCGACGGATCATTGCAGCAATCCGCTGATCCATCGTCATGCCATTGATCGATGGGTCGATCCGCCCTTTGAGCATTCCGCCCCCTCTCCGGCCCTGGTCGAGATCATTCCGATTTGCGATGCGGATGAGGAGACGCTCCGCGCGCTGAGTGCGCGTCGCCGCCTCGCTTTAAGCGAGGAGGAGTTGTGGGCTATCCGGGAATATTTCCGTCTTCAAGGTCGGGACCCGACCGACGTTGAGCTGGAGACCATCGCGCAGACGTGGAGCGAGCACTGCGCACATAAAACCTTTAAGGCGCGCGTGCGCTACACCGGCCCACCTCCGGGTGCCCCGCCAGACGCTCCCTCGCAGACGGTGGAGATCGACGGCTTGCTGGGCACATATATCCGGTCCGTGACCGAGCAGGTAGCCCGGCCATGGCTCCGCTCGGCTCTTGTGGATCATGCCGGGATCATCGCGCTGGATGAACGCTGGGATCTGGCCATCAAGGTGGAAACGCATAATCATCCCTCCGCCGTGGAGCCCTTCGGGGGAGCCAGCACCGGGATAGGTGGAGTGATCCGGGACATCCTGGCTGTGGGGGCGCGCCCGATTGCGCTGCTGGATGTCCTGGGCTTCGGCCCTTCGGATCTGCCCGCTGCGTCGCTGCCGCCAGGGACCCTGCATCCCCAGCGGATCGCAGAGGGGGTCATCCGGGGTATTGAAGACTATGGGAACAAGATGGGGATCCCCACGGTTTGTGGGGCCGTATTTTATCATCCGGGATATGCGGCGACCCCTCTGGTGTTCTGTGGCTGCCTCGGGCTGCTTCCCCATCGAACGGTTGCTGCCGCGCCTCAGCCCGGGGACCTCATTGTGGTGATCGGCAACCGGACGGGGCGCGATGGCTTAGGAGGAGCCACCTTCTCCAGCGCAGGCCTGGATCCCGAGGCGCCCTCCTCTGCCCGTGGGGCCGTTCAGATCCCCCATCCGATTCTGGAAAAGCAGATCCTGGAGGTCATCCTCCAGGCTCGCGAGGAGGGCCTCTATCACGCGGTGTGGGATTGTGGAGCCGGTGGGCTTTCCTCCGCCGTCGGGGAGATGGCGCGCGGGCTGGGTGCCTGTGTCGACCTGGACCGTGTGCCCCTGCGGGATGTCCGTCTGCAGCCCTGGGAGATCTGGTTGAGCGAATCCCAGGAGCGCATGGTGCTGGCGATCCCGCCGGCGTGCCAGCCGCGCTTTGAGGAACTCTGCGATCAACATGGTGTGGAGGCAGCGGTCATCGGCGTCTTCGAGGACACGGGGAAGCTGCGCTTGCGGTACCGTGGTCGGATTATCGGTGACCTCGATCTGGATTTCCTCTACAACGGACGTCCGCAACGGATCCTGGAGGCCCGATGGGCTCCTGCGGCCTCGTCCGGCTGCGTTTCTCCGGCACCCCCGCCCGAGGATCTGGGGAGGATCCTGCTCGCGTTGCTCAGCCATCCAAACATTCGAAGCCGGGAGGAGATCCTTCGCCGCTATGATCACGAGGTGCAGGGCGCTACGGTTGTCAAGCCCCTGGTGGGCGTTGCTTCCCATGGGCCGGGGGATGCACCGGTTCTGGCGCCTCTGGAGTGGGGGGAGGGCGCTACCCCCCGACCCGGGGTGGCCGTGAGCGTGGGGCTGGCCCCGCTGTATGGCGAACGGGATCCTTACTGGATGGCGTGGGCTGCGGTGGATGAAGCCTTTCGGAATCTGGTGGCGGTCGGCGTGGATCCGGATCGGGTGGCCCTGCTGGACAACTTCTGCTGGGGGGATCCCGCAGATCCGGAGCAGCTCGGGGCCCTGGTGCGCTGTGCTCAGGGATGCCGGGATGCCGCCCTCGCCTACCGCGCGCCGTTTATCTCCGGTAAGGACAGCCTGAATAACTTTTATGTGGATCCGGAAGGGAAGCGGCATTCCGTCCCGGGCACGTTGCTGATCACCGGCCTGGGGATCGTGCCGGACATCTCCCGTACCGTCACCATGGATCTGAAGACGCCGGGATCCTGGATCTACGTGGTCGGGGAGACACGGGCGGAGCTGGGAGGCAGCCATTATCTGCAAATCCTGCGTGGAGCGCGTCCGGGCGCGGAGCGGGTGCCCCAATCGGTTCCTGGAGCGCTGGACCGGCTGCGCGCCCTCCACCGGGCCATCGCCTCCGGATGCGTTCAGGCATGCCATGATCTCTCGGAGGGAGGTCTGGGAGTTGCCCTCGCGGAGATGTGTCTTGCCGGCCGGCTGGGCGCGGAAGTCGACCTGCGCAAGGTCCCCTGCCCGGAAGCGGATATCGAGGATGATGTCCTGCTGTTCTCGGAATCCCTTTGCCGGTTCCTCGTCGAGGTGCGTCCGGAGGATGCGCTCGCTTTCGAGGCCATGCTGGAGGGGCATCCCTTCGCGTGCATCGGTCAGGTGACCGCCGATGGCCTTCTCCGGGTGGTGGGCCGGGACGGCCAGGAGAGAATCCGGCTCCCGGTGGAAGAGCTGGAGCGGGCCTGGCGCGGAACCCCAGCGCCTGGGATCACGGATCCTTCCCTGCAGTCCCTGCAGTCCTCGCCCCGACCCCTGCCTTCGCTCTCCCGCCTCCGACGCCCCCGCGTGCTGATCCTCCAGGCTCCTGGAACCAATCGGGATCGGGAGGCGGCGTGGGCCTGCATGCAAGCTGGGGGAGAGCCGGAGATCGTTCCCATATCCAGTTTGCTGCGGGGGGAGCGCGATCTGCTGGATTACGCCATGCTGGTGTTGCCTGGGGGGTTCTCCTATGGGGATGATCTGGGGGCGGGAACGCTATGGGCACTGGAATTGAAGGGTGGCCTTGGGGAGAAGCTGGAGCGGTTCATTGAAAGCGGGCGGCCCGTGCTGGGGATCTGCAACGGGTTCCAGGCCCTGGTCAAGGCCGGTTGGCTCCCGGGACCGGAGTTTCTGGGGGCGGATGGCCAGCGGATGTTCACGCTCGCTCCAAACGCCTCCGGTCGTTTCGAATGTCGGTGGGTTTACCTGCGCGCCAACCCGCGGAGCCCGTGCCTGTTCACCGAGGGGATCGAGGACTTGCTGTATTGTCCCGTCGCCCATGGGGAGGGGCGGTTCATGGCGCGAGACGAGGGCGTGCTGCAGGCCCTGGAGGATCGGGGGCTGATCGCGCTGACGTATGTGGATCCATCCGGCCGCCCTGCCGGCTATCCGTTCAACCCGAATGGATCCCAGCGGAACATCGCTGGCATCTGCAATCCAGCCGGCAATGTCCTGGGGCTGATGCCCCATCCCGAAGATCACATTTTCCCCTGGCAACATCCCCGCTGGCATCGGGGAGAGCAGGGGGGATTCGGTTCGATCCTGTTCTGGAA
The DNA here is from genome assembly GCA_016842085.1 of Candidatus Thermoflexus tengchongensis. Taxonomy (GTDB): domain Bacteria; phylum Chloroflexota; class Anaerolineae; order Thermoflexales; family Thermoflexaceae; genus Thermoflexus; species Thermoflexus tengchongensis. Next base: position 11,365 of record JAEVEX010000017.1, on the reverse strand, counting down.
CGCGCTGCGGAGGTGCTGAGATGGGTTTGTCCGCCCTCGAATTGCAGAAGGCGCTGGCGCATGCGGTCCATGCCGTCGAGCTTCCAGAGCTGGGAGCCCGACGCGCCGGGAAGGTGCGGGACATCTATGAGGCGGGAGGCCGCCTGATCCTGATCGCGACGGATCGGATCTCGGCCTTTGATCGGGTCCTGGGGGTGATCCCCTACAAAGGCCAGGTTCTGAACCAGCTCAGCGCCTGGTGGTTCGAACAGACCCGTGATCTCATCCCAAATCATGTCCTTGCCGTCCCGGACCCCAACGTCATGGTGGCTCAACGGGCGCAACCCTTGCCGGTGGAGGTGGTAGTGCGGGGGTATATCACCGGCGTGACTCGCACTTCCCTCTGGACGCTATACGCTCAGGGGGAGCGACGTCCTTATGGGATCCCCCTGCCGGAGGGCCTGCGGAAGAACGATCCCCTGCCTCATCCCATCATTACGCCGACCACCAAGGCGCCCTCGGGAGCCCATGATGAGGTCCTGACCCGCGATGCGATCCTGGAGCGCGGCCTGGTGCCTGCCGATCTGTGGGAGCGCATTGAGGAGGTCGCCCTGGCCCTCTTCGCCCGGGGCCAGGAGATCGCCCGGCGGGCCGGCCTGATCCTGGTGGATACCAAATACGAGTTCGGCCTGATCGATGGCCAGCTGGTGCTCATCGACGAACTCCACACGCCTGATTCCAGCCGCTACTGGCTCGCGGAGACCTACCGGCCCGGCTCGGATCCGGAGCCGATGGACAAAGAGTTCGTCCGGGCATGGTTCGCCGCCCGCGGTTACCGGGGAGATGGATCACCGCCGGAGATGCCCCCGGAGCTGATCCTGGAAGCGGCCGCCCGCTACATTGCTGTCTACGAGCGGCTGACGGGCGAGGCCTTCCGTCCCGGGGAACTTCCTGCCGTCGAACGGATCCGCCGCCATCTCCGAGATTTCCTCAATCTTTGATTCGGAGGGGCGCGATGCACAGTCCTCTGGTGGTCATCCTGATGGGATCCCGCTCGGATCTGGAGCATGCGCAGGCGGTGATCCGCGCGCTGGAGGAGCTGGGCCTGGATTGGGAGTTGCGGGTTGCCTCGGCGCATAAGGTTCCCGATTACCTCCTGGATCTCCTGCGGGAATACGAGGCGGATCCGCGCCCCAAGGTCTATATCACCATCGCCGGACGTTCCAACGCCCTCAGCGGGATGGTCGATGGGCAGGTGCTGGCTCCGGTGATCGCATGCCCGCCGATCTCCGAGACCTTCGCGGGGGCGGATGTTTTCTCCTCGTTGCGCATGCCGGGCGGGATCGCCCCAGCGGTGGTGCTGGATCCGGCAGGAGCGGCCCTTCTGGCCGCCAAAATCCTGGGCCTCCGCGATAAAACCATCCGGCAACGGGTCGCGACCCTGCAGGCGCGAGGGCGGCAGCGGCTGCTCGCAGATGACGCGGAGGTTCGCGCCCTTCGTTCCGCCGCGCAAGGGGATTCCGGGAGGGGGAGGGGATGAAGCTCCCAGGGGCCTGGTGGGAAGAGGACCATCCCCGGGAGGCATGCGGGATCGTGGGGTTGTGGTCCGCGGATCGCCCGGCGGCCTTGCTGGCGATGATGGCCCTCTGCGCTCTGCAGCATCGGGGCCAGGAGAGCGCGGGCATCGCCACCAGCGATGGCCTGGTGGCGTATCTCCATAAAGGGATGGGCCTGGTCTCCCAGGTCTTTCATGAAGGGATCCTGCGCTCGCTCCGGGGCCATCTGGCCATTGGACACACCCGTTATTCGACGACAGGGGCGTCCCATCTTCAGAACGCCCAGCCCTTCCTGAGCGAGACCCTTTATGGTCCTCTGGGTATTGCCCACAATGGGAACCTGGTGAACGCCCTCCCGCTCCGCCGCCGCCTCCTGGAGCGAGGCGTGGGTCTTTCCTCCGGCAGTGATAGCGAGCTGATCCTTCAGATCCTGGCCTCCCCGCCTGAGGCCTGGGGATCCCTGGCGCCGCCCCTCGAGCCCGAGGGGGATCCATGGATCCCGCGCCTGCGGAGCCTGTTGTGCTTAAGCCCGGGCGCTTATGCCCTGGTCATCCTGACTCGGGAGGCGATCTATGCGGTGCGGGATCCGCATGGCTTCCGCCCCCTGTGTCTGGGGGAATGGGAGGGAGGATACGTGGTGGCCTCCGAGTCCTGTGCCCTCTCCATGATCGGCGCCCGGTATGTGCGGGAGATCGCCCCCGGCGAGATCGTGCGCCTGGATCCGCGCGGGGTGACCTCCTTTTCCGGAGGAGCCCAGCCTTCCCCCGCTTTTTGCGTTTTCGAATACGTTTACTTCATGCGGCCCGATTCCCAGCGGGAAGGGGGCACCGTCTATTCGGTTCGCCTGGCCCTGGGACGCCAGCTGGCGCGGGAGGCTCCAGCGGAAGCCGACCTGGTCATCGGCGTGCCGGATTCAGCGACGGCCCACGCCATCGGCTACAGCCTGGAGAGCGGCATCCCGTTCATCGAAGGTTTGTTGAAAAATCGCTACGTTGGGCGGACCTTCATCCAGCCGGACGATCGAACCCGGCAATGGGGGATCCGACTGAAATATAGTCCCCTGCGCGAGGTGCTTCAGGGCCGTCGAGTGGTGCTGGTCGATGATTCCATCGTCCGTGGCCATACTACCCGGCAGCTGGTTCAGCTTCTCCGCGAGGGAGGAGCCTCGGAGGTTCATCTGCGCATCGCCTCCCCTCCGATCCGCCATCCATGCTTTATGGGGATCGATATGGCAACCTATGAGGAGTTGATCGCTCATCGCTTGGACGAGGAAGGGATCCGCCGCTTCACCGGGGCGGACAGTCTGGCCTTTCTGAGCCTGGAGGGGATGCACCGGGCGATCCGGGAGACGATGCCCTCCCCGGAGGGGGGCTATTGCGCTGCCTGCTTCTCCGGCCGGTATCCGGCGCCCCTTCCGGAGGAGGTGCGGGGCCATCCTTCTCCCAAATTCATCTTCGGGCGGATTCGGAGCGCGCAATGAAAAAGGGGAAGCGGGTTCTGGTCGTCGGATCAGGGGGCCGGGAACATGCGCTGGCATGGGCTCTGGCCCGCGCCGCGGAGGTCGAGAGGGTATACGTCGCGCCGGGGAACGGGGGGACGACCTGGCCGCCTTCTCCAGAGGCTCCCGATCTGCAGCCGCGGGCTCCTGCCCGTTCTGTGCCCATCCGTCCCGATGACATTCAGACGCTGATCGATTTTGCAAGGGAGCAAGCGATCGACCTGACGGTGGTGGGGCCGGAGACCCCGCTGGCTCACGGCATCGTCGACGCCTTCCAGGCGGCCGGGCTCCGGATCTTCGGACCCACCCGCGCGGCCGCGCGCATCGAGACCTCGAAAGCGTTCGCGAAAGCTCTCATGCGCGCGTGCGGCGTTCCTACCCCCGACTACGCGGTCTTCCACCGTTTCGAGGAGGCACGGGCCTACCTCCGTGCGCATCCCGGTCCGGTCGTGGTGAAGGCCAGTGGGCTGGCCGGGGGCAAGGGCGCTTTTGTGTGCGATACCACGGAGGAGGCCGAGGAGGCTCTTCATCGCCTTATGCGTGAGCGGATCTTTGGGGAGGCCGGGGACACGGTGGTCATCGAGGAGCGCCTGTACGGATCCGAGCTCTCCATGCTGGCCCTGAGCGATGGGCGGATGGTCAAACCGCTCCTGCCGGCCCGAGATCATAAGCGCCTGATGGACGGCGATCGAGGCCCCAACACGGGAGGGATGGGCGCTTACGCGCCCGTGCCCGAAGTGGGCCCAGATGCCGTCGAGCGGGTGGTCCAGCAAATCATGATGCCTGTCCTGGATGCCCTGGCCCGCCAGGGAACCCCCTTTGTGGGGGTCCTCTACGCGGGGCTGATGTGGACCGCCTCGGGGCCCTTTGTTCTGGAGTTCAATGCTCGTTTCGGCGATCCGGAGGCTCAGGCCATCCTCCCGCTGCTGGAAACAGACGGACTGGAGGCGCTGGAGGCCTGTCTGGAGGGTCGGTTGGAGGATCTGAGTCTGCGCTGGCGGCCGGGGGCATGCGTCACCGTGGTCCTCGCATCCCCGGGCTATCCCGGGCCTGTCCCGGAGGGGCTTCCCATCAGCGGGCTGGAGGATGCGGCGGCTCAGGAAGGGGTGCTGGTTTTCCACGCCGGCACCCGCCGGGAGGGAGCTCAGCTGGTCACCGCAGGCGGGCGTGTCCTGGCCGTCAGCGCGATCGGTCCGGATCTGCCTGGGGCGGCTGCACGGGCCTATGCGGCTGTGGAGCGCATCCACTTTGAAGGCATGAGCTTCCGCCGGGACATCGGGCGGGTTCCCGTTCGAAGCCTTTAAGGGCGCTGAGAGGGGGGATGCCCATGGATGCCTATGCGCGCGCAGGAGTGCATCGGGATGTCGCCCGGGAGATCCGATCGCGCATTGCGGACGCGGTTTGTTCGACTTATGGGAAGGAAGTGATCGCTGGATGGGGAGCGTTTGCGGGCCTTTATCAGGTGGATCTCTGGCGGGGGATGAAAGAGCCGGTTCTGGTGGCCTCCACGGACGGGGTGGGCACCAAGTTAAAGGTCGCGGCCCGCCTGAACCGATGGGAAACCATCGGCCATGACCTGGTCCATCATGGCGTGAACGATATCCTGGTGTATGGAGCCCGGCCCCTCTTTTTCCTGGATTACATCGCTGCGGATCGTCTCGATCCTGATGTGATCGTCCGCATTGTGGAGAGCGTGGCGGCCGCATGTCGGGAGGTGGGTTGCGCGCTGCTGGGAGGAGAGACCGCCGAGCTTCCAGGGGTTTATGCGCCGGGGGAGCTGGACCTGGCCGGCACCATCATCGGCGTGGTGGAACGCCAGCGGATCCGGGATGGCTCTCGCATCCGACCGGGGGATCGTCTGCTGGCCCTCCCTTCGAGCGGCCTTCACACCAATGGCTACAGCCTGGCCCGCATGGTGCTGGCCGAGCTGGATTGGGAGCAACCCCTTCCGGAGCTCGGGACCTCTATTGGCGAGGCGCTTCTCGCTCCCCATCGCTGTTATCTGGAACCGATCCGGCGCCTCGAGTCAGCGGGCGTCGATCTGAAAGGGTTGTGTCATATCACGGGAGGAGGCGTGTATGAGAACCTGCCGCGCGTCCTGCCCCGCGGCACCGCGGCGGTTCTGCGCCGGGGAACATGGCCGGAGCCGCCGATCTTCGGGCTCATTCAGCGCATGGGGAGGATCTCTGACCAGGAGATGTTTCACGTATTCAACATGGGCCTGGGCATGTTGCTGGTGGTTCCCCCTCAGGATGTGGAGCTCGCGCTGGCCACATTGCCGGGGGAGCTTCGAGTGGTGGGGGAGATCGTAGCCGGAGAGCAGGAGGTTCAAATCCAAATGTGAGGACGGCGATGGTTGTCCCGCTTCTCGACGAGGGGGTGGAGCCTCTAAATGGAGCCGCGAGGTCGGCTGGTGGTGATGATCTCCGGGTTCGGAAGCAACCTGCAGGCGATCCTCGATGCCTGCAGGGAAGGCCGTCTGTGGGCCGAGGTGGTGCTGGTGGTCTCCAATCGGAGGGACGCCTATGGCCTGATCCGGGCGGCCCGGGCGGGCGTGCCCACGCTGTATTTCCCGCTTCGACCGTATCGGGAGCGGGGGCTGGATCGGATCGCCTATGATCAGGATCTTGCGGATCAGATCGCCCCGTACCGGCCGGATCTCATCGTCCTGGCCGGGTGGATGCACATCCTGAGCTCGGCCTTTCTGGATCGGTTCCCCGGCCGAGTGATCAACCTTCATCCGGCTTTGCCGGGGATGTTCCCCGGTCGCGATGCCATCCGGCGGGCCTTCGAGGCCTACCGGCGCGGGGAGATCTCCTGTAGCGGCTGCATGGTGCATTATGTCACTCCGGAGGTCGATGCGGGGCCCGTGCTGGCTCAGGCCGTGGTTCCCCTTTTCCCTGATGACACGCTGGAGCGCTTCGAGGCGCGTATGCACGAGGCCGAGCACCGGATCCTCCTGGAGGGGATCCAGCGTGCGCTGGAGCGCCTCCGATTGCGTGAACCCTGAGCTCTTCCTCCGCCGCCTCGTGAAAATCCTCGCGTGCTTAGGTTGTTTCCTTCCCCTGAGCAAATATTGATCAGCTTTTGACCTGGAAAGCGGCCCATGGATGGGATAGGATGGGAATGACAGGGGAAGACAGGAATCGTCTCTTCCCCGAGAAAATCCTTGAGGGGGATTTCATGGCTATCAGTGACGAACGGGCTATCCGAAGCGAATTGGAAAGTTTCATCCAGGCCTGGAACGCAGGGGACGCCTCCCGCGCGGCCGCTTTCTTTGCCCCGGATGCCGTCCGGGTAGGTGCCTTCGGGGATATCCAGCACGGCCGGGAGGCCATTCAGGAAGCTATGGACATGCTCTTTCAGCATACGATGCGCGGGGCACGTATTCGGATGCAGCCGGAGCACATCCGCATGCTCTCTCCGGAGATCGCGCTCTCGGGGGAGGAGGTGGAGATCACCCTTTCGGATGGCTCAGCGTTGAAAGGTTACTCGATAACGGTGTGGAAGAAAGTAGAAGAGCGCTGGCTCATGCTGGAGGCCCACCCGAAGCTCTTCCCGCCTTCGCCCGCCCGCTGAGCGGGGGGATGACATCTCCTCGAGACATGATCGCCTGGCGTGGTGGTATGGAGGTCAGCGCCATGCCGGGCACCTCTTTCCAGACCTGGAGGCCTTCATGCCTTTCACCGACCATAGCGATCTCTACGGCAGCCTTCATGAAGATGGGATCAATCGGGTGATCCGCCACGTGATGCGCCAGCGCCCCTCGCTGTTCAACTACGCCACCGCCTTCTTCTCGAATCATCCCAAACTGCTCTGCGTTCCCATCGAGGTCGCCCCGGAGGTGAAAGCCGCAGGCAATCCCCTGTTTACAGAGCAGGATCCCCTCCCGGTGTTCGGCGCTCCGACCCCTATCGGATTGAACTGGTGCCTCCAGCTCACCGATGTGCGCATCGACTTCCACCCCGGGAACGCGATCGGATTGCCACCGGAGCTGGGTGCCCTGCCGGAACAGCGTCTTGCGTTACGGATGAAGGGATGCTTCGGACTGGATTGCCCGTCGGAGGATCTCATCCGGGATCTGCTCCCCGCGGTGGAGGTCCTTGCTACCGCTTCGGGGCAGCCGGATTCCCCTCGTGCCCTTGCCCCCTCGCGCGGTGCCCCTCCACGGACACCGGTCGTCCTCCCGACGCGGAAGCTGACCTGCTTCTGCCTGGAGCTTTTCGCCGTCGCTCATTTCGAGTGGGGGGCCATCGGCGCTCCGGATTCCCAGTGGCTCAAGCTGCGGCTCGATGGGCTGGAGGTTGTGGATCTGAAGCCGGCGGAGATGGAGGATCTGGTCGAATGCTACGTGCGGACCACGTTGCGCCTGGGCCTCCTCCCGCGGCTGAGCCAGCCGATTGAATCAATGGTCCTCAATCTCACGGATCTGTTGAGGAAACAGGGGATAACCATCGGCCAGCGGGTCACTCTGCAGCCTGCTCCGGCGCCTGCAGCTGTTCCCCATAACCCGGCGGTGGAATCGGATCAGCTGATGGCCTTCATCAACCTGGTGGTGGAGGAGATCTGATCATGGCCCACATGACCGTTGCGGTCTCCGAGGGCGCCTTCCGGCGATCCTTCGACCTCCTGCAGCGCAACCTGATTTTCGAGAAGGCGGATTCCACGAGCTTCGGGGCCTTTACCGCCGGGTATGATGTGAAGGCGCACCTGGAGGGCGGCTCCATCGACCTGCGGAGCGATGGGACGATCCAGGTCCGGGAGCTGGATCTCCGGTGGGACCGGCTGCGGTTCACGCTGGGGCTGAACATCCCGGAGCTCTGCGTGGGCGGCGGCTGTATCGATATGCCCTGGCCGATCCCGGACATCTGCCTCCCCCGCGTATGCATCTTCAGCGGCGATCCCGACATCTCGATCTCCCCCGATCTGGCCGCTTTCGTCGCCCAGGAGGTCAGCTTCACTGCACGCCTCGTGTGCGCTATTTCGACGCCACGCTGCCGCTCCCTTCACCGGATCTCTGCGCGCCGTTGCGGCTTGAGCCGCTGCCAGCCCACAACCAGTGGCACATCCATATCGATCCCGAGACCATCGATGTGGATCTGTTCGATTTCCCGGATATCGTGGGCGACCTGATCGAGGATGCCCTCACCAGCGCAGTGGAGGCGCTGATCCCTGGGGGCTGGGTGCGGGATCTCATCCTGGCCATCATCGGGAGCGTCGCTGACCTGATCCGCACCATCCTCGATATCCCCGACGAGATCGAGGAGTGGCTCAGCGATCTCTTCAACGTCAGCTTCGGCCTGCTCGATTCCATCGGCACGGTGATCCTGGATTTCTTCAGCCGATGCAACCCGCTCTATCGCGTGGATGATCACCTGGAGATCATGCCGGCCTCAAACGGGCTGATCCCGGTGCGTATTCCTGTTCGGAACCTCAATGTCAGCGTGAACGATGTGGAGATGGTCGTGCAAGCCGACGTGGGAGCTTAACCATGAAGCGCAAAAACGTGGTATTGAACCGTCCGGTTTTCGCCCAGCGGGCCTTCGATAGCCGGGCGCTCACCGTGCTCACCACCCTGTTCCATCGATTCCCGGAGGCAGGGGATTATGATCTGACGATCTGGCGGGACGAGCGGATGGTCTATCGGGCTCACGTGCGTGTGGGTATGGAGGGGGGGGCTTTACAGCTCCACCTGGACCTCGCCGCGCTGGAGGGGATCGGGGGATCTTACCTTCTGGCATCAGGCGGTGTGATCGGGTTTTATGTCTCGCGGGGGATCGGGCGATATCGGGTGGAGATCATTCAACTCACCCATCAGGAGAAGATCGTCAGGCTAAATAGCGGCCACGTCATCCCCGAAGGCGATCTCTTCGCCGTCACCCTGGTGCGCCCGGGCATCTACCGTGTGCTCCAGGTGGGAGGCCGGGGTGAGGGCGAGATTCACGTTCGGCTTCCCGGGAAGGAACGATACCGTCCGGATCAGGTGACCCGGGTGATGGTTGGGAAGGAAGGCGTGATAGAGCCCCATGTGGTGGAGATCCTCGCCGGTCAGAGTGTGGTGTTCTGGTGCACCATCCCTGCCTCCCTTCGCGTCGAGTGGCTGAAGGCGATGGAAGAGCTTGAACCGCCCATCCAGCGCCCACGACTCACCCGGCGCCAGCCCCGTCAGCCTGCACAGAAGTAAACGCTCTGGCCCAGCACGCTCCTCCAGGGCCATCCCTTCGCCAGGGAGGGAGGCAAGGGCTCTGGGAACTCCTGAAGCGCGATGAAGAACAGAAATTGAGCCTGTTTTGATCATTTTTTAATCTGGACAACGATCATCATGATAAGCGAAAATGGGGTAGTCGACTCACCGGCTGACGTGCTCCCCTGGGGGCATCCTAGGGAGGAAAGTCGAGGCCTATTGCAAAGGAGAGACTTCTATGTTTGAGCGGCAAACTCGACGGGTTACCGTGGCACTTGCCATTGCTGGTGCCATCCTCACGCTGGTCTTCAATGCGCTACATCCGCACCCGAGCGACCCCACGCCTGAGGCGTTCTTGCGCCTGGGGGCGGCGCACCCCTACTGGGTCACGCTTCACCTGGGGCTCAGCCTGGGGATTCTACTCATCGTGGGCGCGCTGGCGGGCCTCACGGACGCCCTGCGGGAGACGCCTGGTGCGCACCTGGCGCGCTTCGGCCTTCTGACTGTGCTGCTGGGTGCCTCTCTGTTTCTGGTCAACTTCGCCATCGATGGCATCGCTATGCAGGGCATTGCCCGCGCGTGGACCGGGGCTGCGCCAGCCGAGCAGGCAACAGCCTTGCGGATCGCCGACGCGCTTGACCGCGCGAACTTCGGCCTTTACACGTTTGAGACCATGCTGCTGCCGGGGCTGCCTTTCGTCCTGTACGGGCTCGCGGTCGTACGCAGTAGCAGCTATCCGGGGCTGCTGGGCTGGGTCGGTGTCCTAGGTGGCAGCGTGTCCTTGGCGGCTGGACTGCTGCAGGCGTATACCGGTCGCTCACCGCTGGCCAGCGTACTCTTCGTGGGCGGCTCGATGCTGGTCACGCTGTGGATGCTGATGCTCGGAGTCGCGATGTGGCGCCTCGCGGGGCGATCATCGACCGCAGTTGAACCGGCGACGCTTGTTGGGCCAGGATAACAATGACCCCTGGCTTCTCGACCGCATGGTGCATCGCGGCGCGCTCTGTTTCCGCATTGCTGGTCGCGAGCGCGTCGTGGCCGCCGGCGAGGAAGTGAGCATCCCGCCGGGCACGCCGCACCATTTCTGGGTTGAGGGCAGCGAGCCTGCCGAATACCGGCAGGAATTCGAGCCGGCCCTGAACACGGAAGCCTTCTTTGAGGCTCTTTTCGGCCTCGCCCAGGCGGGGCGGTTGAGCCGGAGCGGGATGCCGCCGGTCCTGCTTCTCGGCGTGTTCGGGCAGACGTTCTGGTCGACCGTGCGTCTCGCGCGGCCGCCGAGCTGGGTCCAGTGGTTCACGTTTGCCGTGCTGGGTCCGCTCGGCCGGTTGCTCGGCCAGCGCTTGCCCTCGACTCCGGATAACGTGTGAAGTGCGGAACTGAGGCCCCCGTTCGAACGGGGTGAACCGCGGCCTGAAAAGCGTTAGGTGGCGCAGGACAACAGAAACTTTTGGCGAAAGGAACTTTCCATGGATCAATCTCAGACGGCAGCCGCGTTCCACTGGGCATCCCCACTCGGGGTGAGTGTGATTTGCTTTCTGGTGTCGGGAGTTGTTCATCTCTTGATCGGGACACTCACGCCGATCTTCGTCAACTCACAATTCGGACGTAGCGCCATCTTCATCTCGCAGCAAACCGACAGCCAGCTCTTTGGGGCAGCGCCGTCCGAACTGCTAAATAGAAACAAGGAGCTGGCGACGTTCCGAACGCTCTTCTTGACCAACGCGGGCGGATCACTGGTCATCATAGGCCTCTTCATGGTTTCTCTTGCATGGTTCGGCCTTCGCCAGCACCAGGTGTGGGCATTCGTAACCCTCGTTCTGGCGGGGCTGGTCGTTCTCCCTTACTGGTTTCTCATTTTCAAGCCCTACCTGAACGCTGGCATCTCTATCCGGTTCGGCGACCTTCCGCCGATCTTCTGGATACCAACCCTCGTTCTGCTCCCGGGGATCATCTTCGGCTGGCTCGGCCTGCGATCCTGAACGGACCCAGGCGGCGCTGTGCGCCGCTTTTGTAATAGCTAGAAGGAGGAACAAGATGTCCACACTCTTTATTCCACCCGGTCATGGTCACTCCGTTCAAAACGTTGAGTCGCACGGAATACGAATCAGCTACGGCGATTACGGGCAGGGAGAGCCAGTTCTGCTTTTC
>JAEVEX010000040.1 GCA_016842085.1 Candidatus Thermoflexus tengchongensis | reverse complement strand
GGCGCTGGGGTCGGGGGCGGAACGATCCGGATCGGCGCGGGGGCCGGACGCCGGAGCAGCCAGATGCTGGCGAGGAAGCTGGCCAGGGTGGCCCCCAGCACGATCGTTTCCCGGAGGGTCTGCCAGGGTGATCTTCCTCGGGAGGCCGTCGTGGGAGGTCGATCGCTGGCGCTCATGACGCTTTGCTCTCCCTTCTGTTCCTTCCTCCCCGTTGTTCCCAAAACCCCAGGGAGAAGAAGAATGTCGTTCCGGAGAGATTACGTTCGGGCTCCATAGATTATGATAGCGGGGAGGATGGAGAGTGCCCGATCAGAGATCTGGGGGGCGCGGGGCGGGTGGCGAAGCCGCCCGCCCCGCGCGCTCATCGGATGCAGGCTCGGGCAGAACCTGCCCTTCCGGAAGATCCCTCCGGGGATTCTTCCTGAAGTTTTGCTTTCGTGGGGTTAGGGAAGCCTCCGGGCTGACAACCGGTTTACAGCATTCCCTCCAGAAGCCGCTCCAGCGCCATGGTGTGGGCGCAGGTCCCGCGGTGCTGGAAGAACTCACAATCGCAAGTCCAGTTCCCCTCGTGGTAGCGGACGTGATGGGTGTTGTTCTCACCGCGGACGGTGACGGCGAAGGAGATGAAGTGGAACCGATCCCGCTCCTCGGCGTATCGCCGGGCCTTCTCGATCTTGCCGATCAGTGCCGAATCCACCATGGAGGACCTCCTGAAGGTGGGATTCCGAATCGTGTAACTCCTTCAGAAAAACAAAACGGCACGACAGCCCGTCGGCCGCGTGCCGTTTCGTTCATGGCCTTCGTTTGCGGATCTGTACACGCAAGGGAAGCCTCCCCCATCTGCGTGTTCTGGATCCAGTATAGGCGGGTTCGGGGAAGTTGTCAAAGGAGTGGGGTGCTCGCCGGGCGCCTCCAGGGCTTTGGGGGCCAGCCCATCCCCCGCAAGGGCGCCGCCGGGGAAGCTTCACGACGGCCCTCCCGTTCAAAGCGCCAGGGGCCATGGCGGGGAAAGGGGGCGTTGGGTTCCTCCTCCTCGCCACTTTGAGAAATTGTTCACGAGGCGGAGGTTTTGAGATAAACTATAGATCCCAAGATCCCATCCTGGCATTGGAGGAAAGCCATGAGGCAGCGAATGGGGATAGGGCTGGCGCTGATGGTCGGGCTGATCCTGGGGGTCATCGGATGCCAGCCTTCTTCCAGCGCGGGTCCCGTGCGGGTCCGCTTTGGGGCCCTGCCGATCCTGGACGTCCTGCCGGTCTATGTGGCCCAGACCGAGGGTTATTTTGCCCGGGCCGGTCTCGAGGTGGAAGTCGTGCCCGCGGCCTCTGCCGCCGAGCGAGATCAGCTGATGCAGGCCGGGCGCATCGATGCGATGGTCAACGATACCCTCTCCACCCTCTTTTACAACAAAGAAAAAGCCCAGATCTATGTGGTCCGCATCGCGCGCCAGGCGTATCCGCAGGCGCCCCAGTATTTCATCCTGGCGAACCCCAACGCCGGGATCGAGGGACCCCAGGACCTGAAAGGGGTGGAGATCGCCATCTCCCCGGGGACGGTCATCGAGTATATGACGGACCGGATCCTGGAGCGGGCCGGGTTGAAGCCGGGGGATTATCGAACGGTAAATATCCCCCGGATCCCGGACCGGTTGCAGGCCCTGGTGGAAGGCCGGGTGAAGGCGGCCACCCTGCCGGATCCCTTTGCAACCCTGGCGATCCAGCAGGGGGCGAAGGTGATTGCAGACGATCACGAGGTGCAGTCGATCTCCCTGAGTGTGCTCAGCTTCCGGGCGGAGGTGGTGGAGAAAAACCCGGAGGCGGTGCGGCGCTTCCTGCAGGCATGGGATCAGGCGGTGGCGGCCATCAACGCGCACCCGGACCAATACGCCGGCCTTCTCTCCGAGAAGCAGCTGGTCCCCCAGCCGCTGGTGGGAACCTACCGGATTCCTCCATATCCGGAGCGGGCGCTCCCGACCCGGGAACAATTCGCGGATGTAGTCGCCTGGGCCCGAGGGAAAGGGCTGATTCAGGGGGATATCCCTTACGAGCGGCTGGTGCGGGAAATCCGCTAATCCTGCAGCCGCACCTGGCCCTCAAGGGGGCCGTCACCCCACCTGGAGGAGAGTAGGGCAACTGCTTGCAGTTGCCCTGCAGGGAACGTTAAGAAACGTCTGCGGGCCGGGCGATCGATCGCCCGGCCCGCAATGCGTTCATGCGAGCGATGGGTGGGTGTGCGGAAGGCGCACCCACCCGCATAGAAGGTTCGCCGGGGTTTAGCTGGCCGGGCGGGGCTGCTGGAGATATTTCCCCAGGATCGGTGCCAGATCCCGCCGGAGGGATTCGGGGACCAGGGAGAGATCGGTGGCAAAGGCGTGCTGCAGGGCGCTGCCGCAGGCGCATGGCCGCTCATCCGGGAGGATACGGGCCAGGACCCGGATGGCCTCTTTGGCCAGGGCCACGTTGGCGGCCAGGCGCTGGATCACCATCTCCGCGGTCACCGGTTCCTCGCTCTCATGCCAGACATCGTAATCCGTCACATGGGCCATCGCCGCGTAACAGATTTCCGCCTCACGAGCCAGCTGGGCCTCCGGCACCGCCGTCATGCCGATGATATCCGCCCCCCACTGCCGCCATACCCGGCTCTCGGCCTTCGTGGAGAAACGTGGCCCCTCAATGGTGATGAAGGTTCCCCCCTTGTGCACCGTGCCGCCTACCGCTTTCACCGCCTGGTAGACATATTCGCTCAGGTGAGGACAGAAGGGATCCGCCATCGAGATGTGCACCACCAGGCCGTTGCCGAAGAACGTGTAAGCGCGCTTCCCCTTCGTCGCATCGATCAGCTGGTCCGGGACCACCACGTGGCCGGGGGCGAACTCCTCCCGGAGGCTCCCGCAGGCGCTCACGGCGACGATCCGTTCGACCCCCAGCACTTTGAGGGCATAGATGTTCGCGCGGCTGTTGATCTCGCTGGGGGCGATCCGGTGGCCACGCCCATGGCGGGGGAGGAAGGCGACCCGCCGTCCCTCCAGCGTTCCAACAATAATGGCATCGCTGGGATCCCCGAAGGGCGTGGGGATCCGCACCTCCTCCACATCTTGCAGAGCTTCCATCTGGTAGAGACCGCTGCCCCCAATAATGGCCAGCTTCACAGGCTCTCGCGACATGGAAAAAATCCCCCCGAAGGATGCTCTTCCAGATATGGTAATCCAGATCGCCGTGTCTGGGTAGTGCGTCGCTCATCCCTGAAAGCCAGGTGGGGGATTCGTGGCCAATGGAAGCATGGCCAGACGGGCCGGGATCGTTCGTTCGCCGGATCGAACGGAAACGGGGCGGCCGGGCTCGGCGTATTCCCGCAGCACGTATCCGAGCCCAATGGGGCCCCATCGGGGGGAACGGACCGAACTGGTCAGCCACCCGATCTCCCGTCCTTCCCCTTCCAGGCGGGCGCCTTCGGCCGGGAGCTCTTCCTCCAGATACAGGCCTATCAGCCGGCGACGGACTTTCTCGTAGTGCTCCAGCCGGGCGATGACTTCCTGCCCGATGTAGCAGCCCTTCTGAAAGGAAATCGCAAACCGGAGGCCAGCTTCCAGCGGATTCACGGCTTCGGTCAGCTCCTGACCCCATACAGGGATTCCATGTTCGATCCGCCAGATTTCCCAGGCGGCCTCTTCCATGGTCAGCATGCCTTGCTCCTCCAGATGTTCCTGCAGCGCCTGGATGCGATCGGGGGGGCCGATGATCCAGATGGCGGGCGGGAAGTCGATCCTCGCCGCGAAGACTTCTATGGCCTCCACCCGGATTCGCTGGCTCCTGTAGGAGGAACCGGGCTCCCATCCCAGGCGCTCCGCGGCCCGGGGTCCGATCAGTCCCAGGGCCTCCCAGCGGTCGGCGCCGTCTTCGATCCGAACCCGATCCCGGAAGAAGATATACTGTCGAAGCCACGAAAGCAGCGTCGGGCCCACCCCGGGGGATGTCAGGAGTAGCACTTCCTCCTCCAGCGCCCAGGCATGCACCCAATCGACGATCCGCCCGGTGGGGGTGGTGAAGACCGTGGGGAGGACCATGCCGGGCTGCATCCCGCGGAAGTCGTTCGTGGACATCCGTTGCATGAAGGCCAGCCGATCCTCCCCCCGTACCAGGAGCCGCCCCCATCCTGCTCCTTTCCATATCACGGCATCATGCCATGCTGCCACCCACTCCCGTTCGATGGCCACCGGTGTATGACCTCCTCCTGTCGCCAGCCAGAGGAAGGGGGTCCATATCATCGATTCGGCCATCCCCCTTTATGCGAAATCTCCGATCCACCGCGCCAGGGGGTCCTCCTTTACGGCCTGATAGAACGGCCTATCCCCGGTCCACAGCGGCGCATCCAGCGCCCGGGCCAGGGCCAGATACGCCGCATCGTATGCGGCAATACCATATCTTCCGGCTTCCCGATAGACATCCACCGGCGCAGGATCCACCAGGCGCACGCCCAGAGCCAGGAGGAGCCGCAGGGCTTGCTCTCCTGTAGCCCCATCGATACGCCCTCGCCGCACGGCCACGATCAGGCCGTTGGTCACCTCATAAACCCACAGCGACGGTGCGAGCATTTCAAAGCGATGCTCCCGCACCGCTGCATCCCGCAAGGCCACAGCCTGATCCCCATGCTCCTCATCGTTCAGCGCCCACTTCAGAGACACGCTGGCGTCTACGATGACGTAACTCACCGTCGCCGCCCTTCCTCGATGAGCTCGGCCACGGAAATACCAATGGGGCCGATGTGCCGGCGCAATTCATCCAGCGCCCGAGCCGCCTCTTCAGGGCTTTCCGACGCTGGCAGAAGCCCATCCTCGGCCAGCTGGCGCCGGAGGGCCATCAGGGTGTAGGCGCTCAACGACATGCGCCGGCGGGCCGCCGCGATTTTCACCTTCTCCTGAAGCATCGGGTCGTCCAGATAGATTTGAAGGCGTGGACGAGCCATGATGAGAGCCTCCTTCACCCTGGTTCTCCGGTCTGCCGGTCAGAATCCGCACCAGGACACCATCGCATCAACCCCAGGTTTCCCGTCAGGGGTTGCCCGTTCTGGCCCCTCTGGTCCATGATCATAGCAAATCCGTGCGGCGAATTCAACGAGCGGAAGAGCGGAATCCGCGCTCTTCCTGGCATTCCACCCGGATCTTCTTCTCGGAAGCTTTGGGGGCAGGCGAATCGCCGAAGGCAACCCGTCCGGTTCCCGGCATTCTTCTCTCTCGCCTGTCCCCTGGATGGGGGCTGAACGACGCAGGTCCGATATGGAGCTGACGATGCGGGCGTTTTCCCGAGGGATATCCCTCATCGGGCTGCTTCTGCCGGGATTGGCGGTCTCCATGGCGCTGGCCCGGATGGAGGCGGAGCCGCTTCCTCCGCCCCTCTGGGGTCCTAATGAAGTCGCGAACAGCGACCGAAGCGGCTTCGCCCAGCAGGAGCCCAGCCTGGCCATCCATCCCCAGGATCCTCAGAATCTGGTGGTGGCCGCAAAGGATTTCCGTCGCACTCAGGATATCACCCGCGAGGTCTGGATCTATGTCTCCTTCGACGGCGGGCGGTCATGGCCGATCCAGCTTCCCTTTCCAGGGCTTCCCCCTGCGATCACGCGGCAAAGCGATCCCGTGGCCATGGCGACCGAGGAGGGGCGGTTCTACGTCCTGGTCCTGGGGGCGGGGACGCCGGCTTATCGCCATCACGGCCTCTTCCTGACATGGTCGGAAGATGGCGGGCGCACGTGGCGGGATGCGGTGACGGTGATCTCAGATCCATCGACGATCCTCGATGATAAGCCGTGGCTGGCCCGCGATAACCGGCCGGGCAGCCCCTTCTATGGGCGCCTCTATGTGGCCTGGCGCCCCATGCACGCCGATGTGCTGTGGATGGTCCACTCCGGGGACGGGGGGCTTTCCTGGTCGTCTCCGGTGACGGCAACGGAGGGGGAAGGCGTTCAGGGGGCCATGCCGGTGGTTGGGGCAGATGGCGCCGTCCATCTGTTCTATGTGGAACCGATGTCTCCGACCACACCCGGGGAGATCCGCGTGGTGACCTCCTTCGATGGCGGGCGTTCCTTCTCCGCCCCCCGGACAGTGGCCCGTGTCCTCCAGCCTCCCAGCCCGGTGCGGCCTTACGATCAGTGGCGGCTTTACACCCTCCCCAGCGCAGCGGCGGATCCCTCCGATGCGAACCGGCTGTATGTCACGTGGACGGCGCTCTCCACCCGGGAGGATCTGGGGACGGAGGTTGTCTTCGCTCGCAGTGAGGATGGCGGTCGAACCTGGAGCGTATCCGTCCCGTTCGCTGCCCCCGGGGATGCGATGCATCCGATCGTGCGGACGGATCCCCGCGGATGGGTGCACCTGTTCTGGCTGGACCGCCGGCGGGATCCGCGGAACCGCCTGTTCGATGCGTTTTATGCCTATTCTCCGGATGGCGGCCGGACCTGGAGCCTTCCGTTCCGGGTCAGCAGCCGCTCTTTTGATCTCAACATCGGGGTGCCTCCGATCAGCCCGGCTCCCGGGGATTACTGGGGCCTGGATGTGGTCCGCGATCGGGTGTGCGCCGCCTGGAGCGATACCCGATTCGGAGATGAGGATATTATGGTCGCGTGTGGGATCCTGCCTTCTTCCTCACGCCTGTTGCTTCCGCGGGTTCCGCTCTGGTGAGCCCGCAGGGCCGGGGGTGGTTCATGTCGGGAATGATGCCGTGGAGCGCGATGGCCCCTCTCGAAGCCCCAGGCCAGGGCCAGCGGGGTAACCCCGGATGATGTTAAACTGGATCTGTGATCCGGGTAGAATCTGGAAGAGGAAATGGGAGCGACCCGACGGGCAACGGCGCAGGCCCATCCGAACATCGCCTTCATCAAATACTGGGGGAATCGGGACGACCGGCTTCGGCTCCCGGCGAACCCCTCCCTTTCGATGAATCTGGGCGCATTGCGCACGGTGATCACGGTGACGTTTCCTGGGGGGGGAGGCCCGGATGTCCTGATCCTGAACGGGGTCCCGGTGGAGGGCCCGGCCCGGGATCGGGTGGAGGCGTTCCTGGATCACGTGCGGGAGATGGCCGGGTTTCGGGGGCAGGCCGTGGTGGAGTCGAACACGGACATCCCGGCCGGGGTAGGGCTGGCTTCCTCGGCGGCCGCGTTTGCGGCGCTGGCGGTGGCCGCCGCCGCCGCGCTGGGGCTGGAGCTTTCGGAGCGCGAGCTCTCCATCCTGGCCCGGCTCGGCTCCGGGTCGGCCTGTCGATCTGTGCCCCCCGGCTTTGTGGAGTGGGTGGCGGGGGATCGCCACGAGGATTCTTACGCCTACAGCATCGCCCCGCCCGAGCACTGGGCGTTGTGGGATGTGATCGCCATCGTCAGCGAACAGCACAAAGCGGTCAGCTCCAGCGAGGGCCATCGCCGGGCGGCCACCAGCCCGCTCCATGCCCTGCGGGTGGCGACGGCCCCCGAACGGGTTGCCCGCTGTCGGGAGGCCATTCAGCGAAGGGACTTCGAATCCCTGGCGGAGATCGTGGAAACCGATGCGATCTGGATGCACGCGGTGATGATGACCTCGCGCCCCCCTCTGTTCTACTGGGAGCCGGCCACCATCACGGTTCTGCAGGCCATCCGTCGCTGGCGGGATGAGGGGCTGCCGGTGGCCTTCACGCTGGATGCCGGACCGAATGTCCATGTTCTCTGTCCGATGGAAGTGGCTAGTGAGGTGGCCCGACGCCTGGAGCGGGTGCCCGGGGTGCAGCGGGTGCTGACCAGTGGCCCCGGGGGCGGAGCATGTCGTATCCCGGATTCCGGATGATCACCCGGGTTGCTGGTGCTGTGCCCCCTTAGGCCTGATCCGCTGAGGGATTTTCGAAGCGGGGGAGGGGCCATTCCGCTTCCCGCATTCAGGTTCAGCGACACAGGTTCTGAGGAATTCCCACGATGGAGGAACCATGACTGAGCCAGCGATCGGAGTGCCATGGGGGATCCTGGGGTTCCTGCTGGTTCTGGGGCCTTTGATTTTTTTCCATGAGCTGGGACATCTGCTGACCGCGAAGCTGGGAGGGGTTGCGGTCGAAGAGTTCGGCTTCGGTTTCCCACCGCGCCTGGTGACCCTGGGCCGGTGGGGGGAGACCATCATTTCCCTCAATGCCATCCCCTTCGGGGGCTTCGTGCGGTTACGCGGGGAAGAAGATCCAGAGGTCCCCGACGGGTTCGCCGCCCGGCCGTGGCCATGGCGGCTGCTGATCCTGGCGGCGGGCCCGTTGATGAACATGCTGGTGGCCTGGGGGGTGCTGATCCTGGTCTTCATGCTTGGGGTTCCCACCCCTCAGGTGCAGATCCAGGCGGTCGCCCCGGATTCGCCGGCTGCCCGGGCCGGTCTTCGATCGGGCGATCTCATCCTCGCCCTGGATGGGGTTTCCGTCTCTACCACCGAGGAGGTGCGAAGGCTGGCCCAGGAGCGCCGGGGACAGACCGTGACCCTGCGGATCCGTCGTGACGACGTGGAGCAGGAGGTTTCCGTGTATGTGCGGCCGGATCCGCCTCCCGGTCAGGGTGCGATGGGAGTCATCATCGCCACCGTGCCGGATTACCAGCGGATTCAGCGCTTCGGCGTTTCTGGGGCGATCATCCAGGGCACGGTGAGGTTCGTCGCGTTAACCGGGCAGCTTTTCAGCCTGCCGGCCCGTATCGTGCTGGGGCTCGTCCCGCTGCAGGTGCTTCAGCCGGCGGGCCCGGTTCGAATTGGGGCGGAGGCCGGCGAGGCGCTTCAAACCAGCGTGGAGGTGGGCTCGCCGGACGTGTTCCTGACCTTCACCGGTCTGATCAGCCTGGCCATCGCCTTCACCAACCTGCTGCCGATCCCTGCCCTGGATGGAGGACGGATTCTGTTCGTCCTGGTGGAAGCCGTTCGAGGCCGGCGGGTGGATCCGCGGCGGGAGCGGGTTATCCATCTGATCGGCTTCTTCCTCCTGATCGCGCTTCTGGTTTTCCTCACCGTGCGGGAGGTCGGCGAGCTCTCGCGGCCAGCAGGTCCGTAAACGGCCGCCCTTCCCTCGCGCACGGGCGGTGTGGACCGCTGGACTCCGTCTGGATGCCGGGGCAGCCGTCGCTCCCGGTCTCCTATCTTCGCTCTCTCCGCATCCTGAAGCGATGCGGGGAGAGCAAAGACCAGCGGGACCCTTTCCTGAAGGTGGAATTCTCCCATGCCGGAAGCATCCAGGAATCGACCGGTTGTGGCGACGACGTTTTACGTGCGCTATGCCGAGACCGACCAGATGGGCATTGTGCATCATAGCGCCTATCTGGTCTGGTTTGAGGAAGGGCGCAGCCAGTATATGCGCGCCTGCGGGGCGGACTATGCGGACATCGAGCGCAGCGGGGCCCTGTTTGCGGTGGCGGAAGCCCATGCCCGCTACGAGGCCCCCGCCCGCTACGGCGAGCGCGTCACCGTGCGGACCTGGGTGGAGGAGGTTCGCAGCCGCGCCATCACCTTCGGTTACGCGGTGCACAACGCCGACACCGGGCAGCGCCTGGCCACAGGCTGGACCCGACATATCTGTCTGGACCGCAACGGTCGGGTCACGGTGATCCCGGAGGTCTGGCGATCCCTTCTTGCTCAGGGACCCCGGGCGGATGCCTTCGGGGATCAAAGTGTGCGGGTGGAGCCATAGCGCCTTATCCCGGGAGGTCCGCGTCGCCAGGCGCTGAGGGCAGAGGGCCAGGAAGGAGCAGCGGGATCCTCCTGGGCACCCCACGGGGAAGCCCGTCGCTTCGTCCCTGGCCGGGCTCAGGGCCGTAAGCCCATGGTTGGGACCTCGAAAACTTCATTAAACCACCGTGCAGGAGGACAGCCATGGAATATCGGACGCTGGGCCGAACAGGCCTGAAGGTTTCAGTGCTTTGTCTGGGCACCATGACCTTTGGCTGGACGGCGGATGAGCCCACGGCGCATCGGATCCTCTCCGCCGCCGTGGATGCGGGCGTCAATTTCATCGATACGGCTGACATCTATCCTTACTGGGCTCCAGGGGCATGGGCTGGGCGCACCGAAGAGATCATCGGCCGCTGGCTGAAGGGGCGGCGGCGTGAGGCCCTGGTCATCGCCACGAAGGTGCGCGGGCCGATGGGCCCGGGCCCGAACGACCAGGGGCTCTCCCGAAAGCATATTATGGAAGCGGTGGAGGGAAGCCTCCGCCGCCTGGGGACCGATTACATCGATCTATACCAGGTCCACTGGCCGGATGAAGAAACGCCCCTTGAGGAGACCCTTCGCGCGCTGGATGATCTGGTGAGGCAGGGGAAGGTACGCTATATCGGGGCCTCGAACTTCCCGGCATGGCTGCTCTGCAAGGCGTTGTGGATCAGTGATAAGCATGGATGGGCACGCTTCGATAGCCTGCAGCCGCATTACAACCTGCTCCATCGGGCGGAGTTCGAGCGGGAGCTGATGGCTTTGTGTCGGGATCAGGGCCTGGGCGTGATCCCTTACAGTCCGCTGGCGGGCGGTTTCCTCACCGGGAAGTACCGGCGAGATGCCCCACCTCCTTCCGGCAGCCGGGGGGCCGTCAGCGAATGGCTCTCGCGTTACCTCCGGAGCGAGCGGGCGTGGCGGATTCTGGAGGAGGTGGAGCGGATCGCCTGTGAGCTCGGCAAAACCCCTTCTCAGGTCGCCCTGGCCTGGGTGCGGAGCAACCCGGTGGTGACCAGCCCCATCATCGGGGCCAGCACCATCGAGCAGCTGCATGAGCTCCTCGGCGCCGTGGGCTGGTCCATGCCGGAAGAGGTGAAACAGCGCCTGGATGCGCTCACCGCGTGGGAAGGGGAGTAGGGCAACTGCTTGCAGTTGCCCTACACAACCCTGCGGATCCGGGCGGGATGATTCTCTCAACGCTTGAGGAGCTCCATGCGGGTGGTCCTGCTCTCCAAAGCCCTGGTCGTGGGGACCTATCAACGCAAGGCGGAGGAGATCGCGCGCCACGAGGACATCGAGCTGGTGGTGCTCGTCCCTCCCGCCTGGCGGGATGAACGGGGAGTGCTTCCCCTGGAGCGGGCGCACACCCGGGGCTATACCCTGCTGGTGGAGCCCATCGCTTTCAATGGGCACTTCCACCTGCATTTCTATCCCCACCTGGGCCGGCGCCTGCGCGCCCTGCGGCCGGATCTCCTGCACATCGAGGAGGAGCCCTATAACCTGGCGACCTGGCACGCCGTCCGGATCGCGAAGCGGATGGGGATCCGGGTGATCTTCTTCTCATGGCAGAACCTCCTCCGCCGCTATCCGCTGCCCTTCCGCTGGTGGGAACGGGAGGTCCTCCGATCCGCCGACGCGGCGATCGTGGGCAGCGAGACGGCCGCCCGGGTCTGGCGGGCCAAAGGATACGCCGGGCCTCTCGCGGTGATCCCCCAGGTGGGCGTGGATCCGGAGCTGTTCTCGCCGGCAACGGAGCGACCGCCCCGTCCCTTCACCATCGGCTACGTGGGCCGGTGGGTTCCCGAGAAAGGCATCGATCTCCTGCTCCGGGCGGCGGCAGGGCTTCCGGGAGACTGGCGGATACGGGTGATCGGGAGTGGCCCGGAAGGGCCGGCCCTGCGCCAGCTGGCGGAACGCTTGAGGCTCTCCGGCCGCGTCTCGTTTGAGCCCCCCTCGCCATCCACACGCATGCCGGAGGTCTATCGGAGCCTGGATGTGCTGGTGCTTCCCTCCCGAACCCGGCGGAACTGGACCGAGCAATTCGGCCGGGTGCTGATCGAGGCAATGGCGTGCGGGGTTCCGGTCATCGGCTCCTCGGCCGGGGAGATCCCATGGGTGATCGGGGAGGCCGGGCTCGTGTTCCCGGAGGATCGGGAGGACGCTCTGCGGGAAGCGCTCCGTCGTCTGATGGAAGACCCCCAGCTCTACCAGTCCCTGCGGGAGAAAGGCCGGCAGCGGGTCCTGGAGCGGTTCACGCATCAGCGAATCGCCGAAGATACCGTGGCCGTGTATCGGGCGGTTGCGGATCGCTCCTGATAGTCGGGTGATCCGTTGTCCATACAGGCGCTGGGGCTGAGCAGGGTATTGAAGGCGCCCTGCTCAGCCCCTATTTTTTCAAAAACCATGCAACCTGCGGCAGGGCTTTTCAATGTTCTGAGAGATAGGGGGGTGCAGGGGGCAAAAGCCCCCTGCCGGGGGGCTGGGGGGGGTGTCCCCCCACCTTCTCCCTCCGCCTCCTCTCTGGATGGGTAAGATCTTCGAAAAGCCCTGAACCTGCGGAGAGAAGCCTTGCGAAATCCCCGAAGGCGGGTGAAAATAAATAGCCTGATCCTTTTCCGGTGTGGCCCATGGCGATCCGCCTCGATTTCCCGATCACGATCCAGACCGATCGAACCATCTGGCTGGAGACCCGGCATCCGGAGTATGAGCGGGCCCGGGATGCCCTGGCCCGTTTCGCGGATCTGGAGCGGAGCGCCGGGCCGATCCATGTCTATCGGATCACCCCTCTCTCGATATGGAATGCAGCGGCCCTGGGCCTCACGGCGGAGGGGATCCTGGCTGATCTCGAGCGGTTCAGCGGGGGCCATGTCCCCGAAGCGCTTCGTCAGGAGATCCAGGCGTGGATCGCTCGCTATGGACAGTTTCGCCTGGAGATGGAAAACGGCCGGCTCTGGCTGGTCGCCGAGGACCCGGCGCTCCTGGCATGGGCCGCGGGTCAATCGGTGGTGGCCCCCTTCCTTCGAACGGCTCCGGGGGGCCCAATCCGGGATCGGGTGGAGGTGGAACCCCGGGCCCGCGGACATCTGAAGCAGGCGCTTCTTTACCTGGGTTATCCCGTGGAGGATGCGGCCGGATACATCGAGGGGGCGCGCCTGGATCTGCGCCTGCGCCCGGTCTCCCGTTCGACGGGCGAGCCGTTCCGCCTGCGGCCTTATCAGGAGGAGGCTGTTGAGGCCTTCCTCCAGGCAGGGAGTGGGGTGATTCTGCTCCCCTGTGGGGCCGGGAAAACGATTGTGGGCCTGGGGGTGATGGCCCGGTTGCAGACGGCCACGCTGATCATCGCCACCAGCACAGTGGCCGCCCGTCAGTGGATCGCTGAGATCCTGGATAAGACCGATCTGAGCCCGGATCAGATTGGGGAATACACCGGCCATCGGAAGCAGATCCGTCCGGTGACGGTGGCCACCTATCAGATCCTCACCCACCGTCCCCGGCGGGATTTCGAGGAAGACCTTCTCCGCCAGTTCCCCCATTTCCGCCTGTTCAACGCCCTGGACTGGGGGCTGATCATCTACGATGAGGTGCATCTGCTGCCCGCGCCGGTCTTCCGCATCACGGCGCATCTCCAGGCCCGGCGACGTCTGGGCCTGACCGCTACGCTGGTGCGGGAGGACGGCCTGGAGCGGGAGGTATTCGCCCTGATCGGCCCCAAGCGCTACGAGGCCCCCTGGCGGGAGCTGGAGGCGCGGGGCTGGATCGCCGCCGTGGAGTGCCACGAGATCCGGGTTCCGATGGGACCGGAGGATCGACTTCGATACGCTACGGCGGAAGAAAACGAGCGGTATCGCCTGGCGGCCACCAATCGGGCCAAGGAGCCCGTGGTCCATCAGTTGCTGGAAAAGCATCTGGAAGACACCGTGCTGATCATCGGCCACTATCTGGATCAGCTGGAGCGGATCGCCCGGGCGATCCGCGCCCCGCTGATCACCGGCCGCACGCCGGTGGTCGAGCGAGAGCGGCTCTTCGATCAGCTGCGCCGGGGGGAGATCCGCCGCCTGGTGGTCTCGCGGGTAGGCAATTTCGCCATCGATCTCCCGGATGCCAATGTGCTCATCCAGGTTTCGGGGACTTTCGGATCGCGCCAGGAAGAAGCCCAGCGTCTGGGCCGGATCCTCCGCCCCAAGCGGAATGGGGTCCTGGCGCATTTCTACACCCTGGTGACCCGGGATACCGTGGATCAGGATTACGCCGCCCGACGCCAGCTGTTCCTGACGGAGCAGGGCTATCGCTATGAGATCCTCGAAGCAGAGGAACTGCCCGCCTATCACCCTGCCGTCGTGGATGTTCCGGCATGGTATCGTTCTCTGCCCGGGTCGCGCTCCGATGGGCAAGGGCCTTCCTCCAATGGGCGTGGATCGCTGGCTTGATGGATTCCCCCGTTCGCTCCTCATCGAAGCATTCCGCCTGTGGTCCGCTGGCTGGATCCACTGGCGCTCCGGGGATGGGGATATGCTCCTCGCGACGGTTTCCCCTCCATCCCAATCGAAGGCCTCCGCGGGCGTTTCCAGGGAAATGAAATGGCGGCGCCCCCGCCCTGCGGGGGAGGTCCGTCTGGAGGCGCTTCGGGAGCGGGGCTGCGGGTGCCGGAGCAGCAAACCCTGCGCCCATGAGGTGGCGGCCTGGCTGGCGCTGGTGCTGGATATCGGGCCTGCTCCGGAGGAGGACCTGGAGGATCTGCGGCGGCTGGAAGCCCAGCTGGAACAGCGGACGGCGGTGGAGCTGCTCCGCCTGGCCCGCCTTCGGGGATGGCCGCTCCCCCGCGGGCGCAAGCCGGAGCTGGCGCGCCGGCTGGCTGCCCGGCTTTTCCTTTACTTCCGGCTGGGGCTGTGGCGGGAGGAGCTGGACCCGGAGCTGGAGGGCCTCCTGGGGCTGATCCGTTTGCTGGGGAGCGAGCGGGTGGATCTGGAGGACCTCGAAACGCGGTGGATCCGCTGGACGGGCGGAGAGCGCCGGGCGTTCCGGCAGATCTGGAACCGGGCGATCCGGAAGGGGTGGTTGATCCCCTGCGCCCTGGGCCATGAGACACGGCCGCGCCCCCATGCCCATCTCCTTGCGGCCCTGGAGGTCTCCGCGCTCCCGGCTCCCGTGTTCCCCATCACGGTTTATCGCGGTTTCCCACCGGACCGGATTGTGACGGCACCGCCCATCGCCTCGCTGCTGCGCGAGGCCTGTCGTGGGCTACTTCCCCAGCGCATCGGGATCACCCTGCGGGTGCATCCCCGGGCGAGCATGTTCCCCTGGTTGTGGGGATGGCCTCATGATCCAGAGGAGGTGGATGCCCTCCTCGCCCGCTATCCATGGGGTCCTCCCCCTTACGAGTGGATAACGGTGCCGGTGCACTGGCTGGCCCCGAATACCGTCGAGGCGATGATGGAACGGATCGGGTTGCCCTGGGAGGGGGCGGCGTTCCTGGTGGAGGCCATGTGGCGGCTTTCCGGTGCGCCTCTGGGGGAGAGCTTCCCGGCCTCGCCGGCCCTGGGGGAGCTGGACGATGGAGAGATTATGGATCGGCTGTGGCACCTGTGGCGGAGCGGCGTCACCCTGTTTGAAATCCTCTGGCTTCAGCGCCGGGATCCAACCGTTCGCCTGTTGCGGTCCATTGGCTGGGCCGGGGGAATGGAACGGCTCTATTACGAATGGGGATTGGGCCGGCAGGCCCTGATCCGCCTGCTGGATGGATTGCCCGACGAATGGGTGGAATGGACCGATGTAGTCCGGGCGCTGGAGGCTGCGCAGCCGCCGGGATTCGCGGGCCCGTCTCTCGACCGGCCCTGGCGGCTGGTCCGCGGCCATCCGGTTCAGGAGCCGCTCCTTCTCGCCGATCACGTGCGGGTATATCTCGAGGGATCGCTGTTCTGGCTGGGAGCGGTGGCCCTGGCTTATGAAGGGGACGCTCTCCGGGCATTCCGTTTGACGCCGCGCGGCCGCCGCTGGATCCGGGGGGAAACCGGCCCGGGTGCCCCGACGGCGGAAGGGGTGCTGGAACGGGTCTCTCTACCGGAGACCCGATGGCTGGATGAGCGGACCTGGTCGGTGCGGCCAGGTCCGGAGTCCGCCCGTCTGCTGGGGCTCTCGGGCCGTCTGGGCCGGCCGATGGGCTCTCCGTTCGTGTTCACTCTGGATGAGGCGCGGATCGAGAAGGTGCTCCGGGAAGGGTATCGGCCGGAGGAGATCCTGGCGCTCTTTGAGGCCTCGGGCCTGCCACCCACTTCCAGTCTGCAGCGGGCGCTCCAGGAGACATGGGCACGTCTGAGCCGGGTGCAGGTGTTCGAGAATGTCACCCTCCTGGAGACTGGGGATCCGTTGATCCTGCAGGAGCTTCTCGCGGCTACCTCCCTGGAATCCGCCATCCTGGGCTGGCTGGGGCCTAACCTGGTCATCATTGAGGAATCTGCTCTGGAGCGCCTGTGGAAGGAGATGCGTGATCGGGGATACTACCCCACCATGGTGCGGGATGGATAAGGATGGGCTCCGGGAAGGGGAGAAAAGACCATCCCGCTTCCCGGGTGGGAGCTGAACGGCATCCGTCCAGCATTGAAAAGCCCTGGGCTGCCCCAGGGCTTTTCTATGTTCTGAGAGATGGGGGGTGCAGGGGGCTTTTGCCCCCTGCCGGGGGGCTGCGGGGGGTGTCCCCCCACCTTCTCCCTCCACCGCCTGTCTGGATGGGTAAGATCTTCGAAAAGCCCTGGGCCTGCCCTGACGCAGGTGTCAATTATGACAGAATGTTGTATCATAAATCGGAGCCGGATTTTCGCCTTCCAGGAGGCGTCCGATGGCGGAAGAGCTCATGCAGGAGGAGGGGGTCCAGGTGGAGACTCCGGTGGTGGCCCTAACGGAGGGGGCCGCCCGGAAGCTGCGGCAGATTATGGCCGAGAAGAACCTGGAGGGGTATTTCCTCCGCGTGTTCGTCGCCGGCGGGGGATGTGCGGGCCTGCAGTATGGGATGGGGTTCGAAGCCCAGCCGGAGGCGGAGGATCACCAGACCGAAAGCCATGGAATCCGCATCCTGGTGGATCCCATCAGCGCGATGTATCTGTGGGGCTCCACCATCGACTATGTGGATGCCCTGATGGGCGGCGGCTTCCAGATCCACAATCCCAACGCCATCGCGACCTGTGGATGTGGCCATTCCTTCCGTACCCAGGGCGGCGCTGCGCCCTCCGGCGGGAGCTGTAGCTGTCATTGAGCGGATCCCGGCTCTGTTCGAGGGCAGGGCGGGCGGTGAAGCCGCCCGCCCTGCTCCCAGAGATCCCCCATGGGTGCGCCGGCGAGGCCCCGCATACCGGACAGCTGGGTCGAGGACGGATCTGGAGAACCCGCAGTTCCATACGAAGCCAGCGTTCTTCTTCCATCATTTCGACT
The DNA here is from genome assembly GCA_016842085.1 of Candidatus Thermoflexus tengchongensis. GTDB lineage: Bacteria > Chloroflexota > Anaerolineae > Thermoflexales > Thermoflexaceae > Thermoflexus > Thermoflexus tengchongensis. The sequence continues at coordinate 161,946 of JAEVEX010000040.1, read as the reverse complement.
TTATTCCTCTCGTTGCCGAACAACCGCCCCCAGCCGCTCCGCCGCCGCACGGATCAGCCGTTCCCGCAACCCGGCGACTTCGCGATCTGTGAGGGTGCGGTCCTCGGCCTGATAGACCACGGTGAACGCCAGGCTCCGGTGGCCCGGTGGGATGGGCGCTCCCTGATAGACATCGAAGAGGCGCACCTCGCGTACCAGGGGGGCGCCGGCCTCCCGGAGCACCCTCGCCAGGGCCGCCGCCGGCACGCTCTCCGGAACGATGAAGGCGAGATCCTCGACCACAGGGGGCACTCGGGGCACCGCCTCAAAGACGTGGGCCAGCGGCGTCAGCGCCTGCAGGGCCTCCAGATCCAGCTCCGCCACCAGAACCGGCTGGTCGGGCAGCTCCCATATCCGGCGCACCAGCGGGTGCAACTCTCCCAGGATCCCGAGGGAACGCCCTCCCACCTTCACTTCGGCCCCGCGGCCTGGATGCAGCGTCGGATGCTCTGCCCGCTCAAACACTGCCTCCGGGATGTGAAGCCGTTCCAGCAGGGTCTCCACAATCCCCTTCAGGTCGAAGAAATCCATCGGCGCGCGATCCACCGCCAGCCACGAAGCCGGATCCCGAGGGCCGGTGAGGGCCAGCCCCACGCGCCGCGGCTCCTCCGGCAGTGGGGCACCCGGGACCGGAAGGAAGACCTTCCCCACCTCGAAGAGGGCCACCCGCTCCCGGAACCGCAGGTTGGCGGCCAGGGTGCGCAGCAGGCCGGGGAGCAGCGTGTGGCGGAGCACCGTGCGCTCCTCGCTGATCGGGTTGATCAGGCGGATATATTCCAGGGCCGTGTAGGGATTCGCGACCCCAGGGGGGGTCAGACGGGCTTCATCGTCGGGGTGGATCAGGGAATAAGTGATCACCTCCTGGAGCCCGCAGGCGACCAGAATGTCCCGCACCCGCTCCTCGAAGGCCCAGGCGGGGTTTCCTCGCTGGGGCGGCAGGGGATCCCGCAGACGGGTCTCCGGGATCCGATCGTAGCCCCAGATCCGGGCGATCTCCTCGACGAGGTCCTCCGGCCGGCTGCAATCCAGCCGGTGATCCGGCACGGTCACCCGCCAGGCCGTCGGCGGCGATGGGCGACGGCTCCGGCGACGGGAGGGCGCGATCGGTTCCACGTGGAATTCCAGGGAGCGAAGGATCCGCTCGATCTGGCGAGGTGGGATCGAGAAGCCCAGGACCCGCTCCACGGCTTCAACGGAGAGTGGGATCACCACGCGCCGGGCTTTCCGCACATAGGCATCGGCGATCCCCCGGGCCACGAGGCCTCCCGCCAGCCGTTGCATGAAGGCGGCCGCTCGCTGAGCGGCGGGCACGGTGAGGGCCGGGTGGATCCCCCGGCCGAAGCGGGCGCTGGCCTCGCTGGGCAGCCGGTGGCGGGCGGCGGTGCGGCGGATGGAGACGAAATCGAAGTTCGCCGATTCCAGAAGGACAGCCCGGGTGGCTTCCGTGACCTCCGTCTCGGCCCCGCCCATCACTCCGGCGATGGCGATGGGCCCCGCCTCATCGCAGATCAGCAGATCTTCGGGATCCAGCGTTCGATCCACCCCATCCAGGGTGCGGATGCGCTCGCCGGGCCGGGCGCGGCGGACGATGATCGTGGGCGGGCGGCCGCCGGCGCGCTCCACCAGCCGGTCGTAATCGAAGGCGTGGAGCGGCTGGCCCCATTCCAGCATGACATAGTTGGTGATATCCACGATGTTGTTGATCGGGCGAAGCCCGCACAGCCGCAGACGCCATTGCATCCAGTAGGGGGAAGGGCCGACCTGGATATCCTGGATCACCATCGCGGAATAGCGCGGACATCCCTGGGGGTCCTCAATGCGGATCCCCATTAGGCGGCGGACGGCCGGGCCCAGGGCCTTCACCGTGGTGGGGGGATACCGGAGACGCCGGCCGGTGAGGGCGGCCACCTCGCGGGCGATCCCGATGATCGAGAAGGCGTGAGCCAGGTTGGGGGTGAGATCGATGTCCAGCACGACGTCGCCCATGTAATCCGCCAGGGGCATCCCCACTGGCGCCTCCGGGTCCAGCAGGATGATCCCCTCATGGTCCTCCGAGATCCCCAGCTCCTTCTCCGAGCAGACCATTGCATCGGAGTAAATCCCCCGGATCGCGCGGCCCTGAAGGGTCATCTTCACCCAGCCGGGCTGATGGCCATCGTAAAGCGTTGCCCCTTCCAGGGCGAAGGCCACCTTCAGCGGCCGCTCGAGCGGGCGCTCCAGGAAGGGGAAGAGGTTCGGGGCACCGGTGACCACCACCTTCGGCTCCCCCCGGCCGTAGTCCACGGTTGCCAGGAGCAGGCGATCGGCATTGGGGTGGCGTTCGACTCGAAGGATCTGCCCGACGACGATGCGCTCCCGGTCCCACTCCAGGGGCGCGCCGGGGATCCCGAACCGCTCAATGGCGGTCACCTCCAGGCCGGCCATGGTCAACCGTTCCGCCAGCTCCTCCGGCGTGAGATCCACCTTCACGTATTCCCGCAGCCAGCGCAATGGAACCCGCATCCCGCATCCCTCCAGTAACAGTTTTTGGTCGAGCACGAAGCGCCCGTTACAGGCGTTCCCAGGAAAAGAGCGAGCATGGACGTGCTCTGCTGCGAACAGAAAGCCCCCTGTTTGGAGCAGGGCCCGAATCGGATCCATCCGGGCGCAGGATCCACCATCGTTCAGGCCTCGGAAGCAAGCCCGGCGGAAGCCCCGATCGCACGGATGAAATCCTCGATGTCCCGCAGGGCTTCTGGGATCGCCTCGAAGACCGCCTGGTCATCCGTTTCCCAGTAGCGATAGACCAGGCGATTTCGAAGGCGGATCAGCCCCTGCAAACGTTGAGCGAGCTCATGAGAGATGACCTGGCGCTCCTCCAGGATCTGGACAGCCTCACCATAGATTTCTGGAGTTCGCCACCGGTTCTGAGCGATCAGATGATGGGCGATATCGACCACGGCCTCAGCGCTCACGATCAGATGATAACGGGCACTTCCAGAGCAGTGAGGATCTCCGATGAACTCCTCAAAGCCCATCTGAGCCAGCGAGGCAAGGCGATCCCGGCTTTCCAGGAGCGCGGAGATCAACGGGCGCAGCCGGTCCCTTCGATAGCGGATCATAAAGAGAGAACCTCCCGCAGGTATCCTTCGTGCAGGCGGCGGACCTCGAAATACTCAGACCACGTGGCCGCCTCGAAATCCGATCGCCGATCCTCATCCCGGCAGAACAGGATCCCCCGGGGTCGGATGGCGGCGGCGCGGAAGGCGGGCGGCGCCCGATTCAGCGTCTGGACATCTACAGGGAACTTGAAGCCCGCCCGATGCAGGGCCTTTTCCAGCCGGTCCGCCAGCTCGCCCTCGCGGCGCCAGAGCACCATCGGCACTGGATCCAGAAAGACCGCCACGTCGATGTCCCGAAAGGTATCCGCCTCCATGAAGGACCCATGAAGGTAAGCGAAGACCACATCAGGCTCCCCGGCCAGGGCCGTGGCCAGGAGCCCGGCGATCTGTTCTTTTTCCTCCGGGGAAACCCGATAGATCTTCATCCGAATTGCTCCAGGAAGCGCAGATCGTTGGCCCAGAAATATCGAATGTCATCGATGCGATGTTTGAGCATGGTGATCCGTTGCGGCCCCATGCCGAAGGCGAATCCGGTGAAGCGGCGGGGATCATAGCCCCCGTTCTCCAGCACCAGCGGGTGCACCATCCCGGCTCCGGCGATCTCCAGCCATCCCGTGAACTTGCACACCCGACAACCGCGCCCCTCACACAGGATGCAATCGATATCCACCTCCACACTGGGCTCCGTGAAGGGGAAATAAGAGGGGCGGAAGCGGATCCGGCGCTCCGGCCCGAACATCCGGCGGGCGAAGTCCGCCAGCGTGCCCTTCAGGTCGCTCATGGTCACCCGCTCCCCGACCGCCAGCCCTTCCACCTGATGGAACATGATCTCGGAGCGGGCGGTGATCTGCTCATAGCGGTAGCACATCCCGGGGAGGATCACCCGCACCGGCTCCGGACAGAAGGCCCGCATGGCATGGATCTGGCCCGGCGAGGTATGGGTGCGCAGGATCACCCCCTCCCGGTCCGTGTAGAAGGTGCTCCACATATCCCGGGCCGGGTGATGGGGCGGGATATTGAGCAGCTGGAAATTGTATTCGTCGGTCTCCACATCCCGGCTGGTGAAGACCTGGAAACCCATCTCGGCGAAGATGGCCACGATCTCCCGCAGGGTCCGGGTGGCCGGGTGAAGACGGCCGGCGCGAACCGGTCGGCCGGGCAGGGTGACATCCAGGGGTGGGGCCTCCAGCTCCCGGCGCAGCGCCGCCTGGCGGATCGCTTCCAGGCGGGCCGCGTAGGCCGCCTCAAGGGCTTCTTTCACCTCATTGGCCTTGCGCCCGATGATCGGCCGCTGGTCTTTCGGCAGCGTCCCCAGCTGGGCGAACGTCTCCATCAGCCGGCTCCGCCGCCCCAGATAACCGGCATACCAGGCCCGGAGCGCCTCCTCGCTGTCCAGGGCCTCCAGGGCCCGCAACGCCTCCTCCTGTAAGCGCTCCAGCTCATCGGTGGTGATCATTCCGTTCCTCCCTCCCGGAGAGGATATACACGGGTTCTCCATAAAACAATCACGCCCTCATCCCTCTCAGGGACGAGGGCGTGGAATCCCCCGCGGTACCACCCTGCTTGGCCTGGGCGCATCCGGCCCAGACCCCCTCATGAGCCCATGGTCGAGCGTCCCCATGGGCAGCCCGGATAACGGCGGGCTCTCCGGGAGCGACTACTGCGGATGCCGGGGAATCCCCCTCCGGTTCGCCGCTCCAGCTCCGGGGCGAACTTCAGCCGGCGGTCGCCGAGCGGGGCTCTCAGCCCACGACCCCGCCGCTCTGGCGGCGCCGTTCCGGCCTACTTCTCCCCTTCTTCGCCATTCGGAGGCATAACCATGGATCTAAGGACTCTTTCAAGATTGCCCGGGTGCCTCCAGGATCCAGGCCTGGGGAGCGATCAGCTCCCCCTGGGCCTGCAACAGAAGACCCACCCGGGTCTCCCGGGCGATCTCCAGGGCACGACGGTCAAGGGTCACGCCGAAGATCATGGGCAGCACCGTCCCCCATATGCCATAAGCCTGCAGGGCCTGCAGCACCCTCGCATTTCGTAACAGCTCCACGAACTCGTGGACCGCGCGGGGGCTGACGCGGGCTTTCACCGAGACGAGCACCCAGGCCTCGTTCCCATCCGGCCCGCGGACCCGTGCAACCCCATCCAGCTCTCCTATCTGATCGATGGACAGGGTGGTGATGGGCTCCAGGAGGACATAGCCGCGCTCCCGCAGATAGCGCTGCAGCGCTTCCACCATCTGTCCTTCCACCGTCACCCCGATCGTCTGCCCGAATCGATCCAGGGTGCGCTGGAACTGCTCCTGACGCAGGAGGATCTGCTGTATGATCTCTTCAGTGCGGCGCTGGGCCTCGGCCAGGGCCCGGACCTCGGCGCTGAGCTCGGCGAAGCGGCGGTCGGTTTCGGCGCGGTGGGCGACTAGGGATTCTTCGGTGCGGCGCTGGGCCTCGGCCAGGGCCCGGACTTCGGCGCTGAGCTCGGCGAAGCGGCGGTCGGTTTCGGCGCGGTGGGCGACTAGGGATTCTTCGGTGCGGCGCTGGGCCTCGGCCAGGGCCCGGACTTCGGCGCTGAGCTCGGCGAAGCGGCGGTCGGTTTCGGCGCGGTGGGCGACTAGGGATTCTTCGGTGCGGCGCTGGGCCTCGGCCAGGGCCCGGACCTCGGCGCTGAGCTCGGCGAAGCGGCGGTCGGTTTCGGCGCGGTGGGCGATGAACTCCTCGTAATGTCGCCGCTGGGCTTCCGCCAGCTCAGCGAAGCGGCGATCGGTCTCCGTCCGGTATTCCAGGAACTCCTGGCGGTGGGTGGTGAAGGCCTCGGCCAAGCGGTTGAGGGTTTCCTCCGTGCGCCGTTGGGCTTCGGCCAGTTCGGCGAAGCGGCGATCGGTTTCGGCACGCTGGGCGGTGAACTCCTCGTAGTGTCGCCGCTGGGCTTCGGCCAGGGCCCGGACTTCGGCGCTGAGCTCGGCGAAGCGGGCCTCAGTCTGCGCCTGGTGGGCCAGGAACTCCTGGCGATGGGCGGTGAATGTTTTGCTCAGGTCGCGGATCGAACGGGCCAGCTCGGCGAAGCGACGGTTCACCTCCTTCCGGAGCTCCTGGACTGTATCCGGAAGATTCAATAACTCATCCGTCAGGAGCAGGCGGCGCAGCTCCTTCCTCCACTCCTCATGCTGTTCCAGCAACCGTACCAGATCGTGGAAATCGGTGACCGTGAACGCCATTCGGAGCCCTCGATGGATTCTAAACGAATTTTATCATATCTCGATGGCTCTGATCACTGAAGCGAGGCATGGGGATCACCTGGAGAATCTTCCAGCAGTCCGCCTAGGATGGCCTTGCGCACCGCAGCGGCGCGGGTGTGGACGCCCAGCTTGCTCAGGATGCTGTCGACCTGCTTCTTCACCGTGTTCGGAGAGACCACCAGCCGCTCCGCGATCTCCCGGTTGGTCAGCCCGTGGGCCATCCAGCGCAGTACCTCTCGCTCCCGGGGTGTCAGAGAGGCCAGGGCGGCCTGGTCTTCCGGTGAGAGGCCCTTCACCGGATGGGGCGTCGAGGAAGTCGGGCGGCTGCTCAGGGCCTGCTGGACGAACTGCAGGAAGGTCCGCCGGTTGAACGCCGCCTTGTCAAAGAAAGCGAAAACCCCCAGGCTCTGATAGGCCATTTCCACCTCATCCGCAGAGGCCGTGGCGCTTACCGCAATCGTCGGAAGCCCGCGCCGCCGGGCGATCTGCAACAGCCGGAGGCCGTCCCGATTTCCGAAGGGGTTCATGGAGCTGGCCAGTTGCAGGTCGACGATCAGCATGGCAAAGCTCTCCCGTTCGAGCCATGCCAGCGCCTCTGCATAGGACGGCGCGGTCTCGCACGATAGGCCCAGCTCGGTGAGGAGCTCCTGATAGAGGTCCTGCCAGCCCGGGTCATCCTCCACCACCAGCACCCGCGGGCCTGCCGGGGAGGCTCGTGGGCGAGCGGGGAGGGAAGTCGCCGGAGGGCGTCCGGGCGAGGCCCGCTCCTGCTGGAGCAGGCGGGCGACAACTTCCATAAAAGCCCGGCGCTGGAACGTTTCCTTCCGCAGGAAATCCGCGGCCCGATGGCGGGTCAGGGCCTCCACCGCCATTTCCACCGTCGCATAGCCCGTTAAGGCGATAGCGGGAATGGGCGGCTCATGGGCCGCCAGGGCGTCCAGCACCTGGAAACCGCCGCGATTGCGGTGGTCCTCGGGATCCAGAGAAACATCCACCACCGCCAGGGTGTAAGTTCGTTCGCGCAGCATTGCGATGGCGGCCCGCGCGTCCGCGACGCTATCCACGGTGAAGCCCAGATCCTCGAACACCTCGGCGAGGAGCTTCCGCCAGGCTGCGTCGTCTTCCACGATCAGCACCCGTTTTCCGATCGGAAAAGCCGCTGGAAAGGATGCGACCATCTTGACCCCTTCCTCGTGGGGGATTTTCAGGGTTAGAGATCGTCGAAGGCAACCCCAGCTCCGAAGGATTTTTCTTCCCCTCTGCCAGCCCTTCAGGCCGTGGAAAGGGGAGAGGGAGGCGATCCGTCCCCCTTGAAGGCCCAGGCAACTCATGCCCTGAGCGCATCGCCGAACCAGGCACGATCCTCAGCGATCCGGAGCGCGGGGCAATCGCACGTGGAAGGCGGTGCCATGGCCGGGAGCGCTTTCCACCCGGATCTCCCCGCCGAACCGCTGGACCAGCATCTTTACCCACCATAAACCGAAGCCCAGCTTCTTGGGCGATCGCTTGGTGGAGAAATCCAGCTCGAAAATCCGATCCTGGAGCTCCAGAGGGATCCCCGGCCCGTTGTCCCGCACGATGAAGATCACCTCGTCTGGCCCGGCGATGCCTTCCACCCGGATCCATCCGCTTTCCCCCAGCGCTTCCACCGCATTTTCCAGGAGATTGAAGAACACCAGGGCCAGTTGCGGCTCCCCTGCCATCACTGGGGGAAGATCCTCCATGCCCACGATCTCCAGCTGGATGCCGGGTGGGATCCGGAGGTCCCGCAGGGCCATCTCCAGGCAGGAAGAAGGGGAGACGGGGCGGGGGGCCATGGGCCGCAGATAAACCATCGCCTCCCGGACGGCGTCCAGGGCGGCCCGGGCACGGCTCTCGATCTCCTGGAACACGGAAGCCAGATAAGGGTCCTGGAAGAGATCCGGCCGCTTCTCCTGGAGTCCTTCCAGGCGGACCGGGATCAGGCCGATATGGTTGGTCAGGCGATGAAGCAGGTTGGCCGCGATGTCGCCCACCGCGGCGAAGGCCTCCGTGATCGCCTGACGTTCGCGGGCTGCCTGGAGGGCCTGAACGTGCTCGGTCAGCTGCACGGCCAGGGCGGCATGGTTGGCCAGGATGATCAGCAATCGCTGGTCCCGCTCCGTGAAGGTGCGGGGTTGAGAGGAATGCACAACGAAGACGCCGCAGACCGTTCCATTCGGTTCCAGCATAGGGACTGCCAGGGCCCATCCGCCCGACTCGAAGGAAAGGGGCCGACGGGATCGGCTCACGGCTTCCGCCAGCCCCGCGGTTCCAGCCATTGCCGGGTGAGTGGCGAAAGCCAGGTTCGGGGGCCCGGCGGGTGGGATCAGCCAGATCGCCCCATCGGAAGCCTGGATCAGCTCGCAGGCCAGGGCGACGGCCCGGGCGAAGAGCGCCTCCCGGCCGCCATGGAGCAGCTGGCCGGTGATTTCCTGCATACCCCGCAGCAATCGCATTTCCTGGAGCGCAATCACCGCACGGGCGGCCAGCATCTCCAGCAACCGCTGGTCCCCTTCCGTGAACGCGCCCGGTTCCGGGCTCTCCAGATTCAGCACGCCTTCCACCTCACCGCCGGCGCCGATCAGAGGGACCGCGAGCTCCGATCGGATCTCGTGGCCGGCCAGCCAGGGCCGATAGATCGAAGCCCATGGGGAGGCGTGGAGATCATCGATGCGCAGCGAGCGGCGATGCACGGCCACCCATCCCACAATGCTGGTTTCGTCCAGCGCCAGCTCGGAGGCGATGTTCGGAAGGAGCGGGCGGCCGATCAGTGCTCCCAGCACCAGGCGCTGGCGCTGGCGATCCACCAGCCGGAGCGTGCCGAAGCGGGCCCCGGTCAGCTCCAGCGCGATCCGCAGGATCGCTTCCAGAATCTCCTGGGGATCAGCCCGGGCGCTCAGGAGGTGATCCATCCGGCGCAGCTCATCCAGCTCCCGCGTCGCCCGATGAAGACTCTGCTGAAGCCGTTCCATAACCTGCGTGCGCCGGAGCAGCAGGGCGGCCATGCGTGTGAAGAGCTCCATGGCCTCCAGCTCGAGGGCGGTGAAGGATCGCTCCTCCTGACAGGAGAGGTAGAGCACCCCGACCGGTTCTCCAGCGGCGAGCAATGGCCAGCATCCGACCATCCGGGCCCCTGCCGCCTGCTTGGCCGGGTGGATCGGCATGTCTGGCTCTTCCCATGAGAGGATCCGCCGGCCCCGGGCCAGGGCCCGAGCGGCCATCCCGTCCGGTCGTGGCCAGTCCGGGCCTGTTAATCCTTCGACTTCCCCCACAGCGATCCGGGAGGCCGGATCCAGGCTGTGCTGGTCCGGATCATAGGAAAACAGGATGGCGGTGGCGGCTTCCTCCAGAGCCAGCAACCGAAGGGCCTCCTCCCCGATGCGTCGCAGACACTCCGGGGAAGGGGTCTCCGGGGGAAGGCTCGCCAGCCGATCCCCCGCCGCTTTGAGACGCTGGAGGAGCCCTTCGATCTCCGTCGCCATCCTATCCGGTCCTCAGCGGGTTAATGGCCCTTTTTAAATCATTAATTATACGCAGAATCGCCATTCGGGCGGAACTTCGCGGAGGGCCGAAGGGCCGACGGTCGAGGGCGATCGCCCCCACTCCATAGCCTTCTGGATCGCGGGAAAGGAGCATCTATCCCTCCAGGGATCCAGGCAGCTCGTATTTGAATTCATAATTCATAAACGGTGGGAGCTACGCTGTGGGTCTCCTCCCAGGTGCTTCGGGGCCCATCCCATCGCTCCGAATGGGAGCCCAACGGCGTAAGTCCTGATCACTGGGCGAAGCCCCCGGCCAGCTACTTTGGGCCTGAGGTTATAATACAAATCGCCTTACGGATTCTCTCCTCGAGGAGGAAAGGATGACTTCTGCCTCCATTCGCGGGAATGAGGAGCCGGTGGATCTGACGATCATTGGGGCGGGACCTACCGGGTTGTTCGGCGCCTTCTACGCTGGCCTGCGCGGGCTCAGCGTCCGGATCATCGATGCGCTTCCCCAGCCGGGGGGGCAGCTGGCCGTCCTTTACCCGGAGAAGTTCATTTACGACGTCCCCGGGCACCCCAAGATCCTGGCGAAGGATCTGGTGCGCCTCCTCGTCGAACAGGCCTCCACGTTTAACCCGATCTTCTGTCTGGGCGAGCGCGCCCTCTCGTTACGACGGGAAGACACGCTGTGGATTGTGGAGACCGACCGGTCGGCGTATTCATCGCGGGCGGTGCTGATCGCTGCGGGCATCGGGGCCTTCCAACCCAACCGGATCGGCAAGCCGGAGATCGATCAGTATGAGGGGCGGGGGCTGTATTACGTGGTCACTGAGCGGCGGCCCTTCCGCAACAAGCGATTGCTCATCGTGGGCGGAGGCGATACGGCGGTGGACTGGGCGTTGAACCTCCGGGATTTCGCCGCGCATATCACGCTGATCCATCGCCGGGATCAGTTCCGCGCCCATCCGGGCAGCGTCGCGGAGCTGATGCGGTCGAACATCGATATCCGTCTTTTCCACGAATTGAAGGCGGTCCACCCCGGGCCGGATGGCTACATCCGCGAGGCGGTGATCTTCAACAACCGGACGGGGGAGGAGACCGTCATCCCCGTGGATGCGATCATCATGAGCCTGGGCTTCAAGGCGGATCTCGGGCCGATCAAAAGCTGGGGTCTGGAGACGGTGGGGAATCGTTACATTAAAGTGAACGCCCGGATGGAGACCAACCTGCCCGGCGTTTACGCGGCCGGGGACATCACGGCACCGGAGGGGGTGGAGCCGCTGAACCTGATCGTCATCGGCTTCGCCCAGGCGGCGACGGCCGTCAACTACGCCGCCACTTACATCAATCCTCAGGCGAAAGTCTTCCCCGGACATTCCAGCGAGATGCGGCTCCGGTGAAGGGCAGCGGTCGAACCGGCGAGGTGTGGGGTATGGTGAACTGGGGCGAATGGGTGGAGCAGAAGATCCTGGAAGCGATCCGGCGGGGGGAGTTCGACCATCTCCCGGGGAAAGGGAAGCCGCTTCAACTGGAGGAGAATCCCTACCTGGAGCCGGGTCTGGCCATCGCCTATCATATCCTCCGCCAGAACGACGCTCGCCCCGAGTGGATCGAGGCGGACCTGGCGATCCGGCGAGGGATCGAGCTCGCCCGGCAGGATCTGCAGCGGACGATGCAATGGCGGAAGGAGATGCTGCGCGCGCTGGAGGGGAGGATGGATCCCCGAAGTCGGGCGGAGCGGGAATGGGTGGAAGCGGAGTGGGAGCGGGCCCTGCGCGCCTTCGCCCGTCGGATCGCCGAGCTCAACGAACAGATCTTCCTCTTCAACCTGAAGGTTCCCATTTACTGGCTCCAGCGATTTAAGTTCGATCTCCGGGAGGAACTCCAGGCGCTGGGGGTCTCGGAAGCCGATATCGAGCGCCTGAGCGCCCCGTGAGCGCACGAATCGGAGTGGGAACCGGATGCCGCTCCGATTCTCCAGGGGGGAGAGCCAAACCTTAGCCGATCTCTGAGAACCATCAAACAGTGCGAAACTTAAAGTGGCGAGGAAGATCTGGTTTTTGTGGGATCAGATGCTTGGCCGGATTTATCCGGCCTTGACAGATGTCCGGCAGTTCTCTAAAATTTAAAACAAACCTTTGTTCTGGAAAGGAGGTGCACAGGGCGGGCGTGGACTGCAGAGGCCTTCCCCCGGGTCCGAAGGGATCCATCGAGGGATTGCATTTTCCCTCCGAGAACGATCCTGATCAGAGAATCCCTTCATTCGCTTTCCAGCATCCTGCTAAAAGGAGGAGGCCATGAGGTTTCCCAGGATCCTGATGGGTCTGACGGTGTTCAGCCTGCTGCTGGCCGCCTGTGCCGCGCCGGCTTCTCCGACCCCTACCACGGCGCCGGCCGCTCCGGCGGCGTCTCCCACACCGGCCGCTCCGGCGGCGTCTCCTACACCGGCCGCTCCGGCGGCGTCTCCTACACCGGCGGTGAAGGGAACCATTAAGATTGCCACCCAGAGCCCCCTCTCCGGTGGTCAGGCGGCCCTGGGGGAGGGCATTAAGAACGGTGCCCAGCTGGCCATCGAACAACTCAAAGGCCCCATCGAGGCTTTGGGTTTCAAGGTGGAGCTGGTGCCCTTTGACGATCAGGCCAAGCCGGATGTAGGCGTGGCCAACGCCAAGCAGCTGGTGAACGACCCGGATATCCTGGCGGTGATCGGCCACCTCAACTCCGGCGTGGCCATTCCATCCTCGGAGACCTATAAAGACTTCGACCTGGTCATGGTCTCGCCGGCCAACACCAACCCCTGCATCACCGATCGCGGCTATCTGGTGGTGAACCGGGTCTGCGGCCGCGATGATGTGCAGGGGGCGGTGGGTGCAGAGTTCGCCTTCAACGAGCTCAAGGTCAAGACCGCCTTCGTGATCCATGACAAGACGACCTATGGCCAGGGCGTGGCCGAGTTCTTCAAGAAGCGCTTCGAGGAGCTCGGGGGCAAGGTCCTGGGCTTCGAAGGGACCGAGGAGAAAGCGAACTTCGACCCGCTGATCACGGCGATCCAGGCTGTTAACCCTGAGCTGATCTACTTCGGCGGCATCTACGATCAGGCGGGCGTCTTCTTCAAGCAGGCCCGGGAGAAAGGGATCAATGCGATTTTCCTGGGCCCCGATGGCATGGACTCCTCGGAGCTGCCCAAGATCGCCGGGGATGCGCTGGTGACCGGCGGCGGGATGTATTACACCACCGTCGCCGCCCCGCCCACGGTCTATGAGGGGGCCAAGAAATTCATCGAGGATTACAAGGCCAAGTTCGGCAAGGACCCCGAGCCCTTCTCGGCGCAGGCCTATGACGCCACGGCGATCGTGTTGAAGGCCATCGAGGCGGCCATCAAGGAGGCCGGCGGTCAGAAGCCCAGCCGCAAGGCGGTGACGGAGAAGGTGCGCGCCACCAAAGATTTCCAGGGCATCACCGGTGTGATCACGTTTGATGAACGGGGCGACCCGGTGAAGGCCAAGTATTTCGTGATCAAGGTGATCTCCGGGAAGCCGGAGGATTGGGGCAAGAACCAGCTGGTGAAGACCCTGGAGCTGGCGCCGCCGCCCTTCACGCCGGAGCTGAAGGCGAAGTGCGGGGTCAAGTAAGGGAATCCGTTCGAGGCGGGAAGGGGGATCCCCCTTTCCCGCCTCGCTTTGTCCAGGCAATCAGTCAGGCCCTTCAACGCTGGCTTCGAAACTCGGGGGAGTGCTTTTAAAAGTCCCGTCCGCTCCCCAATCAAAGCGAGCGTGATGCGGTTGACCTCCTCGTGGGGCCGGGCTGGTCGCCGAAGGCAATTGGCCCGGCCTCAAACCATATTTTGCTCCTCCTCCCACGGCTGTTCGGGCCGGGGAGGTAAGTTCGAAGAAGGTCCCTTTCCGGTGACCTTTTGGCCCACGGGGAGGGAAGAGGCTTCCCGTATAATCCCGATGGAGATCATAGATCCCATCAAGGATAAGGGAATCTCATAACCGAGTGATTCGGAATGCGCAAGGCGATCTCGCAATCCGTTCTTTACCAGGCTCTGGTGGTTCCGCTGATCCAGCTGTTCGTCTTTGTGGCGATCAGCCTGCTGGTCATTGGATCCGTAATTCTGATCCTTGCTGCCCTCTTCAATCGCCCCGTTACGGGTGGGATGACCCTTCTCCAGTTTGTGATCCGCACGCTGCCCCAGGTGGCCATCGATGGCCTGGTAATCGGATTCCTCTACGCGATGATCGCTCTGGGCTACACCATGGTCTATGGGGTGCTGCAGTTCATCAACTTCGCCCACAGCGAGATCTTCATGGTCGGAGCCTTCATCGGCGTAGAGCTCATGCTGGCGCTGGCCATTCCCTCGACCGCGCCGTTGATGCTGATCATGGCCGGGATCCTGCTGGCGGTGGCGGCGGGGATGGTGGGCAGTGGCCTGCTGGCGGTGGTCATTGAGCGGGTTGCCTACCGGCCGTTGCGAGGGGCGCCCCGCCTGGTGCCCCTGATCTCCGCCATCGGGGTCTCATTTTTCCTGCAGGACGCCGTGCGGGCGATTGAGGGGTTGCTCAACAATGCTTTCTATCGCAATTATCCTTCCTTCCCGATTTTAAACCAGCAGATTCAGCTGGCTACCTTCACGCTTGCTGGCCAGCCGATTCAGATGCAGATCCAGGCCAAAGTGATTTTCATCATCATCGCCTCCCTGGTGATGTTGACCGGATTGAACTTCGTGGTCAACGCTACCCGGCTGGGCCGGGCGATTCGGGCAGTCGCCCAGGACCGTCCGACAGCGGCCCTGATGGGGGTGGATGTGGATCGGATTATTATGTTGACCTTCCTCATCGGCGGGGCCCTGGGCGGAGCAACGGGCGTGCTGTTTGGGATCCGGGTCGGCCGGATCGATCCATATGTGGGGTTCATCCCCGGGATCAAGGCCTTCACCGCGGCCGTGCTGGGCGGCATCGGCAACATCACCGGGGCCATGCTGGGCGGAATCGTCCTGGGGGTCCTGGAGGGCTTCGCGGGAGCGTATCTTTCGCAGTTCACCGGCGGGGCCTTTGGGACAGAGTATAAGGATATCTTCGCGTTCCTGATCCTCATCCTCATTTTGATGTTCCGCCCGACCGGCCTGCTCGGCGAGCAGGTGGGCCAGAAGGCATAATCCGATCGCGTAAGCCTTGCCTGATCGCATTCCCAGGACGAAGAGGTGCGGGATGCTCCGTGCCAAGACGATGGAGTGGATTACCCAGATCCGGAACGGGCGCTCGATCTATCTGGTGGGCGTGCTGAGTTACATTGTGGCTGCCCTTCTCCTTATGAACTGGCTGAGCCAGCCGGGGCTGCGGGATGCGGTCTGGTATCCCCTGGTCTCTGCTCTGGCTTTTGCGGCGTTCCTGGGCTCCCTGCTGGTGATTTATTACGCTCCCCTGGCTGGGGCGGTGAAGGCCATTCTGGGCCTGGCCATCCTGCTGGTCCTCCTCCCCATCCTGGGGGTCCGGAACACCTTCCTTCTGGAAGTGGCCACCCAGGTGGGGATCTTCGCGGCCATGGCTCTGGGGCTGAACATCGTGGTGGGTTTCGCAGGCCTGCTGGATCTGGGGTATGTGGCGTTTTATGCGGTCGGTGCCTATCTGTGGGCGATCTTCGGTTCTCCCCAGGCCAACATCGCCTTCGGGACGAACCGCTTCCCGCTGGAGCCGGAGTGGTTCTTTCTCTTCCTTTTCCTGGCGGTGGGCGTGGCGGCCCTCACCGGGATCCTCCTGGGATTGCCGGTTTTGCGATTGCGCGGGGATTACCTCGCCATTGTCACCCTGGCCTTCGGCGAGGTGATCCGGGTAATCGTGAACAACCTGGATAAGCCGATCAACCTGACCAATGGCCCCCAGGGGATCCGCCCGGTGCAGCGCCCTCCGCTGTTCTTCAAGCCATGGCTGTACGCATTGGGGATCCGTCTGGATGACCCCACGCTTTATGCGCTCTATTTTTATTTCCTTGTCCTCCTGGTGATCGGTTTCGCCATCTGGCTGGCCCGGCGTCTGGAGAACTCCTGGGTGGGGCGGGCCTGGACGGCCATCCGGGAAGATGAGCTGGCGGCCCAGGCCATGGGGATCCCCCTGGTGCGGATGAAGCTGGCGGCCTTCGCCACCGGCGCTTCTTTCGCCGGGGCGATGGGCATGATTTTCGCCGCGAAGCAATATTTCATCAACCCCGAAAGCTTTACCTTTATGGAATCGATCGGGGTCCTGGTGATGGTGATCGTGGGAGGCATGGGGAGCATCCCCGGCGCCATCGTGGGGGCCACGGTGGTGACCATCCTGAACCTCCAGATCCTGAAGGGCCTGTCGCTCATGCTGAACAAGTTGCGCCAGGCTGGGGTAGTGATCCCGATCATTAACTTCCCGCTCAGCCAGTGGCCAACCCAGCTGGAGCCCGCCAAATATGAGCGGCTGGTCTTCGGGATCCTCCTGATCCTGATGATGATCCTCCGGCCGCAGGGCATCATCCCGGAGCGACGCCATCGCATGGAGCTGGCCGAGGCCCTTGGTCGGGAAGAGCATGCGGAGCCCGAGCGGTTGCCGGTGGAGGAAGAGCTACCGCCGGTGATCCCCGCGCCGGAGGTCCGGCCCACTCGGGATTGAAATCCCCGCGAGACATCAGGAGGCAGCGGGAATGGCCTATCTGCTGGAATTGAAGAAAGTCACCAAGCGCTTTGGGGGATTGGTCGCGGTGAACCGGGTGGATTTCACCCTGGAACCGGGCCGTATCGTGAGCATCATCGGGCCCAATGGGGCAGGGAAGACCACGCTCTTTAATCTCATCACCGGGATCTATAAACCGGATGAGGGGGAGATCCTTTTCGAGGGGCGTTCTCTGGTTGGGCTCCGACCGGATCAGATCACTGCGCGAGGGATCTCCCGAACGTTTCAGAATATCCGTCTGTTCGGCAATATGACGGTGATGGAGAACATCCTGGTCGGCATGCATACCCGCTTTCGGGCGAGCCCGGTAGATATCCTGATTCAAACCCCTCGCTTTCGAAGGGAGGAGCAGCAGCTGCGGGAGGAGGCACTGCGGCTGATCCGGTTTGTGGGGCTGCGGGCCTCGCCCGATGAGCTGGCCAAGAACCTGCCTTACGGTGAGCAGCGCAAGGTGGAGCTGGCCCGGGCCCTCGCGGCCCGCCCGAAGCTGATCCTGCTGGACGAGCCCACGGCCGGGATGAACCCTCAGGAGACCGCCGAGACCACCCGGCTGATCCGACGTCTGCGGGATGAATTGGGCATCACCGTGATTCTGATCGAGCATCAGATGCGAGTTGTGATGGGGATCTCTGAGCGGGTCACCGTGCTGGATTATGGGGAGAAGATCGCTGAGGGAAGCCCGGAGGAGGTTCGACGAAACCCGCGGGTGATTGAGGCTTATCTGGGGCGAGGGGTTGCGATCGGGGCGATCGCATAAGGGTTGGGAGTTACGCAGCTGGCTCTCAAGATCTGTTTTTCTCCCCCCGTGGCTCCCTGGGCCATCGGGAGGGGAAGACCTGAGGGGTAGACGGGCCCCTAAAGGCGATCCGTCTCCCTCCAAAGTCGCCATAGGAGAACTCAACGACGTAAGTTCCAGGGAGAGGACGGGCTGTGCTTTTCCCTGATAACTGATAAATCCTCGACCACGGGAACCGGGGCAATGGCGGTTCTGGAGCTGATAGATGTCCATGCTTATTACGGACATATCCATGCGCTGAAGGGGATCTCGTTCAAGGTTGAGCCCGGCGAGATCGTTACCCTGATCGGCGCCAACGGTGCGGGCAAGAGCACCACGCTGCGCACGATCTCCGGCCTGGTCCGGGCTCGTCATGGTCGCGTTCTCCTGAATGGGGAAGACATCACCCATTTGCCCCCTCATGAGATTGTGGCCCGGGGCGTCGGACATGTCCCGGAGGGGCGTCGGGTTTTTCCTCAGCTGACGGTATGGGAAAACCTGGAGATGGGGGCCTACACGGTGAAGGATCGACGCGAGGTTGCGCGGCGGATGGAGTTTGTGTTCACGATCTTCCCGCGCCTGAAGGAACGCCTTCATCAGAAAGGTGGAACCCTGTCCGGGGGCGAGCAGCAAATGCTCGCCATCGCCCGGGCGCTGATGATGCAGCCGCGCATCCTTCTGATGGATGAGCCTTCGATGGGGCTGGCCCCAATCCTGGTGGAGAGCATCTTCGAAGTGATCCGACAGCTGAATCAGCATGGCACCACGATACTCCTGGTTGAGCAGAACGCTCATATGGCTCTCCAGGTCGCCCACCGGGGTTATGTGCTGGAGACCGGCCGCATCGTTCTGGAGGGAACGGCCCGCGAGCTGGCAAACAATCCTCAGGTCCAGGCCGCATATCTCGGAATGCATTAGGGATTACGCACCTGGCCTTCTCCTGGGGCCACTGTTTTCCTGAATTGGAGCCCAACGGCGCAAGTCCTATCCCTTAGTCAAGGAGGAGACCATGAGGCGCCTGCTGTGGGGCATCTGGATCTTCGCGCTCCTGGCGGTTGCGTGTCAGCCGTCCGCCACGCCGGTTCCAACTCCTGTCCCTGGGGCAACATCGGCCCCCACTCGCACTCCAGCCGCCACGCCGACTCCAGCTCCAACCGCCACATTGACCCCAACTCCAGCTCCGGCTGCGCAGCTCCCCAACCTGGGCGGGCGAGAGTTGAAGATCGCCAGCGACACCACCTATCCGCCTTTTGAGTTTATCGATCCAAAGACCAACGAGATCGTGGGTTTCGATGTCGATCTGGTGAATGAAATCTGCAAGCTGCTGAACTGCAAGCCCGTGATCGTCTCCACCGCCTGGGAAGGGATCTTCGCCGGCCTGGAGCAGAAGCAGTTCGATCTGGCTGCCTCTGGCATCACCATCACCGAGGAACGCAAACAGAAGTTCGATTTCTCCGACTCCTACCTCCGCTACGGTCAGGTAGTCCTGGTGCGCGCCGATGAGGAGCGCATTAAAAGCAAGGACGACCTGAAAGACAAGATCGTGGGGGTTCAAATCGGAACCACCAATGAGGAGACCGCCAAGACGCTGGTGGCAGATGAGGCGAAGCAGCTGAAGCGCTATGACACTTTTGACCTGGCGGTGCGCGCGCTGCTGGCGAAGGACGTGGACGCCGTGGTGATCGACAGCCCGGCCGCCGATGGGTTCATGGCCCAGAATCCGGGTAAGCTCAAGGTCGCTGGACAGCCCTTTACCAGCGAGGATCTGGGCCTCTGCTTCCCCAAGGGGAGCGATCTCGTCGGCCCCTTCAACGCCGCCCTGAAGGTCCTTAAAGAGAACGGCACCCTGGACCGGCTCTATCGCAAGTGGTTTGTCGAATTTAAGCCGGGGCAGTAGGCTATTCAGGGAAGGAAACCTTGTTGCTCAGAATGGGTCGCGGGAGATCTCGCGGCCCATTCTGTTTATAGTTTACCGCCAGGTTCCCCGGGGCCGGCAAGGTTGACAGAAGCGGCCCTCGCCTCCCCAGAGCTTTTCAATCATCTTGCTTGGCCGGATGGAGGGAGGGGGCCATCCCGCCCCCGAATGGGAACCCGGCGGTGGATGTCCTGATCTCATTAAAGGAGCCTGGAAGATGGCGGCCTCCGTGGAAACCCGGACCATGTCGCCTTCGATCCCTCCTCCGCGACGGGCTGGATGGGATTGGCGCACCTGGCCCTGGTGGGCGGTATTGCTGGGAACCTTTGGGTTCTGGACGGTGGTGGCGATTCTGTATTCTCCGGACTATCAGGCCACTGTCCGCTTTCTGCTTCGCGGAATCCCTGTGACCCTTCAATTAACGGTCATCGCCTATTCCATCGCCCTCATCCTGGGCCTGATCGCCGGCCTGGGTCGTGTGTCCCGGAGTGTGATTTTCTATAACCTGAGCACGTTCTACGTGGAATTCATCCGGGGGGTTCCCCTGCTGGTCGTGTTGTTTTATGTGGCCTTCGTAGCCGCGCCCCCCATGGGTGACGCGCTAATCGGGGCGGGTCAGGCGTGGGGAATACCCCCACTGGTTCAGGTGGGCCGCCTGATCCGGAGCGAGATGGGACGGGCCGTGACCGGCCTGGCGATCGGATACGGGGCCTATCTGGCGGAGGTTTACCGGGCAGGCATCGAGTCGATCCCCAAGGGGCAGATGGAAGCGGCTCGCAGCCTGGGCATGACCTACTGGCAGGCGATGCGCTTTGTGATCCTGCCTCAGGCCATTCGAAATGTGTTGCCTCCTCTGGGGAACGATTTCATCGCCATGCTCAAAGATACGGCCCTGACTTCCGCCATCGCGGTCCCGGAGTTGATGTATGTGGGCCGCCAGCGGGCCGCAGGCACGTTCCGGTATTTTGAGGTCTACAATACGGTGGCTCTTCTCTACCTGGCCATGACCCTGTTGCTCTCTCTCCTGGTCCGGGCCCTGGAACGTCGGACGGCCATTCCTCGCTGATCGGGAGTGTAGAAAACCGGAGGGGGATTGGAACTTCGGCGGGGGCCACCTTACCTGTCTTCCATTGGAGGTCGTGGGGTTGCGCAAGGCGCCTTCGATGCCCGGAACATCCCTCGGAGTTCGGCGTCCCGGATGGGGCCAACCCCCACAAACCCCATCCGGGAAGGGACAGTGCTGTCGATCGAACGTCCAAACCATCTAACGTTTGCTACGTAAAATGAAATGAGACATAATGACAGGGGTAGATGCGGACTGCTTCGGCGGATATCCGGTGGGACCTGCTGCCCCTGCCCCGCCCATCCATGAGCACATCTGGAGGAAAGGGGGCCTTCAGCCCATCCGGTGGAGCCGAATGGCTACAATTCAATAGGGTTCAGTATGGGGGGATAGAATGGTCAACTACCTGATCCGTCGTTTGTTTCAAATGATGGTAGTGATCCTTCTCTCTTCCATGGCCATCTATGCCATTATGAACCTGGCTCCCGGGGGACCGTTAAGCGGGATCAATCTGGGAGCGGATCGGAAAAGCCGGTTGAGCCCGGAAGAGATCCGAAGGATTGAGGAATTCCTTGGATTGCACCGGCCGTTGCACTGGCGTTATATCGTCTGGCTGCTGGGAGAGGATTGGCTGGATGAGGTAGGGTTGAAATCCCTTCAGCGGACCAGCTGTCGGGAGATCGCCACCGAGTGCACGCGCGGGGTGATCCGTTTCGATTTCGGCGATTCCTGGCGCCTGGCAGCGGGGCAAAAGGTCATCGATCTGATCTGGTTCCGGCTGCCGAACACGTTGCTTCTGATGACCTCTGCCACGCTCCTCTCCCTGCTGGTGGCCATTCCCATCGGGATCTATTCAGCGGTGAGGCAATATTCCCTGCTGGATTATGCGGCCACCACCTTTGCGTTCTTTGGGACCGCAATGCCCGTCTTCTGGTTCGGGCTCATGATGATCTTCATCTTCAGCGGCCCCCGTTCTCCCTGGCATCAGGTCCTCGGTTTGCCGTATTTGCCCACCGGGAACAACTTCAGCCTGCGCCCACCCCAGCCGGGGAGCCTGCTCTATGTGCTGGGCGCCACGCCCGGTTCCCCGCTGGATCGAGCGGTTCATCTGATCCTGCCCACCATCGTGCTAAGCCTGCTGTATATGGCCGGCTGGAGCCGCTACACACGTTCCTCCATGCTGGAAGTGTTGCGCCAGGATTATGTGCGCACCGCCCGGGCGAAGGGGCTGGTGGAGCGGGTGGTGATCATGAAGCACGCGCTGCGCAACGCCCTCATCCCCATCGTGACCATCCTGACCCTGGAGATCCCCGGCATTTTCAGCGGGGCGGTGATCACGGAGACGATTTTCAACTACAAGGGGATGGGGCGGCTGTATTACGACGCCCTGCAGGCGGATGATTGGCCGGTGGTGATGGCCTTGCTGTTCATCACTTCTCTGCTGGTGGTATTTGCCAATCTGCTGGCGGATATCCTTTACACCATCGTGGATCCCCGCATCCGGCTGGAGTGAAGGGGGTAATGGATGGCCACTGCAGAGCTTCAGGCGGAAGCCCTTCTTACAGTTCGGGAAGAAAGCTACCTGTTGATTGTCTGGCGGCGGTTCCGTCGTCACCGGGTGGCCCTGATGGGGGCGGTGATCCTGCTGGCTTTTATTCTGATCGCCGCGCTGGCCCCCTGGATCGCGCCTTATGATCCCTATGCCCAGAATCTGCTCCTGAAGAACGCCGGCCCTTCCCCCGCCCACTGGCTGGGGACGGATGAGCTGGGGCGGGATGTGCTCTCCCGATTGATATATGCCGCTCGTATCTCCCTGGCGGTGGCTTTTGTGGTCACGCTGATCAGCCAGACCACGGGGGCGTTAATCGGAGCAATCTCGGGCTACTTCGGGGGATGGGTGGACAACCTCATCCAGCGGGTGGTGGATTTCATGCTCACCCTTCCCCTTCTGCCCCTCCTGCTCACCATCTCCGCCCTCCTGAGCGATGTCACGATCCCCGGCCTGACCCGGGAATGGAGCAGTGTGGTGATCATCATCCTGGTGCTGAGCGTGTTCGGATGGATGGGATCCGCCCGGCTGGTGCGGGGGGTGGTGCTCTCGCTGCGGGAGCAGACGTTCACCGAGGCCGCACGGGCCCTCGGGATGTCGGACCTGCAGATTGTGATCCGTCATATGATTCCCAACGCGATGGCCCCCATCATCGTCAGCGCAACGCTGAGCCTGGGCACGGTGATCATCCTGGAGGCGGCCCTCAGTTTCCTGGGTTTCGGGGTCCAGCCCCCTGTTCCCACCTGGGGGAACATGTTGAACAACGCCCAGGCGGATATGTGGACCCAGCCTTTCAAGGCGATTATCCCGGGGTTCTGTATCTTCCTGACCTCGCTCTCCTTTAACTTTGTCGGCGATGGCCTTCGGGACGCCCTGGATCCGCGCTTGAAACGCTGACCTCCCCCTAAGCCCTTCAAGCCATGGGGAGGAGGGAGGGACGAACCCGCTTTCCCATCAGGGTCGAATGGGTGGGAATCCGATCTCACGATGGAGGAATGGGCTTCAATGCAACGGGACGGTCGCGATATCCTGCTGGACGTTCGAGATCTGCGGACCTATTTTTTCACTGAGGATGGTGTGGTGAAGGCAGTGGATGGGGTAAGTTTCCACGTGCGGCGGGGGGAGATCCTGGGTCTGGTTGGGGAATCCGGATGTGGAAAAAGCGTGACCTCCCTTTCCATTATGCGCCTGATCACCCCGCCCGGGCGGATCCTCGGAGGGCAGGTGCTCTTCGATGGAATCGACCTCCTCAAGCTGCCCGAGCCCGAGATGGTCCGGCTGCGAGGAAGCCGGATCTCCATGATCTTCCAGCAGCCCGTGAGCTGCCTGAACCCGGTTTTCAAGGTGGGCGATCAGATCGCGGAAGTCTTTCAGGTTCATGAGGGGGTAAGCCGCGTCGAAGGATGGAGGCGGGCCGTTGAGCTGCTGCGGATGGTGGGCATACCGGACCCGGAGCGCCGGGCCCACTCTTATCCCCACGAACTGTCCGGCGGAATGGCCCAGCGGGTGATGATCGCGATGGCTCTTGCGCTGGGGCCAGAGCTGCTGATCGCCGATGAGCCCACCACAGCCCTGGATGTGACCATCCAGGCCCAGATCCTGGATCTGATGCGGGAACTTCAGCGTCGCATGCATACTGCGATCATCCTTATCACCCACGATATGGGGATCGTCGCCGAGATGTGTGATCGGGTGGCGGTGATGTATGCCGGGCAGATTATTGAAGAGGCAGACGTGCAGACCATCTTCACAAACCCTCAGCATCCCTACACCCGTGGTCTGCTGGGTTCCATCCCGGTGATGGGAGTGGTCAGGCCGAGGCTGGATACGATCCCGGGGACGGTGCCGAATCTGATCAACCTGCCGCCCGGTTGCCGCTTTGCGCCGCGCTGTCAGGCGCGGCTGGAGCATCAGGCCCGACTGGGGAATCGTTGCCTGGAGGAGAACCCGCCCCTCATCCATACCGGCCCCGGCCATCAGGTTCGTTGCTGGCTGTATCCATGAGGCCGGCTGCCATTTATGACATTGCAGGTGCTTAAGGTCAGCGCCCTGGCAGGAGCTATGCATCTGGCCCTCTTCCTTCGAGGCTTTGGGAGCCGGGCCGATCCCCCAGCCTTCGGGCCACAGGAGGGGGGAGCTTTCCCTCAAAAGTTCTTTCGGGGAGGCATTCACGGATGACTCTGACTCAGATGCAGGTTCAGACCACGCTGGACCTCTCGACCGATCAGGATCTCGTGGTCGTTCGAGACTTGAAGAAATACTTTCCGGTTCGTCGGGGGCTGCTTCAGCGGATCACGGCATGGGTGAAAGCCGTAGATGGGGCAAGCTTTACGATCCGCCGCGGGGAGACCCTGGGGCTGGTCGGCGAATCCGGATGTGGAAAAACCACCGTGGGGCGCACCATTCTCCGATTGATCGAGCCCACTGCGGGGGAGGTTTATTTTGAGGGGCGGAATATCTTCACTCTCTCCAAGGCCGAGCTGAAAACTCTGCGACGGGATATGCAGATCATTTTCCAGGATCCGTATTCCTCCCTGGACCCCCGCATGCCGGTGGGGGCCAGCATTGCGGAAGGGCTGGCCGTGCACGGGATCGGAACGCCAAAGGAGCGTTTTGAGATGGTCGTGGATCTGCTTCGCAAGGTTGGTCTGGAGGACTATCACGCCCGCCGCTATCCCCACGAGTTCTCCGGAGGCCAGCGTCAGCGCATCGTCATCGCCCGCGCCCTTGCCCTGCGTCCAAAGTTCATCGTGTGTGATGAGCCGATATCCGCCCTCGATGTGTCGATTCAGGCCCAGATCATCAACTTGCTGAAAGAACTCCAGGAAGAGTTCAAACTGACCTATCTCTTTATCGCCCACAACCTCAGCGTGATCGAGCACGTGAGCGATCGGGTGGCGGTGATGTATCTGGGGAAGATCGTGGAGTTGACCTCCCGGGAGGAGCTCTATCGGAATCCCCTCCATCCTTACACTCAGGCGTTGCTTTCCGCCGTTCCCATCCCAGATCCCACCCTCAAGCGGGAGCGGATCCTGTTGAAGGGGGATGTCCCCAGCCCGCTGAACCCACCCTCCGGTTGCCGTTTCCATCCGCGTTGCCCGGTCGCCACTCGCTATTGCGCCCGGGAGGAACCGCCCTTTGTGAATATCGGAACCCGAGAACGGGAACACTGGGTGGCCTGCTGGCGGATCATGTAGTGTGACCTTGCTCCCGGATTGAAGACGGGGGCCGGACAGGGTGCTGAAAGGTGTGCCATTCGGCCCCCAGGAACCATCCATCGCGCAACGCCTGACCTCATCGTGCCCGTTCTATGGAGACCCGGGGACGCGAAACTCCAGCACCGGTTGGCCCTCTGGATCCTCCAGAACGCCCCGTTCACCAGGGTGCCACACGGCTTCTGTGCGACCCCAATAAAGATCTGTGGCGGTGTTTGTGCCTTCGCGCGTGTGGATGGTTACGGTGCTTCCGGTCCATAGCGTCAGCGCCGGGAACGTAAACCGATTCCCCTCCTCATCCTGAATCCGCCATCCCGCCAGACTCAGGGTGATCCCTTTATTGATCAGGACCAGCGCCTCCCCGGCCAGATCCCCGGGCGCTTTCACTTCGAGAATCTGCAGATCGATCCCTCCCGGCAGAGGGGAAGGCCAGGAGAAGGTCGGGGGAGGCGGATGGCTGAGGGGAGGAGCAGGACTGCCTGCGGGAATCCATAGGGTCTGTCCAGGATAGATGATCGTTTCAGCGCTCAGGTTGTTGGCCTCAAGCAGGGCATCCAGGGGGACCTCGAAACGGGCGGCGATCGACCCAAGGGTGTCCCCGGGTTGCACCGTATAGGGGAAGGGCTGACGGGGGGTTGGCGTGGGCACTGGAGTGGACGTAGGGCGCGGTGTGGGCAGAGGAGGAAGCGGTCGAATCCGCTCCAGCGCCCATATCGCCAGGATCAGCGCGCTGCAGGCGGCCAGCGCGTTCACCCCGACTCCCCAGAGCCAGCTTCTGGAAGCTCCCGGATGGCGCATGTTCGTTCGTCCCTGATCGCTCTCCTCACGGGAAAATGCTTCGGCTCCTAATCATACTATTCGCGTAGATTCTATGGGAAATGGGCCGCTGATCCCCATCCCGGGCTCTTCGGGAAGGGGTGAGCGGATGGTTGGGCCAGGAGGCTTTGAGCGGCCCGGTTTATAATTCATACGGGAATAACTTTTGGCGCGGGTGCCTTCTCTTCTTGGGGGCATATCCGTTCACGGAAGGGCTGGATGGGGGCGACGGGCTACCTCGAGGGCCGGCGGAAGTCGCCCATCCTGGGCCTTCGCCAATCCCGAGGGGTCGGAGCCGCTTCAGCGGCGACGTGGGGGAGGGATTTCGCCTTTCCGAATCTGAGCTCAGCACGGAGCGAAAACGATTGATGCGCAGGGTGCTTCAATCCTTGCGAGATGGGCTGGCGCGGACACGCCAGGCGGCCTTCGGTCGGATCGCCCAGTTGCTGGGGGCGACCGAGATCACCGAGGCTTTGTGGGAGGACCTGGAGGCGGCGCTGATCCAGGCGGACGTCGGGGTCCGGGTGACGATGGAGCTCATGGATCGCCTGCGGGAGCGGGCTCGTCGGGAGGGGATCACCCGGGCGGATGCCCTGCGGGCATTGCTGAAGCAGGAGCTGCGGGCGATCCTGGGGGATCCTCGGCCGCTGAACCTGGGCCGGAGGCCGCTGGAGGTGGTGCTCGTCGTAGGTGTGAACGGTTCCGGGAAGACGACCACCGTCGCCAAGCTGGCCTATCAGTTCCAGCAGCAGGGCCGGCGGGTATTGCTGGCAGCGGCCGATACCTTCCGGGCTGCCGCTGGGGAGCAGCTGGAGATCTGGGCGGAACGGGCCGGAGTGCCCTGCATCAGCGGCCAGCCCGGGGCCGACCCCGGAGCGGTGCTCTTTGATACCTTGCAGGCAGCCCGGGCCCGGGGTTATGACCTCGTCCTTGCGGATACCGCCGGACGACTTCACACCAAATACAACCTGATGCAGGAGCTGAGGAAAATCCGGAACGTCGCCGCGAAAGTGATCCCGGATGCCCCCCACGAAGTCTGGCTGGTGCTGGACGCGACCACTGGTCAGAACGCCCTTCCGCAGGCTCGGGAGTTCCACCAGGCGGTGGGCGTTACGGGCCTGATCCTCACGAAACTGGACGGAACGGCCAAAGGTGGGGCCGTTTTCGCCATCGCCCGGGAATTGGGCCTGCCTGTGCGATTCATCGGGGTTGGGGAGGGGCTGGAAGATCTGCTGCCGTTTGATGCAGATGCTTTTGTGGAAGGATTGTTTGATTAAACCTCGCGTCCGGGTTCCGGGCAAGGGGGCATGAGCCGGGTCAGCAGTGCAGATCATCCGGCCGGCTCTGGATCGTCGTCAGATGGGGATGCAGGGAGTGGACAGGCAGTTACGAATCCCCTTTATTTACCGGAGGAGGAACCCATGAGTGAGTTACGGGAACGGCTGGAAGCGTTGACGCTGACGCTGGAAGATCTCCTGGACCGTCTTTGACATCCCGGCGAAACTGGCGGAGATCCAGAAGCTGGAGGAGGAAGCCGCGCGGCCAGACCTGTGGGATCAGCCGGCCCGGGCCCAGGAGCTGATGAAGCGGCTGGGCCGGTTGAAAGAGGAGGTGGAAAGCTGGCTCCGCCTGCGCCATCGGATCCAGGAGGCGCGAGAGCTTCTGGATCTGGCGGAGGCGGAGGGAGAGGAAGCCCTGACGAGCGATCTGGAGCGGGAGATCAGCGCTCTGGAGGAGGAGATCCGCCGCCATCAATTCGAAGTGTGGATGTCCGGTCCCTATGATCGCAACGATGCGATCCTGACCATCCACGCCGGGGCAGGGGGGACCGACGCTCAGGATTGGGCGGAGATGTTGTTGCGCATGTATCTCCGGTGGGCCGAACGACGCGGGTGGGAGGCCGAACTGCTGGACAAGGTGGACGGTGAGGAGGCGGGAATCAAGAGCGCTACGGTCCTGGTGAAGGGTCCTTACGCCTACGGTTATCTGAAGGCTGAAAAGGGGGTCCACCGGCTGGTTCGCATCTCCCCCTTCGATGCCGCTCACCGTCGCCATACTTCGTTCGCCCTGGTTGAGGTATGGCCGGATATCGGCGAGAGCCCGGAGATCGTAATCCGCCCGGAGGACATCATCATTGAGACGTTCCGGGCTTCCACCGCAGGCGGTCAGCACATGCAAAAGAATGAGACCGCGGTCCGTATCCGGCATATCCCGACCGGGATCGTGGTCTCGTGTCAGAACGAGCGCAGCCAGACGCAGAACAAAGAGACCGCTTTGAAGATCCTGAAAGCTCGCCTGGCGGAGCTGGAGGAGCAGAAGCGACGGGCGGAGATCGCTGCTCTCAAAGGGGAGCATGTGAGCGCCGAGTGGGGGAATCAGATTCGCTCCTATGTCCTGCATCCCTATCAGCTGGTGAAGGATCATCGCACGGACCATGAAACCAGCCAGGTCGAGCGGGTGCTGGATGGAGAGCTGGACGAATTCATCGAGGCCTATCTCCGGCAGGCAGTGGCCACCTCTCGTTCGTAGAACCCCCACAGGGGATTTTGGGGCGATGCAGGGTGATGAAGGCGCTCCGCACTGCTGCCAGGGGGAAGGAAAGAGAGGGGGCAGGCGGGCTATCGAAGGGGGCCTGCCTGGCCCCCTCACTCCATCGCGATATCTACCCGCTTCTGAAAGTGAGCGGAGGAACCCTGCGGATGGCAAAGCGAGAGAAGAAGGACTATTCGGGAGAGTGGCTCTCCCTCAAAGCGGCGGCCGCGATGCTGGGCGTGCATCCAGCGACCCTTCGAGCCTGGGCGGATGCGGGGCGGATCCCCTCTCGCCGGACGGCGGGGGGACACCGGCGGTTCGCCCGTCGGGATCTGGAGGCCTGGCTGCAGGCTCACGGAGCGGAGCCCGGGGTGCAGATGCTGATCGCGTATACCCTGGGCCAGCTCCGTCTCGAGCTCGCCCGGGGAAGCGGGCCCCAGGCCCCCTGGTTTGAGCGGATGCGGGGGGAGATCGCCCAGGCTTTCCAGGCAACGTGTTATCAGTTGCTGGAGGAGCTTCAAGCCTATATCCGCGACCGCGATCCTCAGCGCCCCCAGCGCATCGGAGCGCGATATGCCGAGCAGGCCATTGCGGCGGGATTAGGGTTAGGGGATTTGTTGCGGGCCTTTCTGCATTTTGGAGGCTACCTGCTGGAGAGCGTATTCCGGATGGTGGAGATGGGCGGCTCCCCGGAGCACTGGCATGAGGTCCACCGGACGATCATGGCCTTTTACAACGAAACGCTGCTGATGATGGTTGAACGCTACCTGGAACAGACGCCATGGCCAAAGGCTGCCGCAGGCTTCTCAACGGATTAAGCTGGATCCTGGTGGGGACTGGCCTGGCGGCCTGGGTGGGGGGTATGGGGCTTGCCGGGCAGGCGCTGGTTGCTGATGCGACCCCCATCCAACATGCGCCGGTGTCCAGGTCTTCCCGTGCGCCGGAACCGCTTCCCTCGCTCCCTGCCTCTGTGGAAACATCTCAACCCATATCCGCTACGCTCCCCGTGCCCTCACCGGCGGCCACGCCCGACGCGGAACCTCCCCTTCGCCTGCGGGTGCCGGCGATCCAGCTGAACGCCCCGGTCATCCCCGTGGGGCTGACGACGATCCGAGAGGGGGGGCGGGAATGGATCACCTGGGAGCCGCCGAATGCGTTCGCCGCCGGCTGGCTGACCACTTCCGCCTATCCCGGCCAGCCCGGCAATGTGGTCCTGATCGGCCATCACAATATCTACGGGAAGGTGTTTGCGAACCTTTACCGCCTGCACCCGGGGGATCTTATCCATCTGGAAACCCGGCAGCGAGTCTATGTCTATCGGGTGGAGGCGATTCACATCGTGCCGGAGAAGGGCCAGCCGCTGGAGATCCGACAGCGCAATCTGCAATGGGTTCTGCCCACACCGGATGAGCGGTTGACCCTGGTCACATGCTGGCCCGCTTATACCAACACGCACCGCCTGATTGTAGTGGCACGGCCCGTGAAGCCATAAGCAGCACGCGCCGGTGTTTGGTGTCTCAAAATGATCTCTATTCACCTGGGGAGGAGTCGATGTCTCTTCTGGATTGGACCCCTGTGCGACGGATCCGGCGCAACCATGCGCTGGAGCATGCAACGATCCATCTGCTGAGCCAGCAGTTCCCTGGCCGGCCGATGGCGGGCCGCTCGACACCCTTCGGGTTTTACATTTACGGAAACGTGCCCCTGGAGGCTGTGGCGGTGGCGTCCCGGGAAGCCCTGGAGCGGTTACGCCGGGGGGAGCATCACTGGGCCATCCATCCGGGATGCGGCACGAACTACGTGGCTTCCGGCACCAGCGCAGGCCTGGCCGCTTTTCTGACCCTGGGATTGGTTCCCTATCGTCGGCGTCGAGATGCGTTGCCGCTGGTGATCCTGGCGACTGTGCTGGCCCTCATTGCGGCCCAGCCTTTGGGTCCCTGGTTGCAGACCCACATCACCACCCGGGCGGATCCAGGGGATCTGGAGATCGTGGGGGTGCGAGCGCTCCCGGGTGGATGGGTCCGCGGATATTTTGTGGAGACGCGCGGGGGATAAATTGCCAGCCACATCGGCTTCCCACAGGTCTGCCTGGGATCCGTTTCCATGTAGCTGTCGGGTGAGGGGTTTTCATGGTTATCGTTTTGCATGGAGAAAACGGGCTGGAAATCGAAGAGGCGTTGATGGAACTCCGGGGGTCCGTAGGGGACGCCGCCGCGCAATCGATGAATGTCGTAACCCTGGATGGACGGCGGGTGACCCCCGCCGAATTGCAGGCGGCATGCGCTGTTGTGCCCTTCCTGGCCGCCTGCCGTCTGGTCATTGTCGAGGGCCTGTTCGCGCGAGAGCGCCGTCGGGCCCGGGAGGAGCCTGCCTTCCTGGAGGCCCTGTCCGCTGTTCCCCCAACCACCCTGCTTGTTCTGATCGAGCCCCGGACGCTCCCCGAAGACCATCCTCTGTTGCGCTGGATCGCGGCCCACCCCGATCAGGGAGAGGCGCGACATTTTCCGCTTCCCTCCCCCCGGGCGTTGCCGGAATGGGTGATGGCCCGGGCCCGACGCCATGGGGGAACGTTTACCCCGCAGGCCGCCTCTGCCCTGGCGGCCCTCCTCACCGATCTGCATCTCCTGGATCGGGAGATCCAGAAGCTGATCACCTGGGCAGCCGGTCGGCCGGTGATGCCCCAGGATGTGGAGCGGCTGGTGCCTTATGCGGCACCGATCAGCCTGTTCGAGCTGACGGAAGCGCTGGGTCGTCGGGATGTGCGCCGGGCGCTAATGGCCCTGCACCGGCTGCTCGCCGAAGGGGAACACCCGTTAGGGCTGTTCGGCATGATCGTTCGTCAGTTCCGCCTGATGCTCCTGATGAAAGAGCAGCTGGAGAAGGGCCTCTCGCCCGCTGAGGCGGGAAATCTGCTGGGACTTCATCCCTATGCGGCGCGCAAAATCGCGGAGGCGGTGGTGGCGTTCTCCCTGCCGCAACTGGAGGCCTTCTATCGAAGGCTGGCGGAACTGGATGTGGCGATCAAGACGGGGCAGATCCCCGACGTGGTGGCGCTGGAGACCTTTATTGTCTCCGTGGGCCGGCGGGAGCTCGCTCAGGGCCCCGGGAATGCCATGGGGTCAGCCTGAGGTTCGGGGATGGGGGCAGGCAACGAAGCCGCGGTCCCCCCATATTCTTCACTTTTCCCCTCTCCGTGGCCCGAAAGGCCGTTTCGCCTTTCTGATTCCAGCTCAGCAGCGTAAGCCATGTCAGGATCCAAGGCACATCCTCCGGGGCCATCGAAATGAAGCCGAGTGTGATCCTGAAACCTCATGCGGAGCGAAAGCTTCGGAACTTCTACCCCTGGGCCTTTCACGACGACATTGCGGATACGCAGGGCGACCCGGAGCCGGGGGCGATCGTTCTGGTCCGGGATTCCTCCGGGGCGCTGATCGGTCAGGCGTTTTACAACCCGGGCGCTTCGATCCCGTTGCGGATGCTCACCCGGAGCGAAGAGCGTATCGATGCCGCATGGTTCCGCCGACGTCTGTTGGAGGCGGCGGCCCGACGGCGGGAGATCCATGGGACCAATGCGGTGCGTCTGGTCCATGGGGAAGCGGATAACCTTCCTGGCCTCATTGTGGATCGCTACGGCGAGGTGCTGGTGGTGCAGATCCGGAACATGGGGATGGAGCGCTGGCGGGAAAGCATTGTGGAGGCCCTGCGGGCAGTGTTTGCCCCCCGTGGGATTTACGAGCGCAGCGATGTGGAGGCCCGGGAGGATGAGGGGCTTGAGCCTCGCACCGGGCTTCTGTGGGGGGAGGTGCCGGATCCGATCGAGGTCCTGGAGGATGGGCTGGTTTTTGAAACCAGCGTGGTGCGGGGGCAGAAGACCGGGTTCTACCTGGATCAGCGGGACAACCGGCGGCGATTGCGAGGATGGGTTCAGCCGGGCGATCAGGTGCTGGATGTTTACGGCTATATCGGGCCCTTTGCGCTTCACGCAGCGGCAGCGGGCGCTACAGCTGTAGTGATCGATAAGGATCCATGGGCGCTGGGACAGGTTGAGCGAAACGCTATCCGTAACGGCCTGGCGGATCGCATCACTGTCCGCCTGGGGGATGCCCTGGAGATGATGGAGGCGCTGCTCGCTGAGGGCCGGCGCTTCGACTGGGTGGTGCTGGATCCACCGGCGATGGTGAAGCGCCGGGTCGAGTGGGAGCGGGGGGTGCGACGCCGGTTTGTGGAGATGGCCCGCCTGGCCCTGAGCCTGTTGAAGGATGGCGGAGGGCTCTTCTTCTCATCGTGCGCTTACTGGATCCGTCTGGAGGATCTCATCGAGGCCGTCCGCCTGGCCGCCTCCGATGTGGGCTGTCGCCTGATGGTGCGCGATGTGACCTATCAACCTGCCGATCATCCATGGATCCTTCAGATCCCGGAGACCCTCTATCTCAAGACGCTGATTGTGGAGAAGCAATCGGCCAGCGGTTAGCATCTCGTCCGGCTCGGGGAAAAGAATCGATTCCAGGAAATGGGGGCACTGGAGGCAGCTTCCATCCGAGGGTTCCCCTTGCCGTTGGGTTCTTTAAAGCATTGGAAGTTAGCGGTATCATGGATGGGAGAGCCTGTGGGAGAAGGGCCATCCCCTGGAGGAGCCGTTGTGAACTCAAAAGATGAAAAAGACCTGCCGATCGCGGTGCAGATGCTGGGCCCGGCGCTGATGCTGCTGGGGGTGGTGTTGCCGTGGGGTGCATCCCCGGAAGCCCGGGGCCTGGATCCCTGGGGGCTTCTCGTCCTCCTGGTCGGGATTCCCGCTCTGTTGCTGCCATGGGCGGCCCGTGAGGCGGTTGTGGCGTATCGGGCTCTGGCGGGGCTGGCGCTGATCGCAGCGATCGGAGCCCTCGGGGAGTGGATCGTCGCCTGGCAGGCGATCCCCGCCGACATCCCGGATCCGGCCCTTCGAATGGGGAAGGGTCCCCTCTTCACCCTGGCCGGGGCAGCGCTCACGTGGGCGACCCTCCCGGGCCCGCTCCGGGGCTGGCAGCGCGCGCTGGTGGCGGGAGGGGGTTTCGGGCTGATGCTCGCCATTGCCATGGCGGTGTCTGTCTGGCTTTCCACGGAAAAGGAAGCTTCGGCGGCGATGGAAAGTGGGATCCAGGCCCCGATGAGGACACCATGGATCATCATCGAGGTTCGCCCTTCGTCCCAAACCCCGGTGATGCAGAATACAGAGCACCTTTCGCCGGCTGCGCCTACCCCGACCTCCCGGCCGTCCCCTTCTCCTGGGGCAGGCTCAGAGCCCGGCGGCTTCGGCCTCCCGGAGCCTCCGACCGCTACGCCCCGGGGTGAGGGGCTGGAACCTGCACCGCCCACGCCGGCGCCGACGGCGACGGTTCCCCCGCTGCATTCGCCTCTGCCCTCGCCGACGCCACCCCAATCACCGGTGAACCCATAGCCTGGATGTGTCCTGGAACGGTCGGATATGCGTATCTCTCAGGAGGTTCTGGAATGACCGGATTCGCTCAGGATGTGGCCCGTCGCCTGGTCGAGAACATCGAGCGGGTGATCTTTGGGAAGCGGGATGCGGTGGAGCTGGCGGTGATCGGCTTGCTGGCTCAGGGCCATCTTCTGATCGAGGATGTGCCCGGGGTGGGGAAGACGATGCTGGCCAAGGCGATGGCGCGCTCCATCGGAGGGACCTTCCGTCGAATCCAGTTCACCCCGGATATGCTTCCCAGCGATATCACCGGCGTGTCCATCTTCAACCCCGGAACCCGGGCTTTTGAGTTCCGCCCCGGGCCCATTATGGCGAACATCGTCCTGGCGGATGAGATCAACCGGGCCACCCCGAAGACCCAGGCGGCGTTGCTGGAGGCGATGGAGGAGCGTCAGGTCAGCGTGGATGGCGTGACATATGCGCTCCCCCAGCCTTTCCTGGTGCTGGCCACTCAGAACCCCATCGAATACGAAGGGACATTCCCGCTGCCGGAGGCGGAGCTGGATCGTTTCATGTTGCGAATCCGTCTGGGCTATCCCTCCCGAAAAGATGAGCTGGCGATCCTGGAAGCCCAGCAGTTCCGCCATCCGATTGAGACGCTGGAGCAGGTGGTGCAGCTGGAGGAGCTGCGCCGGGCTCAAGAGGAGATCCGCGGTGTCCATGTGTCCGCAGAGGTTAAAGGATACCTCCTGGAGATTGTGGAACGGACGCGAGAGCATCCGGACATCTATCTGGGAGCCAGCCCGCGCGGCGCTCTGGCGCTGTTCCGAACGGCTCAGGCCCGCGCGGTGCTGCGGGGGCGAGAGTATGTGCTCCCGGATGATGTGAAGGCGCTGGTTCAGCCGTGTCTGGCCCACCGGCTGATCCTGAACCCGGAAGCCCGGATGCGAGACATCACGCCGGAGCAGATCCTGAACGAAATCGTGAACCGCATTCCGGTGCCGGGTGCCGCCCTCGCCTGAGGAAAGGGGGGGCTCCCGGTTTCAGGATATTCGCCGTAAGTCCTGTTGTTGAGAGGTGCGACCTCTGAAGCGGCCGCATCCCGTGAAAGTTCCACCGTTCCGGGCGGGTTGCCGGAGCGCGCAATCCGGCCGGTTGTGGGCAGATGTAAAAGCCCCTATACTCAAGGCAAGGCAGATCACCGTCCTCCCCAGCGAGGATTCGGGCGGGTGGCTTTGCAACTCGCCCCCTTAAACCTTTCCGGGGGTGTATCTGAGGTGGAGCGGCGGATGAAAAAGCCGGAAAACGCTCGATACGAGGATAGAGCTTCCTCGCCGGATTTCGACTGGATCCTGGATGCCATCGCTCCGCTCCGGTTTCCCCTGGCCCAGGGACTGTGGTTTCTGCGCCCATGGTTGGGGTCTGAGCGAGTCGCCCGCTGGGTAGCGGGCCTGGAGGCCGCTTCCCGGGCTCAGGGTCCCAGGGAGGATTCCCCATGATGGGCGGATGGTTGCTCCTCATCTTTGTTCTGCTGACGCTCCTGTCCATTCGGATGGTCCGACGGATCCAGACCTCTCCCCGGGTGGTGGAGCCTTTTCGAAGGATCCCCCGACAGGTCGGGCGGGGCCTGGAGACCGGACAGCCGCCCCATCTCGCTCTGGGCTCCGGGGGTCTGATCAGCCAGGATGCGGCATTGACGCTGAGCGGGGGGCGGATCCTGGAACGCCTGACGCAGGATGGAGAGGCCGGGGAAATCTTTCCTTTTGTGACGGTGGCGGACCCGGTCACGTTGCTTTATGCCCGGCGTGTGCTCCAGGTCGCCTCTCCGCATCAGGGTCTCTCGATCCCTCCGGATCGGGTATGGTGGGCGGGTGCCAGCCCGATGGCTTACGCGGCAGGCCTCACGCTTCTGCTGGGCACGCAGCCGGTGACGACCAGCATCCTGAGCGGCCTGTTTCGGGAAGAGGCGGTGCTGGCCGGGGAGATCGGTCAGCGATATGGAGCCCATTCGATCTTCTCGATGCCCGACCCGGGCGGAGCCGCTGCGCTATGGCCCTTCGATCCCAGCCTGGCGGTGGGTGAGGAGGCTTTCGCAGCCCCTTCCCCTGAAGAGATCTCTGGACATCTGTCGGCCCTCCTCCTGACCCATGATCTGATCCGCTGGTTGTTGATCGCGCTCCTGATGCTGGTGGCGCTGGGATTTGCGTTGCGTTGATCTTCCCCGCGGGGATGGGGAAAGGAGGGATCCGAATGTTTCGACGCGTGTTGTCGGCGGGCCTTTTGAGCCTGATCATTGCCCTGACCCTGTCGCCCTATGTGTGGCCTCAGCCGATTCTCCGTCAGAGCCTGACCGAGCTGGGCTCCACCCTTCTGGCCTATGCGGCGGTGGTCGGCTTCTTCTCGTTTCTGGAAGCCCATTTTCACCGGGTGGGAGCGCGCGCCGAAGGCTGGCCGTATAGTCTGGTGGCCGCGCTCACAGCTCTGGCGTTTCTGCTGCTTTCTCTTGCGGAAGGCGCCCTCAGAGGAAACGGCCTCGCCGGGCCCTGGACCGGCTGGATTTATCGATATGGATTGTTGCCGTTAGAGGCCTCCATAGGCGCCCTGCTGCCTTTCTTTATGGTTCTGGCCCTCTGGCGCCTGTTGCGCACCCGCCGCTCCGCTTACGTTTTGCTCTTCGTCGCCGGTGTCCTCACCATGCTCATCATCCATTCAGGCGGAACCCTTCTCCCCACCCTGTTCGGTTCCTTTTATGAGACGCTGTTATCTCCACTGGCCACCGGTGGGATCCGGGGGATCCTGATGGGGGTCGCCATCGGCGTGGTGGTGTTTATGGTGCGGGTCTTTCTGTGGCTGGACCGGCCGCTGGGTCGATAAAGCGAAATCCTGTTCGAGCGGTTGCTGGGGATGGGCACGCCGAAGGGATGCCCATTCCCAGCAAAAGGATCTTTCCCTCCTCCCCACGCCGCGGAGCAGCATAAGGAGGGTGGGGGATTCCCTGGCAGAATCTGGGGAGGTTTTGGAATGAAATCCTGTCCAGTTTGTGGGGCTTCCAATCCGGATGATCAGGCAGCCTGCGAGCAGTGCGGAGCCAGCCTGACTCCTGTCTCCGTAGAGGGGGGAGTCCTGTGCCCCGTCTGCGGCTATCGGAATCCCACCGGGACGATCTTCTGTGAGCAATGCGGCGCCCGCCTGGAGTCCGAAGCGATAGAGGGGGTGGAGGGGCCTTCGGGGGAAGAGGCTCCCGAAACCGTAGGGGTGGGGATGGATTGGGTCGCGGCGCTGGAGGAGCTTTTCCCGGAGCTCCCACTGGAGGCCCAGCCTCCCACCCCAGAGGCCAGGCCCGCCGAGGCCATCCTGGAAGAGGAGGGGGCTCCTCCCTCTCTTGCTGAGGAAGAGAAACCACCCAGCGTGGAAGCTCCTGCTCCCGCGCCGTGGGAATGGCTGGAGGAAGAGAAACCGGCCTCACCAGCGCCGGAGCCCATCCCATGGACGCCAGCGATGGAGGAGATCCTCCCCGTGTTCGAACCGGAGGGTTCCCCGGAAGAGCTTTCCATTCCTCCTTCTTTTGAAGGCGTCCCACCGGAGATCCCGGAGCCATGGCCTGTGACAGAGCCCACGGAGGAGGAATCCGGATCTTTTCCATTCCCAGGCATCCCGCCCATTCAGGAAGGCGAGGAGCCTCCTTTCCCATGGCTGGAGACGCCTGGCGAGGCCCCGGAACAGGGCCCCGAGGCTTCCCCGTTGGGGACTGCGCCGTTTATCGAATGGCCTCTGGAACGGGAAGGGGAGGCCCTGATGCCTTCCCAGGTTGTCGAGGTTCCTCCAGAACTGGAGGAGGAAACCGGGGCGGTGTTGCCGTTTGGGCCGGAAGCGGAGGAAATTCCAGGATGGCCAGGGGAATCGAAGGAAGCCATCGCGGAAGCGCCCCATGAGCCTTTTGAGGCATGGAAGCCAGAGGAAAGCCCTCTAACAGCGAAGGAGATTCCTTTAGAAGAAGAACTGTCGGCACAGGCGAGCGTTTTCCTGGTTCAGGAAGAGTTTCCTGTGGAAGCGCCTCCGGCGCCTGCCGAAGTTCCTCCCTTCACGGATCTGGAGGCGGTGCTCGCCGAAATGCCGGAGTGGCTGCAGACCCTTCAGCCGGTTCCCGAAGAAGAAGCTCAGGCTCCCGCGGAAGCGATCCCGGCGATCGAACCGGCGGCTGTGGAGACCCGGGGGCCGCTGGCAGGTCTGGTGGATGTGCTGCCTTTGAACTGGCGGCTGGCGGAGGTCCATGGACCCGCGGCCCGGCTTCGATCCGAGCCGGCTCCTGAGCTTCTCACCCGGGCCCAGGCGTGGCAGAGCATGCTGGATCAGGGCCTGAACTTCATGCCCGGGGAACGGGCGATGGAGCGGGCCCCTGCGGGTCTGGCGGCTACGCTGGAGCGCTGGCTGCTTTTCGCCCTTCTCATCGGCGCGTTGATCCTGGGGCTCTACTGGCCGCTGCCGTTCTTCCAGCCTGTCCTCCTGACGCCTCCCGCGGATTTCCTGGCCCGTCTGGATCAGGTGCCTTCGGGAGGCATCGCCCTGGTCGCGGTGGATTACGGGCCGGATCGCGCGGCGGAGCTGGAGCTCTATCTCCAGTGGATCATCGAGCGGCTCGCTGCCCGGGGCGTTCGCGTGTTAACGGTAAGCCTCTCCCCATGGGGTGCCGCTCAGGCAGCTCAGGTGATTCAGGCGCGCCCGGATTACGGCGAGCGAGTGGTCCATCTGGGATACTATCCGGGTCAGGAAGTGGGAGTGGCCCGTCTCCTCACCCGTTCCCTCCGCCAGCTGGGGATGGATTATCGGGGGCAGCCATTCCAGGGGCTCCCGGTGGCCCGGGATTTCGGGGATGATCCCCTGGCCGCCCGGGTAAATCTGGTGGTTCTGATCACCGGATCGCCGGATGTCTTGCGGGGATGGGTTCAGCAGGCGCAGGGGGTTCTTCCCCCGGAAGTGCCGGTGATCGCCGCGATCGGCGCGAACCTGGCCCCCTACGTGGCTCCTTATCGGGAGAGTGGGCAGCTGCGTGCGATCGCGATCGGCCTCCGGGACGCGTTGCTGCTGAACGGACCGGTTCCGGAAGGCAGCCCGGCCTTCTTCGACCTTCAGGCGCAGACGGTCCTTCAGGTGCTGGTCATTGCGCTCATTGGCGTAGGGCTGGCGCTCCGTCTCTTTCGAAGGCCAATAGAGGTTCACGAATAACCAGGCGGTGCGTCTGGAGAAGCGCGATGGAATCTGTGGGAATGACGGTGGCTTTGCTCCTGACCCTGATGATCCTGAGCTACCTGATCGATGACACGGCCATCTATCGCCTGGCCGCCAGCGCGCTGGTCGGGCTCAGCGTGGGCTACTTCATGGCCGTGATGCTCTGGAACGTCCTGATCCCCCAGTGGCGGGAGCTCATGACCACGACCGATTCCCTGCGGCGAGGCCTGCTGTTTCTGGAGGTGGGGCTGGGCGTTCTGATCCTGGCCAGGGGGGTGCCTCGACTGGGGCTGGTGGGAGATCTCGGACTGGCCGTCGCCCTGGGGATCGGTTTGGGAACGGCAGGAGCAGGGGCATTGTGGGGCACCCTGGGACCTCAACTGATGGCCGGGGCGGGGCAGGGGATCACCCTGGGACTGGTGGCGACTCTGCTGGCATTGCTAACGGCTCAGTTCTATCGTCCCCCGGCCCGGGGCCGCATCCTGAACCCCATCTGGACAGGGATTCAGGCTCTGGGGCGCGCGGTATGGGCCTTCGCGCTCGGCACGCTGTTCGGTAGCGCCCTGATCACCGGGATCTCCCTCCTGATCGGTCGCGCGGAATTCCTGATTCAGGCATTGAGCCAGTGGTGGCGTTAGGCCGTTCGGGGGCCGGGCAGGGCCCCGAGGGCGCTCCGCCCAGCCCCTAAAGCCCTGGGGAGGAATTCATATCTCCCCGGATCCCCGGGATGGAGTGGAGATGAGCTGGAAAAGCCTGGTGACGATCGATGTGGGGAGCACACAGACCCGTGCGCTTCTGTTTGCCCGGGTGGAGGATCGCTTTCGCTTTGTGGCCGCCGCCAGCGCTCCTACCCATCTGCATGCGGCCCACCCCGACCTGGCCCTGGGGGGGATCCGGGCGCTGGAGTATCTGAGCGCGATCTCCGGGCGCCTTCTTCTGGATCCTCAAGGGATCCTTATCGCACCTGAGCTCTCCACCGGGGCGGGCGTGGATGCGTGTCTGATGACCCTCAGCGCGGCCCCTCCGATCCGGGTGGCCCTGGGAGGTCTTTCGCCGGAATGGAGCCTCGGCAGCCTCCGACGGGCAGCAGCCAGCGCCTATACGCAGATCGTGGAGGTCCTTTCGGTGGTTCCCATCGATGGGCGGCGTCAGACAGAGGAGGAGTGGCTGCAGGCCCTGATCGCTGCCGAGCCCCATCTGGTGGTGATCGCGGGAGGCATGGATGGCGGGGCGGCCCGGCCGGTTCAGGCGCTCCTGGAAACGGCGGCCCTGGCGGCCCGATTACGTCCAGAAGGAGAACGCCCATGGATCCTCTTCGCCGGAAACGCGGTCCTGCGGGAGGAAGCCGTGGCCCTGGCCGGTCGAGAGCTTCCCCTCCAGGTGTTACAAAATGTCCGCCCCCGGCCGGATGTGGAGCACATTGGCCCGGTGGTGGAGAGGATGGATCAGCGATATGTGGAGCGGGCGCTGGCGAGCCTTCCCGGTCTCTCTCTTTTACAGAGCTGGGCCCGGGGAGAGGTTCTGCCGACGGCCCGGGCGCTGAGCCATGTGGCCCGTTACCTGAGCCTGGAGACCCCGGATCGGGGGACGCTGGTGGTGGACGTGGGGGGGAATCATACCGTGGTCACAGCCGCCCACGGCGGGCTGCTGGCCCAGGTCGTGCAATCGGAAAGTGGAATCGGCCAGGGGATCCTGAGCCTGTATCAACGTCGGGGATATGAGCGCATCACCCGATGGCTCCCCCAGGAGGTCCGCCCGGAAACCCTGGAAGCCTTCGTCTGGACGAAGGCGATGCATCCGCTCTCCATCCCTCAAACGATGGAAGAGCTGTGGATCGAGCTGGCGTTCGCCCGGGAGGCCCTGGCGGAGGCCTGGGAACAGCTGCGAACGCTCTGGCCGGAACTGGGGCGATCCCCCTGGGCCTTCGAGCCCATTCTTCTAACCGGTGGGGCCTTTGCCTCCCATGCTCGTCCGGGCGCGCTGGCTCTGGTCGCCCTGGATGCGCTGCAGCCGGTGGGCATCACGACCCTGCTCTGGGATCCAGTTGGGCTTACCCCGGGGTTAGGGGCTCTAGCGGCCGTGGATGCCCTGCTGGCGGTGGAGGTCGTGCACAGCCGGCCGTGGACCCCCCTGGCCACCGTTCTGGCTCCCGCTCTGGATGGCCCGGTGGCTCCGGATGAGTTGCTGTTCACCGTTGAAGTGCATCATCGCGGGCCGGACGGCTCCGAGTCCGTATATGAAATTGAGGCGCGGGGGGGACGGCTGGAGGTGGTCCCCATCCTGGGGGTGGGGGAAACCGAACTGAGGCGGTTCCGGATGCGGCGCCCGGTGGATCTGGGTTGGGGGCCTCGACGGGCCCCCCGGCGGATCCGGATTGTGGGCGGGTTGCTGGGGCTCATCGTGGATGGGCGGGGTCGCCCGCTACGACTGGCGGAAGATCCCAAGGCGCGCCGGGAGCAAATCCAGCGCTGGCTCTGGGATATCGGCGCCCTGGGCGGGGGCCTTTGATACGGCTTTCCTCCCAGGACTTTCTGGGGCCAGCCCGGCCTCAAAAGGATATTTTCCCCTTTCTCACGGCCCTTCGGGCTGCAAGAGAAGGCTCCCAATCGGAGCCCAACTGTGTAAGCGATGAACAGAGAAACGCGGGAATAATCTCTGCTCTCGAGCCTGACCCATGATGGAAGCACTGCGTTTTTACCCGGAAGCCGTTACGTTTATGCCTCTGGCGACGATCCGTCGAGAGCGTCGACTGCCCATCCCCGGGAAGGTGCGGGTTCAGCGCGGGGATGTAGTGGATGCGACCACCGTTCTCGCCGTGGCAGAGCAACCGGCCGGGGTGGTGATCGTGGATATCGCCCGGGCGCTGAAGGTCTCGCCTCAGCGGGCCGCCGCATATTTGCAGCGGAAGACCGGCGCTTCCGTGCGAGCGCAGGAGGTCCTGGCGAGGCGGCGGATCTGGCTGGGCCTGCGCACCTTGCGGGTGCGTTCACCGGTAGATGGGGAGATCGTCATAGCAGCAGGAGGGAAAGTCCTGATCCGGGCCGGGACACGTTCCCTGGAGCTCCGGGCCGGGTTCCCGGGGAAGGTGGTGGAGGTTATTCCTGACTATGGTGCGGTGATCGAAACCACCGGTGCCCTGATCCAGGCCTTCTGGTCCAGCGGCGTGGATTTCAACGGGATGATCCGGATCGTCACCAGCGGGGCGGAGCCTTTGCGGGCCCGGGCGATCGACCCGGTCGCTCAGGGCACGATCGTGGTGGGAGGAGCATGG
This sequence comes from Candidatus Thermoflexus tengchongensis, assembly GCA_016842085.1. GTDB lineage: Bacteria > Chloroflexota > Anaerolineae > Thermoflexales > Thermoflexaceae > Thermoflexus > Thermoflexus tengchongensis. The sequence goes on along the minus strand of JAEVEX010000040.1, from coordinate 119,598 downwards.
ATCGAACCCGGCGCCCTGGAGCAGGCAGAGCGGCTCCAGGTTCGGGGGATTATCGCCGGGAGCATGGAGGCTTCCCTCCTGCCGATGTTGCGCGAGCTTTCCTTCCCGGTTGTTTTAACCGAGGGGTTCGGCCGTCTTCCGATGCATCCCGGGATCTTCCGGATCCTTTCCATCTATCAGGGGCGGGAAGCCTTTGTGGTGCGGCCGTTCGCCGGTCCGGACGGCCGGCCCGGCCGTCCGGAGATCCTGATCCCTGTCCCTGCGGAGAACCCGCCTCCCCCCGAGCCGACGGGGGATGCCGATCTCCATCCCGGCGTCCGGGTGCGCCTGTTGCGGGAACCCTATCGGGGGCGCACCGGAACCGTATCAAGGATCTCTCCTTACCCATGGACGCTGGATAGCGGTTTGCGGAGCTGGTGCGCAGAGATTCAGCTGGATGGAGAGACGGATAAGATCTGGGTTCCGGTTTATAATGTGGAAATCCTCCGCCCCTGAGAACGTGCTGAGAGGGGGAGCGCTAAAAGCACCGGAGTTACGCGGCTGGCGCTCTCCTCATAAAGGGGAAGGGGGAACGCCTGCAACGTCCAGCCTGTAAATGGGAGGCTGGAGATTCTGATCAGGAGGCAATGCCCATGGCCGACATCGATCTGGAGGAGCTGCCCCCGGAGGAAGGTCAGAACCGGACGTTCCTGCTGGGCGTGCTGGTCCTGGGAGGGATTTTTGTGGCACTCCTGTTCGCGATCGGCCTGTATCTGGCCCTGAGCGGACCGGCTCGGGGGCGACCGGCCGCGCCTGCGGGGGCGCCGACTCGAACACCCCTTCCCTCGCCGAGCCCGCTGCCGCCAACGTATACGCCCACGCCGCGTCCCACCCCTGTCCCGATTGCCACGCCAACTCCGCCCATTGGTGTGGCCGGCCAGCCCACTGCCACCCCGACTTCCCCCATCACCGTCACCCCGGTTCGTCCCACGCCCACCCCACGACCGGGCGGGCTACCTCAAACCGGGGGGAGCACCATCGGGTGGGGGTTCGGCGCGATGGGGGTGTTGCTGCTCGCCTTACTGGCCCGATGGCTCCGTTTGCGCCCCCGGGCTTCATGAGCGCGGGAGCTTTGGGGGCTGAGCGGATCCCCTCCGGTGACCCGCCCAGCCCCCAAACCCTCCCTGTTCCCGCTCTCTATTTCCCCCGGCGGTTTAGCTCAAACAGGAATCGGAGTCCGTGTAGCGTGAGGTGGGGATCCACCACCTGGATGGCCCGAACCTCTCGAGCGATGATATCGGCCAGGCCGCCAGTGGCGATCACGCGCGCGGGCTCTTCCAGTTCCGCCTGAATCCGCTGGATCATTCCCTCCACCATGCTGGCGAACCCCAGGATCAGGCCGGATTGCATGGCCTGGATCGTATTGCGACCGATGGCCCGGGGAGGACGGATGAGCTCCACCTGATAGAGCTGAGCGGCCGAGGTGACCAGCGCTTCCGCGGCCACCAGGATCCCCGGGGCGATCGCCCCGCCCAGGTATTCTCCTTCCCTCGAGATCACATCGAACACCGTGGCGGTCCCGAAGGCGATCGCAATCGCCGGTCCTCCATACAGCCGGAAGGTCGCCACCGCGTTCGCCACCCGATCCGCGCCGACCTCCCGTGGGTTCTCCACCATCAACCGGATCCCGGTTTTGATCCCGGGCCCGACCATAAGGGGTTCAACGCCCAGGTAATGCCGGATCATCTCCTCGAACACAGCCCGAAGGGGAGGCACCACACAGGCGATGGCGCAACCCCGAATCTCGCGCGGCCGGATATCGTGAAGGGCGAAGAGGTTCATGAAAAGAGCGGCGTATTCATCGGCCAGGCGGTGGCGCTGGGTAGAGAACCGCCAGTGGGCGATCAGGGATTCCCCGTCGAAAACCCCTGCCTTGATGTTCGTGTTTCCGATGTCCAGACAGAGCAGCATTCGAATCCCTCCTGGAACGGCTGCCCTCCGCGTGGCGCATCGCTCTCCATTGGCCGGATGGGCTTTCGCCCCGATGCTTCAGCTCCAACCTTCCGTCGCCGCTCGCGCCCTATGTGAAGCGGTGCGTCGATGGCAATCGGCCTCGCGCACCGTTTCGCACCGGCCATCGGCCGATCGTGCCGATTGAAATCGGCCTTCCGAGGCGCTTCGCGCCACAATCGGCCTGCGCCGACGGGAAAGCCTTTCGGCCGGCGGAGGCCGGCCACTGGCCGGAGGCCTGTGGGGTCGAATTCCTTTGACACGCCTCGCGCGCCTTGCGTGGCCTTTCGCGCCGATTGAAATCGGCCTTCCGAGGCGCTAACGCGCCCGGCGTCGGCCTGCGCCGACGCGAGAAGCCTTTCGGCCGGCGAAGGCCGGCCACTGGCCGGAGGCCTGTGGGGTCGAATTCCTTCGACACGCCTCGCGCGCCTTGCGTGGCCTTTCGCGCCGATTGAAATCGGCCTTCCGAGGCGCTAACGCGCCCGGCGTCGGCCTGCGCCGACGCGAGAAGCCTTTCGGCCGGCGGAGGCCGGCCACTGGCCGAAGGCCTGTGGGGTCGAATTCATTCGACGCCCTTTCGCGCCACAATCGGCCTGCGCCGACGCGAGAAGCCTTTCGGCCGGCGGAGGCCGGCCACTGGCCGGAGGCCTATGGGGTCGAATTCCTTCGACGCATAAGCGGAGCCCTCGGATGCTCCCTTTAATCCGGGAGGAGGATGTTGTCGATCAACCGGGTCTTCCCGATGTAGACCGCCAGCGAGAGAAGCGCTCGATCCTCCACCCGGCTCAATTCCTGCAGGGTTTCCGGATCCGCCACACTCACATAATCCAGGCGGGCCAGCGGCTCGGCCTGGATCACTTCCCGCATAATCGCTCGCAGGCGCTCCGCATCCCGTTCCCCCTGCTCATAGCGCGCTTTGGCGGCCTGAAGGGCCCGGAACAGCACCGTAGCTGCCCGCCGTTCCTCCGGGCTCAGGTAGGTGTTCCGGCTGCTCATCGCCAGGCCATCCGGCTCCCGAACTGTTGGGCAGACCACGATCTCCACCGGGATGTTGAGGTCCTGGACCATTCGCCGGATCACCACGGCCTGCTGCGCATCCTTCTGGCCGAAATACGCCCGGTCCGGCTGGATGATGTTAAAGAGCTTGGTGACGACGGTGGCCACACCCCGGAAGTGGCCGGGCCGGGCCGCGCCCTCTAACGGCCGGGTGACCTCCTCCACCACCACCCAGGTCTGAAAACCGGGTGGATACATCTCCTCCACCGGAGGTGCGAAAACGAGATCCACCCCCAGGGGCTCTAATAGCCGGAGATCCCGCTCCAGATCGCGGGGGTAGCGGTTGTAGTCCTCATGGGGCCCGAACTGCGTGGGATTCACGAAGATGCTGACGGCCACGTGGTCGTTCTCCGCCCGGGCCCGACGGACCAGGGAGAGGTGCCCCTCGTGGAGATACCCCATGGTCGGCACAAATCCCCATGTGCCGGGAAGAGCCCGCCGGATGGCGCGGGCTTCCGTAATCGTGCGGGCTACCTGCATGGTCTACCTCCCCAGGGTTTTGGGAGGAGGCGGGGCGGTCGCCGCTGGCACGCCGCCCAGCCTCCCCGGCGTTCCTTTGAACAGGAAAGCGCATGATCTTCATCGGGGCCGGGCCGGCCGTCGAAGGCGGCCGATCCGGTCGCCCAGGCCTCCACGAGAAGACCGGCGGCGCTGCTTCTACCCGTGATCCGCGATGGCGGGCGACCACCACCGTTCCAGGTCCATCGGGCGCATGGCCCGGCCCCGCCGTTCCTCCGCCGCTTTGACCCATCGCCAGAGCGCCTCGTTCAGTGGGGTCGGGACCCCGATTCGCCGCCCGACGGTGGCCACCGCGCCGTTCAGCGCGTCGATCTCCGTCGGACGCCCCCGACGGAGATCCTGGCGCATGGAGGAAGAGTTCTCCGCTGTCCGCCGGCAGACCTCCGCGACAAAACCCTCCGGGTCTTCGAAAGGCAGGGAGATGCCCTGGGCCCGGGCCACCGCCGCAGTTTCCCGTGCAACCCCGCGGGCCAGGCGCCAGAGATCCGGTCGCGCGAGAAGGGCCCCATTCGGAACATCGAAGAGGGCCGTAATGGGGTTGATGGCCGTGTTGGCCACCAGTTTCCCCCAGATCACCCCCTGCAGGTCCTCCTGAAGCTCCACCTGGAACCCGGCTCGCTCCAGGAGATCGATGATCTTCTGAATCTGCCGTCGGTTTGGAGATGCGGCGCCCAGCCAGATCGGACCCTCGCCGCCCAGCCGGGCGTGGCCGGGGGCCAGGAGCGTCGCCCCCATCGTGGTGACCCCCTGGAAAGCCCTCGCGGGGCCCAGGCGTTCCCGAAGGGTCTCGAAAGGCCCCAGGCCGTTTTGAAGCGTCAGGGCGACGCCATCGGAACGGAGCACCAGCTCCGCCCAGCGGGCCGCCCGTTCAGTCTGATAGGCCTTGACCAGGATCAGGGCGAGATCGCACGGGGGCACTTCTGCCGGATCCGCCGCGACGGCCACGCGGGCGGTCTCTTCCCCCTGATGGGTCGTTAAGCGCAGGCCATGCACCCGGGCGGCTTGCAGGGCCTCCGCCCATGTGCCCAGCATCCAGACCTCCGCGACGGGGGCCAGGCGGACCCCAAAGAGGGTCCCCATGGCCCCGGTGCCCAGCAGGGCGATCCGCATCATCGGGGTTCCTCCACCGGCGCGGGAGCAGGGAAGGTTTCCAGCATCGCCTGAAAGGCCGCCAGCTCTTCCGGATCCATAGAGAAGGTATGCTCCGGAGCGGGGAAGCGGCGGCTTCGCACGTCCTCACAGTAGGCCTGAACCGCGCGCACGATCTCGCTGTGGAGGTCAGCATATTTCTTCACGAACCGCGGCGTGAAGCGGTCGAACAGGCCCAGGAGATCGTGGAGGACCAGCACCTGCCCATCGCAGCCGGCCCCTGCCCCGATGCCGATGGTGGGGATCCGCAGGCGGTGGGTGATGGCCGCGGCCACCGGCTCGGGGACCATCTCCAGGACGATGGCGAAGCAGCCGGCGGCTTCCAGGGCCAGGGCGTCCTCCAGCAGGCGTCGGGCATCGGCCGCCGTGCGCCCCTGGAGGCGGTAGCCCCCCAGCTTGTGAAGAGATTGGGGGGTGAGGCCGATATGGCCCATCACCGGGATCCCCGCGCGCACAATGGCTTCGATGGTGGGAACCATCTCCCGTCCCCCCTCCAGCTTGACGGCGTCCATGCCGGCCTCCTTCAGGAACCGGCCAGCATTCCGAACGGCCTCCGCGATATCCGCCTGATAGGCCATAAAGGGGAGATCCCCCACCAGCAGCGCCGAGGGGTTCGCCCGGGCGACCGCTTTCGCGTGATGGAGCATTTCCTCCATCGTCACCGGGAGTGTGTTGGGGTAACCGAGGACGACCATGCCCAGGGAGTCTCCCACCAGGATCACATCGACGCCCGCCTGATCCACGGCGAGGGCGGTGGGGTAATCATAAGCGGTGATCATCGTGATGGGCTCGCGGGCGGCCTTCCGCGCATGAAGGGTGTGGATCGTCACCTTTTTGCGGGCCATTGGTCCCCTCCCGATGGTTTGAGCAGTTCCTGGGGATGCAGACGGGGTGAGAAGGATCGCCATAAGTGGGAGAGCCTCCAGCGGCTTTCCCGGAGCCGAGCGGACGCCGTGGATCGCCATCGGATGGTTGCGCCCGTTTCCCGGGCCAGAGGGGAATCCCCGGATGCGGTGAGTGGAGATGAAGAAACCGCTGGGCGTGGATCCCTGACCTCACCGTCCCGGTCACCCCATGGCAATCCAGGCGGTTGCAGGAGAATCATGGGGGTCGATGCCCTCCCACAGGCTCACCGCCCATTCCGGGTCGGTGGCGTTTTCAGTATATCACGAATGCCGCTGCCTGGCTATATTCCGCGTTCATTCATGCAAAACGTTACCGGGTGCATACTGTCGCCAAATGATAATGTTACCAGGGGTTAGTATGCACCCGGAGGAAGAAATGAGCTTCACCGAACGTCGCAAGTATCTGGCCTTGATGTATAGGTGCTACCAGAAAGCTTCCTCCAGCAAGCGCTCAGCCCTTCTGGACGAAATGGAAGCCGTCACCGGACTCCGCCTTCTGTGAAGCAATCTACCGTCAGGCGTTGGCCTGGAAACGGGAGCATCCCCGTTAGGGAGCGGGGCTGGTGCGGAGTTTATTGCTTCCGCTGCCGGTACAGCCCGCAATGGGAGGAGCAGTAGTGATCTTTGGCGAAGCTCGTTTATCCGCGCCAGCACCTGATATCCCGGATGCCCAGCGCCTCGCGGCGACTACGCCGGATGAAGGCGTGGCTCTGCTCATCACCCCTTTGTAAGGGCTTTGGAAACCCCGGGCCATGCCGCTCATTCATTGCCCCGTTGGGTGGCATGGGGTATACTGATGCTGAAGGTTGAGTATGGGACCATTGCATGAGAGGACGGCAAGCTATGAGCGAATTAAAGGTGGTCCTGACGATCCCGGAGAAGGTGCTTCTGGCCGAAAAGAGTGATCCGGAAACCTTCGCGCGGGAACTGCGCATGCTGGCTGCCGTAAAGCTCTATGAAATGGGGCGTCTTTCCTCGGGCCGCGCGGCTGAACTGGCGGGGGTGCCCCGGGTAGAGTTCCTTTTAAACTTGCATCGCTACCGGGTGTTTCCCCTTGCGGCCGAGTTGGAGGACCTGGAGGCAGCCCGTGGGCATCGCGATCAGTAATACCTCGCCGCTGCTTTATTTGTATCGGATCGGTGGGCTGGCGTGGTTAGCACGACTTTTTGCCGAAGTATGGGTTCCTGATGCCGTGATAGTAGAGATTGAAGCCGGACGGCAACGGGGATACGACGTGCCGGTGATTGAACAATGCCCATGGATCAAACGCGTGAATCCTCGTCATGTGCCTGAAGAGTGGCTGGCCCTGGACTTGGGTCCTGGAGAATTGGCCGTGTTGACCCTGGCCTTCGAACACCGGGAGCAGGTTGTTCTGCTGGATGATCTCTTGGCCCGCCGGATAGCCCAAGCCGCTGGGTTGCAAGTGTGGGGAACGCTTCGTGTGCTTCTTGAATCCAAGAAACGGGGCATAATTCCAAAGGTAGCACCTCATGTAGATAAGCTGGTCCAGGCAGGTATGTGGGTGTCGGAAGACCTTCGGCATCGTATCCTGCGATTGGCCGGAGAAACTGCGTGATATCGGCTGCAGCCGACACGTGCCGCTCGGTCGCTTCGTTCCCTCCCTGTGCGCCACTGAGCCGCATGGGATGTCGCTTCCGCAACCGATACGGCTCCAGGCCCGCTTTCCCTCCCCCGACTCCTCCAGTTCCTCCGCCTCGGAAGGCAGGGGCAGGGCATGTCCGGCCATCTACACCCGGTCCATAGCCCATCCAGGATGCCGTGGGGGGTCCAGCGGTCATCCGCTCCGGGTCTGCCGCGCCGGCGGAGGGGAGGGGAAGAGCCCGGGGCATTACCGGACAGCGTCCGGCTTCCCGCGGGTCATCTGGAGCAGCACGTTGAGCCCGATCAGCCCCGCCAGGATGGGGAGGTTCACCAGGAGCACGGCTGTGAGCAGGGGGATGAGCCGGGCGAGGCTTTCCATCGCCAGTGCCACGAGGGCCTGGTGAAGCGAGATCGGGCCGGCGAACAGGAAGAGAAGGGCGAGGAGACCTCCGGCGACCCCGATCGCCGGCCATGCCGCCCGATCCGAAGGGCTGGGCCACATGGCATTGCCCACGGTGAAAATCAGATAGAACCCCGCCCATCCCCATCCTCGCTGAGGGAGCGATTGCAGCATCCGCCATGCAGAGCTCCATAGCGCGATGCCGGAAGCGGGGGTATCCGGCCATCGACCGCCGATGAGGGCGATGACGATCAGCCCCGCCACCAGCGGCGCGGCGCCGATCAGGCTCATCCGGAGGGGATCGGCCTCCGCCAGCTGCACTGCCCCCAGGCGGATCTGCCCGCCGGCCCGCTGAGGCCATATCGCGAAGCGATAGCGGCGGACACCCAGAAGCATGGCGGCGAGCCAGTGGCTCAGCTCGTGGAGGAAAACCCCCGGGAACAGAAGGGCCCAGTAAAGCATCACGGCCGCGTCGGGATGGCCCGTGAGGCGGTGCAGGGCGATCTGAAGGTGTCGATGCAGCGCCCGCTGGACGATATAAAGCAGGATGCCGGTGGTCAGGAAGACCAGGAGGGTTTCCAGGGCGGCCGCCGGATCCATGCTACGCCTCCCGCCCCAGCGTCGCCCCCAGGAAGTCCGGATGCCCGTTCAGGAAGGCCTCGATGGGCATCATCCGTTTGCCCTCCGGCTGGACTTCCAGGAGCATCAGGGTGCCTTCCCCGGTGCCCACCGCAGCTCCCCGATCGACCGGTATCACCCGGCCGGGAGGGGCCTGGAGATCGAGGCGAACCCGGGCGCGGCCGATCTTCAGCAAACGGCCCTTCCAGAATGTATACGTTCCGGGCCACGGAGTGAAGGCGCGGATCCGACGCTCGATCTCCACAGCGGGCCGCCGCCAGTCGATCTCTCCATCGGCCTTGGTGATCCGTAGGCAATAGGTGGCCTGGGAGGGATCCTGGGGTTGGGGCGTGATCTCCCCGGCCAGCCAGCGGGGGAGGATCTCGCGCATCAAACGGGCCCCACGCTGGGCCAGGCGCTCCCCCAGCGTTTCCGCCGTATCTTCCGGGTAAATCGGTTCCCGTTCCATGGCCAGGATCGGCCCGGCATCGACTTCCTCCGTCATCAGCATCACGGTCACCCCGGTCTCGGGATCGCCGTTCAGAATGGCGGCCTGGATCGGCGCCGGGCCTCGATAACGAGGGAGCAAGGAGGCGTGGAGGTTCAGACATCCATAGGGGGGAAGCTGCAGGACCTCCGGGGGCAGGATCAGGCCGTAAGCCACCACGACGATCACATCCGGCCGGAGATCCCGTAGCCGGGCCACGGCCTCCGGATCCCGGCGGAGGGAACGGGGCTGGAACACCGGGAACCCCTGAGCCTCGGCCCAGATCTTCACCGGGGGTGGGGTAGGGCGTAAGCCACGGCCGGCCGGCTTATCCGGTTGCGTGAAGACCGCGGCGATCTCATGCTCTTCCGCCAGGGCCTGGAAGGTCGGCAATGCGAAGGCGGGAGATCCCATCAGGACCAGACGGGCCATAAAGGGAGCGGGCTCCTTTCCATTTCTTCCCGCGGCCTCAAGGGCCACAGGAGAGGGGAGGACAGGTTCTTCTACTCCGAATCCAGATCGCGCAGGTAGCGCCAGGTATACAGGCCGGAGGAGTGGCCATCCCCCCAGAAGAAGCGCACCGCGTAATTTCCCACGTAGGCGAAATCCACCAGCGTATCATCCGGCTGGGGACGCAGAAAGAGGGGATCCTCCCGGGCATGCTGGGCCTCCGCGCGGCACAACGCACACGGACAGGCGGCCCGCAATCGGGACCAGGAGAAGGTCCGCCGGAAGCCGTCCGGCCACTCCACGATGACGGTCCGGGTTTCCGAATCGATCCGAACCCGAGCGGGCATGGCGTCTTTCCACAGACGTTATGCAGCCGGTTTCCCTGGAAGCTTCCGGAGCCAATCCGGGAGCCGAAGGGGCTGCGATCTGCCCCGAAAGGTTGCTGTCTGGAATTATAGCATCCTGCGCAGCGAATTCAATGGGATGGTATCCTTGGGGTCGGGTGGGCGCGATGAACGGGCCTCTATGGCAACTGCAAGCAGTTGCCCTACGGGGAACAGAGGTTGTCGGATCAGGGTTCCGCCCCATCAGCCCGGGTCCAGGGTTGGCCCCCATTCGATGCTGTTTCGGGAAGATAGGAATTCATTCTCATTCTAATGAAAAATCAATATGCCCAATAATTGCATTTTCCTGTTGAACTATAAAGTTGATATGTATCCATTTTGTGCAGTTATTAGTTTGATTTGACGAGTAGATGGGGGTTGTCATCGTAGGGGATCGCCGAAGTAGAATAACGTTGCATCAGCTCCTGTAGCCCTGGGGCTGTGGGGGGAAAAGCGGGGTCATTCGCCTTCTTGGAGGATACGGGTGGCCCCTATTCGGAATGCATCCGCCATTCTGGGAGGCCTGGATGTATCCAGACAGTGAGATCCTGTTCCCGCCGCGCTGTATCCCGTTGCTGGCGGAGACCCGGGGGAAGGCCTGGAAGGCGCTGGTGCGCCGGGTGGCCCGATTGCCGGAGGATCATCCGGACACTCTGGCGCTGTCTTTAACGGTGATCCGGCTGGCGGGTTGTCTGACCTGTGATATGGACAGTTATCGGGCTTCCCTGGGTTGCGCTGCGTGCTCCCAGCGCGCGGTGGCCGGGTTCAAGGGTACCGATGAGCAGCTGATCCATCGTTTCGAGGAGGCCCGGGAGGAGATCGAGGCCTATCTGAACCAGGGAACACCTCTCCCGGCCAGGCGGAAGGCGGCTTCCCGCAAGGCCCGGGCTTCCAGGGCCACGTCCTCCCCGAAGGCCGCCAAATCGTCTGGCACCTCCAGGAAGCGATAGAAGCTATACCCTTCGCCTCCTCCTGGGGGCCTCAAACGGATTTTTGCGCCTTCCCCCGGGGCTCACCCCGGGGGAAGGCGATTCGGCCTTCCAGAGCGGATGTCCTGGAGTTTCCTGCCGATGCGCTGCCAATCCTGCCGGAGGGGATCCCCGGATGCATCGACGCCGTTTCCTCATCTTCTGGATCCTTCTACTATTGATCCCCTCAGGAGCCCGATGGGCTTCATCGGCTGGCATGTCCTGGGCCTATGAGGTGACCGGGGAGGAAAACCCTCTGGCCCGTCTTCGCGGGGTTCTCCATTATCTTACGAACCCTTTGCGTCCGGCTCCCCAGCTGGCCCCCGACGTGCCCATCGCCTCCACGGATGATCCCCCGTTTGGAGTGAACACCTTCCTGGAACAGGAGGCGGAGCCAGAGAAACGGGAGCGGACGGTGCGCATGATCGCGGAGGCGGGCTTCCGCTGGATCCGCCAGGAGTTCCCGTGGGCGGACATCGAGATCCATGGGAAAGGGGATTTCGAGGACCGCCGTCACATCCCCTATCGCTCGGCGTGGGAGAAATATGACCACATCGTGGATCTGGCGGAGCGCTACGGCCTGCGGTTGATCGTGCGGCTGACCAGCCCGCCGGCCTGGTCGCGTCGCGATGGGGAAGCCCGGGGCGCTTTCGCTCCTCCGGACAACCCCGAGGATTTCGCCGATTTCGCCGAGGCGGTGGCCCGGCGCTATCGCGGGCGGGTGTTCCACTATCAAATCTGGAACGAGCCCAACATCGCCCCCGAGTGGGGCTCCTGCCCCACATGCGCGGTGGATCCGGAAGCTTACACGGATTTACTCTGTCGGGTCTATCGACGATTGAAGGCGGTGGATCCCCGTATCGTGGTCATCGCAGGGGCGCTGGCGCCCACCCTTTCCCTGAACCCCTATCCGCCCAACGGGATCAACGATGTGGTCTTCCTGGAGCGGATGTATCGGGCGGGGGCCGGGGCCTGCTTCGATGCCCTCTCCGTCCAGGGTTACGGCCTCTGGTCCGGTCCTACGGATCGCCGTCTCCGGCCCTATGTCATCAACATCAACCGGGCCCTCTATATCCGGGATGTCATGGTGCGCCATGGGGATGCCCACAAGCCGATCTACATCGCGGAGATGGGCTGGAACGCCGTGCCGGATGGGGTGGGAGACAAGCGATTCGGCCAGGTGACGGAGGAGCAGAAGGCCCGGTATCTGGTGGAGGCCTTCGAGCGGATCCGGCGGGAGTGGCCGTGGGTGGCGGTGGCCAGCGTATGGTTTTTCAAGCGGGCCTCCGATCGGGAGCGGGATCAATCGTTTTACTACTTCAGTATCGTGCAGCCGGATTTCACGCCCCTCCCCGCCTATGAGGCCCTGAAGGCCTATCTCCGCCAGCCCCCGCGGATGGACCCGGGGGTTCACACAGCGGCCCACTGGGCGCTCCATTGGGAGGGCCCATGGACGGAGGGTGAGGAAGGGGTTCGCCGGGGCCTGCCGGGAGCCCAGGTGGCATGGACGTTCTACGGAGGCCGGTTGCGTCTGGAGGGAACCAGCGAGGGGCCGGCTCGCCTTCGGGTGGAGATCGACGGTGGCCTACCCCGTTTCTTCTCCCTATCCGCCGGGGGCTGGACGGTGGAGCTCCCCCTGGCGGTCGGGGTGCATTCCGCCCGGGTGACGGTGGAGGCCGGGCCAGTGGCCCTCGCGCGCATCCGGGTGGGGCGGGGTGAGGAGGCGATGCCGTCGGCCCTCGTCCTGGGATGGCTCGCCCTGCTGATCGGATGGGCCGTCCGCCGGGGCACTGGCTCCCGGTTTCAGGATCGCAGGTGACACACCAAGAAGCGGCCGGCTTCCGCTGCGGCGCCCCAATAGCCTCCAGGTAGCGGATGTAATCGGCCTCCAGCTCATAGATGATCATATTACGCATGCCGAAGGCTCATCCTCCGAGCGGCACCAGAAACCGAGAGGAAAGGGAGGAACCAGTACCAGAGGAGATCCCTGATGAAGGTCCGGGAGTGATGGGGTCACATGCCAAAGCTGTAAGCACCCGCAACGGGGAATAGCCCGGCTGCGTGGCCCAGGGCCCAGGCGAGTAGCAGAGCAAGCCACATGTAGGGAGTGGCAGTCTGGACATAACCCAGGAGAAGGAGCGCATGATCCAGCCAGCGGATGCGGGCGGCCATCGCCTCCATCTGGTTCCCCACAATCCAGCTCAGCAGAATGACCGGGAGGAGGAGTAACAGATCGTTAAGGAGGCGCGCGTATGAGGATTGCGCTGACCGGCTGGGGAAACAGCTAAGTAGGTCTACATAAGTTTGGTGACATAATGTGCCTCCGCAGCCAGAAACCGTCGGAGAGGACGCCGGCCGTTTTGAGGCGCTCAAGGGGTGGCAGTTCCAGAATGCCACGACAGAACATATCGGCTGCCGCATCAATGGGCATTGCACAATTGGCCAGAAGCCGTGCCTTGCCCCAGCGCCAGAGGGATTCCATCGGATTCATGTGCGGACAGGCAACGGGCAAAAACCGCAGGTCGATGCCTAACCGACGGGCCCGTTCTCGACTCCGGCGGTTGCGGTGGGGCGAACCCCGGTCCAGAAGCACCACCACGCGCCAGCCCCGCCAGCGGCGAATGGCCCGCAACAGCGCCTGGAACCCTTCCTGGTTCCATCGTTCGGTGACCTGCAGGACCGCGCGACCTGTGCGAATGGCCATCACGCCCCACACCGCCCGTCTGGCCCGCTCGCCCGTTATCGGCACCCGCGCCGGCGCGCCACGCCGTGCCCATGCTGCCCGCAAGGGGGGGCGTCTCGGTAACGATCGTTTCGTCCACAAACATCATCACCTGCCGTTTTTATGCAAATGGCGTTGCAGCTCCCTTTTGCTTGACGCCAGTGCGGTGGCCTGTCGGCTCCGCACAAACCGCGGTCGCTTCCACCGGTAGCCCAACGCGTGCAGCACCCTGCGCACCGTCATCTCGCTGGCGTGGATGCCCTCGCGCGCGGCCAGATGGCGCGCCCGCAAGGGCACCGTCCAGGTCGTATGCCGATAACCCAGCGTGCGAGGGTCCTGCACCAGCAGCGCCGGCAACCGCTGCGCCACCGCTTCCCGCAAGCATGCCGGTCGCCCCGAACGTTTGCGGTCCCGCATCCGCACGCCCAGCGGCTCCCGCTGCCGTTCCTGCCACCATTGCACCCATCGATACACCGTCCACCGTCCCACCCCCAGCCGCTGCGCCACCTCCCGTGCCGACATCCCCTCGGCCAGCCACATCAGCGCCAGCAGCCGCCGCGCCACCCGTGCATCCCGCGCCCGCTTCGCCTCAGCCTGCAAGTGTCGATAAACTCTGCGTAGTTCCCCCCGGGGAATCATGGCTTCACCCCTTTTGCCAGAATTCTCTATGAAGTCCTACTTAGGTGCTGATCTCCAGATCGCTCCGCAGCAGGGCGTTCCAGAGATTCAAATATTGTTGCCAGAGGGAAAGGTCCAGCTGAAAGGCCCGTATGTAATAGCTGCGCAGGACCTCTCTCGCATCCGCTCGCAGAGCCATCCGGACTACCATCGCGTCCACCGGGTTGCCGGGCGTCAGACGGGGAATCAGCCAATCGATACTGCGAAGAAGAAGGTGAGCAAATAGATCCCGATCTTTCGCCCGAGGTAGCGGGCCATGACCCTTCCCCTCCGTCTTTGCTGGCTGGTCCCTGGAGACGAAAAGGCTGCATTGTGGATCACAGTGGATCACAACTTCCAGTAGACTTTTCCTCCCGAGAAGCGGATGACAGCAGATGGGGGGATCTGACGGAACACCATGATTGCACCCAGAAGGTCTCCCGCAGAAAGCACTCCGTTCATCAGCGAAACAAAAAGCAGTCCGGTGCTTAATATCTGGCCCAGAAAGCCCGATCCGAATATAACGAAGATCACAAGTGGAAGAAGCGATAGAATAAAGAATGGGAGAATCGTAACGAACAGCAAGCGGTTGCGTGAGATGGGAGAATAGTGATGGGCATAGGCCATCAACAGGTCCGGGCGGAAGCCTATGATTGTTTTCCTGGAAAGACCACGATCCGGATATCCAATGGCGTGGATCAGCTCATGGATTATGATAATTGTCAGAAACAGAACAACATGGGTGAAAATATGATTCCATGGCCTCTGCAGTGGAAAAAGAAGGCCAGCACCGGCCAGAAGCCAGAGGATGTTCAAACATATCAGAACTCCAAAGGCTGTGGGAAAAAGATAAACAAACAGACCCGGGAAGTTGGGCCCCTGGATCGCCCGCCATTCCTGTGGATTAGATTGCACATCGGGATCTGTCGGGATTACTCCCCATCGGAATTGCATCGGTCTCTCCTGTGCGTAGAATCTTTATGATCCGATCTCCTATGGTAGTCTCCCTATTTGTGTTGACTATTTCAGGGCCACAACGGTCATCAGGAGCTCTTTAACAGTCCAGATATGATCGGTCAAGCGGGCGGCCATCGCTGGCGAGCGAGGCTGCCAGCGGCGTTGCCCGTCGTTGACCTCGATGCGCAAGGTTTTGACCGGGCGGGTCAGGTTGTATACCCTATCTTTCCATGTGCAAGAAACCTCGAGCATCTCCCGTTCCTTGGAAAAGGACAAGGTCTTGGGCACCAGGCACCCGTTCATCGGCCGGGACGTCAGAGGGGTGCGCTCGACATAGGCCGTATGCTCACCCAGCTGCTCCCACACCTCTTCCGGGTCGCCATAGAGGACTTTGATGATGACGCCTGTTCACCGGTTCCCAGAACGATGCGGGATCCCCTGGAGGGAGGGCCCATCTGGTTGGGCTCGCCGGCGCGTCGGTGGTCGCCCTGGCCCTGGGTATTCGGGTGCCTGCCCCCAGGTCTCCACCAGCGCTTCTCGATCGCTCCCCTTGCCATCGGTAGCGACGGCGGGCGGAGCATCGGGATGCCCGCGGGCCTTCCGTTGGGCCATCAAAGCGGCGGCCACTTCCCCTTCGTCCTTCCCAATGGCTCGCCCGACCCGCAGGCGCGTGTCCATGTCGATGACGGTCCCTCGCCGGAAGGTGCCCCGGTCGTCCTGTTCTGGATGCCCCCTTTTCCCTTTTGTGACCCGCATACGTCCACAGAGCATCCAGCTGCGCACGCGTCAGGTAGTAATGGGCCAACAGGGGGGCTTCGATCGCTTTCCCATGCCTGGCGGCCTCTATCAGCCAGTCCAAAACCATCTCTTCCTGGACCCCTTTGACGCGGTGAATGGCCACCAGACGGTTGCGTTCGGCTAACAGCGCCAGGCACTCCGAAATGGTCTCCGGAGGATGATAGCGACCGTAGAACCCGGTATCTTTCGTTCCCACAAACGTCTTGCCACACGTCTTACCGCGGTAGCGTTACGCGCCCTTCTTGGTGTAACCGAACTTGACGATATGGCCAGGATCGACCTTGCCGTAATCCGGACAATCTGGGTTCCAGCAGAAGGAACCGGGTGAAACCAATCGTGGATGTGCCATTTTGCTCTCTCAACCGTCTCGATGCAGTAGATATACATCAACACGCTTGAGGGAGAATACTGAATTCTCAGAGGAAACTGGAAAGTTCTGGGGGCGATCCCCCGACTTTCCTCCCAGGTGAATGCTTATCCCCTCTGGGTTATCAGGCATTGATCCACGGATCCCCCTCCTCTCCAGAGAAATGGAAGCGACCCAGTCATCCTTACACTATCTTCGTTTAAGCGAATTGCGTTTTTTCCAGTCGCCATGCTGCCTCGAAGAAGGCCAGCTCCAACCGCATAGCCGTCCGATAGAGGGCCTCTTGGACCCGCTCATCCCCGGGCAGCTGGTCCAGCAGCCTCTCCAGTCGTCGGGCCAGGGCTTCGAAATCCGCACTCGAATACGTCTCCACCCACTCCCGGTAGGGGCTGGCCGGGTTCACCTGCGGCTGGAGGAAGGCCCCCAGGTCGGCATACAGGCGCATACACGGCGTCATCGCCGCCACCAGATGCCCCACCGGCTCCAGGGCCGCCACCCGCAGCAGAAAATCCGTATAGGCCTGGGTGGCTGGCGCGGGCTCCGGGCGGAGGTTTGCTCCCCAGCGCGCCGCGTAGCCCTCGTGGAGCCGGAGCTCCTCGAAAACGCCATGGAGAAGCTCCCGGAAGGCGTCCATCGTCTCCCGATCCGGAGCCTTCGCCAGACCGAGGGCGTAAGCCCGGGCGAAGGCCTCCAGGAAGAACGCATCCTGCTCCACATAGAACACAAAGCGCTCCCGCGGCAGATCCCCTGAGGCGATTCCCTGCACGAAGGGATGCATCCGGCAACGCTGGATGAGGTCGAGGCATGCCGTGTAGAACGCCTGGGCCTTTCCCATCGTTCCCCTCCGAAATCCTCCGAGGTGGGGTCTGGGAGATCCTGTCTCTCATGGCTTGGGCGTTAGCGAACACGCGCAGCCTTCCAGAGGTCGGGATAGTCAGGGTTCTGGGGTAATGGCCGATGTCGTCACGGGCCACCGGTTTCCCTCACAGTGCCTTGGAAGACCCACGGTGCCCGTGGCAATCCCAGGCTGGGCCCCTGCGCCCGACCGATCGCCATCCCCCGTCTCAGGGGTAGCTCTGAATCCGTTGGGGACGCACTCGATTTACCAGAGAGTGGTCTTCGAGCCTCAAGATCGCATAAAGCATGCGACATAGTGGCCGGCTTCCACCTCCACCAGTTCCGGCATGCGCCGGCTGCAAATCTCCTGGGCGATGGGACACCGCCCGTAGTAGACACATCCGGTCGGTCCCGGGGTAACGGACTGCTCCATACGGGCTGGCTGGCGAGCCCACTTCTGATCGATCCGCGGAACGGAAGCCATCAGCATCTCAGTGTATGGGTGGAGAGGCCGGGCATACACGCGCTCCGTCGGTCCCATCTCCACAATGCGCCCCCGGTAGAGGACGATGGCCCGATCGCTGATATAGTGCCCGAGCGAGAGATCGTGGGTGATGAAGAGGATCGAGAGCCCTCGCTCCCGCAGGTCCCCCAACAGATTCAGCACATCCACGCGGGTGGAGGCATCCAGCATGCTGATGATTTCATCGGCCACCAGCAGCCGGATATCCAGTAGCAAGGCGCGGGCGATCAGGAAGCGCTGGAGCTGCCCGCCACTCAATTGGTGGGGGTATTTGCCCAGGACATCGGGCGGGTTCAGGCCAACGGCCCTTAATGCCTCCTCCACTTTCTGCTCCCACTGAGCTCGGCTGAGATGGGGGAAGAACTCCTCGCGGATCAGCGCGAAGATCCGATCGGCCTTGAAGATCGGGTTATAAGAGGCGAAGGGATCCTGGAAGACCCCCTGAACCTTACGGTAGTAATCCTTGACCGCTCGGCCGTTCAAGGCGAAGATGTCCTGGCCCTCGAAGCGGATGGTCCCCGAGGTGGGGCGCAGGAGCCGGAGGATCATCTTGCCGATCGTGCTTTTGCCGCTTCCGCTCTCTCCGATCAGGGCGACGATCTCCCGCTCACCGATCTCGAAGCTGACCTCTGAGACTGCGGTGAGCCTACGGAGGCCCAGGGCACCGGTCCGATAGATCTTAGTCACATTCTCCAGGGCGAGCATTGTTCAGATCTCCCGCCAGCAGGCTACGAAATGGCCCGGCTCTACCTCAACGAACGGGGGAGTCTCTGTGCAACGCTCGAAAGCGACCGGGCAGCGGTCCCGAAAGCGGCATCCGGGCGGCGGATCCAATAACCGGGGCGGGGATCCCGGAATCCCCCGCAGGCGCTCCGTTCGCTGCCGCGCCCCGACTCGTGGGAGAGCCGCGATGAGCATACGCGTGTATGGATGGCGTGGAGACCGGAAGATCTCCTCGACCGGAGCCTTCTCGACGAGCTGCCCAGCATACATCACCAGAACCGTATCGGCGATCTGATAAAGGATGGACATATCGTGAGTAATGAAAATAGTGCTGCGAACAAACCCGCGATTGCGGAACTCGATAATCATTTCGCATACTGCTTTCTGGGTAGAAACATCCAGGGCGGAAGTGATCTCATCGGCGATGAGCAGCGACGGATTTAACAGCGTTGAGATCACCATGACCATTCGCTGACGCATCCCTCCGGATAGCTCGAAGGGATATCGATCTAGAACCTCTGGTGAAAGCTGAACCAGATCCAGCCTTCGCTTCAGCTCAGGTAGGACATGCTTGTAGCTCAAGCCTCGCTCGGCCAACAGATCTGCGATGAGATGTCCGATACGACGGGTGGGATTCAGCGCATTCATCGCATACTGGGGGATAATCGAGACAAGGCGCCAGCGGAACTCGTTCATGCGTCGCATATCCCAGATGGGAAGCTCTTGCCCATCCAGGAAGACTTTCCCTTCCATATAAATCATTGGAGGCTTCATATAGACCAGGCTATGGCCCAGGGTTGTCTTCCCGCAGCCGGATTCCCCGGCCAGCCCCATAATTTCACCATCGCGGACGGAGAAGGTAGCCCCTTCCACGGCGTGGACGTATCCATGAAGAGTGCGATAGTAGATACGCAGATTCTCCACTCGGAGCGCCATGGCTTTCCCTCACAATTCGCGGAGCTTGGGGTTGAAGATCTCATCGAGGCCCACATTCATCACATATAAAGCGCCGACGATGGCGGTGATAGCGGCTCCAGGTGGGATCAGCCACCACCACATCCCCAGCTGGAGAGCAGCCCAGAGCACCGCATTGTTCAGCATTAACCCCAAGGAGACCCCCTGGGTGGGGCCTAGTCCGATGAAATCCAGCGTGGCCGCGTTCAGGATCGCACCGCCGAACTGGAGAATGAACACCATGAAGAGATAAGACATCATGTTGGGAGCGATCTCGGTGAGCATGATCTTCAACGTCCCCCGTCCGCTCATCCGAGCCAGATCCACGAACTCACGAACGCGCAGGGAGAACGTCTGGGCCCGAATGGCTCGGGCGGCCCATGGCCATGAAGTGCAGCCAATAAAGATGCTCTCAACCACAATCCCGCGCACGGTCAGATAAGCGGCGATGATGATCAGGACCGCCAGGGTGGGCAGGATCAAGATGATGTTCGTGAACATGTTCAAGATCTCATCCACCCATCCTCCCCGATAACCCGCCAGCAGCCCGATACACACACCTAATATGGTACCAATTCCACCTCCCAGAAGGCCCACAACAAACGTTGAGCGAAGCCCATGCACGAACTGAGAATAGACATCCTGGCCGAAGGTGGTGGTCCCCAACCAGTATTCCGCGGAGGGGGGATATCCTGGCGGTCCCACATATGCATTCGGGTCGTGGTGAGCGAAATACGGGCCGATCAAAGCGGCCAAGGTGAACACCAGCAGGATCCCCAGGCCGATGCGCAATTTCACATTGCGCCACGCGAAATAGAGGAGCTCCGAACGGCTTCCCATTGCTTCCCCCCCTACGGTAGTGATCATTCCCCTACCATGCCGAGGCGGGTTCGGGGATCTACCAGCGTGTAGATGATATCGATCACGAAATTGGCAAGCAAAACACCCGTGATAATGAACAGAAAGCACCCCTGCAACAGGAAGTAATCTTGGTTTTGGACAGCCTGCAGGATCAGATATCCGGTTCCTGGATAAGCGAAGGCGATTTCAGTTGCGACGGCCCCAGCGACAATTGCGCCCAGCTGTAAGGCGAGCCCGGTGATCTGAGGCAGTATGGCGTTCCGGAACGCATAGCGTCGGATGAGACGTTGGGAGGCGCCAAGAGAGCCCAGGTATCGTGAATACTCCGCTTCCAATTCGTAGATGATCATGTTTCGCATGCCGATGGCCCAGCCGCCAAACATGACCAGAAATAAAGAGAGAAAGGGGAGGAACCAGTGCCACAAGAGGTCTTTGATGAAGAGCCATGAAAGATGGGGCCGTATGTTGAAGCTATAGGCCCCAGCGATGGGGAAGATCTTGACGACGTGCCCCAAGGCCCAGGCCAGCAAGAGGGCCAACCACATATAAGGTGTAGCCGTCAGGATATAGCCGAGAGGGAGGATGGTATTATCCAGCCAGCGAACGCGCGCGGCCATGGCCCCAATCTGATTTCCGAGAATCCAGCTCAGCAGGATCGCTGGAACAAGAAGAAAAAGATCATAAGGAACGGCCCGGGCAATCACGGAGAGGACAGGCTGAGGGAACAGCCAGATGCTGATCCCCAGATCGCCTCGGAGCAGGGCAGCCCAGAAATTGAGATATTGTTGCCAAAGGGGAAGATCCAGCTGAAATGCTCGCAAGTAGTAGCTTCGCATCACTTCCGCCACATCCGCACGCAAAGCCATCCGGGAGACCATGATGTCCACTGGATTCCCAGGCATCAGGCGAGGAATCAACCAGTCGATCGTGACCGCCACGAAAAAGGTGAAGATATAGATCATCAATTTACGGCTCAGATACCGTGCCAAGGCTCTCTCTCCTTCTCATAGGATGGCACAAGGGTGGCGATCCGTCCAGGGCAATCCGCGATCCCTTCCCTCTGCGATCAAGGGCTGCCGCCCATGTTGACCATCGATGTCCCGATCGCGTTCGCCCGGAACCATGTCCCCCACGGCGTCGGGCGGTTCGCATCAAAGTTCACTACCATATCCAAATATTCCACGCCGCCTCCGTTACCGCTCCACGACCAGCCGAACAGCCCAATGTTATACTGCTTCGCATACTGCACGATCGCCTGTTCGTCCGGATCCCCGTCAGTATGCATATAGCCGAATTCCCCGATCACCAGCGGCAAACCGCGGTTTACAAACGATTGAATATAGCTCTGCACTTCCGCCGCCGTGTCGTACACCCCGTACATGTGGATCGAAAACACCAGGTTCCTCTGCGGGTCCGCGTTGAAAATCGTCGGTGCATTGTCCCGCATCGTGAACGACCAGTCCTGACCCCAGTTCGGAGCGTCCACCATGATCGTGTTGTTGATCCCCGCGTTCCGCAGCGCCTGTATCGCGTTCCGCGTGTCCGTCACCCAGTTCTGATAATTGTTGTTCCCGTACGGTTCATTGCCGATATTGACGATCACGAAATTCTCCTGACCCGCCAGCACGCTCTTCAGTTCAATCCAATAATTGACCGCCGTCGTCATCGAACACGCTGCTGCGTCTTCTCCGTAGCCGGTCGTGTCGTGAACTTCAAGAACGGCCGCCCGATAACCGAGCGCCCGCGCCTGCGAAACCTTGTGGGTTGATCCTCAGGTTCGGACCACTGCCCGGTGTTGGCGTGGGGGTGGCGGTAGGTGCCGCCGGTGTGGGCGTGCGCGTGGGCGTGGGGGTGGGCTGGGGGCCGCCGCTGGCGGTGCCGCCGCACGGTTGTCCGTTCAGGGTGAAGCTGCTGGGCGCCGGGTTCGATCCGTTCCAGCTCATGTTGAATCCGAAGGTTACGGAGCTGCCGGCTGGGATTGTTCCGTTCCAGGCGGCATTGGTCACTGTCACGTGCTGTCCGGTTTGGGAGTAGGAGCCGTTCCAGAGGTTGGTGATTTGCTGGCTGGGGTTGGGGAAGTCCCATTCCAGCGTCCAGCCGTTGATGGGGCTGCTGGTGGTGTTGGTAATTGTCACGTTCACGGTGGCGCCGCCGGGCCACTGGTTGGTCACGGTGTAGGCGACCTGGCAGACGCTGCCACTGCTCGGGGTGGGGGTGGCGGTGGGCGCCACCGGCGTGGGCGTGCGCGTGGGGGTGGCGGTAGGCTGGGCCGGCGGTGTCGATGTGGCAACAGGGGTGGCCGGCGTGGAGGTCGGTGCTGGGGTCACACCACCGCCCAAAAGCTCCCCATAGACAGCATTGGCCAAGGCCACTTCAACTTGGGCCCAGAAACGATGGTAGCGGAATTCAGGCGCTGGGCCGCCGTTGAGATAAGCCTGCACCTTAGGCCAATCCGGATCTTGCAAGTACTTCGGTCGTATTCCGATAAAAGTGATGCCTGGCTGGATAATAGCACCCTGCGCGTTTGTGCCCATCCATCCTGCAGGGATGTAAACTTCATCGTTGAAACGACGATAGTCCTCACGTACCTCGGGTGCAGATACACCCTTCTCATCACGATAAAGGTTCCACATTCGATCTAACAGCTCTTTGGCCAGCTGCTGGGAACCAGTATCGCCCGTGGCAGCTGCATAATACGTGAGTGCCCTGGCCAGAGACGCGGTAATCCCCACATCTTTGTTATAGGCCACAACCGTGACATGGAGATTGCTGTTTGGGCCGGGGTTGTTGGGATTCCATGGGTCTGGTTGTCCGCTCCAGGCCAGCGTGGCCGGAATTTCATAATCGCCATTAGGCAGCAATCGAACCACGCTCTTCACCCAGGCCACCCACTTGTTAAGTATCTCACCAGCCCGCTGATCGCCGGTCAGGTAATAATATTCAGCCACTCGCTCCATGGACCAGGCTTGCCATCCGAACCATGTGTTACTACCGGGATCGTGATAGACTGGATGTTCGACATAGGCGAGGCCATAGAACGTAGAGACGCCAGCGGGTCGCGGGTCATAGCGACCATTCCAGGAGTTGGTGGCGCCGCCAGCAATAGCCCCTTCTGTCGATTGAAGCCAACGATAAAACTCAAGCTGGCGGTTCAAGCTCGTGGCCCAATCGGCAGCACCCCGTGGGGAGGATGGGCGGAGGGCCGATATCTGACTCAGCGCCCAGGCTGCTACTGGGTTCTGATAACCGAAGTGCACATGGCTTGAGCCAATGCGCCAGGCCCATCCACCGCCGCTCGTCGGGCCGCCCCAAGCATAATACCAAGAAAGCAGATAGTGAGCGCTGTCGTATCCAGTGCCAGCGGGACAGGAGGGGCTATTACACCCGATGACTTTGAAATATTTATCAAAGAAAGCGTAGCGTAAGTAGTCTCCCAGCTTGGCGGCTTTGCGTGTCAAGCTATCGACAACAGGCGAGCCGCCTTGGGCATCTGCCCACCGCTTAGCCCAATATATAGCCTGAATTGCCCGAGCATCCGCATCGGGAGCATCGGTGTAACGATATTGCTGGGCGTATTGCCATCCCGATGGCTGCCGGATGAAGAGATCCAGAAAACCATTGGCTCCACCCCATCGAAAGGCTTCCCAAGAAGGGTGGGGCACCGTTTCCCATACCGATTCCTCAGGACCTCGCTGGAAGGTGTTAATATAAGAGGGTTTACTGGCCCCATCACCTCGCTGCCCGTAACCATACCAGTTGTCTACATCCAGCAGCCAGTGCATACCATAAATATCCGAGGTCTCATAGGTTTGGGCCAATTCATTGCAAATCGGATCGTTTCCTACGCTCACATTCGGATCCAATGCGACCGGATAATCGCTGGGAAAATCGCCTTCTGGTGCATAGGTGGCTTTGTAGGAGCAATTGTTGTTTGGTTGATCAGCATGTGTGGGTATGATATAAGTTTCCATGCTGTTCCATGCATTTTGTAAATAAGACCAATCGCCTGTGAGATGTCCATACATCGCTTCTAGCCAGACCCAATAACTGTAGGCTTCGCTGGTGGTTTCATGCCCATAGTCAGGCGCTTCAACAATTAGGGTTTCAACCGAATGATAAGGAATCCCTTGTGGACTGAAATATCCATTAGTTGGATCATGTAGCTCATTCCATAGTTCAATAAATCGATTAATGTAGATATTAGTGTTTCCTTTCGCTGGTTGGGATGGGGTCAGAAGCAGCGCTATAGCAATCGTCAACCCGAGAAAGGCCACCAATACGAGTATTCCGCGTCGGATCTGATTTGAGGTCATGGCCACCTCCCTAATGGATCGCAGATTGAGTGCTCCTTAAGGGCCGAGGGAAGGGGTTCCTGATCTCAAGCGAATTAAAAAATCCTCCGGAGAGCACCCAAGTAGCCTGAAGTTCCCAAGGGCACAAATTGTGCTATAAATCAACCGCTCAGGATACGGTTAAATCGTGAGGAAAGGGGAGGGGCAGCCCTCCTGCCCCTCCCGCAAGGACCTTGGTTTCCCAAAATCTGTTAGGGTTGGATCGGCGGATAGGCGTTCCGCACCAGGATTTCGAACTGCTGCGGGAACCACCGCCCAGCGTGGGGCGCGTTGGGCAGAGCCCCAGTTGGGTATGCGGAGTTATACCGGCTCTGTCCGTTGGGATCACACATAGGATCGAACTTCTTGTTGGGATCGTCGGGATCGACGATCCCGGGTTGGCTGACCCCATCGGACTCCCCAGGTGGTTTCACCCACACGTAGGCGTCGATACCGGACCGCGGTGCGGCCTGAGGGCGCTCGCCGATCCCACCCGCCTGGTTACACCAGTTGCCCCGATGATAGCGTCGGTCTACTCGCGAGCCGTCCACGTAGGCATTCACGCTGCTGGTATCTGAACTGGGACCCGTGGGCCTGCATCGCCCATAGCTGCATCCGCCCCACCCGTTTCGGCTGGTATCGATGAGCATCCCAATGGTGCTGGGGAAGCCTCGTCCGATAAAAGCGTTGCGCAGAGCCAGAGCGTAATCCAGCTCATCAAAGTAGGGGTTCCATTCGTAGAAGCTGGCAGAGCGAACGGGTTGCCCAGCGATGGTCAGGTTGGGATCGGGCAAATAGGGTTCTTCGAGGGGGGTATAGTTGGCAACGTTGGTGATGAATCCATCGATACTGTTAAACCCTTGATCCATTCCTTGCACAACTTGGGTGTATAGATTTACTGCCCCATTAAAGTTATTATCCCAGCCCAACCAGCCTGAGTGGGCGATATCCAGATAGATGTAGACGTTGGGAATTGTCCGCAGCCGGTTCACCGCATAGCGGATCCCTTCGATATATGCATTCTGAGCTTCTGCGCATGCCGGGATGCTGAGGTTCGTGACCAGGTTGGGTAAGGAGTCCGGTTCGATGATGGTGACGATGCGTAGCCCGGCATATCGGGGATCTGAGAGAATGGCTACGATGGGATCGATGAACTCCGCTTTGTAGCGGGCCAGTCCATTCTGGGCGACCAGTAATTCGCCATTGGAGGCAGCAGCAGAGCAATCTCGATTTGGCAGATCATAGATCACAAGGGTGATCACAACCGGCTGGCCAGCTTGCTGCATTTGGCGTAGCGCTTCATCCAAATGCCCGCGCAATCCGCGGCCAGCGGTGATGGCGGCGATACGATCCAACCAGACAGCTGTGGAGTAGGTGGCCACCTTACGCATTTGAGCCGCCAAGGTTGGATCGGCCGTTTGGTTCGCTTGGCTGATCACATTGGTTGCCCAGTCCGGATTCACGTAGCCGATGGCTCCGATGAATGGATTGTCCAAATGGGTTCCTGAAGGGGGTGGCGTTGGTGTAGGCCCCGGCGTAGAGGTGAGTGTCGGTGTGGGCGTGCGGGTGGGGGTGGCGGTGGGCGCCACCGGCGTGGGCGTGCGGGTGGGCGTGGCGGTAGGCGCCACCGGCGTGGGCGTGCGCGTGGGGGTGGCGGTAGGTGCCGCCGGCGTGGGGGTGCGCGTGGGGGTGGGGGTGGGCTGGGGGCCACCGCCGGCGGTGCCGCCGCACGGTTGTCCGTTCAGGGTGAAGCTGCTGGGCGCCGGGTTCGATCCGCTCCAGCTCATGTTGAATCCGAAGGTTACGGAGCTGCCGGCTGGGATTGTTCCGTTCCAGGCGGCATTGGTCACTGTCACGTGCTGTCCGGTTTGGGAGTAGGAGCCGTTCCAGAGGTTGGTGATTTGCTGGCTGGGGTTGGGGAAGTCCCATTCCAGCGTCCAGCCGTTGATGGGGCTGCTGGTGGTGTTGGTAATTGTCACGTTCACGGTGGCGCCGCCGGGCCACTGGTTGGTCACGGTGTAGGCGACCTGGCAGGCGCTGCCACTGCTCGGGGTGGGCGTGGCGGTGGGCGCCACCGGCGTGGGGGTGGGCGACCCTGGTGAAGGTGGAGCTGCCGCGTTCACTGTGACTGAGAATCCACTGCTGGCCAGCCCGGTGCCGCCCTGCCAGATCTCAAATCCTGCTTCCACGGCGTGGAGATACCAGCTCTGTTGCACATATCCTCGACTGATCGCATCATTAATGAAGGCCAGAATGTCCAGGTTGCTTACGCCATTCGTGGGGGTCGTTCGCCGATAGGCGATGTAATTCCAATTCATCTGGGCATACCATACCTCCCATGTTGCCCCAGCGATAGCTACGGTGGCGATGCGGGAGCCCGCAGGCTGAATGTTCCCGTTCCAGTTCAGCCAGATCATGATCTCAGCCCCACCGTTATAGCCGTTCGTTGTATCCAGATTGGGGCTCAGCCAGATATCGTAGGCGGCGTTCCATGCCCCGCCGCTGATAGGCGTGATGGTCCAATTGCTGGTGACGCTGTTCAGCTGGCTCACAGACACCGAAAGACTGCTGTTTTGGGTGCAGGTGCCCCAGTGGCATCCCTTCACAATGGAGGGATAGGCAGCGGGGGTGCCGCCGGTGTTGTTATGGGCGGATTGCACCACGGTGAAGTTCCCGTTGGTGTCATCCACCTGGATACATTGAGCGGTATCAGCTCCCCAGATGTTGTTTTGCACCCAGTATGCTCCACCAGCTACATAAGTGGCTCCCCACTTATCGCAAATCTGAATGATCGCACCTTCCGCTGGTTGGGATCGGCTTAAAAGCAACACCGTTGCCAAGACCAGCCCGAAGAAGGCCCCGAACACCGCCACTCCATTTCGGATCTTATCTGCGTTCATGGCCACCTCCTTTAGCGGATTGCTAAGGAAGAGCTTACGAGGAAATTGCGCGGCGGATCGCAGAGTAAGCATGCCTCAAATGAGATCGAACAATCGACTCAATATCCTCCGGGCAATTCATAATCTCCGCCCATATCTTTCCAAGTGTGTCTGTTAATCGGTCTTCTATTACCCCGAATAATGAGAATGATGGGAAGGTGTTCGAGTAATACATCCCGGTTCGCATGATTTCCAAGTCTGGCTGTGGCAGATTCGCTACCCGTTCGATGAGGAGATCGGGCTGGGCGGGCAGCGGTGTACCGGGGATACGGGTGATCCTCAAGAGCGTATCCGGATGAACCATACGGGCCAGCACAGCGATCAGGATCTCGTTAGGAACTCGCGTTTCCCGCCACATCCCTAACAGCGATCCGCCGAGGAAGGGTGGGCCTGGAGGAAGGGCCAAGCCGATGTAAGGGCGCAGGGCATCCCCGGCGTAGTCCCAGATCCACCATCCCCCGATGGTCGCAGCAGCGTGTCCCTCCCAGAACATCTGGTCCGCTTGCTCCGCATGGAGTCGAGGGATCGGGCATCCCATGAGGGGTCCCAAGCGGAAGTAGGCGCAGATGCCCCGCAGGGCCGGTTCCTCAGCGAAAGCCAGGGTTCCATCGGGCTTCACGAAATCACCACCGTAGTACCAGACCCAGCTGGCGATATGGTGAAGCGTGTTTCGTTCCGGCGTGGTAGGGACCACCCATGGGCGTAGCGATTGCCGGGCGGACAAGTCGCGCAACATGCGTTCAAACTCTGTCGGATCCTTGAACATTCGGAAAGCACGCTCGTCTACCCCAGCTCTCTCAAGGGCATCCTTGCGGTAAAAGACAAGCCGGAGATCTGCGAGCCATGGGATCCCCCATGTCATCTCCTCACTGCGGGCTGATCGCCATAGCGGCAGCAGGAATCGATCCACTCCTCCCAGCATACGGATTTCGGAGGGGGAGAACGGTCGCAAGGCGTTCATTGCGCGGAAGGTGGGCACCCACGTGGATCCCAGCTCCATCACATCGGGGGCTGTGCGATGAACAATGCGCTGCACGAACTCAGACCAAGCAGCAGGCCAGCTGAGCCAGGTCCAGCGGATCTCCACATGCTCCCGCTTCGGAATGGACTCCAGCGATCGTTCTAAGGCTTCCCGGAAAAGAGGGCCTCGGTCGATCACAGCACATTCCAGGGTGATCATCCCTTTCTCCGCGGGACCGGTTAGACCTATTTCAGGCTTCCCTCGTCCTGAAAAACACTGGTTCCCCCTGGGGGCCCCTCGCTCAGGCCCCCAGGGGGAACGAATCGGGGGCATGGGGGTCTACCGCTTCGGCTTGGGCTTCAGTTCCGTCAGCATCAAGATAGCCGTCATATTCCAGTAACCCCGCCAGGTGCACGGCAGATACTTGGGCGCGCCCTCTGCCGCGGATGGCCAGTTGGTCCAGTAGGTCTCGTTCCACTGAGCCCACAGGCCGTTATACCAGAGCGGGATGGCCGGCATCTCCTGGAGCTGGATCCGTTGGATCTGGCTGATAATCTGCTTCATCCGCGCCTCATCCGTCACAGGTGTCCGATCCAGCTGATCCACCAGGTCGAACACCTGGGGATTGTTATAGCGGCCATAGTTGCCATCGTTCATCTTGTCGGTGATGGGGTGCCGGAACAGCCACAGGTAGAAGGTCCACGGCGTGTTGCTCATCTGGGAGCCAAAGTTGTTGATGGCCGTATCGAAGGTGCCGCCCGTCAGCTGATCCCAGTAGGCGCCGAAGTCCGGGAAGTCCGCCTGGAGATTGATCCCCACCGCCTGGGCGCTGCTGGCGATCACCTTGGCCGCCTCCATCCAGTCCGTCCAACCGTTCGGGACGATAATCTTCAGCTGGATCGGGGACCCGTCTGGCGCTTCCACAAAGCCATCCCCATTGGTATCCCGATACCCGGCCTGGGCCAGGATCTGCTTGGCCCGGTTGGGGTCATAGGAGAAGCCCAGCGACTGGGCGACGTTCTGATCCACGAAGCGCTCCCAGACCGGGAGCAGGCCGGTCGGGTTCGCCTTCTGAACGATGTTGCCGTAGACCCGGTTCACAATTTCATCCACGTTGATGGCATAGGCGAGGGCTTTTCGGAAATTGGCATCGTTCAAGGGCTTCTTGTTGTGGTTCACGAACAGGAAGGCAGTGTTCGCCGCGAGCATGTAAGGCGGCTTGTCATACCAGGTCTTGACACCATAGCCGCCCTGGACCAGCGTGGCGATCCCTGGCAGGAAGTTGTTGCTCAGGTCCACCTCGCCCTTGAGCACCAAGCCCAGCGCCACGTTGTTGCTGGGGTTGACCACATCCACGATGTAGCGTGGCGCTACCGATTTGCCCAGGAGCTTGGTCCCCCACCAGTTATCGTTGCGCTTCCAGACCACCCGATCCTCGGAGTGGGTCTCGTAGACATAGGGACCAGAGCACAGCGGAGGCAGGTTCTGACCGTTGACGATCTCCTGCTGGGAGCGCCCCTGCCAAGCATGCTTGGGGACGATGGCTACTGAATACAACAGGTTGCTCCATGCCTGATGGTGCACTTCCTTGAAGGTGAAGCGGACCGTGAGGTTGTCCACGGCCTCCACCTTCTCCAAGTAATCCCAAAGCGGCTTGTAGTAGACGCCCTCCAGCTTGCCCAACTCAAATGTGTAGACGATGTCCTCGGCAGTCATAGGTTGTCCATCCGCCCAGGTGATCCCCTGGCGGAGCTTCACCTCATAGACGTTGTCGCTGGTCCAGTTGCCCTTCTCGGCCAGCCATGGGATGTATTCGTTCTTCAATGGATCGTAGAGGAAGAGGGTTTCATAGCAGAGGCCGATGGTTCCCATCGCATACGTGCCGGTTTGGAGCGGGTTCCAGTTGGAGGGGGGGCCCCACTGGGTGCCGCTGGTGTAAAGCGTCTCCTCACGCGAATAGACGACTGCAGCGGGCGTCGGGGTGGCTGGAGGAGGGGCGGCGGTTGGCGTAGGCCCCGGCGGCGGGGTAGCAGGCGCGGCGGTGGGCGAGGGGGTGGGTGAGGGTGCCGCTTGACAGGCGGTCAACAGCATCCCTGCGATGACAACCAGGTAAGCGAGCAGCAGGCTCAGGCGCTTCATGGCTGTTCCTCCTGAACAGGTTTGTTAGGATGGGTGGTCTATTGAATCCCCAAAGCGGGCAGTTCCATCCCCCATCCGGGCCAACCCGGCGTGGTAGTTTCCGTCCCCCATCCCGGCCAACCCAGCGGGGCGTTTTGGGAGCGCTCCCAGAACAGGTTTATAGCATAAATGGGGTATTTTGTCAAGAGATCCCCGAAATTCCCCGTTGGTCATACTGTTTCGACCGTGGGAGGCTGGCCCATAGGACCGTATCCTCGGATCGCCCCCATTCGGGTGGATTAGGCCATATCTTGGGGGGATCCTTGACGCGATTTGTTAATCCGATTAGAATTAGGGGAGCACTAAACATTTCAGATGGGGATGTTCTGGGAAATGGTCTGATTGATGGGTGGCTTAGGCTGAAGCGCACGGTCGATTGGATTTTGAGATCATGTATGAGAGCGCTCTCATCATGGAGGAAGGCGAATGAACTACACGTTGGAAGAAATTGCTCGACTGGCGGGGGTATCCCGATCGACAGTCTCCCGGGTGATCAACCATCATCCGAATGTGCGCCCGGAAGTGCGGGAGCGGGTCTGGCGGATCATCCGAGAGGTGGGCTATCAACCCCATGCGGCGGCCCGCAATCTGGTCACGCGGCGCAGTCAGATTGTGGGTGTCGTGATCCCTGAAACCATCCCGAAGGTCTTCAGCGATCCGTATTTCCCCGCTGTGTTGCGAGGGATCTTCGATGCACTGATGGAGCGGGGGTATCACCTGATGCTCTCCCTCCTCTCTCCTCCTCAGGAGGAGGATTTCTATCAACGCGCCCTCCGCGGGCGTGTCGTGGATGGGATCATTGTGCTTTCCGCCCAGGTCACGGATCCCTTGATCCGTCGAGCGTATGAGGAGGGTCTCCCCGTAGTCAGTATTGGCCGTTATCCTCAAGAGCCGGGTGTCAGCTATGTGGATGCGGACAATGTAGGAGGAGGGCGAATGGCCACCGAACATCTCCTGCGTCTGGGGTGGCGTCGGGTGGCTACCATTGCAGGCCCTCAGACAATGGCTCCAGGGATTGATCGCCTGGAGGGCTATCGGGCGGCCCTTCAGGCATGGGGAATCCGCCCATCACCGGATTGGATTGCGGAAGGAGATTTCACGGAGGCGGGAGGCTATATGGCGATGCGCCGCTTGCTCTCCGCCCGCCCCGATGCGGTGTTCGTGGCCAGCGATCTGATGGCGATGGGGGCGCTGAAGGCCCTTCGAGAGGCTGGATTGCGGGTCCCTGAGGATATGGCCATCGTGGGCTACGATGATGTCGAGCTGGCCCAGTTCACGGATCCACCGCTAACCACCGTGCGCCAGCCGATTTATGAGCTGGGCCGTGTGGCGGTCCAGCTCCTCCTCCACCAGCTGGAGGAGGATGTTCGAGAGCCTCAGCGGGTGATCCTGCCCACTGAGCTGGTGATCCGCGCCTCCTGCGGAGCGCTGCGGCAGATAGGCATGCCGGAGTGGCGCGGCGATCTTGCCTCCAGGAATTCGGGCGAGCCTGGATTTCCTTATTAGTGCGAAGAATAAGTTCCGTCGGTTTCCCGCGGCCCACGGGCTGGTGGCGCCTTCCCAGGGTCGCCGAATGGGGGGAAGAGGGGCTGCCGATCATCGCATCCATCGATCAGGAGGCAGACATGGCATCCATCGTGCTGGAGATCCCACGGGGAGCATGGCGTCGTCCGATCGGCTTGCCGCTGGAGAGCGCCGGGCGCTCGCTTCGGCAACCGCACGTCAGCATCGACGATGGGTACTGGCAGGGTGCCCCGCTGGGGGGGATCGGGGCCGGGACAATCGGTCGCACCTATCGAGGGGACTTCGCCCGCTGGCATCTGGATCCCGGTCGTCATCGCTATGAGCCGCTCCCAGCGTGCATGTTCTCGATCTTTGTGGAGAGCCCGGATGGACGCCTGGCCCAGGCGCTGTGGACGGGGGCACCGGCGCGCGAGCTGTCCGCATGGCAATGGCGGTATCCAGTGGGCGCCGGGTTCTATGCCGCCCTATATCCTCGATCGTGGTTCGTCTACGAGTGGGAACAGCTCCCGGTGCGGTTGGCGGTGGAGCAGTTCTCCCCAGTGATCCCCCACAATTACCGGGAAAGCAGTTACCCGGTGGCGGTGTTCTTGTGGTTTGTGGAGAACCCAACTGTGCAGCCTCTTACAGTCGCGATTCTATTCACCTGGCAGAACCTCCTCGGATACGGATGGGATCATCGGACGACGGGCGGCGGGATCCATCGACCCCGGGAAGACCGGCTGGCCGGTGGCCGGATGGTCGGGGTAGAGATGCTCGGCGGCGAGGGGTCGGTGCGGGAACCATGGGATGGATCCTGGGCGCTGGCAGCCCTGGAGATCCCCGGGGTTGAGGTCAGTTACCGGGCCCGGTTTCGAGTCGATGGGGATGGAGCGGAGATCTGGGAGGATTTCGCCACGGATGGACGCTTGGAGGGTGACCCCGGCGCCCTCCGGATTCCGGAAGGCGAGCGGGTCGGAGCGGGGCTGGCGATTACCCTCCGCCTGGAGCCGGGCGAGCGACAGGTGGTGCCCATCGTCCTGGCCTGGGATCTGCCAATGGTGGAGTTCGGAGCCGGGGATCGGTGGTATCGCCGCTATACCCGTTTCTTCGGGACCTCCGGGCGCAACGCCTGGGGGATCGCCCGGGAGGCACTGGAGCATTATGCCACCTGGCGGGATCAAATCCGATCCTGGCAGCACGCTGTCCTCTCGGATCCTACCGCGCCGGACTGGTATTTCACCGCGCTGTTTAATGAGCTGTATTTCATCACCGATGGGGCCACCGCCTGGGTAGTGGATCCGGAGGATGCGGATGGGATGGGTCATTTCGCTCAGATCGAGTGTTATGATTATCCGTTCTATGAGACCCTGGATGTTCGATTCTACGGCTCGTTCCCGCTGCTCATGCTTTGGCCCGAGCTTGAGAAGGCGGTGATGCGGGATTTCATCGCGACGATCCCTCAGGTCGATCTCACTCTTCGTACCATCGAATCGAACAGCAGCCAGGCGCCCCGCAAGCTTTCCGGAGCAGCCCCTCATGATCTAGGCTCTCCCCTTGAGGCTCCGTGGCGTATGCCGAATGCCTATCGTTTTCAGGATCCAAACGTCTGGAAGGATCTGAACAGCAAGTTCGTCTTATTGCTTTATCGGGATTACGTCTTCACGGAGGATCGAGAGCTGATCGAGATGGGATGGCCATCGGTCCGGATGGCACTAGAATACCTGAAGCTCTTCGATCGGGATGCCGATGGATTACCGGAGAACGAGGGGATTCCGGATCAGACCTATGACACGTGGTCGATGCGGGGGCCGAGTGCCTATTGTGGAGGACTGTGGCTGGCGGCGTTGGAGGCTGCCACGCGGATGGCCGATCTCGTGGGCGATGCAGAGGCTCGATCGCGATACGAGGGCTGGCTGCGGCGGGCTCAGGAATCCTTCGAGGCGCTGTTGTGGAACGGTCGCTATTATCGGTATGATGCGCTGAGCCCCCATCGGGATAGCATCATGGCCGATCAGCTCGCTGGCCAGTGGTATGCCGATCTCACGGGGCTCCCACCCATCGTCCCAGAGCCGCATATCCTGGAGACATTCCGCACGATTTATAAATATAATGTTTGTCGCTTTGCGAGTGGCCGGATGGGGGCAGTGAACGGGATGCGGCCGGATGGGACGGTGGATCGCTGCAGCAATCAGTCGGCGGAGGTGTGGACTGGGGTGACCTATGCCCTGGCCTCTGCCATGCTGGCCCGGGGATTGGTGGAAGAAGCGTGGCACACGGCCTGGGGTGTTTACCATGTGACTTATGAGGCGAAAGGCTACTGGTTCCGCACACCGGAAGCGTGGGACGAGTATGGGGACTTCCGAGCCAGCATGTATCTGCGCCCGGGTGCCATCTGGGCCATCGAATGGGTCCGTCGCCGGCGGGCTGCCTCTACATCCCTCTGATGGGGCAGATGGATCCCGTTCGATTCCAGGTCCCCGAGTCCTTCCTTGGGCGATGGGGATCCTATCCACGCGAGGGATCCTTAGAGGCAGGGGGCCGCCTTCCGTGGCCCCCTGCCTTCGCCCGGGAAGGGTCGAGGCCTTAAGCTTCGATGTCGGTTGGGACACCGAACCCTACCGCGATCCGACAATCCTCTCAAATCCTTCATCCCCCCATTCGAACCCCGCAGTCGATTGGGGAAGGCCGGGGCAGAGAATCCACCCCCAAGCGGTGCCCTTTGGGAACTGTGCCGCATTTCGCCCCCTCAAGTCCCCCGATTTGGAAGACCAAAACGCAGAAGCCTCTGGGGCGGTTCGAAAAATCAGGAGGGAGGCCAGCCCGCGGGAGGTCTTCGGGGGAAGGGAGAAGAGACACAAAAAAGCCACCAGGTGATCCGGGTTGGAGTGCGGTGCCTAGGCGCCGCACTCCAGGCGCCCGCCGCAGCGCCAGGTCTTCCCGCACCCGGGGGAAGACCACCCCCATCTTGAGCTTCATCATCCCAGAGAAGCCTTCCACCCGATTGGAATGCGGCGCTTAGGCGCCGCACTCCAACAAGGCGGTGCCCAGGCACTCAACAACAAAGCGGTGCCCAGGCACCGCACTCCAAAAATCCAAAAGAGATCGTGGGGAGGGGGAGCCGGGACCGACACATCGCCTCTCTCTCTCTCCCGGGTCGGGGTGGGATAGGAATTCCCCTAACCTTATCCTATGGTATCCCCCGCCCGCGAAATCAAAAACCCGTTTTTCGAACAGCCCCGGGTGTCCCCCTTGACAGGTGAACACGATATCCGTATAATTGGGCCAAATTTTCGCACACGTGTGCACCCTTCATGCGCGTGACGATCAAGGACATCGCCCGGGCGGCGGGGGTGAGCCACACCACGGTCTCCCGGGCGTTGCGGGATAGCGAGGAGATCCGCCCGGAGACGCGGGCGCGGATCCGGGCCATCGCGGAGGCCCTGGGTTACCGGCCGAACCCGGTGGCCCGGGCCCTCCAGGGCCGTCGCACCCAGACACTGGGCGTGGTGGTCACCCGCCTCAGCGACCCCTTTCACACCGAGGTGGTCCAGGGCATCGAGATGGTCGCCCAGGCCCGCGGCTATGGGATCCTCCTCAGCCTGTCCCACGAGGATCCGGAGAAGGAGCGCGCTATCGTGGAGCTCCTGGCCGCCAAACAGGTGGACGGCATCATTGTGGCCGCCTCCCGCCTCGGAAGCCGTTACCTCCCTATGCTGGAAGCCCTGCAGATCCCCATCGTGCTGATTAACAGCCACCAGACGGGACCTTATGTCTATTCGGTGGCCACGGATAACGTGCACGGCGGATACCTCGCCACCCGCTATCTGATCGGCCTGGGCCATCGGGCGATCGCCTATATCGGCAGCCGTCGGGGTGGGCGCAGCAACCAGGACCGCTACCGCGGCTACCGGCAGGCGTTGCGGGAGGCGGGGCTGCCCCTTCGCCCGGAGTGGGTGGTGAAGGGAGACGGTCGGGTGGAGGGCGGCGAGGCGGCCATGCGCCGGCTGCTGGAGGCTGATCCCCGGCCCACGGCCGTGTTCTGTTACAACGACCTCACGGCCATTGGCGCCCTGAAGGCCGCCCTCCGGGCCGGCCTGCGGGTTCCCCTGGATCTCTCCATCATCGGTTTCGATGGGCTGGAGGAAGGAACCTACGTGACCCCCATGCTGACCACGGTAGCCCAGCCCCGCCGGCAGCTGGGTCGGCTGGCCGCGGAGATGCTTCTGGAGATCCTGGAGGGCCGACCTTCCCCAAAGCATATCCTGCTCCAGGGAACGCTGATCGAACGAGAGTCCTGCGGGCCGCCCGGTTGAACCCTGGGGCTCATGTGGCCGGGCTGAATCGGGAGGAGGATCGCGGGCGTTAAAAAGATTTCAAAATCCTTTCCCCTTACCGGAAAGCATATCTCACGCGCATTTCATCTCTCCCGGGCATTCATGGGAGAGAAACCCTGTGCGAAGGAGGTCGCCATGAAACGCGCGATCGGTTCCGCCCTGTCCTGGATGGCCGTTTTCGTCCTCCTGCTCGCGGCGTGCGCGCCGGTGGCCACGCCGACCCCGACCCCCACCGCCGCCCCACCGCCCACGCCGGCTCCCAGCCCCACTCCCGCGCCCTCCCCCACGCCGGCCCCGGTCGAGATCTCCATCACCTGCCGCTGTGTCAAGGGCGGGGTCAACGCCAACACTGTGAAGTGGCTCACTGAGATCGTCATCCCCACCTTCGAGCAGCAGATGGCCGCCAAAGGGACCCCGGTGAAGGTCCGGCTGGTGGAGTTCGGGGGCAGCGACGAGGAGCTGAAGGCGCAATACGCCCTGGACCTCAAGGCCGGCAAGGGCCACGATGTGATGGCTTTCGACGGCTTCTGGACGGCCGAGTTTGTCGCCGGCGGCCTGATCAAGCCGCTGGATGAGATCGCCGGCCCCGAGGTCAACCAGTGGGAGGGCTGGTCCCATATCCCGGAAACCGTGCAGGCCCTGCTGATGTATCAGGGCAAGCGCTACGGCATCCCCACCGGCACCGACGTCCGGGTGATCTGGTATCGTAAGGACCTCTTCAAGCAGGCCGGACTGCCGGAGAACTGGCAGCCGACCTCGTGGGAGGATATCTTCGCCGCCGCCCGGCAGATCCGGAAGGCCCTCCCCGGCGTGACCCCCATGCAGGTCAACGCCGGCACCGCCATGGGCGAGGCGACCACCATGCAGGGCTTTTACCCCGTGCTGCTCTCCGCCGGCTCCTTCATCTACGATTGGGACAAAAACAAGTGGATCGTGCGCAGTCCGGCGATGCTGGACGCCCTGAACTTCTACAAGCGGGTTTACATCGATGAGAAGCTGGGCGATGCGCGCCTCCAGCTGATCAAGGAGGGCCGCAACCAGTCCTTCGCCCTGTTCCGGGACGGCAAGATCGCCATGCTGTGGGAGGGGGATTTCTTCTGGCGCTCGGTGCTCAACCCGGCTGCCAAGTCCGAATGGGCGATCCCCAACCGGGACGAGGTGGTGGGCTGGGCGAAGATCCCCGCCAAGGAGCCCGGCAAGGGCTACCGGGGGCAGGACTTCGTGACCATCTCCGGCGGCACCGGCTTCATCCTCAACCCCAACACCAAGCACCCGAAGGAGGCCTGGGCCTTCCTCTCGTTTATGTTCAGCAAGGAGATGCTGATGGAGTTCCAGAAGATCGAGCCGCGGATCCGGGCCCGGGACGACGTGCCGGTGACGGGCGACCCGGTGATGACGGAGCTGGTGAAGCTGTTGCCGCTGACCACGGTGCGACCCATGCTCCCGGTCTACCCGAAGGTCTCCCAGGCGGCGCAGCTGGCCACCGAACGGGTGGTCTCCGGCGAGATGACCCCCGAGCGGGCGATGGACGCTTACGCCCGTGAGGTCACCGACCTGGTGGGCCCGGACAACGTCCTGGATCTGATGCCGCGGTGAGGATCTCTGATCCGCGTGGGGCCGTTGGGAGGGCTGTCTGGAGCGGGGCGCCCCGGGCGCCCCGCTCCCCTTCGCCGGATTTCCCGGATGGAGGTGATGGGTGACCCAGCGCCGTCCGATCCTCTCGATGCAGGTCGGGCTGCTGTTCCTGCTCCCCGCCATGTTCTTCGTGGCGGTTTTCCTCGTATTTCCTTCCTTCTGGGTGCTCTGGATCAGCCTGACCAACCAGACCCTGACCGGCGAGGCCGCGCTGCGGCCCCAGTTCGTCGGCCTGGCGAATTTCCGGGCCCTCTTCGATTTCGAGAACTGGATGGTGCGGGGCTATTTCGGCAACGCCCTGCGCAACAGCGTGCTCTTCGTCATCGGTTCGGCCCTGATCGGCCAGGCCGGGCTGGGGCTGGCCATCGCCTGGGCCTTCTATCGCCGGCGGGGGCTGTTGCGGGAGCTGGTTTACACCCTGGCGATCCTCGCCTGGATCATCCCCGATGTGGTGGTGGCCTTCATGTGGGTCGCCTATCTGGATCGGGATCAGGGGACCCTGAACGCCATCCTTTCGGCGCTGGGGATGGGGCGGGTCGACTGGCTGATCGAGCGGCCGTTGCTTTCGATCATCGTTTTCAACACATGGCGGGGGGCGGCTTTCTCGATGCTCCTGTTCTCCTCGGCGCTGGCCACGTTGCCGCCTTCTTATCTGGAGGCGGCGGCGGTGGCGGGCGCCCGCCCATGGCAGGCCTTTCGAGACATCATCCTGCCCTCCATCCGCAGCCACATCATCACCGATCTGGTGCTGATCACCCTCTGGACGTTCAATACGTTTACGCCCTATCTGATCACCGCCGGCGGCCCGACGTTCCGCTCGGAGGTGGTCTCGATCTACACCTTCCGCATCGCCTTCCGGCATTTCGAGTTCGGCCGGGGGGCGGCCGTGGCGGTGGTGATGATGCTGATCAACCTGGCCCTCGCCCTGGTCTATCTCTCCACCCTGCGCCGGGAGGCCCGCGCCCGATGAAGGTGGTTCGCCGTGTGCTCTCGCGCATCGGGTTTTCGCTGTTCGCCGCGCTGGTGGGGGCTTTCTTCGCCCTGCCCATGCTCTGGCTGCTGCTGGCGCCGTTCAACGCCCGGGGGACGCTGGCGGTGGAACTGCCGCGCCCGTTCACCCTGGCGAACTTCGAAGCCGTTTTCGCCAACGCCTTCGCGATGCGCGCGTTGCTCAACAGCATGCTCCTCGCTGGGGGGACGATGCTCACCGTCACCCTTACCGCGACCCTGGCCGCTTACGCCCTCTCCCGCGCGGAGGTGCCTTATTACGATCTGCTGACTTATGGGCTGATCCTGTTCTCCTCGGTGGTCACCGGCACAGCGGCCATGGTCCCCATCTTTCTCCTGGCCAACGCCCTGGGGCTGGTGGACACCTATACAGGGGTGATCCTGGCGTTCACCGGGGGGCTATTGCCCACAGCGATCTTTATCCTGCGGGACTTCGTGGAGGGGCTGCCGCGCTCTTACGAGGAATCGGCGATGGTGTGCGGGGCCACGCCGTGGCAGATGGTGCGGGATGTGGTGATGCCGCTCCTGCGGCCGGGGATGATGGTGGTGGGGATCTGGGCCTTCGTGCAGGTGTGGGGGGCCTTCCTCATCCCCTTTGTGCTGTTGCGGACCCCGGAGCGCATGCCCGCCGCGATCGCGATTTATTCTTTCTATACCGAAGCCGGCACGCCCATCCTCACGCTTACCTCGGCCTACGCGCTGCTCTACGCCCTGCCGGTGCTGGGCCTGTATCTCTTTGTGAACGCCCGCTATGGCTTCCGGTTCTTCGGGGGGATCAAACGATAAGGATCCGATGAGGCGGATCCAGTAGAATGGAACTTCAGCATTCGCTGGGGGGCTCCCATTCCGGGAGGCGGGATGGTCCCTTCCCCGAGCAATTCCGGTGGGAATCTATTTATGGCGGAGGGACTGGGCGCAGATTTTCGAGGAGGCAAGGCCTACAATGGCGCGGATCCGGCTGGAAGGTGTGACGAAGGTTTTCGGGGCGGTTGTGGCGGTGGACGATCTGACGCTGACGATCGAGGACGGGGAGTTCTTCGCCCTGCTGGGGCCTTCCGGATGCGGGAAGACCACCACGCTGCGTATGGTGGCCGGTCTGGAGCGCCCCACCCGCGGGCGGATCTTCATCGGCGAGCGGGACGTCACCGATCTGCCTCCACAGGCCCGGGATATTGCGATGGTCTTTCAGGATTATGCGCTTTATCCGCACATGACGATCCTGGAAAACATCGGCTACCCGCTCAAGGTGCGCCGTTACGCCAGGCCGGAAATCCACCGCCGGGTTCGGGAGGTGGCAGAGGTGCTGCAGATCGCGGACCTCCTGAATCGGCGGCCGGGGCAATTGTCGGGCGGGCAGCAGCAGCGGGCCGCCGTCGCCCGGGCCCTGGTCTATCAGCCCCAGGCCTTCCTGTTCGACGAGCCGCTGAGCAATCTGGATGCCAAGCTCCGTCTCGAGGCGCGGAGCTTCCTCAAGCATCTCCAGAAATCCCTGGGCATCACCACGATCTACGTGACCCATGATCAGGCGGAGGCGATGGCGCTGGCCGATCGCATCGGGGTGATGGATCGGGGTCGCCTGCTGCAGGTGGGAACACCCATTGAGATCTACCGGCGGCCTCGCAACACCTTTGTGGCCACCTTCATCGGCAGCCCGCCGATGAACCTGCTCCACTGCCGCTTCCAGCAGGCGGAGGCGGTGCTGATCCTGGGCGATGGGCAGGCCCTCGCCCTGGGGGAGCGGGCGGAAGCGTTGCGGCAGGCTTTCCGGGATGGGGAGAAGCTCTGGCTGGGCATTCGGCCCGAACATCTCTCCCTGGCGGAAGGGCCCGGGCCGACCCACCTCGCCGCCCGGGTTTACGCTGTTGAGCCCCTGGGGGTGGAAACGCTGATCACGGTCCAGGTAGATGCCGGGCGGATTGCCCTGCGCCTTTCCACCGATGAACCGCCGGTTCTGCGGGAGCAGGTCTGGGTGCATGTGCCCATGGCCCGGGCCCTCTTTTTCCGGGAGAGCGGGGAGCTGGCGGTGTAAGGGTCGACCGGATACTCCGCCGCGAGGGAAGCGCCGATGAGGACGTTGCTGCACTGGGAGGGCCGGTTCACACCGGCCGATAAGGCGGCTTCGGATTATGTGCTGCTCCCCTTCGAGGTCCCGCCCGGCATCGCCCGCCTGGAGGTCTCTTACGTCTTCGAGGGCCAGGGCCGGCCGGACAGCCCAAGCGTGATCGACCTGGGTCTGTTCGATCCGCGGGGAGCGGATTTTCTCCAGGCGGAGGGCTTCCGCGGATGGAGCGGAAGCGCGCGCAGCGAGGCGATCCTCACCCCCCGGTCGGCCACGCCAGGCTACCTGCCCGGGCCGATCCTTCCGGGCCGCTGGCATGTGATCCTGGGGCTTTATCGGATCGCGCCGCAAG
Organism: Candidatus Thermoflexus tengchongensis; assembly: GCA_016842085.1. Taxonomy (GTDB): domain Bacteria; phylum Chloroflexota; class Anaerolineae; order Thermoflexales; family Thermoflexaceae; genus Thermoflexus; species Thermoflexus tengchongensis. Next base: position 78,373 of record JAEVEX010000040.1, on the reverse strand, counting down.
GATGCGCCTGCCGGGTGGTTGTGCAGGCCTCTGAGGAGGAAGGCGAGCTGCCCTATCCCCCGCCGCCGCATGCCGATGGATCGATCTCCCTAACGGCACCCGCTGACGATGGGAAAGCCCAATGGCTGCGGGGGGATCTGCAGAGCCACAGCCACCACAGCGACGCCCCGGGTTCCCTGGAGGATCTGATCGAAGCGGCCCGCCGGCGCGGCCTGGACTTCCTGGCGGTGACGGAGCATAACACGGTCAGTCATCTCCCGTATCTTCATGCCTGGAGCAGGCCGGATCTCCTCCTGATCCCGGGGGAGGAGGTGACCACCTATTACGGCCATATGAACGCCTGGGGGATCTCCCGCTGGCTGGATTTCCGGTGTCGGACCGCGGAGCAGCTGCGGGCGGTGATCGACGCCGCCCACGCGATGGGGGCGCTGGTCTCCATTAACCATCCCAAGACCGACGGCCCGCCGTGGGAATATCCACCGGATCTCCCGGTGGATGCGGTGGAGGCGTGGCAGGGGCCGTGGCCCCTGCGGAACCGGGAGTCGCTGGCCTTCTGGGATCGGTTGTTGCGAGCCGGGCACCGGGTGACGGCCGTGGGCGGCAGCGATAAGCATCAGGACCGGCCCGGCGAGGGGACGCCTTTCTATCAGGTCGGCCATCCGACGACCTGGGTCTACGCGGAGGCGCGGACGATCCCCTCGATCCTCTCCGCCATCCGCTGCGGCCATGTGGTGATCACCGCCGATGTGGATGCGCCGTGGCTGGAGCTCACGGCGGAGAAAGGAGATCGCCGCTGGATGGTGGGCGACGAGGTGCCGCCCGGCCCGCTCCGGATCCGTTGCGTGGTGCGGGAGGGGAAGGGCCTGCATCTGCGGCTTCTCTCCCGGCTCGGCGAGCAGGCCTTCCTGGCCATTGACCGCTCACCGTTTGAGTGGATGATGGAGCTGGACCTGGCGCAGCATGGCTATGTGCGGGCGGAGTTGCGGGGGGTCCGGCATTTTGAGGAGGAGACGCCGGACGATCTGCCGATGGTGGCGATGACCAATCCCATCTGGGGACCGGGCAGGGTGGATTGAAGGGGGATCGCGCAGGGGCCGGGGATCGCAGCCCCGTTTCCCCTCCTCAGCCCGCTGTTTTTCGCAGGATGCGGGTGGTCAACCTTCCGGGCTTCTGCGCTGGAAAAGCAAGGATCTGTAACTGGAGGTGCGAATGGATCTCGAAGCCTTCATCGTCACCCATACCCACTGGGATCGCGAATGGTATCGCCCCTTCCAGGCTTTCCGCTATCGCCTGGTGGACCTGCTGGAGCAGGTCCTGGGGATCATCGAGCGGGATCCGGCGTTCGCCGGGTTCCTGCTCGACGGCCAGTCCGTGATCCTGGAGGATGTTCTGGCCATCCGCCCGGATCTGGAGCCCCGGATTCGGAAGGCGGTAGAGGCGGGCCGGCTGTGGATCGGGCCGTGGTATATCCTGCCGGATGAATTCCTCGTGAGCGGCGAGTCCCTCATCCGCAACCTGATGATCGGGATCCGGATCGCCCGCCGTTTCGGGGGGTGGATGGCCATCGGCTACACACCGGATCCATTCGGGCACGTGGGGCAGCTGCCGCAGATCCTGCGGGGGTTCGGGATCGAGGCGGCGGTCTTCCAGCGGGGCCTGGACGATCAGCCGACGCTGCTCTGGTGGGAAGCCCCCGATGGCACTCGCGTTTTCACGGTGTATCTCCGGGATGGCTACGGGAACGTCGCCTGGATCCCGGAGGACGCAGAGGCCCTCGCCGTCTATCTGAAAGTTCAAGCGCTTTCCCTCTCGCCCCATACCCCTGTTCCTCTGGTTTTGTTGATGAACGGGACGGATCATCTCTTCCCGCATCCTCAACTGAGCCGCTGGCTCCATGCCGCCCAGGCGAATCTCCCGGACCTGCGCCTGCGTCATGCCTCTCTGGAGGATTACATCAACGCCGTGCGATCGGCCCTGGGCGAGAAAGCGGAGGACCTGCCGGTGGTCCGGGGGGAACTGCGCTCCAGCAAACGCCATCCGGTCCTCCCCGGGGTTCTTTCCACCCGGATGTGGATCAAGCAGCGCAACGCCATCGTTCAGACCTGGCTGGAGCGCTATGCGGAGCCGCTGCTCGCCTTCGCCTATGGGATCTGCGGCCTGGACCGGCGCCCCTTCCTTGTCGAAGCGTGGCGGCTCCTCCTCCAGAACCATTTCCACGATTCGATCTGCGGAACCGGGGTGGATGAAGCCCATGAGGACATGAAGCCGCGTTTCGATCATGCCGAGCAAATCGCCCGCCTCATCAGTCAGGAGGCCATGGGTCGCCTCCTGCAGCCGGTGCCGGTGGAGCCCCCATCCGGCTGGCTGGCCTCGGATCCGGCCTCGATGGACCAGACCCTCCTGGTTTACAACCCGATCCCCGGCCCTGCCCGGGGCCCTGTGGAAGTGGTTCTCCCGTCACTCCCGCCGGGTTTGACCTATCGCCTCCTCGACGAAGCGGGGGAGGAGATTCCCCTGTTTGAGCTGGAGTCCGAAACGGGCGATCACGCCCGGTGGATGGTGAGCCCCGGAGAGTGGCCGGAGTTCCTGAGCCGGTTGCTCTGGATCCATGTCGGGCGATATGCCGCCAGGCGCGTGTGGGTGGATCTGCCGGGACGGCGGATCTGGGTGGAGTGGGCGGATGCTTCCGCGGATATGGATCACCGCATGATCTCCTCGGTGTTCGAGGTCGGCCGCCGGCTCCAGGAAACGCAGCCAGCGATCTCCACGCCGTGGTCGGTATCCGCGGTCATGGGAGGATCCTCCCGCTGGGTTTTCGAGGCCCTGGAGCTTCCCGGGGTGGGCTTCCAGCCGTATCGGCTGCAGATCGTCCCGGGTGAGCCACGACAGATCCCGCGGCGCCCGCGGGAGGAGCCGGCCATCGAAAACGAGTTCTTCCGGCTGACGGTGAATCTGAAGGATGGGACCTTCGATCTGGAGGATCGGAGGACCGGACGGCGCTGGTCCGGCCTGAATCGGCTGGAAGATGAAGGGGATGCGGGGGATGTTTACAACGATGAGCCTCCGGCAGAGGACCAGCGGGTGGACCGGCCGGCGGAGCCGCCGCAGGCCTGGGCGTGGGACGAGGGGCCGCGGGGGCAGTGTCTGGAGGTGAAGCTGCGGTATGAGATCCCGGCCGGCCTGCGCCCGGATCGGAAGGGGCGATCCGGGGAAACCCGTTCTCTGCCGATCACGGTGCGGGCCTGGCTCCGGCCGGGAGTTCCCCGGGTGGATCTGGAGACGACTGTAGAGAACCTGGCTACCGATCATCGGCTGCGCGTGGTCTTCCCCACCGGGGTCCGGTCGGAGGTCTGGGTGACGGAGAGCGCCTTCGATCACGTGGTTCGCCCGGTGGGTCTGGCGATCGCGCCGGATGAGACCTGGGTGGAGCAGCCGGTTCCCACGGCGCCCCAGCAGGCCTTTGCCTTTGTGGAGGATGCGTCGGGAGGGTTCCTGGTGGCGAACGAGGGCCTTCCAGAGATCGAGGCGCGGAAAGATTCCGAAGGGCAGGTGGAGCTGGTCCTCACCCTGTTGCGGTGTGTGGGCTGGCTGTCGCGGGGGGATCTGCGTTCCCGCCGGGGCCATGCCGGGCCGCCGCTGCCCACGCCCTCCGCGCAGATGATCGGGCGATGGACCTTCCGTTACAGCCTGATTCCGTTCCTGGATCGCTGGGAGGCCATCCGGGAGGCTCAGCGGTTCCTGGCGCCCCCTCTGGCGGTGGCCGGGTCCGGCCAGCTCCGGGAACGGCCGTTCATCGGAGTGGAACCTTCTGCTTTCATCCTGACAGCGGTCAAGGCCCCCGAAGAAGGGGAGGGGCTGATCGTGCGCGGCTACAACGCCTCGGAGCAACCCCTGGAGGTCCGCCTGACCTTCTGGCGTTCGATCGGGGAGGCCTGGCGGGCCGATTTGATGGAAACCCCGCGGGAGCCGCTCCGGCCGGAGGGCTCCTGTCTCCGGGTTTCAGTGCGGCCGAAGGAGATCCTGACCGTGCGCCTCACGGTGTAGGGCAACGGCGCACCGTCATCTGGTTTTCCTGGGGGCTCCCCCATCGGCCTCCTCAGCGGACGGTTTCCTCCGCCGCCTTTTGTGCCGACAGGTCATCGGCCTTCCGGGGCGTTATCACGCCAGGCGCTCATCGGTGGGGAATGTGGGATCATCTGCCCGGTGGTCCTCCCGGACGGGTTCGATGATCGGAAGTTCGGGGGGCGGACACGCCGGCCGCTACCCATGAAGTTTCCGGGACGGTTGCCACTCGAAGGAGCTGAGCACTCGCATATAATTCGCCCGCTCATAGGCGGCCGGGTTGGCCACCCGCTGGCGACTCATGCTCCCCTGCATCTGCACGATCGAAACATATTCGTGTTCTTCCATCCAGCGGCGGATATCCTCCAGGAGCTGCCGCACATACTCGGGGCCGTGACGCAGCAGGGCGGAGGCCATGGTCACGGCCTTCGCCCCGACCATCATCGCCTTCAGCACATCCTCGGCCGTGTGGACGCCGCCGGTGATCGCCAGGTCCAGCCGCACCTGAGGATAGAGGATGGCCACCCAGCGCAGGCGCTCGCGGAGCTCATGGGAGGTACTGAGCACCAGGCTGGGGACCACTTCCAGTGTCTCCAGGTCGATATCCGGCTGATAGAACCGGTTGAACAGCACCAGCGCTGCCGCCCCGGCCTCTTCGAACCGTTTCGCCATATAGGGCAGGGAGCTGAAATAGGAGCTCAGCTTTAAGGCCACCGGGATGCGCACCGAGGCCACCACATCCCGCACCAGCTGAAGATAGCCTTCCTCCACCGCCTGGCTGGTTTCCTCCGGGGAAGTGGGCAGGTAATAGAGGTTGAGCTCCAGGGCGTCCGCCCCCGCTTCCTCGATTAAACGGGCGTAGCGGATCCATCCGCCGGTGGTGACGCCATTGAGGCTGGCGATGACCGGGATGGAGAGGGCCGCCTTCGCCTGGCGGATATGCTCCAGATAGCCCTGGGGCCCCATGTTGTAGTCCTGCAGGTCCGGGAAGTAGCGCAGGGCCTCCGCGAAACTCTCCTCGCCGTAAGAGAGCCCATAATCCAGCATCTCGCTCTCCCGGGTGATCTGCTCCTCGAAGAGCGAGGGCAGCACCACCGCGGCGATCCCCGCTTCCTCCAGCCGGCGGAGCGTGTCGAGATCCTCGGTCATAGGGGAGGAGGAGGCGATGAGGGGGTTTTTCAGGTGCATGCCCAGATAGCGGGTGGAGAGATCGACCATTTGAAGTCCTCCGGATCCGGCGATTTCCGTTTGGGGCCGAAGCGTCGCTACCGGGAGGCGGGACTGCCCCCGTTGCGTCCATTCAGCTGCATCTGAGCCAGGGCTTCGTAGACCCGCCACCGGAAGCGGATATCGGTTTCCGCCTCCTCCAGCAGCTCCTCAGCGATCTCCGGTCGGCTGTGGAGCAGCATCGTGAAGCGGGTCTCGTTATACATATACTGGGACAGCGGGATGCTCGGCGGCCTGGAGTCGATCTGGAGCGGATTGAGGCCTTCCCGCAGCCGCCGCGGGTCGTAGCGGATCAGCGGCCAGTAGCCGGAGAGCACCGCCCGCTTCTGCTGCTCCATCCCATAGCGCAGGTCGTAGCCGTGGGCGATGCAGTGGCTGTAGGCGATGATCAGGGATGGCCCCTCATACGAGTCGGCCTCCAGGAAGGCCCTGACCGTGTGGGTGTCGTTGGCCCCCATGGCCACGCGGGCGACGTAAACATGGCCATACGTCATGGCCATCAGGGCGAGGTCCTTCTTGGGCCCCCGCTTGCCCCCTGCGGCGAACTTGGCCACCGCGCCCCGCGGAGTCGCCTTGGACATCTGGCCGCCGGTGTTGGAGTAGACCTCGGTGTCCAGCACCAGGATATTCACGTCGTAACCCGAGGCCAGCACGTGGTCCAGGCCGCCGTAGCCGATGTCGTAGGCCCAGCCGTCGCCCCCGATGATCCACACGCTCTTGCGCACCAGGGCGTCCGCCACGGCGAGCAGATCGCGGACCTCGGGGGAATCGGGCAGCTCCCGCAGGCGGGCTTTCAGCAGCCCCACCCGCTCCCGCTGCGCCCGGATTCCGGCCTCTGTGGACTGATCGGCGTTCAGCAGTTCCTCCACCAGGGCCTCGCCGATCTGGGCGCTGAGCCGTTTCAGGAGCTCCTGCGCGTATTCTCGTTGCTGGTCCAGGCTCAGGCGCATCCCCAGGCCGAACTCCGCGTTGTCCTCAAACAGGGAGTTGGACCAGGCCGGCCCGCGCCCCTCCCGGTTATAGGTCCACGGCGTGGTGGGGAGGTTGCCGCCATAGATCGAGGAGCATCCGGTGGCGTTCGCGATCACCAGCCGGTCGCCGAACAGCCGGGTGAGCAGCGAGAGGTAAGGTGTCTCCCCGCAACCGGCGCAGGCGCCTGAGAACTCAAACAGCGGCTCCAGCAGCTGCACGTCTTTCACCTGGCTGACATTGACCCGCAGCCGATCCACGTCGGGGAGCTGGAGGAAGAACTCCCAGTTCCGGCGCTCGGCCTCCCGCAGCGGGGCCTGCGGACGCATGTTGATGGCCTTGCGGCTCACGTCGGACTTATCTTTCGCCGGACAGACCTCCACGCACAGGGCACAACCCGTGCAGTCCTCCGGAGACACCTGGATGGTGTAAGCCATATCCTTGAATTCCCGCCAGCGGGCGGGCGCGTGCTTGAAGGTGGGCGGCGCATCAGTCAGAAGGGCGGGGTCGTAGACCTTGGCCCGGATCACCGAGTGCGGACACACCATCACGCACTTGCCGCACTGGATGCACAGGTCCGGCTCCCAGACCGGGATCTCCTGGGCGATGTTCCGCTTCTCCCATTTCGCGGTGCCGCTCGGCCAGGTCCCATCCGGCGGGAAGGCGCTCACCGGCAACAGGTCCCCTTCTCCGGCGAGGAGCCGGGCCGTTACCCGCTGCACGAACTCCGGGGCCTCGGGCGGCACCGGCGGGCGGCGGTCAAAGGTGCTGGTGACCCGGCCGGGCACCTTCACCTCGTGGAGGTGTTGCAGGGCGGCGTCCACCGCGGCGAAGTTCTTCTCCACGATGGCCTCGCCCCGCTTGCCGTAGGTTTTGACGATGGCCTCCTTGATCTTCGCCACCGCCTGCTCCAGGGGCAGGATGTTCGTCAGGGCGAAGAAACAGGTCTGCAGGATGGTGTTGATGCGCGGCCCCAGCCCGTGCTCCCGCGCGATCCGGTAGGCGTCCACCACATAGAAGCGGAGATTCTTCTCGATGATCGCATGCTGAACCGAGCGGGGGAGGTGATCCCAGACCTCGTCCGGCCCGTAGGGGCTGTTGAGCAGGAAGACCGCCCCGGGCTCGGCGACCTGGAGCACGTCCATGCGCTCCAGGAAGCCGAACTGATGGCAGGCCACGAAGCTGGCGCGGCGGATCAGATAGGAGGAGCGGATGGGCCGCGGGCCGAAGCGGAGGTGTGAAACCGTCACCGAGCCGGACTTCTTGGAATCATACACGAAGTAGCCCTGGGCGTAGTAATCGGTCTCGTCTCCGATGATCTTGATGGAGTTCTTGTTGGCGCTCACCGTGCCGTCGGCCCCCAGGCCGTAGAAGACCGCGCGCACCGTCTCGGGGCTCTCGATGAAGAAATCGGGATCGAACTCCAGGCTGGTATGGGTTACATCGTCGTAGATCCCCACCGTGAAGTGGTTCTTCGGCCGATCCTTCGCCAGCTCGTCGAAGACAGCCTTGACCATCGCCGGGGTGAATTCCTTGGAGGAGAGCCCATAGCGCCCGCCGATGATCCGCGGCATCTGGCGGAACGGCGCGATCCCCGAGGCCATGGCCTCCGCCACCGCGGTCACCACATCCAGGTAGAGGGGCTCCCCAGCGCTTCCTGGCTCCTTCGTCCGATCCAGCACGGCGATGGCTTTCACCGTGGGGGGCAGGGCCCGGATGAAGTGTTCGGTCGAGAAGGGGCGGTAGAGGCGCACCTTCACCACCCCCACGCGTTCGCCCCGGGCGTTGAGATATTCCACCGTCTCGTGGGTCACCTCCGCCCCCGAGCCCATGAGCACGATCACCCGCTCGGCCTCGGGATCCCCCACATAGTCGAAGAGATGGTAATGACGCCCGACCAGACGGGCCAGGCGGTCCATGGCGTTCTGGACGATGGTGGGGCAGGCCAGGTAGTAGGGGTTGGCCGCCTCCCGGGCCTGGAAGTAGGTGTCCGGGTTGTGGGCGGTGCCCCGGATGAAGGGATGATCGGGTGAGAGGGCCCGGGCCCGATGGGCGCGGATCCATTCCTCATCGATCATTGCCCGCAGATCCTCGGGGGTGAGCAGCTCGATCTTGTTGATCTCGTGGGAGGTGCGGAAGCCGTCGAAGAAGTGGAGGAAGGGAACCCGCGACTCCAGGGTGGCCGCGTGGGCGATGAGGGCCAGATCCTGGGCCTCCTGAACGGAGCCGGAGGCCAGGATGGCGAACCCGGTCTGGCGGGCGGCCATCACGTCGCTGTGATCGCCGAAGATGGAGAGGGCGTGGGTGGCGATGGTGCGGGCGGCCACGTGGATCACCAGGGGGGTGAGCTCCCCCGCGATCTTATACATATTGGGGATCATCAGGAGCAGGCCCTGGGAGGCTGTGAAGGTCGTGGCCAGGGCGCCGGTCTGGATCGCCCCGTGGATCGCCCCGGCGGCCCCGCCCTCGCTCTGCATCTCGATCACCTTCGGCACCGTCCCCCACAGGTTGGGACGTCCTTTCGCAGCCCACTCGTCTGCCAGTTCCCCCATGGGAGAGGAGGGGGTGATGGGATAGATCGCAATGACCTCGCTGAGCTGATAGGCCACGTTCGCCGCAGCCTCGTTCCCATCCACCGTTACCATCGGTCGAGCCATGGGAAGCCTCCATCCGTTCCGGAGCGCATCCGCCCCCTGGGGGCGGAGAAGGTTCATCATGAATATATCTCCAGGAGTGCAGGAGCATGGATAGCGATCGTCAGGATTAAAGAGTGCTTTTCATCACCCGGGGGTTCCCCCACGAGGTTTTGCTCTCGGGGCATCCGGGCTGAATGGAGGATGGCCAGGGCGTCCGCCAGGGGATACGGCAGGCGCAGATTCCAGAAGGACGGGCTGCCCTCGATGGCTCCATCGACCTGGAGGAGACCTCTTTTCCTCCCTCTGGTTCGGGATCCGGGCTATGATGGTGGGGAAGGGGCTGGAGGATCGGCGATGGGTGGGCTTCCGGATCCCGGGAGGAATTTATGAAACGGATCCTGGTGGGGATCGCCACCGGCCTTCTGATCGCTCTGGGAGGGATCTGCAGCCGGGGGCCTTTCTTCTTTCCTCCCCCATCTCCCCCCCTGTCCTCCCCGGCGCCGGAGGAGGCGTTCCAGACCCTGCGGATCCTCCTTCAGACCGATCTCCCTATCCGGGATCTCCGGGACCTCGCGGTGCGCTATCGCGGGCTGTCGCCGGAGGTCCCCGGGACCGCGTGCCCGGGCAGGGGGGATCCTCCCATCGGGACCCGGCGGATGTTCCTCGTCTCCAACAGCGATACGAACGAAACGTTCACGGTGACGGCGGTTCTCCAGGCGAAGACCCCCCATGTTTCGATGTGGGTGGAGGAGGATCGTCGGGTGAATCGGGCGAGCCTGGAGGCTGCGGCGGAGACCTTTGAACGGCAGATCTATCCCACCACCCGGGCGTTCTTCGGCAGCGAATGGACGCCGGGCGTGGATTGCGATCCCCATCTCCTGGTGCTTCACGCGACCGGGATGGGAGGCGTGGCCGGTTACTATGCCAGCAAAGATGAGTTCCCCAAAGCCGTGCGGGCCGATTCCAACGAGGCGGAGATGTTTTACATCAATCTGGATGCCGTTCAGGTGAACTCGGAGTTCTACCTGGGGGTGCTTGCCCACGAATTCCAGCACATGATCCACTGGTGGAACGATCGCAATGAGGAGACATGGCTCAACGAGGGGGCCTCAGAGCTGGCGGCGTTTCTCAACGGCTACGACGGGAGCGGGTTTGAGATGGCGTTCCTGGCTCAGCCGGACACCCAGCTGAACACATGGGCGCCTTATGAAGAGGGGAACGCGGAGCATTACGGGGCGGCTTTCCTTTTCCTGGAATATTTCCTGGAGCGTTTCGGAGAGGAGGCGACCCGGCGCCTGGTCGCCCATCCGGAGAACGGACTGGACGCGGTGGATCATGTGCTTCATGAGCTGGGGGCAGGGATGGACGCGGATGCGTTCTTTCTGGAATGGGTGGCCGCCAATTTTCTGGATCATCTGGATCTCCCGGAGGGCCCCCGCTACCGCGCGCTTCATCTTCCGGAACCCCGACGGGCGGCAACCGTTCGCGGCCTCCCGGATGAGATCCACGATACCGTCTTCCCCTATGCGACGGATTACATCGAGCTCCCCGCCGGCCAGGCGATGCGGCTGGTTTTTCAGGGAGTTCCCACCCTTCCCCTGGTTGCCGCAACGCCTTTCGAAGGACGGCGTTTCTGGTATGCGGTGCGGGGGGATGAGGGCAACCCCCGCCTGACCCGGGAGATCGACCTGCGAGGGGTGGATCGCGCCACCCTGCGCTACCGGATCTGGTATGACCTGGAGGAGGACTGGGATTACGCGTATGTCAGCGTCTCCACGGATGGCGGGCGGCGGTGGACGCTCCTGCGAACTCCATCCGGGACCGATGCGGATCCCAATCACAACAACCTGGGCTGGGGATACACGGGGGTCAGCGGCGGCATCGGGGGCCCCCGCTGGATTACGGAAACCGTGGACCTCACCCCTTATGTGGGGAAAACCCTTCTCCTTCGCTTTGAGGTGGTGACCGATGACGCCGTGAACCGCCCCGGGGTCGCCCTGGACGCCATCGAGATCCCGGAGATCGGCTTCCGCGACGGCGCGGAGGAGGACGCGGGCTGGACCGCTGAAGGCTGGGCCCGCGTCACCCCCCAGGTCCCGGTCCGATTTGCCCTTCAGGTCCTGCGGATCCGGCGAGACGGCGCGGTCCGAGTCGAACGGCTGCCCCTGGAGGGGGGCGCGAGCGGGGAATGGATCCTGGAAGCGGGCCCGGATCGTCGCGTGGTCCTGGCCCTCTCGGCCCTGGCCCGGTTCACCACAGAACCCGCTCCCTACGCCCTGGGCGTGGAGCCACCATAGGCCGGGAGGTCCTTTGCCCGGCGCATATCCTCAGGCAGGAACATGGTTTATCATCTTCTCGGGCACTACGCCGTGGAATCCGTTGCGTTTTCCCTGGGGGAGGCCGATGGAGGGAGGAGGGGAGATCCGGCCCCCCGAATTGGAGCCCGGCGGCGTGAATCCCCAGCTCCAGGTGGAGGGCCCATTGAAATGGAGTCTGCCTGGGATCAGTGGCTGGAACGGGTGCTGGAGGATGAAAGCTGGCGGGGCGGCCTGACGGACGACCAGGCGGAGCGCCTGCTTCGGTGGGCGCTTGCCCGGCTCGGCCCGCGCCCCGAAGAAACGGGGGAGACCCTGCGTCGGGCCATGCGTCGGATCCGGCGTGCGGTTCAGGCTTCCGAAGAGGAGGCCCGGGTGCTTCTTTCGGAATGGGGGCTTCTCGTGCCGTCCGGATGGGAAGGCTGGACGGTGGAGGAGCGCCTGGGATGGATGCTGGAAGCGCTGGCCTCCTGGCAGCCATAGCCGGTTCGCTGGGGGCCATCCCGAATCCAGGAGGATGAGAAACCATGCCGACCTCCCGCCCGCGGCGGACGCGAAAAGCTGCGCTGCCTGTGCCCCGGGGGACGCCTTCCCTTGCCGGGTTGATCGGCCTGATGGCGCTCGCCCTGATCGTGCTGGTCACCTCTTACTGCCTGGGCCGGCCGGGCGCTCCTCCTTCTCCACCATCTTCCCCGGGGGCGTCCGGGGGCTGGTATGAGGTGTTCTTCACCACCCCGCGCTTCCCGGATGATCCGGAGTTCCATCGAGGAGGGGTCGTCGATTCGTTGATCGCGGCCATTGAGGGCGCGCGCCAGACCCTCGATGTGGCGGTTTACGACATCGACCTGATGCCGGTGGCGGATGCGCTGCTGCGGGCCCGCGACCGTGGGGTTCGGGTTCGGGTGGTCACCGAGACCGACAACGCGGACACGAAGGCCATCGCCCGCCTGCGGGCGGGGGGCATCCCGGTGGTCACGGACGAGCGGAACGGCTATATGCACAACAAGTTCATGGTCATCGACGGCGAGCGGGTGTGGACGGGCTCGATGAATTTCACAGACAACGATGCCTATCAGAACAACAACAACGCGGCGCTCCTCCGATCGCCGGAGCTGGCCCGCAACTACGCCGTCAAGTTCGCAGCCATGTTCGAGCGCCGGGCCTTCGGCCCGGCCCGCTCCTCCGGCGACACGGTTCCCCGATTGACCATCCAGGGGATCCCGGTGGAAAATTACTTCGCGCCTGAGGATCCGACCGTGGAAGCCATCCGGGCGGCGCTTCGAAACGCCCGGGAGCGGATTGTGTTTATGGCCTTCTCCTTCACCCACCCCCGCATCGGCGACGCGCTCCTGGAGCGGGCCCGGGCGGGGGTCGAGATCCACGGCGTGATGGAGCGCAGCGGCGCGGAGGCGCCGGTCAGCCAGTTCGACCGTCTGCGGCGGGCGGGGATCGACGTGCTGAAAGACGGCAACCCTTACAATATGCATCACAAGGTCTTCGTCATCGACCGGCGGGTGGTGATCTTCGGATCCTACAATTTCTCCCGCAATGCCGAGCAGGATAACGACGAGAACTTCCTGATTGTGGCGGATCCGGCGATGGCGGCGCGCTTCGAGGCGGAGTTCGCCCGGATTTATGAGCAGGCCCTGAACCCCCCTCGCGGCAGGTGGTCCGCGATGGAATGGGTCTTTTGGTTTCGATGATGGATGACAGCCTGTCCTTCCGGGCTGGCGGGCTCCTGGGCCTCCCTGCTCCCTTCTCGCTGGCCAGCGGGGAGGGGGGATCGGACATGATCACACGATCGGCGCATCCTCTTCCTAAGGAGCGTTCCGGCGATGGCAGCGACACGGCCCCCACGTTCCTCCTCTGAAGAGCTGGAGCCAGCCCCGCCCTGGGGCATCGGCCTGGCTCTGACGTCCCTGGCGTATTTCCTGATGGTCCAGTTCATGCTGGGCGTCCTCTTCTTTCTGATCTATTGGGTGGCGCTGGAACCGGGTCAGCCCTTTGAAGCCGCATTCCAGCGCGCGGCCGCCAGCGGGCGCTTTATGGGGCTGGCCAACAGCCTGATCTATCTCTTCATCCTGCTCACCGTAACGGCCGGCCTGCGCCTGTGGGTGCGCGGGCCTCTGGGCCCGGCCCTCCGCCTCGTCCCCCCGGTCCGGATCCCTCTGTGGGCGACGCCGTTCCTGGCCCTGGGCCTCGGAGTTGCGCTGGATGCGGTGACGATGGCCCTGGGGCGCCCGGTCATCCCGGAGACCCTGGCGCCCCTGTTCCGGGGGCGGGATCCGCTGGGATGGGCCGCGATGGGGTTTCTCACGGTGGTGGTCGGGCCGCCTACGGAGGAGCTGCTCTTCCGGGGCCTGCTGTATCCCGCCCTCGCGGCGCGGGTGGGCCCTATGTTTTCCGTTTATCTGGTCTCCCTGATCTTCGCGCTCTTTCATCTTGTCACCTATGGGGGCACGGTGGACCAGTGGTTCTGGATCGCCCAGGCGTTCCTGGTGGGGCTGGCGCTGACCGGCCTGCGGGCCCGCACCCGTTCGCTGTGGCCCCCCATCGTGATGCATATGACGTTGAACCTCTACGCGACCGTGGAGGCGATCTTCCTGCTGAATTTCCGTGCGTGAGCCGTCGATTTTTTGGGAAACCCGGGAGAACGCCCTCAGCGCCTTCCTGAGCCCCCCTTCGAAAGCGCGGGGCTCCATCATCCAGATTCATGCCAGGGAGAGGGGATCCGATGACGAGCTACACATCGATTCTGGTGGAGACCATCGAGAACGTGGGGCTGATCCGTCTGAATCGGCCCCAGCAGCTGAACGCTCTCAACAGCGTCCTGATGGAGGAGCTGGCCACCGCCCTGGAGGCCTTCGACCGGGACGATCAGATCCGATGCATCGTGATCACCGGCAACGAACGGGCCTTCGCGGCGGGGGCGGATATCAAGGAGATGGCGGAGGCCAGCGCGGTGGAGATGCTCCTCCGGGATAACATCGCCCGCTGGGATCGGATCCAGCGGATCCGTAAGCCGATCATCGCCGCGGTGTCCGGCTGGTGTCTGGGCGGGGGGTGCGAGCTGGCGATGGCCTGTGACATCATCATCGCCTCCGAGACGGCCGTCTTCGGCCAGCCGGAGATCAACATCGGGGTGATGCCGGGCGCTGGGGGAACCCAGCGTCTGACCCGAGCCATCGGCAAATCGAAGGCCATGGAGATGATCCTCACCGGGCGCTATATGAGCGCCCGGGAGGCGGAGGCGGCCGGGCTGGTCTCCCGCGTGGTCCCGGTGGAGGCCTACCTGGAGGAAGCGCTCCGCCTGGCGAAGGAGATCGCCGCCCGCCCGCCCATTGCCGTCCGGCTGGCGAAAGAAGCGGTGAACAAAGCCTTCGAGACCAGCCTGCGGGATGGCCTGGAATACGAGCGGCGGTTGTTCTATTTCCTGTTTGCCACCGAAGATCAGAAGGAAGGCATGCGAGCGTTCATCGAGAAACGCAAACCCGAATGGAAAGGACGCTGAGTCGGTGATCGCGCCGATCGGTTTCCGAACCCTGACGCTGGCCCTGGAGGCGGTGCGCTGGAATTCGAGCGGTCCCGCCATGATCCTGGTGGCTCCGGAGGTGGAGCATCGGGTGCGGGGGGGCATCGCCACGGTCCTCGGCGCGATCCAGGCGGCGATGCGCGGGAGCACCTGGATCACCCCCGCCTTCACCTCGCAGACCATGGTCTACCCGCGGGTGGGGCCGCCGGATAACGGCGTGGTCTATCTGGCGATGCAGGCGGCCAACGCCCGGGCCACATTCTTTCAGAGCGATCTGCCGGCGGACCCGGAGTGGGGGCCGTTTCCAGAGGGGGTTCGGCGACTCCCCGAAGCGCGACGCAGCGAGCATCCGGTCCTCTCGTTCCTTGCGGTAGGCCCTCAGGCGGAGGCAGCGGTCGCTGCGCAATCGATTCTGGACCCATGGGGGCCCATCCGCTGGTTGCATGCGGAGGATGGGGACGTGCTCCTGGTGGGGGCGGATCACACCATGAATGTGGCCATTCATTACGTGGAAGCCCTGGCCGGGCGGAAGACCTTTGTGCGCTGGGCGTTGATGGATCGGCGGGTGGTGGAACTGCCGGGCTTTCCGGGTTGCCGGCGGGGATTTGGGGCGGCCGCCCCGGTGCTGGAACCGGCCACCCGTCGGGTTCACCTGGGGGATTGGGCCGTCCAGGGGTTGCCGCTGGAGCGGATGGTCCAGATCCTGCTGGATCTCCTGCGTCGGGATCCGATGGCCCTGCTCTGTGAGGATCCTCTTTGCCTGCTATGCCATGCGGTCCGACAGCACGTGCTGTATGGATCCCGCCCTTCAGGGTGACGCTTTCGCATGGCCCGGGCCTCCACAGATCGCTTGCACCCTGTGAGAAACAGATCTTCCACCCTCAGGGAGGGGATTCGCATGGCCCGTGAAGTGATCGTGGCGGAAAAAGCTCCCGCGGCGGTTGGCCCCTACTCTCAGGCGATCCGGGTTGGGAATCTCATCTTCACGGCGGGGCAATTGGGTCTGGTCCCCGACACCCGCCAGCTGGCCGGGCCGGACATCGAGAGCCAGACCCGGCAGGCCCTGGAGAACCTGCGGGCGATCCTGGAGGCGGCGGGGTCCTGTCTGCGTCATGTGATCAAGACCACCGTCTTTCTGGTGGATCTTGCCGAATGGCCCCGTATGAACGCCGTCTATGCCGAATTCTTCCCCGAGGCGCCGCCGGCCCGCTCCGCGGTGGGGGTGGCCGCGCTCCCCATGGGCGCCCGGGTGGAGATCGAGGCGGTGGCGGAGGTGTGCGACTGTCCTTCCCCGGAGGCATGCGGATGCCGGTGAGGGAGCCGTTCTGAAGGCGATCAGGGGGATCCAATGGCCGGGCTGGATGGCCCAGGAGGGGGATCCGTGGCCGCCTGTTCTCTCCTCGGGCCCGGCCCGTCCATAGCGAAACCCGACGGCCGGCCTCAGAGAGCCGGAGCTGGGATCATGAGGAGGTCCCGATGGGCGTGATGGTGGTGGATGAGCATATGGTTCCGGTGCGGGAGCCCTATGTGATCCGGATGGGAGGGTGGACGCTGGAGCGCTATCTGCGCGAGGCGCCGGAGGATCAGATCTGGGAGTTCGTCCGGGGGGAGGTCCTGATGCATTCGCCAGCCACGGCGGAACACCAGGATCTTGTGGGCTTTCTCTACTGGCTCCTCCGGGGCTATTGCGAAGCCCGAGCGTGGGGAAGGGTTCTGATGGGGCCGGCGGCGGTGCGGATGTTGCCGGAGGTCATACGGGAGCCGGATGTGTTCGTGCTCCGTCAGGAGGACATGGAGCGGGCGCGCGGCGTGCCACTGGAGGTAGTGCCGGTGCTGGTGGTGGAGGTGGTGAGTCCATCGACGCGCACATTGGATTTGCGGGAGAAAGCCGAGGAGTATGCCCAGGCGGGGGTGGAGGAATACTGGGGGGTGGATCGGGAGGAAGGAGTGCTGTGGGTGCATCGGCGGCGGGGGGATCGATACGCGGTGGAGGGGATGCGGGAGGGACGGCTCGTTTGTGAGGCGGTGCCGGGGTTCTGGCTGGAGGTCGGATGGCTGTTCCAAACCCCCTTACCTCCTGTGGCCGAATGCTTACAGGCCATCCTCAGTCAGGGCTTTTCAATGTTCTGAGAGATAGGGGAGTGCAGGGGGCAAAAGCCCCCTGCCGGGGGGCTGCGGGGGGTGTCCCCCCACCTTCTCCCTCCACCGCCTGTCTGGAGGGGTAAGATCTTCGAAAAGCCCTGGGCCCCGCGTCTGTGCCTTGACAGATCGCATGCAGAACGGATAAAATAAACGTGCCAGTGGGGCCGTAGCTCAGCTGGGAGAGCGCTCCTCTCGCACGGGAGAGGTCGCCGGTTCGAATCCGGTCGGCTCCACTGAATCGCTTCCCGTGGGCCCGTAGCGCAGCTGGGAGCGCGCCTCAATGGCATTGAGGAGGTCACGGGTTCGAATCCCGTCGGGTCCACCTTCTCTCAGGGCGCGAAAGCGCCCTGTTGTTTTAGGAACCAATGCCTGAAGCATCTTCCTGGCCCCCTGCGAGGACATCTTGGGGACGCTGAGACGGATTCAGGCCCTCGTCCGAAATGGGTTATACTATTTGACAGAGCACGCTGTTGAAGAAGCTGAGGCAGATAATTTTGATATCTATGATATAGAATATGGTATTTTAAATGGAAAAATCAGGCGAGTGTGGCCTAAACAGAAGAAATATGAGATCGTTGGCCTGGCGCTGGATGGGAGACCTATTGGAGTAGTATGTCGGATTACGAAAGCGGGTAAAGTTCTAATAATTACTGTATATGAAGACATATCATGAAGAAAGTTGGCATGAAAACCCAGAATTTCTGGGAAGGAGAGGTTTGCGAATATTGTGGAGGATCGATTGTGGAACGTCGGGTGACCATTCACCGGCGGGTGAGGGGGGAATATGTGCTGATCGAGAATGTGCCTGTCGGAGTGTGTGTGCGTTGTGGAATGCGTTACTATGCCGCGAATGTCCTTAAGACGATCCAGGAACGCCTTCGCGGGCGTCAGCAGGCTGAGCGCCAGGTGGTCGTGTCAGTTTATTCCCTGTGAGTTCCTGGACATAGATGTCATTGTGATGAGAGCGATAGCCTGAAGGCGAAGAAGGGGAGTAGTAGACCATCCCCCAGCGAGCGGCCGGGTGGTGCAAGGCCGCAGGGCCCCCGGGGAGGGCCAGGGGCGCAAGGCCCCCAAAGGTCGAACTCGCCCTGGAGCCGCCGGAGTGAAAGCGATGCTCGCCGTAGCTCCGGCCGGGTCGCGCCCGTTACCGCGCCAGAGCGCACCGGAAGGATCGAATGGGACTTCCGGTGAAGCAGGGTGGGACCGCGGAGGAACCCCCCTTCGTCCCTGACGGAGGGGGGTTCCTTGTTTTCACGGGCGCTGCCCGGTGGCTCTTCCGGTAAGGGCTTCATGGCCCGGTCGGGGGCCGGAGGCGCCCCGGCAGCCCCAGACCGTATGGGGAAGGAGCCATTCCGCCTCCCGAAAGGAGAGCCCAGCTGTGCAGATCCTGCGGGAAGGATCCTCAGGCCGGAGGAGCGGATGACGGTGATGGCCCATGCGGCGGCGGGCGTCGTCGCCGCCTATATGATCCAGCGGGCGACCCATCAGCCGTTTCATCTCGGGATCGCCGGGCTGGCGGCGCTCCTCAGCGGGCTGCCGGACCTGGATCTCCTGTGGGGCTGGTGGCATCGGCGGCGAACCGGCGGGGAGGGCCATAACCCCCATCATGCCCTCTGGACCCATACGCCGCTGTTCTGGGTGATCTGGGGCGGGATCCTGGCCTGGGGGTTCCATCTGCCCCTGGGGCTGGTGGTCGCGCTGGCCCTGGTGCACCTGGTGCTGGATAGCATCGGGACCGATGATGGGATCATGTGGCTCTGGCCCTGGCGCCGGCAGCAGTATGCCCTGTGGCCGCGAGACCTCCACGCCGCCGGGGCCCGGGGGCTGGCCTTCTATCGTCGATACTACCGGCAGCCGCTGCTCCTGGCCATCGAGGGGGTGCTGCTCGTGATCGCCTTCATCATCCTGGGCACGGAGATCATCCGGCCTTTTTAGGGGTTGCACGGGAAAGCGTCGCACGCTTTTCTCAAGTCCTTCGGAGGAGGGAGAGGCCCGATGGCGCCGAGAAGCGAATGGATCTGGTGGAATGGGCGGCTGGTGCCCTGGGATCAGGCGACGGTCCATGTCACGGCCCATGCCCTTCATTACGGGACCAGCGTGTTTGAAGGGATCCGGGCCTATGAGACGCCCCGGGGGGCGGCGATCTTCCGGCTGCAACCGCATCTGGCCCGGCTGTTCTTCTCCGCCCGGCTCCTGCGCATGGAGATCCCTTACACGGAGGAACAGCTCGCGCAGGCGATCGTGGAGACGGTGCGGGCCAACGGGCATTCCTCCTGTTATATCCGCCCCCTGGTCTTTCGGGGCGCGGGGCCGCTGGGGGTGGATGGCCGCTCGTGCCCGGTGGAGGTGGTGATCATCACCTTCGAATGGGGGAAGTATCTCGGCCAGGAGGCCCTGGAGAAGGGGGTGGATGTCATCGTTTCCTCATGGCGGCGTATGGCGCCGGACACCTTCCCGGCGCTGGGCAAGATCGGCGGCCAGTATGTGAACTCGCAGTTCGCCGCCATGGAGGCCCACGACCTGGGGTATGCGGAAGCGATTATGCTGGACGCTTACGGTTATGTGGCGGAGGGCAGCGGGGAGAACCTCTTCCTGGTCCGGGATGGCGTGCTCTACACGCCGCCCTTCCATAATTCGATCCTGCTGGGCGTGACCCGCGACGCGGTGCTCACCCTGGCCCGGGAGCAGGGGATTGAGGTCCGGGAGCAGCCCATCCCGCGGGAGTGGCTCTACGCCGCGGATGAGATGTTCATGACCGGGACCGCGGCGGAGATCACGCCGGTGCGATCGGTGGATCGCATCCCGGTCGGATGCGGGCAGCCCGGCCCGATCACCCGCCGGCTCCAGGAGCGTTTCTTTGCGATCGTGACCGGCCAGGCGCCGGATGTATACGGGTGGCTGACGCTCGCAGGAGCGGCTTGATGGATCGCGGAGAGAGGGGGAGGAAGCTCCTGAGGTGCTGGCCCCCAAGGCAGTCGGCCCGACACCCAAAATCTTTATGGGGAGATCGGCGGCGTGATTTCCAGGGGGATACGGAAGGAGGTGAAGGAAATGGAGCGCTATGATCCTCAGGTGATCGAGCCGAAGTGGCAGCAGCGCTGGGAGGAAACGGGGATCTACCGGGCGGTTCGCGACCCGAGCCGCCCCAAATTCTACTTCCTGACGATGTTCCCGTATCCGTCGGGGGATCTCCACATGGGCCACTGGTTCGCCATGGCCCCCAGCGATGCGGTGGCCCGCTATCTGCGCATGAAGGGCTACAATGTCCTCTTCCCGATCGGCTTCGACGCTTTCGGGCTGCCCGCTGAGAACGCGGCCATCAAACACAACACCCACCCGAAGACCTGGACCTACGCCAACATCGAGCGGATGCGCCGGCAGCTGCGCAGCATGGGAGCTTCCTTCGATTGGACACGGGAGGTGATCACCTGCGAGCCGGAATACTACAGGTGGAACCAGTGGTTCTTCATCCAGTTCTACAAGCGCGGGCTGGCCTACCGCAAGCGCTCGGCGGTCGATTTCTGCCCGAAGTGCAATACCACCCTGGCCCGGGAACAGGTGGTCAGCCAGGACGGCGAGCGGGTCTGCGAGCGGTGCGGCACCCCGGTGATCAAGAAGGAGCTGGAGCAGTGGTTCCTGCGGATCACGGCCTACGCCGATGAGCTCCTGGACCACAGTCAGCTGGACTGGCCGGAACGGGTGTGCACGATGCAGAAGAACTGGATCGGCCGCAGCGAGGGCGCCGAGATCGTCTTCCCCACGGAAGGGGAGGATTCCATCGTGGTCTTCACCACCCGTCCGGACACGCTGTTCGGGGCCACGTTCGTTGTGCTGGCCCCGGAGCATCCCCTGGTGCCGAAGCTGACCGCCCCGGAGCGCCGGGCCGAGGTGGGGGCCTACATCCAGGAGGCCCAGCGCCGCACGGAGATCGAGCGGCTGTCCCTGGAGCGGGAGAAGACCGGCGTCTTCATCGGGGCCTACGCCCGCCACCCGCTGACCGATGAGCGGCTGCCCATCTGGATCTCGGACTATGTGCTGATGGAATATGGGACCGGGGCCATCATGGGCGTGCCTGCCCACGACCAGCGGGACTTCGAGTTCGCGGTGAAGTTCAACCTGCCCATCCGGGTGGTGATCGCCCCGCCGGGCTGGAATGGGAAGCCGCTTTCCGCCGCTTATGAAGGGCCCGGGACAATGGTGAACTCCGGCCCCTTCGATGGCCTGCCCAGCGAGGAGGGCAAGAAGGCGGTGGTCGCCGAGCTGGAACGGCGCGGCCTGGGCCGCCCCGCCGTCTCCTACCGGCTGCGGGACTGGTGCATCAGCCGCCAGCGCTACTGGGGCACCCCCATCCCCATCATCTACTGCCCGAAGTGCGGCACCGTCCCCGTGCCCGAGGACCAGCTGCCGGTGCTGCTGCCGGAGAGCGTCAACGTGCTCCCCACCGGCGAGTCGCCGCTGAAATACCTGGAGGATTTCGTCCGGACCACATGCCCGCAGTGCGGCGGACCGGCGGAGCGGGAGACCGACACCATGGACACCTTCGTGGATTCGTCCTGGTATCAGTATCGCTATCTGAGCCCCCACAAGGACGATGCGCCGTGGGATGAGGAGGAGGCCCGCTACTGGCTGCCGGTGGATCTGTATACCGGCGGGGTGGAGCACGCCACCATGCATCTGCTCTACACCCGGTTCTGGACCAAGGCGCTGCGGGATATGGGGATGGTCTGGTTCGATGAGCCGATGATCCGCCTGCGCAACCAGGGCGTCATCCTGGGCGAGGACCGGGAGAAGATGTCCAAATCCCGGGGGAACGTGGTGGCGCCGGACGAGCTGGTCATGCGCTATGGGGCGGACACGGTGCGGGCTTACCTGATGTTTGGCTTCCGCTGGGATGTGGGTGGGCCGTGGAGCTCCACCGGCATCGAAGGGGTGCACCGTTGGCTGCACCGGGTGTGGAACCTGGTGCTGGAGCCGGCTGCGGCGGAGGGGGAGCCCACGCCGGAGCAGGTGGCCGCCCTGCGGCGGTGGACCCATCGGACCATCAAGCGGGTGACCCGGGATCTGGAGGATTTCGAGTTCAACACGGCCATCGCCGCGCTCATGGAGTTCACCAATTACCTGCAGGACGCCCGGAACACCCCGGTGGTCCGCCATGAGGCATGGACCGAGGCCATCCGGACCCTGGTGCTGCTGCTGGCGCCGTTTGTGCCCCATCTGGCCGAGGAGCTGTGGGAGCGGCTGGGGTATCCCTACAGCGTGCATCAGCAGCCCTGGCCGCAGTGGGATGAGGATCTGGCGAAGGCGGACACCATCACCCTGGTGATCCAGATCAACGGGCGGGTGCGCGATCGCGTGGACGTGCCGGCCTCGATCACCGAGGAGGAGGCGAAGCGCATCGCCCTGGATCGGGCCAACGTCCGCCGGCATCTGGGCGACCGGCAGCCCCAGCGGATCATCTACGTACCGGGGCGCCTGATCAATATCGTGGTGGAATGAAAAACAGGGGCGGCAGCGATACAACCGCTGCCGCCCTCGCTTTCTCCTTTCCCCGCAGGGCAACTGCTTGCAGTTGCCCTACGCTTGAAGGATTATGCCGTCGAGATCGGGGTTCCCTGGAGGGACCAGGCGCCCGCCGAGGTGATGCGGACCTGAACCAGCTGGCCCCGCCAGTCGCGGTCGCCGTCCTCAAAGAACACCAGCTTGTTGTTGCGGGTCCGCCCGAACCACTTGCCCTTCTCGTTGCGGTCCTCCACCAGGATCTCCACGGTCTGCCCGATCAGGGCCTCGTTTTTGCGGCGGGAGATCCGCTCGTAGAGCTCCTCCAGCATGCGGAAGCGGCGCTCTTTCTCCTCGGGCGGCACATCATCGGCCATCGTGCGCCAGGCCACCGTCCCGGGCCGGGGAGAGTATTTGGCGATGTGCACCACGTCGAACTCCAGCTCCTCCACCAGCCGGTAGGTATCCATGAACTGTTCCTCGGTCTCCCCGCAGAAGCCCACGATGATATCGGTGGCGATGGAGGCGTTCGGGATCCGCTTCCGGATTTTCTCCACCACCCGCTTGTAATCGGCCACCGTGTAGCCGCGGCGCATCCGGGCCAGCACCTGGTCGTTGCCGGCCTGAACCGGGATCTCGATATGCTCGCACACTTTGGGCAGCTCCGCCACCGCCTCGATGATCCGGTCGGTCATGAAGCTGGGATGGGAGGTCAGGAAGCGGATGCGCTGGATCCCCTCCACCTCGTGGACCGCGCGGAGCAGATCCGCCAGATCCGGGCCGTCAGGGATATCTTTCCCATAGCGGTCGACGATCTGGCCCAGCAGGGTGACTTCCTTCACCCCCTGTTCAGCCAGGGCGCGCACCTCGGCGACGACCTGGCCCACCGGGCGGCTCCGCTCGGGGCCGCGGCGGTAGGGGATGATGCAGAAGGTGCAGCCGAAGGAGCAGCCGTGGACCACCGGGACGTAGGCGGTCACCTTGCGGCCCCGCTCGGAGGGCGGCAGCACCAGCTCCTCGTCCTGGAGGGCGTAACGGATCATGCGCTCCAGGTCCGCCACCGCCCGGCCCTCATCGATGCGCCGCGCCAGGAAATCCACCAGCGGGCGGGGATCCGCGGGGGGCATGAAGACATCCACCCAGGGGAAGGCCCGGCGGAGCCCCTCGTTGCCCTTCACCCCCACCAGGCAACCCATGACGGCCACCACGCGATCCGGCCGCCGCTCCTTGAGGGGGCGGACCATATGGAGCCACCCGTAGGCCTTCTCCTCGGCCGACTGGCGCACCACACAGGTGTTGACGACCAGCACATCGGCCTGTTCCGGGCGCTCGGCCATCTGGTAGCCGAGCTTCTCCAGGGCCGAGGCCAGCCGCTCGCTGTCGGCCACGTTCATCTGGCAGCCGAACGTGTGGATGTAATACCGCATCTCGTGCACCTTCCCATCCCTCCCATTGAATCCGGGAGGTCCTGTGGCGAGGATCCGCTTGCGCCTTTCGAAGTCCGGATGGGGAGGCGGCGCGAGCTTCCCTATTTCCGCATCGGCTCCCTCAGGAGAAAGCCCGCCGCCCCGTCCATGCCGGAAAAGGATTGACTCGTTCATCATTTTAGGGGGATCGGGGGCGCCCCGTCAAATCCCCATCGGGAGTTCGGGATAGGGCCATTCGGCCTTGCGGATTCCCCGACAGCGGGTGTCCGAAACCGGCCCGTATCCTGTGGGCTTAGCGGGTCCCGGGATGCGGGAGGGAATGGCAGATCCCGTGTCGGGCCGTCTGATATAATCCCCGATGAGGGGTTGCATCTGTATTCCATCCTCCCTCGCGCTCCGAATGGTTTCCCGTCCAGCAAGCCGGCAGATGATTTCGCGGAAACTCAGGCCCGGGAGGCGCTTCGTGCGGCGGATCCTATCATCGGGTTCTGTGAAAGCCATTTTCCTGGAGCGGGATGAGGTGCTCCGGCGGTTGCGGGAGGTTGCCGTCGAGGCCCTGGAGGCCTTCCCGGAGCTCCAGGAGGTGCGGCTGATCGGCTCTCTGGCGGCCGGGACCGCTACGGGCACCAGCGATGTGGATCTGCTGCTTCGGGTGAAGGAGATCTCCGGGAACCCTCTGGAGGCGATGAAGCCGTATTTTTTCTTCTTCTCCCGCCGGCTGGAGATCGGCCTGGACCTTTTGCTGGTGGGTTCGGATCTTCCTCCCGGGCTGGAGGAGGTGCTGCGGGGGAGCATCCTGCTGGCCCGGCGGGAGGGAACGGAATCGCTTTCTGATTGAGAAAGCGGGGTGCCGAAAACTCAGGGAATTCCATGCATACGTCATAAGCGTGGCCTGCGACAGGCAGGATAACGTTGCTCGCTCGTATAATTATAACAAGCCCGCGCTCCGGGAAACCGGTGGGGCTTCGGAAGATCGGCCACGGGGCCGGCGAAACGGGCGCGGTGGGTCACCGGGGCCAGCCCGGCCGGCTGAGGAAGACTGCCGCTGGCCGCCATCTGACTCAGCTCAGCCCTGGCTGGAAGGTGGGCCATGCCCAATCCCTTTTACTACGGTGGGGCCATCCACAATCCGCGCTACTTCGTCGGGCGGCGGGAGGAGCTGCGTCAGATCTTCGCGGCCCTGACCTCCCTCGCAGAGGGCCGTGAGGCGCAGCATGTGAACATCCACGGTCCCCGGCGCATCGGCAAATCCTCGTTGCTCATCCGTGTGCAGCAAAGCGCGCCCGACCATGGCATGGAGAAGCACCCTTTCCTGTATCTGGATGCCCAGGAGATCCAGGACCCCCGGGATTTCTTCCGCTGCGTGCTGGAGGGTCTGGCGGCACCGGCGGTGCCGGAACCCCATACCGTGGCACAGGTTTTGCGCCGCCTGCCCGCTCCACCTGTCCTGCTGCTGGACGAGCTGGGGGTCTGGTTGAGGCATCCCGAGCGTTTTGACAGCGAGTTCTACGAGAGGCTCCGCGCCTGGATGAACCAGGGTTTGCTGGCCCTGGTGGTCGCCTCCACCCGGCCGCTGGCCGAACTGCAGGAAGACGCGTCGCTGTCTTCGCCCTTTTTCAACATCTTTGGCACCCTTATCCCGTTAGGCCCCCTGCCGCCTGAGGAGGCCGAGGAGCTGCTGGAGAAGGGGCGCGCCTGCGACCGCCCCTTCACCGAGGAGGAGGTGAACTGGCTCAAGCGCTGGGCTCGCGAGGGCGCAGGCTACCATCCGGCCAGGCTCCAGCTGGCGGCGTGGGAGCTGTATGAAGCCAAGGCCAGACCGCCGGTGGATTTGCGCGCGCTGGAAACGCGCTTGAACCGCCGGTGGGAGCATATCGAGGGCCGGGCCCCCCGGCTCTTCCCCCGGCCCTTGCGGAGGTCCCTGAGGCGCTTTCTGAGCTGGCCGGCCCCTCTGGGCCGCGCCGTGGCCGAGATGGCCGGCCGGCGGGAGATTTCCCCCTTCACGGAGATCGTGGTGGGATGGTGGGTGGTGATCCTGATCGGCGCCGTCCTGGCAGGCTGGATACCGTGGAGGGTTTTCCTGGACTGGCTCCTGCGCATGCTGAATCCGTGAGGCGGCCATGGTGCGCGAAAACCCCTTCTTCCCCGACATCCGCCGCCCGCTGCGGTTTCCGCACGACCTGTTGCGCATCCTCTACTGGGCTTACGCCCGGCCCTTTACCCTGGAGCGCTACCTGCAGCAGTTCGACCCCACCTTACGGCTAACTACGGGCCTGCTCACCCTCTGGCGGCGGGGACGAGAGCATCCCCCTCTGCGCCACGTGGTGGTTCTCACCATGTTCCATGCCCTCATCACGCCCTGGCTGGCTATCCCTCTGATCGCTTTGTTCCAGGGGATGGGGATTGCAGTAGACTGGTTTGGCGTGTTGTGGGGTATGCTGGTGGGTGTGTTGGGAGGCGTGTCGCTGGCAGTGTTGTTGAACGTGTTGAGAGGCGTGTCAATGGGTGCGTTGGGGGGCGTGTTGGGAGGCGTGTTGGTGGGTGTGTTGGGAGGTGTATTGGTGGGCGTGTTGGGTGGCGTTCTGGGAGGCATGCTGGAGGGTATGTTGGGAGGTGTGTCGAGGGGCGTGGTAGGAGGCGTGTCTGGGAGCGTGGCAGTGGGCATATTGTTGGGCATGTTGGGAGACCCGGTGCTCGGCGTGTTGGCGGTGGTGTTGGTGGGCATGTTGGGGAGCGTGGCAGGAGGCGTGTTGGTAGGCATGGTAGGGGGCGTGTTGGGGGGCATGTTGATAGCTGGTGGAACTCTTATCGGGGTTTTGAGGCTTTATGAATATCCTCTGTGGCTCTTCTGGGCTCTGGCGCTGGCCCTGATGGACTCCCGGGGACGGTTCCTGGCCTTCTCGCCTCCCTTCTGGCACGAGGTGATCCCCCTGCCCCTGCCTGGCCTCCTGCGTCACCTGCTGGCCCTGGCCCGGCGGGACCGCGAGGCCGGGCTGGCGGCCATCGCCTACCTCAGCGCCTATCGCTATCCCTGGGCGCGGCGGGTTGCCCGCGAAGCCCTCACCGAGCTGATCCTCGACGATATGGCCGGGGCCCAAAACCTGACCGCCATCGCTTCCCTGGGCGGGCAGCTGGCCTGGTTGCCCCCGGAGGCCCGCGCCCAATGGAAGAGCCTGCTGGCCGCCCTGGAGACGGTGGCCGGGGCCGTGCGCGCCGGGCTGGAGAGCGACACGGCCTATAACCGGGCGCTTCGCTACCGGGAAGCCCTCCGTCACCTGCGCGGCTGGCAGGAGGGTCTGCGCCTGGGGGAGGATCCCCTGGCCCCCCGTCTGCTGCCCATCCTGGCCGATTGGGAGGCTATGCTCACGGCGGCCATGGCGGAGGCGGACCGGGCGGCCTGGCTTCCTAACCCTTACATCCCGGGCTCGCCCCTGGCGGCCAATAGCCCGGTTTTCGCGGGCCGCAAGCCGCTGTTCGCCGCTCTGGAGCGGGAGCTGGCCGCCTACGCCCAGCAACGCCCGGCCCTGCTGCTCTTCGGCGCCCGCCGTATGGGCAAGTCCTCCACCCTCAACCAGTTTCCCGTGCGCCTGGGGCCGGGCGTGGTGCCGTTAAAGATGGATGGACAGGGGCTGGCTTCGGTCGAGAGCAACGCGGCTTTCCTGCGGGCTCTGATGCAGACCGCCGTGGAGCAGGCCTACCGTGCCCGGGCGGTGGAGCTGCCCGAACCGGACGCGGCGGCCCTGGCCGCCGATCCCTTCGACGCCTTTCTGCGCTGGCTGGACGCGGTGGAGCGCCGCGTGGCGGAGGATTTCGTTTTCCTCCTGGCCATGGACGAGTATGAAAGCCTGGAGGCGGCCATTCGAAAGGGCCGTCTGGACGAGCGGGTGCTCGACCTTTTGCGTCATCTGCTCCAGGAGCGTTCCCGCTGGCTGGTGCTGCTCAGCGGCCTCTATACCTTCGACCTGCTGCCGGATCGCTGGGCAGACCGCTTCATCAATCTGCGGGTCATGAAGATCGGCCCCCTCACCCCCGAGGAAGCGCGGGAGCTGATCTTCTTCCCCGACCTGATGGAACGCGGGGTGCGCTATGACCCGGAGGCGGTCGATCGGCTGATCTCCGAGACGGGCGGCCAGCCCAACTGGCTTCAGGCCGCCCTCAAGGCCATCGTGGAGCGCCTGGACCGGGAACGTCGCCTGGAGGTCACACCGGACGATGTAAAGGCGGCGCTGGAGGAGGTTCCCCGGATGGTGCCTGGGGATTTCCGGTATATCTGGCGGCATGTGGTCGCTGGAACGGATCGGGAGCCGGCGGAGGACGAACGCATTGCCTATCAGCGCGTGCTGGCCTGGGTGGCGGCCGAGCCGGGCATCACCGCCGACGAGCTGCGCCGCCGCCTGCCGGGGCACCACGCCCTGGTCTTTCACACCCTGATCTTCTATCACGAGCGGGAGATGCTCATCCGGGAGGGGAATGGCTACCGCTGGGCCATGCCGCTCCTCTCCCGCTGGCTGCGCGACCGCGCCGAAGCCGAAGGCCTGCTGGCCTGACCCCCCGGACCGCCCCACGCCAGCGGCTGCTGGTCCCAGCCCCCTGATCTTCCCCGCAGGTCGCTCAACGCCCCGGGCGCGTGGCAAGGGCTCGGATTGCCTGAGCCATGATCGCCCGGACCCGGGCTTCCGAATCTCCATTCACGATGAGGAGGCTGAGGATCTCCCCGCGGGCCTGCAGCAGGACCTGGAGGAACCCTCCCTCGGAGTCCCACACGGAGAGCCGCCAGCCCCCTGCCTCCGGATGGGCTTTCATCCCTGGGGACCGGGCTTGCATCCCCTGAACCAGGGCGTCTGCAACCCGGCGGGCCTCCTCGGCGCTCGCGTAACGGTAGAGGAAGTGGAACACGGCGGCGGTGGCGGAGCCATCCCAGACGAGCATCGATCTTCCGTAGCCTTCCTGAAAGCGGAGGGGTTCCTCGCCGATGCCCATAGGGACCAGGTTGTTCGGATTGAGGGGCTGGCGGGGATCCTGGGGGGAGAGGGGTCCTTCGGCGAGGCGCTGGCTGTGGGGGAAGGCCTCGGCGGGCAAGACATAGGCGACCAGGGGCAAGGGGGTGGGCGGCTGGGCGAAGGCCCGATAGAGGCCCGCCCCCAGACCCAGGGCCAGGATCAGGAGGGCGAGGAGAAGCATCGGTTTTGCCTTCATCGTTCACCTCCCCTTCCGATGCCGTTCGTCCATGACCGTGCCTCCCTGGAAGGGATTTCACTGCCTGTTTGAAGCCTACCCCATTGTGGCGTTCTCATCAGGACTTCCGCAATCTCTGCAGGGGCATAGCGCTCAATGGGTGGGGAAACGAACCCGCCGAATCCTCGCCAGACGATCCATCCGCCGAGGGCCATGGCCATCTGCCGCAACAGCTGCTGCCTCTTCCAATCCACCCCCAGCACTGGCCCGCCGTGCCGGGCGACGGCCTGGGCCACCCGCAGGGCCCGCGCTGGGCCCAGGATCTGCACCAGGCGCCAGCGCATCGAGAGACCGGTGAAGACCCGGATGCGCTCCCCCTCGATTTCGAGGAGCATCGGCTCCCAGCGCCAGCCGGGGTGGGCCCGGTTCAGCATCGCCTGGACCTCGGGATCGCGCAGGGAGCGCACCCCCAGCCGCCCGCCGCTCCGGGCCTCCACCTCCCGCGCCAGGGCCGCGCACACCGAACACCCGCTGTCGAATAAGAGATGACGCTCGGTCATGGCCTCACTTCCAAAGACGAAAGACTTCCCTCTTCATCTTAGCCCCTTCGTCCTCCTCGCGCTTCCTCATTTTTGGAGGAAAAAGCCGTCTGGCCTTCCTCATTTTTGGAGGAACCCCTCGTCGATCGGATCCTCGCCCAGGGGAGGCGGGTCTTCGAGGTCCAGGAGGGGGGCGATATACGGATCATCGAGGCGGCCGAGGCGCACCCACCGGCGGAGGGCGACGCGGTCGGGGAGGCCCAGGCGGTGCAGGATCTGGTGGAGATGGGTGCGGATGGAGGTGGGGCGCCGGTGGAGGACCTGGGCGATCTCTTTGTCGCTCCAGCCGCGGGCAACTCCCAGGGCCACGGCCCGCTGGCGGGGGGAGAGGCCCGCCCAGGGCTCGCCGAAGCGGGCCCACCACGCCTGGGCCCAACGGAGGTCCCGGGGATGCCAGGTGAGGGTTCCACAGAGGGCGGTGCGGAGGCGGGTGCGGAAGTGGGGAAGGGGCAGGGTGGTGAGGAGGACGGCGCGGGCGCCGGCCTTCCAGGCGAGGGCGAGGCCGGCGGGATGGGGATCCTCCAGGAGAAGGATGCCGGTTGGGGCGGCGTCTTCCTGGCGGAGGGCGTGGAGGAGGCGGGGGCCGGAGCCATCGGGGAGGGCGAAGTCGATAAGGAGGGCAGCGGGGGGCTGGCGGCGGACGCGGGCAAGGGCCTCCGCCGCGGTGGGGGCGATCCAGGCCAGGGGGAAGCCTTCCGCTTCGGCCAGGGCCTGGAGGCCGAGGGCCCGGAGGGGGCATCCGCTCACCACGCCGATCGCCATGGCGTTCCCTCCACCCGGTCCTATTTTAGGATTCTCACACATTCGGATCAAGGGATAGGCCGGGAGGATCGGATCCGGATTCCGCTTCCATAAAGAAATACCCGGGAAGGGGCCTTGAGGTTGGGGGCGATGGCCTATTTGTGGGAAGGGATGGGGCGCTGTTCGATCGGGGGGCGACTTCGAAGTCGCCCCCCGATCGGTGTGTGGGGATCAGCGATCCCCGCGCGGGGCAGGGGGCTGGGGCAGCTGTGGGCCGCGCCCCAGGCGCGTCTCGAGGACCTCCATCAGGGTCGGGCGGCCGATCTCCTGGATCTCATAGCGCACCCGCACCACGGGATGACGCACCCGGAGGATCCGGGTGAGGTCCACCGGGGTGGCCGCCAGCACGAGATCGCAGGGGGCCCGGTTGATGGTCTCCTCGAGCTCCCGGATCTGCTCCGCCCCATAGCCCATCGCCGGGAGCACCGGGCCGGTCTGGGGATAGCGCTGATAGGTCTCCCGGATGCTGCCCACCGCATAGGGTCGCGGATCCAGGATCTCCGCTGCCCCGAAGCGCCGGGCGGCGACCACCCCGGCCCCATATGCCATCTCCCCGTGCGTGAGAGTTGGGCCATCTTCCACGACCAGGACCCTCCGGCCGCGGATGGCGTTCGGATCTTCCACGAAGATGGGCATAGCGGCCTCGATCAACACGGCCCGGGGATTGACCTGGAGGACGTTCTCCCGGACCTGGAGGATCGCTTCGGGGGCAGCGGTGTCGATCTTGTTGATCACCACCACATCGGCCATGCGCAGGTTGGCCTCGCCGGGATGATAGCGCAGCTCGTGGCCTGGCCGATGGGGATCGACGACCACGATGTGGAGGTCGGAGACGAAGAAGGGAAAGTCGTTGTTCCCCCCGTCCCAGAGGATGAGGTCCCCCTCTTCCTCCGCCGCATGCAGGATCCGCTCGTAATCCACCCCGGCGTAGACGGTGAAGCCGCCGGCCAGATGGGGCTCGTATTCCTCCCGCTCCTCGATGGTGCATTCATAGCGATCGAGATCCTCAAACGAGGCGAACCGCTGCACCACCTGTTTGCGCAGATCGCCGTAGGGCATCGGATGCCGGACGATCACCGGGTGCCAGCCGAGCTCCCGCAGGAGGCGGGCCACCCGCCGGGTGGTGGGGCTCTTGCCGCT
The DNA here is from genome assembly GCA_016842085.1 of Candidatus Thermoflexus tengchongensis. GTDB lineage: Bacteria > Chloroflexota > Anaerolineae > Thermoflexales > Thermoflexaceae > Thermoflexus > Thermoflexus tengchongensis. The sequence goes on along the minus strand of JAEVEX010000040.1, from coordinate 46,852 downwards.
GCCGGTGCGCACCGCCCCGATGGAGACCACTGGCCGGCGGGATTTCAGCTGGGTGGCCCGGGGGCCCATCAGCCAGAAATCGGCTCCAGCGGCATGGGCGATGCTGGCCCGGTGCATCACATACTCGTGGCTCACATCGCTGTAAGCGAACACCACCCGATCCACCTGGAAGCGGCGGATCAGCTCGGGGAGCTCCTCCTCGGGGTAGATGGGGATGCCATTCGGGTAAAGGGGGCCGGCCAGCTCAGGGGGATACAGGCGCCCTTCAATGTTCGGGATCTGAGCGGCCGTGAAGGCCACGACCTCGTAATCCGGGTTGTTCCGGAAGAAGACATTGAAATTGTGGAAGTCGCGCCCGGCGGCGCCCATGATGATCACACGGATACGGTCCGCCATGGTGTTCGTTCCTCCGCAGAAGGGTTGGCCATGCTTCGTTGCCAGCGCGCGCTGGAAATCCCACTGAGCCGAAGGCGCAGCACCGCTGTGCTGGGGGCACAGCACCGCTGTGCCCCTACTCAGGCCAGGGCGGCGAGCAGCACGCTGAGCAGATAGAGCCCGATCAGCGGGATCATCACGATGGACATGTTCACCGGGTCCACGGTGGGCGTGATGGCGGCGGCCAGGATGGCGATCGCCAGCACGGCGATCCGCCACGCCCTCAGCAATTGACGGGCGGTGATCAGCCGGGCCTTCGCCAGGGCGAAGAAAGCCAGGGGCATCTCGAAGCTGAGGCCCAGCCAGAACATGAGGGAGACCACGAAGGTGAGATACGTGGAAGGCCGGGGCTGGGTTCGGATGCCGGCGAAGGTGGTGAGGAAGGGGATGGCCACCGGCATCATCACAAAGTAAGTGAAGGCCGCTCCTCCCAGGAAGAGCAGGGTGGCCAGCGGCACCAGCAGAAGGACGATCCGTCGTTCATGGGGAAGCAGCCCGACGTAAATGAACGCCAGGATCTGATAGGTGATGTATGGGAAAGCCAGGGTGAACCCGAAGAGCAGGGATACCCGCATGTAGGCGGCGATGCTCTCGGTCACGTCGATGGAGACCAGGCCGGCGCGCCCCCCGACTGGAGCGGCCAGGAAGTCGATGACCCGATCCGCCACCAGCAACCCGATCCCGGTCCCCACCCCCAGGGCGATCAGGCTGCGGAGCAGCCGCTGGCGCAGCTCCTCCAGATGCTCCAGCAGCGGGCGGGGCTGATCCTGGGCTCGCGTCTTACCGGTCTTCCGGACGATGGGTCGGCGAGGGATTCGCATCGGCGGTCCCGCTCAAGGATGGAAGTTGATAGGTGGCCGCCTCGGGGGGAAGGGCGATCTCTGGCTGATCGGCGGCTGCCTGCTCGATCTCCCGGCTGACCTCGCGAACCTCGGCCTCCCATTCCCGTCGGAACTCCGTGTAAAGCAGCTGGGCCTGGCGGATCCACCGGCCCAGCTGATAGGCCACGCGGGGCAGATCCCGCGGCCCCAGCAGGATGAAGGCCAGCAGGAAGATGAACGCCAGCTCCATCGGGCCAATACCAAACAGGCTATCCATGGTCAGGGATCCTCCCTTTTTCCCCTCCTCGCGCCCTGGAGGGGGATCCGGCCAGACTATAACCGGGCCAGGCCCTCCTGTCCACCCCCCATTTCTTCCGCGATGCTTCCGAGCACCCCATTGACAAAACGGGGGGTGCTATCGGAGCCGAAGAGCTTCCCCAGCTCCACGGCCTCGTTGATGGCGATGGCCGGGCTGGTTCGTCGGGCGATGACGAACTCGAAAATCGCCATGCGGAGGATGTTGCGGTCGATGATGGACATCTGGGCCACCGGCCATGCCGGCGCGTAGCGCTGGATCAGGCGGTCGATTTCCGCCTGATGAGCCAGAACGCCGGTGACCAGCTCCTGGACAAAGGCCCGGGCCTCCGCCGGGAGCGGCTCCACCTGAAACCGGGCAGACAGGACCTCGCCAGGCGGGTGGCCGGCGGCATCGATCTCATACAGCGCCTGCAGGGCCACCATGCGGGCCCGCCGCATCAGGGGGATCCCTTCCCGCGCCCGGCGGCTCTCCTCAGGCTCGTCCGCTCGATCCAGAGGCCGGCGACGGGCCACGTTCCTCCACCTCCACATCGGCGATCAGGACGTTCACGGCCGCCACCTCCAGGCCGGTCAGGTCGCGGATGGCGCGCGCGACCTCCTCCTGGACCTGTCGGGCGATCTCGCGGAAGGGAACATCGGGGCGCACCACCAGGGCCAGGTCGATGCGCACCCGATCTTCGATCACGGTCAGGCGCACTCCCCCGGAGAGCGACCAGGGGCCCACCCGCACCGGCGCAAGACGGGCGACCCCTGGGATCTGAGCGATCGTCTGATGGACGATGTCCCGCAGGACCTGGGGGGCGATGATGATGCGCCCCGGGATCGTTTCCTGGATTTCCTCGGACGTCCCAGACACCTTGACCTCCATTCTGGAGTGGTCCCTCCGGGAGATGACCCCGCTCCCCGGGTGGAGATACCCTTACACACAGGTCATCCCCCCATCCACGGTGAGGACATGGCCGGTGATGAAGGCGGCTTCATCGGAGGCCAGGAAGGCCACGGCGTAGGCCACATCCTCCGGGGTCCCCAGCCGTCCCAGCGGGGTCATCCGCAGGGCGGCCTCCTTGAATTCCTGGGGTAGCGGTTCGGTGAGATCCGTTGGGATGAGGCCGGGGGCCACGGCGTTGACCGTGATGTTCCGGGAGCCGACCTCTTTGGCCAGGGATTTGGTGAAGCCGATGAGGCCGGCCTTGGCAGCTGCGTAGTTGGTCTGGCCGGCGTTGCCCACCAGGCCGGCGATGGAGGTAATGTTGATGATCCGCCCGTAGCGCTGCCGCATCATCGGCCGGAGGGCGGCCTTCGTGCAATTGAAGGCGCTCTTCAGATTGGTGGCCAGGATGAAATCCCAGTCCTCCTCCTTCATCATCGCCAGCAGGTTGTCCCGGGTAGCCCCCGCGTTGTTGACCAGGATGTCCACCCGCCCGAACGCCTCCAGGGCAGCGCGGATCAGCCGCTCAGCCTCCTCGTAGCGGCTGACGTCGGCCTGGACGGCGATGGCTTCCCCGCCGGCGGATCGGATGGCCTCCACCACCTCGCGGGCGGCCGCCTCGTTCTGACGATAGTTCACCACGACCCGGGCGCCCCGCCGGGCCAGCTCCAGGGCGATCGCCCGTCCCAGCCCCCGGGAAGCTCCGGTGACCACGGCCACGCGGCCTTCCAGGTTCCCCATCGATGCTTCCTCCGTGGATCCGGGTTGAAGATCCTGCTGCAGCCGATCGCTGGACTTGCCTCTGAGGATTTTACATCAATCGGGTCTGCGGGGATGGGATCCAGCAACTGGATCCCCCGGATGGAAGGATCGATCGGGGGACCGGTCCCGGCGATTTGCGTGGAGAGCGTTTTTGGGGTAGTGATCCCCACGGGGGGCGGATCGGCTCAGCGAATGGGGAAGGAGAGGCGTCCGATGATCGCGCTGGCCTGGAGCGGCGGAAAAGACAGTATGATGGCGCTGCACACATTGTGGCGGCGGGGGGAGGCGGTGGCGACGCTGCTGGTCACATTGAACGAGGCCTTCGATCGGGTGACCATGCACGGCGTGCGCCGTTCCCTGATCCACGCCCAGGCAGCGGCCCTGGGCCTTCCGGTTTATGAGGTCTGGCTCCCGCATCCCTGCCCGAATGAGGTCTATGAACAACGGATGGCGGAGGCGACCCGGCGCCTGATGCGGCAGGGGATCCGTCGGTTTGCGTTCGGGGATCTGTTCCTGGAGGAGATCCGGGCTTATCGGCTGCGCCACCTGCTTCCCCTGGGGGTGGACGTGCTGTTCCCCCTGTGGGGCGAGCCCACCCGGGATCTGGTTCAGCGGTTCATCGCCCTGGGCTTTCGGGCGGTGACGGTTTGCATCGATGGGAACCGCTTGGACCCGAAGTTCCTGGGGCGAACCCTTGATCTCGCCTTCCTGGCCGATCTGCCCGCGGATGTGGATCCGGCGGGGGAGAACGGGGAGTTCCACACCTTCGTGTATGATGGGCCGGGGTTCCGCTCTCCCGTGGCGTTCGCGCCGGGAGAAGTGGTGTTTCGGGACGGTTTCTGGTTTCAGGATCTGATCCTCATCCCGGGGAGCTCCTGAGGATATCGGGATGCGCGTTCTGGTCAGCGGGTGGTTCCTGCAATATCCATTCACAGGCACCGGCCAGTATGCCCGGGAGATCCTCCGGCATCTCCCCCGGGTGCGGCCGGGCTGGACGATCGGTGTGGCCCTCCCGGAGGGCTGGGCGGGCTCGTTGCCGGAGGGCGTAGAGCCGGTTCGGATCCGGCTGCCCCGGCTTCCGCCGGATTTCCAGAAACTCTGGTTCGAGCAGGTCAGCCTGCCGGGCGCGGCCGCCCGCTGGCGGGCGGATCGGCTGTTCGTGCCTTACTGGGCGCCGCCGCTCCGCGCGCCCGCGCCGGTGATCGTCACGGTGCATGATCTCATCCCGCTCCGGTTTCCGGAATATCGGGCGACCCTCGCCGCCCGGCTGTATACCGCTCTGGTTACCGCGGCCACGCCGGGCGCGGCGCATCTCCTCACGGATTCCGAAGCCTCCCGACAGGATCTCCTTCAGCGTTTGCGGCTGCCGCCGGAGCGGGTCACTGCCGTCCCCCTGGGTGTCTCCGAGCGGTTCACCCCGCGTCCGGACCCGGTGGAGGATGCGCGGGTGCGGAACCGATACGATCTGCCTCCGGCGTATGTGCTCTATCTGGGGGGCTTCGATCGGCGGAAGAATATCGAGACGCTCCTCGCGGTTTACACCTGGGCGCAGGATGCCATCGGCGAGAACTTCCCCCTGATCATCGCCGGGCGCCTGCCGGAGGGATCGAGCCGTCTGTTCGTGGATCCCCGACCGCTGGCCCGGGCATGGGGCCTGGAGCATGTGGTGCAGACCATTGGGCCGGTGGCGGAGGAGGACAAGCCGGCGCTTTATCGGGGGGCCTCCGCCTTCCTGTATCCTTCCCGGTATGAAGGATTCGGCCTCCCGGTACTGGAGGCCATGGCCTGCGGGGTCCCGGTGGTCGCCTCGGAGATCCCGGCGCTGATGGAGCTGGTCGGGGATGCCGCTTATCTGATCCCTCCGGAGGATGCCCGGGGGATGGCGGGGGCGCTGATCGCCGTGCTGGTGGATTCCACCCTGGGGCGGACGTTGCGCGAGCGGGGGCTCCGGCGCGCGGCGGCCTTTACGTGGATCGCCTGCGCGCAGCGCACAGCGGAGGTGATTGAGGGGAGTGGGGGGAATCCTTAGGGGGCGGAAAGGAGGACGGCCGATGGATCGGGTGCGGGTTTCCCAGGACTATCTGGTGTTCTGTGCCGGGCATTTTATGATCTTCCCGAACGGGAGCGAGCCGCTCCACGGTCATAACTACCGGGTGGCGGTGACCCTGGAAGGCCCGCTGCAGGATGACATGGTGATGGATTTCGTGGCCCTGAAGCGCCTGGTGAAGGCGCTGGTGGACGAGCTGGATCACCGGGTGCTGCTCCCGGCGGAGCATCCTCGCCTTCGTCTGACGATCCGGGAAGATCAGGTGGAGGCGGAGATCGATGCCAAACGCTATCTCTTCCCCACGGAGGATGTGCGGATCCTGCCGATCCCCAACACATCGGCCGAGTGGCTGGCCCGATATCTGGCCGCCCAGCTGCGGGCGCGTCTCCCATCGAACCTGCGCCTGCACGCTCTGGAGGTCGAGGTGGAGGAGTCCTTTGGCCAGAGCGCGGTTTACCGGGAGGTGATCGATGCCGCCGCTGCGACGCCTTAAGCACCGGGTGGGCATCGCCCTGGGGAGCAACCTGGGGGATCGGGATGCCGCGCTGCGGGAGGCCCTTCAGCGCCTCCTGGAATGGGTGGAGATCGAAGCCGTCTCCTCGTTTTATGAGACGGAGCCGGTCGGTTACGTGGATCAGCCCATGTTTCTGAACGCCGTTTGCATCGGCACAACGGATCTTTCCCCGCATCAGCTCCTAACGGCATGCAAGGGCATCGAGGCGGCCATGGGACGAGGCCCCGGCCCCCGCTGGGGGCCCCGTCCGATCGATCTGGATCTGCTCTTCTATGATGACCTGTGCCTGGAGAGTGAAACGCTCATCCTTCCCCATCCCCGGATGGCGGAGCGAGCCTTTGTTCTGATCCCCCTGGCGGAGATCGCACCCGAGTGGGTGCATCCCCGGTTGGGGCGGACGGCTGCGGCGCTGGCGGCGGAGCAGCCCGCCACGGGGATCCGCCGCTGGGCCCGGGCGCCGATGCGGGTTGGCCGGGGGTTCCTGTATTGGGGAAGGGAGACTCTGGTGATGGGCATCCTGAATATCACGCCGGACTCCTTCTCGGGCGATGGCCTGTTGAAGGGGCCGAATTGGGTGGAAGCGGCCCTGGAGCAGGCCCGACGGTTCAAGGCGGCCGGGGCCCACCTGCTGGATGTCGGAGGAGAGAGCACCCGGCCGGGCTCGGAACCGGTATCGGCGGAAGAGGAAATGCGTCGGGTGCTCCCGGTGATCGAACGGCTTGCGGCGGAAGGCCTGGGCCCGATCTCGGTGGATACCTACAAGGCCTGTGTGGCGCGGGCCGCTGTGGCGGCCGGCGCCGATCTCATCAACGACGTATGGGCGATGGAGGCGGATCCTGAGATGGCGGACGCCGCCGCCGAGCTCGGCGTTCCCATCATCCTGATGGACAATCGGAGCCGGCGGGAGGCGGTGGTGCGGGATCCTCGCCTGGGCGCTCGCTATGAGGGGCAGGTGGCTGGGGATATCGTAGCGGCCGTGCGAGCCCATCTGATGGAGCGGGTGGAAGCTGCCCGCGCGGCGGGGATCCCTTCTTATCGCATCATCCTGGACCCGGGGCTGGGGTTCGGCAAGACGGTCGCTCAGAATCTGGAGCTGGTGGATCGGCTGGGGGAGCTGCGGGAGCTGGGCTTCCCGATCCTGGTGGGCCCTTCCCGCAAGTCGTTCATCGGCTACACCCTGAACCTGCCGCCGGAGGAGCGGCTGGAGGGGACCGCGGCCGTGGTGGCCGTCAGCATCGTGCGCGGGGCGGACATCGTTCGGGTCCACGACGTCGAACCCATCGTCCGCGTCGCCCGTATGACCGATGCGATGGTCCGTCGGGGGCCTCCATGGCTTTAAGGGGTCGGGGCGAAAGCCCCTCCTATCGGATGGTCTCGCCGGGCTGCGATTGTAACCGGTAGGAGCCGCTTTAGCGGCGACATGGCGCGATGCGTCGAGTGAATTCGACCTTGAGGGGCCTTCGGCCAGCGGCCGGCCTGCGCCGGCGGGGAGAGGAGTTTCGTGCCGGCGAAGGCCGGCACCTGGCGCGGAAGCGCCTCCCAGGGCCGATTTCCAATCGGCGCACAGCGCCGGTGCCTGGCGCGCGGAGCGGGTCGAAGGAATTCGACCTCAAAGGCCTATGGCCAATGGCCGGCCTGCGCCGGCGGGGGTATTGCGTCGGCGAAGGCCGACGCCTGGTGCGGAGCACCCCGGGAGGCCGATTTCAATCGGCATCCTGCTCCACACGGAGTGTGAGCGGCGACGGAAGGTCAGGGCGAAAGCGTCGAGGTAGAAGCGTCGGGGCGAAAGCCTCTTCTACTCGATATGCACGTGGGCGATGATCCGCCCGAAGCGAAGCTCATCGCCATCCTGAAGCGCATAAGGCAGCCCGGAGACCAGACGTTTGTTGTTGAGGTAGGTCCCGTTCGTGCTCCCCAGATCCTCAATATAGAAATGGCCATCGTGATAGAAAATCCGCGCGTGGCGACGGGAGACCCAGATCGCTTCCGGGCCCTCCTGCGAAAGATCCAGATCCGGAACGAGGCCCAGACTGGGGTCCGAGCGCCCGATCTCACAGACCTGGTGGGAACGCACTTCGATGGCGCGCCCGGTGTGAGCGATCCGGAGACGCAGCAGCGCGGCGGGGGTGGCGAGAGAGGACTCCTCCAGCCCCGTTTCTCCCTCGGCAAGGGGAGCCGTATGCCAGCGCTCTGCCTCCGGGATGGAAGGTTCCCCGGAGGATTCCCATTCCAGCGAGTTGAGCTCGGGCATGATCGCGCGCTCGCTATGGTGGGTATCAGGAATTGTGCCGCTGGTTTCCCTTGTGGGGTTTTGGGATCGGCCCGGTCCCCAGAATCTAAGGGGGAAGGGGCTTCCCGGCCCCCGGATCTGCGCCCAACCATGCAGATTCCATTATACCTTAGCCGGGCTGGAAAGAAATGGGCCAAAGGTCATCCTTGATCATGATACCGTTCCTGATCCTGGGGCTGCTGGCCTGTCAACCGGTGCGGACCGTCTATATCGGCCTGGTGGCTCCCTTTGAAGGACGGGATCGACCGGTCGGTTACGATGCGATCTTTGGAGCCCGCCTGGCGGTGCGAATGTGGAATGCGACCCATCCCACAGGTCCCCAGGTCATGCTAATCGCCCTGGACGATCAGGGGGATCCGATCCTGGCGCAGGAGCGAGCCCGACAGCTGGTGAGCTATCCCGGGTTGATCGCGGTGATCGGCCACTTCCGCCCGGAGACGACACGGGCGGCGGCGCCCATTTACCGGGCGGTCGGGATCCCTCTGATCGCGCCCCTTCTTCCGGCGGACCAGGCGCCTGAGGGCGCGCTGACGACTGCTCCGGATCAGCGGACGATGGCGAGGGCGTTGCTTCAGGTGCTTCCACCTGGGGGCGGACAGAGCCTGTGGATCGTTCATGATGAGGAGGAGCGGTGGTTTGGGCCGGAGCTGATGACGTTTTTCCGCGAACAGGGATGGGAAGTGCGGGAAGCTCGCTGGGAGGAGGCTTCCCCTCAGGGAGAAGAGCCGGTCCTTTTCGATGGCCGGGCGATCCATGCGGGGGAGGCCGTGCGGCGATGGCGACAGGGAGGCTGGCGGGGTCTGTTACTGGGAGGACCCGGGTTGCTGCATCCTGATCTCCGCTCGCTCGGGAAAACCGAGGGGAGAGTGTGGATCGTGGCGGAGACCCGGATGGTGGAGGATCCGGAGTGGGGGATGGCCTATCGGAGCCTCTCGCTGGGGACACCCCCGGGCCCCTATGCGCCTCTCGCCCATGATCTGATCTGGGTCGTGATGCAGGCGCAGACCCGTCCGGCTTTTCAGTGGGAGGGGAAGACTGGAACCTGGCGGTGGGAGGGAGGGCGTTTGCAAAAGATCCCGGAGGTCTTCGTCGAGCCGGGATCCCGCGATGAAGGGCACCGGTAGCGATCGGGCGGTGTGGGGGCAGGCCGTCCGATCGCTACCGTGGGACCACCGGTGAAGACCGTCGATCCTTCAGCTCTTGCGCCGCGCCTTCTTCGCTGGCTTCTCCTCCGGCAGGGAGGCGCGGGTCTCCGTATCGTAGGCCAGGAGTTCGCTGGCATCGATGATGAGATACTCCACGCCGTTCACCTTCACTTCGTTTCCCGAATACTTGGGGAACAGCACCCGATCGCCGACGCGAACTTTAATGGATTCGTCGTCGCCGATGGCGACCACGACCCCGATCTGAGGTTTCTCCTTGGCCGTCTCGGGGATGATCAGGCCGCTGGGGGTGCGGCTCTCCTGCTCCACCGGACGGATGACCACGCGACTGCCTAAGGGCTGCCAGGGGAAACGCTCGTCCGCCATCGCTTTTCCTCCCGCTGTAATTTTTAGGTTGTAGCTTCGCCAGAAGCGACGCCACAACCACAAAACCTGTTACTTCTTCTTCAACCCCAGCAACGCATCGATCTGGGGCCGGTTGAAACCGATAACGATTTTACCACCGATATCCAGCACCGGCACGCCCATCTGCCCGGTGCGGCGCACCAGATCCCGGGCCGCTGCGGCGTCCCGGCTGACATCGACTTCTTTGAAGGGAACGCCCCGCTGCCGCAGATATTCCTTGGCCGCGCGGCACCATGGACAGTTGGGTGTGGTGAAGATGATCACCCGGGGCCATCGTGGAGCTCCGGCCATCGTCCCTCCTCCGAATGGATTCTGAGAACTTCTTCACAGGTCTCCCGCCTGAAGGCTTCCGGGCAGGGCTTTTCACCCCCACATATCTTAACTTTGGTCGCATGAGCGGGTTACCCACAGCCCCATTTCTTTTAGATGCAATCGGGCTGTCTGGGTAACAGGAACCGATCCCGATCAGGAGATCGAGCGGAGCGCATCCGCTGGCCGTCCGCTCCGGAACCCCCAGGTGCATCCACAATATGCGCGGGATGGCCTCCATCCGGGATTTTGACGCTCCTCCATACTAAATATAAACTGTGGAACGGATCGTTTCCCGGGGGAGTCTGCGGGCAAGCAGGCTGAGAGGGCGCCTTCTGGAAGAGGTGGCGAGAAGCGGGCTGACCGCTCATGGGGTGTGCTCCTCTTCCATGCCCGGCGCCGACCCCTTGAACCTGATCCGGGTCATACCGGCGGAGGGAAGGGGGACATGGTCAGCCCTCGCACGTTGTGGCCACATGGGCCTCCGTTACGGATATCCCCTTTTCTTCCACCGCTGGATGACGCGAAGATCGTTGCGGGAAAGCCGGCTGGATGCTCTTATAGTGGGAGCTTTTGGAGCCATGGAGGAAGACGGTGAAAGCGCTCCCATGACCCAAAGGCTGGAAGAGGCATCCGCCCATGGAGACTCCGATGACCGGGCCTGAGATCGTCCTGATCGTGGCGGGAGGCGACGTCGATCGGGAGGCGCTGCGGCGGGCCGCTTCCCGGGCGCGATGGATCCTGGCGGCGGATGGGGGGGCTGCGCATCTTCGGGCGATCGGGGTGACTCCCCATCGAGTGATCGGAGATCTGGATTCGATGGATCCGGAGACGCTGGCCTGGCTGGAGCAGCTCGGAGCGCCCATTGAGCGTCATCCGGTGGACAAGGATGCCACCGACCTGGAGCTGGCCCTGGAATATGCCCGGAAGCTGGGGGGAGCGATCCGGGTGTTCGGCGCATGGGGCTCGCGGCTCGACCAGACGGTGGCCTCCCTGTTGCTGCTGGCCCATCCGCGCTGGGCGGGATGGGATATCCGTTTCGTGGGCGTGGAGCGGGAGGCCTTTGTCCTCCAGGGGGAGGGGTGGATTGAGGGCGAGCCTGGCGATCGGGTTTCCCTGATCCCGCTGATCGGCGATGCGGAAGGCGTCACCCTGGAAGGTCTGTTCTATCCGTTGCAGGAAGGGGTTCTGCCTTTCGGATCCACCCTGGGGATCAGCAATCGCATGATCGCCCCCCGGGCCCATATCCGGGTTCGCCGGGGTCTCCTTCTGGTGGTCCACGAGCGCGGAGAGCCGGACTAACCTGAAGGACACGGGAGAGGACCGATGGGGAAGGCCCAGGCGTTCTACACCGCGTGCCTGGATCTGATTACGCGCTGCCGGATGCATCCTTTCGTGCAGGGGATCGCTTCAGGGGATCTGCCGCAGGAGCGCTTCGTGTTCTATGTGGAGCAGGATGCGTTCTTCCTGGAGGCCTTCGCCCGGGCTTACGCCCTCGGCCTGGCGAAGGCTCCGGATCGGGAGACGATGGATGCCTTCCGGGAGCTCCTTCAGGGCGTCTTCGAGGAGCTTCGACTCCACGAGGGCTACGCCGCGCGCTGGGGAGCGAACCTCCGTCCGGAGCCCGCGCCCGCCACCCAGGCCTACACGGATTTCCTGTTGCGGGTGGCGGCCCTGGAGCCGGTGGGGCATCTGGTGGCGGCGATGACGCCATGCATGCGCCTGTATGCGGATCTGGGGGCCTTCCTCCGGCCGCAGATGAACCCGGCCAGCCCTTATCGGGAGTGGGTGGAGACCTATTCCAGTGCGGATTTCGAAGCGCTGGCCCGCCGGCTGGAGGCGCTGCTGGATCGGCTGCCCGGGGATGAGAGCGCCCAGCAGGCCCTCTACCGGGCCGCGCTGCGATTCGAGCTGGCGTTTTTCGAGGCGGCCTGGCGCGCCGGGGATCGCAACCCGCTCATTTTAGAGTTCTGAAAAGCCCTCTCGCCCCCATACGTTCGCTGGATGTGGAATGAAGTAAAGGAGCTCATGGATCTATCCGTGAACTTGAGGAGGCTCAGGGATGGGATACCGGTATCGGTGGCTCTGGGTATGGGTTCTGGCGGCCCTGATGGCGGCCTGCACCACGCCGGCGGCTACGCCAACGCCGACCTCCGCTCCGGCGACGGCGATGCCAGCCCCAACGGCTTCTCCGGTTCCCACCACACCCGCACCCACTCCTTCAGGCCCGCGGGAGCTGGTGCTGATGACCCATGACAGTTTCAGTGTCAGCGAGGAGGTCCTTCGCGAGTTCGAGCAGCGTTACAACGTCCGTGTGCAGATCCTCAAGGCTGGCGATGCCGGGGCCGCCCTCAACAAAGCGATCCTGGCGAAGGGAGCGCCGCTGGCCGATGTCTTCTTCGGCGTGGATAACACGTTCTTCAGCCGGGCGATCCGGGAGGATCTGTTCGAGCCTTACCGGCCCCAGGGCATCGAAGAGATCCCGCAGGAGTTCCTCCTGGATCCCGAGTATCGGTTGATCCCCATCGACTATGGGGATGTCTGTTTGAATTACGACAAGAAATACTTCCGGGAGAAGGGCCTGAAGCCGCCGGAGACCCTGGAGGATCTCATCCGGCCGGAATACCGGGGGCTGCTGGTGGTGGAGAACCCGGCTACATCCTCCCCGGGTCTGGCGTTCATGCTGGCCACCATCGCCCATTTCGGGGAGGAGCGCTGGCTGGACTTCTGGCGGGCGCTGAAGGAGAACGATGTGAAGATCACGGAGGGCTGGGAGGACGCATACTACAAAGAATTCAGTGGGGCCACGGGAAGCCCGGGGACGCGCCCCATCGTGGTGAGTTATGCCACCAGCCCGGCGGCGGAGGTGTATTTCAGCGAGGGGAAGCTCGCCGAGCCGCCCACGGGGAACGTATTGGGGAAGGATGCCTGCTTCCGCCAGATTGAGTTCGCCGGCATCCTGAAGGGGGCGAAGAACCGGGATCTGGCGGAGCGGTGGATGGATTACATGATCAGCCTGCGCTTCCAGGAAGACATCCCCCTTCAGATGTTCGTCTTCCCGGTTCATCCGAAGGCCCGGCTCCCCGAGTTCTTCCAGAAATTCGCCGAGGTCCCGCCGGAGCCGGCTCGCCTGGACCCTGCCCGGATCGACGCGAACCGGGAGCGGTGGATCCAGGAGTGGACGGATCTCATGTTGCGGTGAGGGGAACGGGTGCCTGGCCGGTTGCCATTCACGGACATGGGGAACCGGGACACGCGCCGCCGGGCTCTGATCATGATAAAGAGAGGCTTGGGGACATGCCCCGAAAGCCCTTGAGGTGAGAAGCCAGCGGCGTGACCCCTGGCGTTTGATTTGCCAGTTCAAGCAGTTGTCGTCTACGATAAGTTCTCAGGACTTGCGCAACTGGCTCCCCTTCTGGAAAGCACCCGGACGGTATTCGGGTGCGAATGGATGCCCGCGGACATTCAGGGGTGGACAAGGCGCCAGAGGCACCCCGCCTGTTTCCTGGGGAGAGGGGAAAATCCATGGGTTCGCCTGGCTGGAGTGTCCGGTGGAGAGCCCTGGTGCTGGGGATCGGGATCCTGGCCATGGGTTCGGGGTCCATGCCCCCAACGGGCTCGCTGTCCCCTGCGGATGTTGAAAACGCGCTCTGGTATCTGTGGAGCGGATATATCCCCCCGATCCCCGGTGAGGTTCCCGAAGCTTCCCGCCCGGCGGCACCGGTTGTTCCGACCGGCCAGGGGGGGCCATACCGGGTGTATCTTCCGCTGATCCGGCGCGCCCCGATGTCGGAGTTCCGCGCCCTGTGGATCACCCGTTTCGACTGGACGCGGGCGGATGGCTCATGGGCGCGGCCGGAGAGCCTGGTGACGATCGCGGAGCAGGCCGCCGCCGCCCATTTCAATGTGCTCCTCTTCCAGGTCCGTGGCGTGGGCGACGCGTATTACACCCCCGGCTACGAGCCCTGGGCCGCCCGCCTCACGGGCACCGTCACGCGCACGCTGGGAACTTCCCCCGGCTTTGACCCGCTGCGGGTGCTGCTGGACGCCGCTCACGCCCGCGGGCTGCAGGTCCATGCCTACGTCAATGTCTACCCCACATGGCTCTGCGGCGTCGGCGCCCCGCCGGATGGCCTGAATCCCCCTCATCCGTTCTGGACCTTCTCCCGAACCAACGGGCGGTCGTGGAGCGCGTGGCGTGTTTATGATTCCTCCGGAATGCCCATGAACATGATGACCTGTGACGCGTATCTGTGGGCCACGCCTGCCTGGTCCGGAGTGCGGGATCAGGTGGTGCGGGTGGTGGGGGATCTGGCCAGCCGTTATGATCTCGATGGCGTGCACCTGGATCTGATCCGCTATCCAGGCCGGGGGTATTCCTATGATCCGTTCACACCCTCGTTCAGCAGCCCGGAAGAGCGGGCGGCGTGGCAGCGGGAACAGGTGAACGCCATGGTGCGGGACGTTTATGCGACAGTGAAGGGAACGCGCCCCCAGGCCTGGGTGACGGCGGCCGTGTGGGGGGTTTATCAGAACCGGTGGGGATGGCCGGGGTTCACCTCGGGGTATTCGGATTACTACCAGGATTCCCAGCGGTGGCTGCGGGAAGGATGGGTGGATGCGATCATGCCCATGATCTATCCGGCCGGCCCCTCCGCGAACTGCCCGGATACGACGGTGTGGACACTGGATCGATTCCGCACCCTGGTGGCGGATTTCCTCGCCAGCGCCTCCGGCCGGTATGTGTTCCCCGGGATCCATGGCGGCTACGCCTGCTTCCAGGATATCCAGGATCGGATCGAGGCGGCGCGGGCGCTGGGGGCCCGCGGAATGGCGATCTTCGCCTATGGCCCGGTGAGCATGAGGGGATACTGGGATGAGTTCGCAACGCAGGCTTATCCCGCACCGGCCCCGGTTCCTCCCCCGCCGTAGCGGGCGGCCAGGACAGTGAGGACGAATCGGGGAAGGGCGAGCATCCGGCGCCAGCGCCACGGCTGGCGGATCAGGCGGTAAAGCCACTCAAGGCCGCGCTCCCGCATCCAGCGGGGGGCGCGGGGGACAACGCCGGCGATGAAGTCGAAGGCCCCGCCCACCCCCATTGCCACCGGGATCTGCAGCTCCGGCTGGTAACGGGCGATCCAGAGATCCTGCTGAGGCGCGCCATACGCCACGAATAGAAGATCCGGTCGGGCCTTCCGAAGGCGCTCCAGGATCTCCGGGGCATCCTCCGGCCGGGGGGAACCGGCGAAGGTCCCGGCGATGATCAGGGCGGGGTGTCGGGCGCGGAGCCGCGTCGCGGCGCGATCGGCCACGCCCTCCGCTGCCCCGAGCAGGAAGACCCGCCACCCCCGTTCCGCCGCCCGGGCTGCCATCGCCTCCATGAGCTCCACCCCGGGCACCCGTTCCCGCAACGGTTGCTTCAGGACCCGCCCTGCCCACAGCAGCCCGATGCCATCCGGGACATTCAGATCGGCCTGCTCCAGCACCTGGAAGAACGCGGGGTTCCGGAGCGCGTGCATCACGAACTCGGGGTTCACCGTGCAGATCTGATGGGCGCCCCCTTCCGCGAGGAAGACGTCCACGAGGTGGAGCGCTTCCCTTAAAGTGACGTCGTGAACGCGCACTCCCAGGATGCGTCGGATGGGCGCCTGGATCATAGGCAGTCGCCGGAAGCGAGAAAGCTCATCCCCCATGCAGTCCACCGCTGGCTGTTTCCTGCAGGGCTTTCTCTTCCTCTCCGCGGCCTTCGGGCCGCAGGAACAGGAAGAGGAGAACAGCGCAGGGGTTGCGCGGCGGGTTTCCCCGGAAGGATTTTATCGCTCTCCGTGACCTAAAGGGGTGAGGAAGGATGAAAGAGGGAAGCAGGCATCCCGCTTCCCCGGTTCACTGATGGCACAGCAGAACGACGGCTTGCAGCTGTCCTGCCATTGGATCCGCCCCGGAACTTCACGTCTTCACCCGCCACGGGGCCGTATAAATATTGGCCCGGTCCTCCTGCAGGAATCCCACCACCGTCATCCCGGCGGCCTGGGCGAGCTCCAGGGTGAGGCTGGAGGGGGCCCCCAGGGCCGCCAGGATGGGGATGCCCGCCCGCAGGGCTTTCTGGGCGATCTCAAAACCCGCCCGGCCGCTCACCAGCATCAGCGATCGGCTCAGCGGCAGGCGCCCCTCCCGAAGCGCGGCGCCGATGGCTTTATCCACGGCGTTGTGGCGGCCGACGTCTTCCCGAAGCCAGAGCAATCGGCCCTCCGTATCGAAAATCGCCGCCGCATGCAGCCCGCCCGTTCGACGGAAGAGGGCCTGGGCCTCCCGAAGCCGCCGGGGGAGGTCCCGAAGGAGCCCGATGGGGATCACCGGCTCCTCTTCCGGCAGCGGCGGATATCCCTGAACGAAGATCGCTTCGATGGCGGCCTTTCCGCATACCCCGCAGCTGCTGGTCATGTAGAAATGCCGGGTCAGCCGTTCCCGATCGATCCGCACATCCATGGGAAGGATCACCCGAACCTCGTTCGGGGAGGGGCGTTCCAGCGATAGACCGTGGGCGATGACAGCGGGCTCCGGGATCAGGGCTTCCGTATAGAGGAACCCCAGGGCCAGATCCTCATCGTGACCGGGGGTCCGCATCGTCACCGCGACCGGGAAGATCTCCGCGGTCTCCTCGTGGGGAAGCGCGACCTGGATCTCCAGGGGCTCCTCCACGATCACCACATCCTCGCGGGTCTCGGAGCGGTCCTGCCGCCAGCCGGTTACCGGCCACCCTTTCAGCGCTCCATCTCGACCCATCGGAATCTCCCCTCCTTCTTCCCCTCCCCGCGGCCCCCAGGGGCTGGCGGTCGCCTCGGGCGGCCCCCGCCTCTGGAAATCTCCCGGGTGGATCAGGTCCGGATCATGGACAAAACCGTCGGGTTAGCGGAGGGCGCCGACATGTTCCTCCACCTTTTCCACATAGGCGGTGATCGCCTTATACGCCGGGATCCCGGCCAGCGGGGATCGAATGTCGGGCGGGATCAGGACGTTCCCCTCGGGCCAGTGCACCTGCAGAGTGCCCGGCTTCACGTCCCCCAGGAACACCCGTCCCCGGAATTCCCCCCAGGCGTTCCAGAGCCGGACTGGATCCCCTGGCAGGAGCCCGAGCCGCGCGATATCCACAGGGTGCATCACCACGGCATCCCGCGGGAGGCCGTTGAGGGGATCGATGTCCTCCTGAACCATACTGTTGAACTGCTTCCCCCGTCGGGTGGCGATCCGGAACGCCCCCTCGGGGATCTCGACCCGCGGCGGCCGCACGGCCTTAAAGTGCGCTTTCCCATCCGGGGTGGGGAACCGCCAGCCCGCGCAGAGCAAAGGCCCGCCATACTGGAATTGATCCCCCTTCTTCCGGAGATGCTGGATCCCATCGTAGAAGGGGATCACCCGGGCGATCTCCTCCCGGATCGCCGGGGTGTTCGGGAAGCGGACACGGTCGGCGAGCTCCGGACGGACCCGGGCGGCGAGCTCTCCGAAGGCCCACCACTCCGGTCGAGCCTCCCCGATCCGTGGCCCGGGGATCTCCGGGCTGAAGATCACCCGGCGCTCGGTGGTGGTCTCGGTCACGCCGCCAGGCCCTTCATAACGGGTGGTAGCCGGAAGCAGGATCACGGCCTCCCCGGGCTCAAAGAACATGGGCGGCGAGAGGACGATGTCCATATGGACCCGCAGGGGGATCCGCTCCAGGGCTTCGCGGACGAAGGCAGGGTTCGGGAGCACTTCGTGGAAGTTGCCGCCCACGCTGAAGAGGAGATCCAGCTCCCCGCGGTGAGCCGCCTCGATCATCTCGGGGGCGGTGAGGCCTCGTTTCGCAGGGACTTCAAATCCATACAGCTCCGAGAGACGACGGGCGTTCTCCTCGTTGATCGGGAGGCCGCCCGGGAACACGGTGGCGTAGGCCCCCATCTCCGCCCCGCCCTGGACCCCCGAGTGGCCCCGGATGGGCATCAACCCGCATCCCTCCCGGCCGACGAAGCCCTTTGTCAGGGCCAGGTTGATGATGGCGTGGACGTTATCTTCACCGTGGGTATGCTGCGTGATCCCCATGCTCCATACAAAGACCGCCCGCTGGGCTTCGGCCACCATCCGGGCGAACGCCTGCATCTCCTCCCGGGAGAGGCCGGCGCCTTCCTCCAGCTCCTCCCACGGGGTGGCTTCCAGGAGGGCCCACAGCTCCTCGAAGCCTGTCGTATGCGCCCGGATGAAGGCTTCATCCACCCACCCCTGCTGGATCATGTGCTTGATGGCCCCGTTGATGAAGGCGATGTCGCCGCCCACCCGGATCTGGAAGAAGCGGTCCGTGATCCGGGTTCCGAAGAGGGCGCTTTCCACATCGGAGGGAACCCAGTAGCGTTCCATCCCCGGCTCCCGATAGGGGTTCACCAGGACCACCCGCGTCCCGGCCTTGCGGGCGTAATAGAGATACTTCATCATCACCGGCTGGTTGTTGGCCACATTGGAGCCGAAGAAGACGATCAGATCCGTCCCGATCAGGTCGGTGTAAGAACACGTCGTGGCTGCCACCCCGAGAGCGGCCTTCAGGGCCAGGGTGCTGGGCGCGTGGCAGACCCGCGCCGCGTTATCGATGGAGTTGGTCCCGATCGCCCGGACTGCCTTCTGGGCCACATAATAGGCCTCATTGGGGAGGCCCCGGCTGGTGAGGTAAAAACCCAGGCGCTCCGGCGAAGTCCGACGGATGAACCCGGCGATGAAATCCAGGGCCTCCTCCCAGGAGATCCGGCGGAATCCGGGTTCGCCGCGGCGGCGGATCATCGGGTAGGGGAGGCGACCCAGGGATCGAAGCTCCGGGGAGGAGCGCCGGGCCAGAGGGCGGACATCGGAGAGCATCCGGATATCCAGGGGAGGCATCGTGTTGAGGCGGAGCAGGCGTAAGCGGATATTACAGAGGTGGATCCCGGTGATCGTCCAGTCGCGCATCCCGCTGGTGCCCAGGGCGCATCCGTCGCAGACCCCGTCCCTCAGGATGCGCCAGGCGTAGTCCAGCTGATCGCGGTTTTCCCAGATCGCCCGCAGGATCTCCAGGTAGTTGTTCGGGCGCTGCTCGCCGATCCCGAAAGGCTTCCAGCTGGCCCACAGGTGCGGCATCCACCGACGGGCCGGCTGCCGGACCGCCTGCCGAACCCCTCCCATCGCTGGCCCCTCCGGATGAAATGTGAAACGCCAGGGTCGCCCCCTGTTTCATGGCCTGTCCCGCATCGATCGCGCGACCCTGCGGCGTTTTTATACATTTATCATATATCATAATAAGACTCACGCGGATGAGCTCAAATTCAGGTGGGCAGGATGGCCCCTCCCGGAGGCCCTTCGGATCCTGGGAGAGGGCGAAGGTGGCGCCGCGGGCTACTCCAGCAGGCTCAGGTGGATCCAGGCGTCGGCCAGAGGCCTGAGCTGAAGGCCCAGCCACGGGCTTACGAACAGCAGAAGGAGCTCAGCGGTCCACCAGGCGATCCCGAACCAGACGGCCGAGCGAGGCATCGGGCGCAATGGAACCGTCTCTCCCTGCGGCCTGAGAAGCTCCCGCAGCAGGGCCCAGCCCAGGAGGCCCGCGCCCCCGATCCATGCCAGCGATAGGAGCGGATGGGAGGGCAGGAGCAACCGGGTGAGGGTCCAGCGGGCGGTGAAGCCTGGAAAGGGAGGGGCGTCGATCAGAGCCATGCCGCTCCCCAGCAGCAGGGCGATCACCCATGGCCCCTGGTCCAGCGGGACGCGGCCGGATTCCGTGGAGCCGCTCATCCGACGGTAGGCCGCCAGCCCGAAGGCCAGCCCCAGCAGGGCGACGATCCGGATCCACAGCGTCCAGGCGCTCAGGTGAATTCCTTCCACTGTTCCCAGGCCCAGCGCCAGCCATGAGAGGCCGCTGGAGGCCAGCCAGGCATATCCTCCGATCGTGCCCCAGCCCCGTTCCGCCAGGGCCAGCACGGCACTGCTCAGCATCATCAGGATCCCCATGGTCTGCAGGACGGCGCTCCACCCGGGGAGCTGCGGCAGCCATGGGAACTCCTGAGCCCAGGCGAGGAGCCAGAACCAGGTTCCATAATTCAGCAGGAACACCGTGAAGGCCGCTCCGACCGGGGCGCCTTCCGCGAACAGGAGCAGAACCCAGCGGTAGGCCGGCCAGACCCCCAGCCAGAGGACCATGGCCATTCCGATCAGCAGCATGGTTAATGTGGTCCAGAGGGGTTGACCCGGGTTCAGCGTGGCCTGCTCGGCCGCCCAGGCCGCCGTGACCCAGGCGAGGAAGCCCAGGCTGGCGGCGATCAGATACTGGGTCGCTCCTTCCATGCCATGGCCTTCCCCCAGCAGCGTCAGCGCCAGCAGCAAGGCGGCGCCGCCGGTGAAAAACGTCCCCAGGCTGATCGGCCGCAGCAGCAGCCCGATGGTCCACAATCCGCCGGCGGCCAGGCCGATCGGATACAGACGGCGCTCAAAGCGAAAGGGCCACGCGGTCAGGAACATCAAAGCTGCGCATCCCCACAGCGTGCTCAGCGCCCAGCGATCTGTCTCCGTCAGGCGAAGGCTTCGCCCCAGCAGCACCAGCGGCGCGCCCAGGGTCGCCTGATCCGGTCGCGTAGTGGCTATGGGCCATGGGACGATCCACAGGAAGCCCACCAGCGCGATGGCGATCGCGGCCGCAAAGGGCGCCGCCAGAGGCGTGCGGCGGAGCGGATAAATCACGGGAGCGGCCAGGAAGGGAACGGCGAGCAGGATCAGCAGGGGGAAGTTCACGCCGACACCTCCTGACGGGCCATGGTGAGGGCGACGATGAGGAAGGCGACCAGAAGGCTCATCCCGGCCATCAACCCGATGGCGAGCAGGCTATCCTGCACGGAGAGATAGAAAACCTGGTAACCATTCAGCATGGTCAGGATGCCCAGCCCGGCCTTCAGCGGCGAACGGCTCAGCGTAGCGATCAGCAGGCCGATCCCGATCAGGGTGTAAGTCGCGATCAGCAGGGATGGAGAGGCGATGGGCAGAGGGAAGCGGATCGCCATCATGCGGGCGAGGACGTAGAGAAAGAGGGCGGCCAGGGCCCGGAACCGCCCGTGGACCACCGGTCGGGCGCTCATGGTTTTCTGGGTGGTCATCCGGGCCCGCCGGCCTGCCAGATAGAACAGCAGGGCCAGGAGAGCGCTGTTCAGGATCTGGATCCCGGCCAGCTCCCTGGGGACCTCTGTGGTTTGCTGGAGGAGAACCCCGCCCGCTACGCCCATCAGGGCCCATGCCAGCAGCATCCCGCGCCAGTCATCGAGGGCCAGCACGAGCCCCGCCAGGCCAACGACCGCCAGAATGACCAGCTCGCGGATGTTCCAGGGCTCGAACACCCTATCCTCCCGGCTTTCCTCAGGTTCCGATCCAGTTTAGAAGCACACGGATCGAATGCACAAGCTCTGAACTCCTGACGGAGAGAGGCCCCCGTGAAGCCCGGGTTGCGCTAAGATAGTATCCAGCGGCGGGGCGAGCGGGCTTTCCCCATTCCACCCGGCGCTCCGACGGCTCAACCCTTTATCTGGAGTCCAGCATGGCTCGCAAGAGCGGTCCATCCTCGATGCTTCAACGGGTCCGCGCCTGGACGGTGCCCAACTCGCGGACGATCGCGCGGGAGGTGTTGCCCAACGGCATCATCGCCCTCGCCTATGAGAACTTCAGCAGCCCCTCCGTGGTCCTCTCCGGCCTTCTATGGGCTGGGGCGGTGGATGAGCCTCCGGATCGAACCGGGCTGGCGGCCTTCACCGCAGAAATGCTGACCCGGGGGACGATCCATCGAACGTTCCACGAGATTTACGAAGCGATCGAGTCGGTCGGCGCCAGCCTGGATATCGGAGCGGGCTATCATACCACCGGCTTCAGCCTGAAGGCCCTGGCCGAGGACCTGCCCGCCATGCTGGAGATCCTGGCGGATGTCCTGCGAAACCCCACGTTCCCTGAGGAAGAGGTGGAGAAGGTGCGGGGGGAGATCCTCACGGATCTCCAGGAGCGGGAGCACGATACCCGGCGGATGGCCGGGCTCCGGTTCCGGGAGACGCTTTTTCAGGGCCATCCCTATGGGCGAAGCGTGGATGGCTACCGGGAGACGGTGCAGGCCATCACCCGGGAGGATCTGATCGCTTTCCACCGGAAGTTTTACAGCCCGGAGCGGATGATCATCGCCATCGTGGGCGCGATCCGCGCCGAGGAGGGGATCGAGGCCATCCGGCGGGCTTTCGGAGATTGGTTCGCCCGCCGCCCGGAGCCGGATCCCCTACCTCCGGTCTCGCGTCCGGACCGCTGGATCCATGTGCACACGCCGATCCCGGGCAAAACCCAGACCGATCTCGTGATGGGCACGGTCGGGCTGGCCCGGAAGGATCCCGACTATTATGCAGCCGCGCTGGCGAACTGCGTCCTGGGGGTTTTCGGGATGATGGGCCGGCTGGGGGATCATGTCCGGGACCGGGACGGGCTGGCTTATTATGTGTATAGTCGCCTGGATGCCGGTCTGGCCCCCGGACCGTGGAGCATCGTCGCCGGAGTGGCCCCCGAGCATCTCCCCCGGGCGGTGGAAGGCATCCGAACCGAGATCCGTCGCCTCCTGGAGCGGCGGGTTCCAGCGAAGGAGCTGGAGGACAACAAATCGTTTCTGATCGGCTCCCTTCCGCTCCGGCTTGAAACCAATGAGGGGATCGCTGGTGTCCTCGTCGATATCGAGCTGTTTGAGCTGGGCCTGGATCATCTGGAACGCTATCCGGAGATCATCGCCAGCCTCACCGCTGCGGAGGTCCAGGCGGCGGCCCGCAAATATCTGGATCCGGATCGTATGGTCCTCTCCACCGCGGGCCCCGAGCCGGATCTCCCCGGGCCTTCTTGAGAGGGTGGGGGCTGCCTGCAGCGTCCTAACCCCCGATCGTTTCCTCCCCCGGATCCTCCGGGCCCTGGGGAGGAGGGGGAAATCCGTTTCAGGCTGCGCGGGACCCTTCAGGGCCCCGCGCAGCCCTGAAAGCCCCCGGGAAGAGGCCAGCCGCGCCATTCCGGGTGATAGCGCTGGCCCGCCACGCTGAAAACCTGAAAGCGGAGAGAGCCTTATGGATGTAGAGATCCGGGTGGAGATCGTCGCCCTGGCGGATGAGGCGGTCTGGCTGGTGCAATCGCCCCAGGGAGATTGGACGCTGCCAGGGGGCCCCCTGATGGAAGGCGAGGATCCGGTGGATGGCGTCCGGCGATGGATGATCCAGATGGCTGGGGTGGAGCTTGAGGAGCCTGTGATCCTGGAGGCAGCCTCCCGCCGGGAGGACGGACGCTGGCAGCTGATCCTCCGTTACGCCTGCCGCCTGCTCCAGGAACCCCATCCCCCCTCCGGGCTCCTCGGCTCCGGCCTTTTTCACATCGAGCATCTCCCTCCCCTGGATCCGGGACAGCGGGCAGCGATCTATCGGGCGCTGCAGGTGTTGTGAGCGGACGGGGCTTTCCCGTCCGGAACCATGGTCGCTGATTTTCCGCAACCCCTTTCCCTCCCCTTCTCCTTAATGAGGAAGGAAGTTCGGGGGCGATGGGATCGTCGCCTGCGAATCCCCCTTTTTCTTTAGTGGCCCATCGGCCCGGGCCCGATTGTCGAAGGCGCCCGGCGCCCCGAGCCCCTGCCTCGCCCGATTTGACAGGGGGCAGACTTCGGGATATCATTTCTCCTGGTTTGGAAAATGATTCTCTCCAGATAGAGGTTTTCGCATGCGGCGTTCGGATCGGTGGAAGGCGATGCTGGAAGGCCTGCGGGCCTCCGGGTTGCGGCTGACGCCCCAGCGGGTGGCCATCTGCGAGGTCCTGGCGACGAGCCGGAGCCACCCCACGGCCTATGACATCTACCGGCGTCTTCGCCGTCGGTTCCCCACGATCAGCCTGGCCACGGTTTACAAGACCCTGGATGCGCTGGTGCGGCTGGGCCTGGTGAGCGCGCTGGGGGATGCCGGGGATGGGATGGTGCATTACGACGGAGACACCGCGCCCCACATCAATCTGGTCTGTCTGTCCTGTCACCGGGTGCAGGATCTGGAAGGCGTGGACGTCCGGGCGCTGCATCAGCGGGTGGCTGCCCGATCGGGCTACGCGCTGCATGGGGCCCGCCTGGTCTACTACGGCCTTTGCCCCGATTGCCAGCGGAAAACCCAAGCGTCCATCGTGGAGGGAGCCTGACCGATGGGAGAGCGGATCCGTCGCTTTGTCCTGGAGGAACGTCGGCTGGAGTTCCCCTTTGTCGGATTGACCCTGGCCGCGTTGATCGGCGGGATCGCTTCGCGCTGGGTGGCCCCTGGCGCGGAAGGCGCTTTCTGGGTCGCGGCCTATCTGTTTGGGGGGTTCTACGGAGTGATCGACGGCGCCCTGGCGTTGCGCGGAGGGCGCCTGGATGTCAACCTGTTGATGCTGCTCTCCGCCCTCGGGGCCGCCCTCATCGGGCATGCCGAGGAAGGAGGGACGTTGCTGTTCCTCTTCTCCCTCTCGAACGCCCTGCAGACCATGGCCCTGGAACGCACCCGCCGGGCCATCCGGCAGCTGCTGAACCTTCGCCCCCCTGTCGCCCGCCGCATCCGTGAAGGGAAGGAGGAGACGATCCCCATCGAGGCGATCGAGGTGGGGGATCATCTGCTGGTGCGGCCCGGCGAACGGATCCCCGCGGACGGGGTGGTGGTGGCGGGTTCCTCCACGGCCGATGAGTCCCTGCTGACCGGCGAGTCCATGCCCGTGCCGAAAGGGCCGGGGGATCCGGTTTTCGAGGGCACGCTCAACGGCCACGGGGCGCTGGAGATCCGGGTCACGCATCCGACCTCGGACACGATGCTGACGCGGATCATCCATCTGGTGGAGGAGGCGCAGGCGCAGCGGGCTCGCACGCAGCAGGCGATCGATCGCTTCGAGCAGCGTTATGCATGGGCGGTCCTGGCGGGGGCGGCCCTCACGCTGGTCCTTTCCGGGCTCTGGGGAGAGGCCTTCGATCGCGCCTTCTACCGGGCCATGACCCTGCTGGTGGTCGCCTCGCCGTGCGCCCTGGTGATCAGCACCCCCGCCGCCTTCCTCTCCGCGATCGCTGCCGGGGCCCGCCGGGGGCTCCTGTTTAAGGGAGGGATGGCCCTGGAGCGCCTGGCCCAGGTGCGGGTGGTGGCGATGGACAAGACGGGGACCCTCACGGAGAACCGGGTGACGGTGCAGGCGGTGCGCGCGCTGGATGGAAACCATCCCGATGGGATCCTGGCCCTGGCAGCCGCGGTGGAGGCCCGTTCGGAGCATCCGATCGCCCGGGCGATCGTCGAGGAGGCCCGGGCGCGCGGGTTGTCCTTCCCGGAGATCCGGGAGGTCAACGCCCGTCCGGGGCTGGGTGTGATCGGCTTCGCCAATGCCCATGCCATCTGGGTGGGCTCTCCCCGACTGTTCCAGCAGGAGGGCATTCCGCTCCCGGACGAGGTGTGGGCCATGCTGGAGGAGGCACAGCGGGCCGGTCGGACCCCCGTGCTGGTCTACGATGGGCAGTGGCGGGGCCTGATTGAGGTGGCGGATCGGGCGCGGTCGGAGGCGGCGGAGGCGGTGGAGGCGTTGCGCCGCCTGGGGATCGAAGTGGTGATGCTGACCGGGGATCATCCGGCGGTCGCCCGTGCCGTCGCTCAGGCCGTGGGGATCCGGCGCTTCGAGGCCGGGCTGCTGCCGGAGGAGAAGCTGGAGCGGATCCGCGCGCTGGCTCAGTCGATCGGGCCGGTCGCGATGGTCGGGGATGGGATGAACGATGCGCCGGCCCTGGCCGCGGCCTCGGTGGGGATTGCCATGGGGAAGATGGGCAGCGATGTGGCCATTGAGACGGCGGATGTGGTGCTCCTTCAGGAGGATCTCCGCCGGGTTGCTGAGGCCATCGCCCTGGCCCGCGCGGCGATGGCCACGGTCTGGCAAAACCTGGCCTTCGCCAGCGGCGTGATCGTCCTGCTGGTGGCCCTTACCTTCGGGCTGGGGATCCCCCTGCCGCTGGCGGTGGTCGGGCATGAGGGGAGCACGCTGCTGGTGGTGCTCAACGGCCTGCGTCTTCTGCGATGGGGGTGGCGATCCGGCGGTGGGGGAAAGAACCCATCGAGAGTTTAATGTCAGGGCGCATGCCCTCTTTTGGGGCAGGTGGACGTGCACCCGGCGCGCCCACCTGCCCCAGAAAGCCCTCGATGCTTCGCGGCCCCTCCTGGGGTTGTCCAGAACCCGGAGGATGCGGCGGTTTCCCGCTATTCCACCTTCTTCCCCCAGTTGTCCCGGAGGGGGAGCGGCCGGGCGATCACAATGAGCCGGTGGGTGTTGCTGGTGTAAGGCCAGCAGGTGATCAGCGTCAACCGCTCATCCTTCGTGGGCTGGATCCAGCGGGCGTTGGCCAGGCGCTCGGAAAGCGGACGGCCGCGCTCCAGGAGGATGTGTTTTTCCCGCACTTCATAAACGAAAACCCGATCCCCCGAATACACGAGGATCCGGTCTCCCGGCTTCAGGCGGACCAGATCCCGGAACACTTCCCCATAGATATTGTGATGGCCGTTCAGCACCGTGTTTCCAGGCGTCCCCAGGGGGGCGGAAGTCCTGTGCCATCCGGCCGCGAAGAAGTTCGGGGTTTCCCAGGCCCGAACCCGCTGATTGCCCACGCGGAGCTCCTGGAAGCCAACCGGAACCACGGGGGCATCCAGGTGGATCGCCGGGATGACGATGCGCTGGGGGATCCATCCCCGGGCGGGGGTGGGGGCAGGCGTGGGATGGCTCAGGACAGTTTCAGGCTCCAGCGCAGGCGCGCGCTCCGGCTGCTCCACCCGCTGGAAGATTCCCCATTCCTCTTCACGGGAGGGAAAGGCAACTTCCAGCGAGGCCGCGGAAGGCGCTTTCCGGGGAAGGTGCCAGATCCCCAGAACGGCCCCGAGGAGCCCGAGCCATAACAGGAACCCGCCATAGCTTCGGAACGCTGGTGGCAATGGGAACATGTTTGGAAAATTCATCGGGATATGAGCCCCAGACATTGCCTTTTCCTGATTGCGTTGGGTGTTGCAGGAGGGCTGTGCGCGGGCGAAGCCCGCGCACAGCCCCGGTTTTTCTGGAGAGAAAGAATGGCCAGGCGGGTCGCCGGATTCGTTCTTATCCGTTACGGGAGCGCCAGACCAGCATGACATGAGCGGCCAGACCCAGCCCCATGAATAACCCGCTCAGGCGAGCCAGGAGAAGGCTCCACATCGACCATGCGCCCACAGCGGCCCCGGTCACAGGAAGCAGATCGGAGGCCCCATCGCTGGCCGGGGGAGAGCTGATTTCAGGAGGCGAAGTCGGCGGCAGGTTCACCCCCGGAGTCGGTGTGGGCACTGGAGGATAAACCACCGGCGTGGGGGTGGGCGCCGGTGGTTCGGTGGGCACCGGCGTGGGCGTCGGTGGTTCGATCACCGGTGTGGGGGTGGGATTGACGGGCGTGGGTGTAGGCGCCGGCGGTTCGGTGGGCACCGGTGTGGGGATGGGATCGATGGGCGTGGGTGTAGGCGCCGGTGGTTCGGTGGGCACCGGTGTGGGCGTCGGTGGTTCGATCACCGGTGTGGGGGTGGGATTGACGGGCGTGGGGGTAGGCGCCGGTGGTTCGGTGGGCACCGGCGTGGGCGTTGGGGGTTCGGTGGGCACCGGTGTGGGGGTGGGATCGATGGGCGTGGGTGTGGGCGCCGGTGGTTCGGTGGGCGCCGGCGTGGGGGTTGGGGGTTCGGTGGGCACCGATGTGGGGGTGGGATTGACGGGCGTGGGTGTGGGCGCCGGCGGTTCGGTGGGTGCCGGCGTGGGCGTCGACGAGGGTGCCGGTGTCGGGCTGGGGGCCGGTGGCGTACAGGAGGGCCCATCGATGGTCCCGGACTCCGGATCCCGACCGGCTTTCACTGCCACCTGAGTCGTGCCGACCTCAAACCAGCCGTTCAGGACGAAGGTATACGGGCGTGGGCCATCCGTGGTCCGCAGCGGCTGTTCCCACTTGATCCCCCACAATCCGGTCGTTGGGTCCTTTCCGACCGTCCCGTTCGGATCACTGGAGAGCACTTGATGCGTGGTGCAGAGCCCCAGCACCCAGTGGCTGAGATCCCGAGTCGCGGAGGCCGGCCGAACTTCATACCGCCATGTCGAGGTCTGATCGGAGTTGTAAGTGACTCCCAGAAACGTGATCTGGTAGCCATCCAGCACAACAGAGGACCCCGCCATCGCGGGGCTGAGAACCCCCTGAAGGATCAGGCTGATGCCCAGGGCGATCAATCCCAGAAACCAGGTCAGATTCCGAAAAGCCCTCCATGTTCTGGCATCCATTCTCATATCCAGCCCCCCGATGGTTAAATTTTTCTGACTATCCTGCTTGTTTGTCTCATTCCGTCACCTATTAAACCGCAGGATGGGACCTGATATCGTAAGGATTTCGTAAGAAAGGTGGGGTGTATCCTGGGGGATAGGACTAAAGTTCCACTTCAGATCTCATCCGCCCGGATTGGGAAAGGATCCGTTCTTTCCGGCATGCAGGGGCCTGTATCCCGGAATCCAATAAAATAGCTGGGGGGCTGGCGCGCGGCGAATCCGGCGGACTTTAAACTCCGGGGGACGTTCGATGTTGCGGGTTTCCGTGATCGCCACGGTCAAAAACGAGAGGGATTCCATTCAGGAACTGCTGGATTCCCTGGCCCTTCAATCCCGCCCGCCGGACGAAGTGATCGTGACCGATGGGGGGTCTACGGATGGGACGCTGGAACGCCTTCGGGCGGAGCGGCGGCTGCCGTTGCGGGTGATCGAGGCCCCGGGCACCAACATCTCCCAGGGACGCAACCGGGCCATCGCCGCCGCCCAGGGGGAGATCATCGCGGTGACCGATGCCGGGGTGCGCCTGCATCCTCACTGGCTGGCGCATCTGCTCCGCCCCTTCGAGGAGCGGCCGGAGACGGTGGTGGCCGCGGGGTTTTTCCTGCCGGATCCCCGCACGCCCTTTGAGGTCGCGATGGCCGCCACCGTGTTGCCGGAGCTGCGCGAGATCCGTCCGGATCGTTTCTGGCCCTCCAGCCGTTCCATCGCTTTCCGCAAAACCGCATGGGAGGCGGTGGGCGGCTATCCCGAGTGGCTGGATTACTGCGAGGATCTGGTTTTCGATTTCGCCCTGCATGAACGGTTCGGCCCCTTCGCCTTCGTCCCTGAGGCGGTGGTTTACTTCCGGCCCCGCCCGACGATGCGGGCGTTCTTCCTGCAATATTACCGGTATGCCCGGGGGGATGGGAAAGCGGATCTGTGGCGGCTGCGCCATGCGATCCGCTACGGCACCTACCTGGGTCTGATCCCAGCGCTGGCCGCCCTCAGCCTGGGGGTTCATCCCCTGTTCGCCCTGGGCTATCTGCTGGGGGGATGGCTCTATCTGCGCGTCCCCTATCGCCGCCTCTTCCGGCTCTGGGAGGGATATCCATGGCGGGATCGGATCCGGATGCTGTTATGGGTCCCTCTGATCCGTGCGTGGGGAGACATAGCCAAGATGTGTGGCTATCCGGTGGGGGTGTGGTGGCGCTGGCGTCACCGACGGGGTCTGCACCGGCCTCGCGGATCCACCGGGCTTCGACCCAGGGAAACGGAATATGCTTCCGCGCGCCGATGAGGTATGCGATCCGCCTCGAGGATCGCCGGGGCGAAGGCCGGCGGAAATCAGACCTTCCGAATGGAATTTCGGCGAGGATACCTGGATCAGATCCGGGTTTGTCGGTATGATGATCTTGCGAACTCGTGCTGCGAGTCTCCCTGGGCTCTTCCCCGGTAAAGGTTGGGGTGAGGCGTAGCGCCGGAAGGAGGGGCGGACGGCTTCCCGGGGCGCTGATCACCTCAAAACCTCCGGGCGTGAGCTTTCAACCTTTTGCAGGAGCATCAATGAAATGCAGAACGGGAAAGCCTGGAAGGGGTTGCGGATCCTGCTGGGGATCACGGCGCTGGCGATCGGCCTGCTGACCATGTGGGGGGCGCTGGTGCGCACGACCGGATCGGGTCTGGGGTGCCCGGACTGGCCGTTATGCTACGGGCGGGTGATTCCCCCGCTGGATGACATCGCCGCCTGGTTCGAGTGGATCCACCGGCTTCTGGCGGCCAGTGTGACGCCGTTGCTAACGCTTTCCGCGCTGGTCGCCTGGGGGAAGGAGCGGCGTCCAGATCTCTACCGCCCGCTCTTCTGGGCGCTGGGGCTGGTGTTCGGGCAGGCCCTCCTGGGCGGGCTCACGGTGATCCTGGAGCTCCCGCCCACGATGGTGGCGGTCCATCTGGGTCTGGCGCTGTCGATCCTGGCCCTGACGCTGGTGGCGGCGGTGCGCGCCTTCGCCCCCTGGTCCGCCCACGCGCCGCATCGGGAGCTTTCCTCGGTCCAGCCCGCTGCGAGCGCCATGCGCTGGATCGGCATGACGGGCATGGGGCTGTTCGCCCTCACGCTGGTGGGGGCGACCGTGACGGGGAGCGGGGCTTCGTGGGCGTGCCGGAGCTGGCCTTTCTGCGAGGGGTGGGTGGTCTGGCCGGACGATCTGCTGGGCCGTGTGCACATGCTGCATCGGCTGGTCGCCCTTGGCGTGGGCCTGGCGCTGGCCTGGCTCGCGGTGCGGCTGGCGACCTGGCGCGGGATATCCCGCGGGATCTTCGTCTGGGTCCTGACGGCCTTCGTTCTCTATCTGATCCAGATCGGCCTGGGGGCCATCAACCTGTGGATGGGGTTTCCGGCGCTGTTGAACGCCCTGCATCTGGGGCTGGCCACGGCGATCTGGGCGGCGATGGGGATCGCCTGGACATGGGCGTTGGGCGAGGCGCAATGGGTGGAGGGGATCCCCGAGGAGACCGTTCGCCTGCGGAATCTATGGGAGCCCTATTTCACCCTGACGAAACCGGGGATCGTGGCGCTGCTTCTGGTCACCACAGCCGGGGCGATGATGATCGCCCAGGGCGGGTTGCCCCCCATTGTGACCTTCATCTACACCCTGCTGGGGGGCTTTCTGATCTCCGGCGGGGCCAATGCGATGAACAACGTATGGGATGCGGAGCTGGACCGGCGGATGCATCGCACGGCCCGCCGTCCGATCCCGGCCGGCCGGCTGGGACGGGGGGAGGCGGCCGGGGTTGCGGTGCTCTTTTCCGTTCTCGGCTTTTTGCTCCTGTGGACCTTTGTGAACACGACGGCGGCGTTGCTGGCGCTGGCGGGATGGATCTGGTATGTGGGGATCTACACGATGGGGTTGAAGCGGTGGACGCCGCAGAACATCGTGATCGGAGGCGCAGCCGGTGGATTCGCCCCTATGGTGGGCTGGGCGGCGGTGACCGGGCGGGTTGATCCGATGGCGCTGTTTCTGTTCGCGCTGATCTTCTTCTGGACGCCTCCCCATACCTGGTCCTTCGCGATCCTGACGGAGCGGGATTATCGGGAAGCGGGGGTTCCGATGCTGCCGGTAGTGACGGGCGCGCGGCCGGCGGCCTTCCGGGCCTTCCTGTATACGATCCTTCTCGTGCTGCTCACCCTGGTCCCTTTCGCTGCTGGAGCGATGGGCCGGATCTATCTGGCCGGGGCGCTGGCGCTGGGTGCCTGGCTGCTGTTCCTGGCATTTCGCCTCTGGCAGACGCCGGAGAAGGTCATCGCCCGCCGGATGTATCACGCCTCGAACGCTTATCTGTTCCTGTTCTTCGTTTTGATGGTCCTGGATCGGATGATTCGCCTTTAGTCAGGGCGAAAGCCTCCTACCGGATGGTCGGTGATGGTGGTTTGTAGTGGTTTGTAGGAGCCGCTTTAGCGGCGACCGGAGGTTGGGGCGGAAGCCGTCGGGGTTGAAGTCGGGGCTGAAGCCCCTTATATGATGAGGGGGGGAGGGGGAGGAGATCGATAGCCCCAGACGGGGCGCTGGCCACCGCGTGTAGGAGCCGGATCCTTTCCCCTCCCCCACCCCCTTTGGGTATGCTGGAAGGGGATCCTACCGGATTGTTGGTGGTAGGAGCCGCTTCAGCGGCGACAGCCTGTCGTGGCGGAAGCCTGTCGGGGCGGAAGCCCATCCTACCGGTCGGTTTCCGGGGGGTGTCCCGTGGGGCAGCGGGCGGTCATCGGCCCGGGGGTTGGCGAAGGTCGACCTTCTGAAAGAAGCGTCCGCGGAGGTGAACGTCCGGCGCGGTGCGCCCATACAGGCCGATTTCCGATCGGCGCAGGAGATAGAGGGAGGCTTATCCGGCTGGAGATCAGCTCAGGTAATCCTTCAATCGCCGGCTGTAGTGCGGGTGGCGCAGCTTGCGCAGCGCCTTGCTTTCGATCTGCCGGATCCGCTCCCGGGTCAGCCCGAACATCTGCCCCACCTCATCCAGGGTCCGCCACTGGCCGTCCTTCAGCCCGAAGCGGACCTCCAGCACCTGCCGCTCCCGCTCCGGAAGGGTATCCAGGATCTCGCGGAGCTGTTCGCGGAGCATGGTCAGGTGGGCCTCCTCCAGCGGGCTGCGGGTTCCCTGATCCTCGATGAAATCCGCCAGCTCGCTGTCCTCCTCCTCCCCCACCGGCGTTTCCAGCGACATCGGCTCAGCGGCCCAGCGCAGCGCCCGCTCCACCTTCCGGGTGGCCTCCCGGAGCCGGCGGGCCAGATAGGGCGGCAGGGGCTGGTTGGCGTTCCAGGCCGCCTGGATCTCCAGGACCTCCTGGGGGGAGAGCAGGTTCACTTCCAGCGCCAGCTCCTCCGGGGTGGGATCCCGTCCCAGGGCCTGCTGGAGCTTCTGCTGGGCCCGCATCAGCCGGCTCAGGAACTCCGCCAGATGCACCGGGATGCGGATGGTGCGGGCCTGATCGGCGATGGCGCGGGTGATGGCCTGGCGGATCCACCAGGTGGCATAGGTGGAGAACTTGAAGCCCCGCCCCGGATCGAATTTCTCCACCGCGCGCAACAACCCCAGGTTCCCCTCCTGGATCAGGTCCAGGAAGGAGACGCCGCGGCCGATGTATTTCTTGGCCACGCTCACCACCAGGCGCAGGTTGGCCCGGATCAGCCACGAACGGGCTTCCGCCGCCTGATCCCGCACGTGCCGCCACCACCGGCTCAGCCGTTCTTCCGAGGGGAGATGGGCGCGAAGGGCGCGCTCGCCCGGCCAGCGGATCGCCGGGGCCGAACTCGCGTCGGCCTGTTCCGCCAGATACGAAAGCACCTCCGGGGGGAGCAACAGCAGGTCGGTGTAGATCCGGACCAGCAGCTGCAGCAGCTCAGCCAGCCGGCGGCCGCCTCGCTGGCGCTCCAGATAGGGTTCGAGGGAGCGAGCGCGGGCTTCGAGAACCGGGCGGCTGACATCGGCGATCAGATCGGTCAGGCGGGGCATCGGACGACGGAGCCGGGCCGCCATCTCCACCGCCTGTTCCCATGCGGTCATCAGATCCCGATAAATGGCGATCGCCAGATCCGCCTGGGAAGGCTTGCGCAGGCCGGCGCGGATCTCATCCAGCCGCCGGGGGGCCTGGAGGCGGATGGCCAGATCCAGCTCCTGGGTGGGCTCCAGGAGGGGAACCCGGCTGATCTCCCGCAAATACATCCGTACCGGGTCCTCGGCCACCTCCGGGCCCCACCATTCCTCGAGGGCCTCGATTTCCTCCTCGATCCCCTCGCTCTCAATCTCTTCCAGCTCGGTCTCCTCAGGTTCCTCCGGGAAGGGTTCCTCCGCCATCTCCTCCTCTTCCTCCTCCAGGAACCCCTCCTCTTCCTCCAGCCATTCCTCTTCGAGGCCCCGCTTCTCTTCATCGTTCTCCCATGGCTGTTGCGACATCCGCGGACACTCCTTTCCCGACTTTTGGAGTGCGGTGCCTGGGCACCGCATTCTTTTGGAGTGCGGTGCCTAGGCACCGCATTCCCTCCAGGGGCGGCCCCGCGGCGGTGCGCCCCTGTTACCGTCGGACGGTTGTGGAAAGCGGATCATCCATCATCCATCGCCGGTATCGAAAGCGTTGCGTCTGATTGAGTTCTTCCGCCAGCGCCTGCCATTTTGCCATGAATTCCTCCTGGGGCCAATCCGGCACGGAATCCGCCAGCGCCTGGAGATCTTCGAGGATCTCCTTCAGGCGCTGTTCGCGGATCCACAGCGCCAGGCGCAACGCCTCCTCCGCCCATCGCCGGTCTTCCGGATCGAATCCGCGCAGCAGCGGCCCGCGGCGCTGAAGCAGCTCCAGCCACAGCGCCCGCAGCAGCCCGGGGCGCTGAGGGTCCGTCGTCTCCTCCGGCCAATCCTCCACCGGCCCGAACTCTGTCAGGTTCCGGAAGAGGGCCCGGTGGGTGGAATCCAGGAAATCCTCTTCGGTCAACGGCTCCAGGCCCAGCTCCGCGAAGCGGACGTTCAGGTAGGGCAGCAGGTCAGGCCCCAGGCCCAGCATGACCAGCAGCGTGGCCTCCGCCTCCGTTCCGCTTCCGAAAGCCTCGAGGCCTTTCCCGGGTTTCTCGCCGGTGGAGGGAAGAAGGGCCGCCGATCCTTTCCGCCCTCGCCGCTCATGCCCGCTCATGCGGTGGCTGGTGACCTGTTCCAGCAGCACCCGCTCGTTCAGCCGGGCCATGCGGGCGGCCTGCTGGATGTAGACATCCCGCTCCACCGGATCCGGGATAGCGGCGAGGATGGGGACGATCTCCCGCACGAAGGCGGCTTTCCCTTTCGGATCCTCCAGGCGGTGCTGGGCGGCCAGGTAATCCAGGAGGAAGGCGATGACCGGGCGCGCGTTCTCCACCGCCCGGGCCCATTCCTGGGGATCGCGGCGGATGAGCTCATCGGGATCCACCCCTTCCGGCAGGGCCAGCACCCGCAGGTCCACCCCCAGCTGGCCGCTCAGGTGGATCAACCCGCGGGGGCCGAGCTCCAGGGTGGTCTCGGGGAACGCCTCGCGGGCGGAGGCCAGCCCTCGCAGCACGGCGTGCATCCCGGCCGGGTCGGCGTCCAGGGCCAGCACCAGGCGCTTCAGCCCGCGGCTCAGCAGGCGTAGCTGCGCCTCGCTGAGGCTGGTTCCCAGCGCGGCCACCACGTTGGTGAAGCCCGCCTGATGGGCCATGATCGCATCGAAATACCCCTCGACGATCACGGCCACGCCGGTCCGCCGGATCTCCGCGCGGGCCAGATCCAGGGCGAAGAGCACCGCGCTTTTGTCGAAGAGGGGCGTCTGAGGGGAATTGAGATACTTCGGCTCCTCCCCGCCCAGCGCCCGGGCTCCGAAGCCGATCACATGGCCCTGGGGATCGCGGATGGGGATCATCAGGCGGCCCCGGAACCGATCGAAGGCCGTGCCGTCCTCCCGGACCACCACCAGGCCGGCGGCCTGGAGGTCTTCCATCGAGAAGCCCCGGCGGCGCATGAAATCGATCAGGGCGTGCCATGCGCTGGGGCTATACCCCAGGCCGAAGCGCTCGATGGTTTCAGCGGTGAGCCCGCGGGCGGCCAGAACCGCGCGCGCGGGCTCGGCCTCCGGTGTCTGGCGGAGCTGGTGCTGATAGAACAGGGCAGCGGCCTCCAGGACCTCACGCAGGCGCGCGCGCTCCCGTTCCAGGGCCTCGGCCTCCGGTGTCTTCGGCTCGAGGGGAATACCGGCCCGCTGGGCCAGGACCCGCAGGGCCTCCGGGAAGGTCAGCCCGTCCCGCCGCATCACGAACTGGAAGATATCCCCGCCGGTGTTGCAGGCGCCGAAACATCGCCATGTCTGGGTATCGGGGAACACCACAAAGGCCGGCGTGTGCACATTGTGGTGGAAGGGGCAGAACCCGATATAGTTCTTCCCCGAGCGGCGCAGCTGGACGCTCTCGCCGATGATCTCTACGATATCCAGTCGGGATTTAATGTCCTCGATCAGGGACATAGGCCTCTCGCGGAGCGCGTAGCGCTTTGCCCTGTCTTCGTTACGAAGGATGCGGTCCATCGTGCGTGTCTGTCTTTCCATCATAGCGGTCTGAAAGGATCATGCCAAATCCTGATCGGGTCCGGGGTGGCACAGCGGGTTTCCCGGCGGAGGTCCAGCTCGTCCAATCACCAGCGGATCGCTGGAGTGCGCATATCGGGCCATCCTGAACCATACCCTGAGCGAAATCGAGCAGGAGGAACACGCCATGCGGATCGTGGTTCTGGCCGGAGGGGTGGGCGGCGCGCGGATGGCAGATGGCTTCGCCCGCGCGGTGCTGCCGGAGGATCTCACGGTGATCGTGAACACCGGCGATGATTTCGAATGGCACGGCCTTCTGGTGTGTCCGGACCTCGATACGGTGATGTATACCCTGGCGGGGATCGCCAACCCGGAGACCGGATGGGGGATCCAGGGGGACACCTGGGGGGCCCTGGAGATGCTCGGGCGATACGGCGGGGAGACCTGGTTCCGGATCGGGGATCGGGATCTGGCCACGCATGTCTATCGGACCTTCCTGTTGCGTCAGGGTCTGCGGCTGAGCGAGGTCACCGCCCGTCTCTGTCGCGCCCTGGGGGTGCGCGCGGCCATCTGGCCGATGAGCGATGAGCCGGTGCGGACCATTGTGGAAACCGAGGAGGGGCCGCTGCCGTTCCAGGAGTATTTCGTGCGCCGGGGGTGCCAGCCCCGGGTGCGGAGCTTTCGCTGGGAGGGGCTGGAAGGGGCGCGGCTATCCCCGGAGGCCCGAGCCGCTCTGGAGGGGGCGGATCTGGTGGTGATCGCCCCCTCGAATCCGTATGTGAGCATCGGCCCCATCCTGGCCCTTCCGGGCGTTCGGGAGCTGTTGCAGGATCGAACCGTCGTGGCGGTCTCGCCCATCATCGGCGGGCAGGCGCTGAAAGGGCCGGCGGCCAAAATGATGGCCGAGCTGGGAGAGGCCCCTTCCGCTCTCGGCGTCGCCCGCTGCTATCGGTCCTTCCTGGACGGCTTTGTGCTCGATCGCGCCGATGCGGCCCTGGCCCCCGCGGTGGAGGCCATGGGGATCCGCCCGCTGGTCACCGATATCGTGATCCTGGACCCATCGGCGCGCGCCCGTCTCGCGGAGGAAATCCTGCGATGGGTGGCCTCCTGAGCGCAGGGCCTCGCCGTTCCGCGGCGGATGATCCCCGATTTCACTCCGGATGATCCACAGCATGACTTACGCCATTCACGAGAAATGATGCAGTTTTTGGCGTAGCGCAGGCTGTTCGCCTGCATCGTGCAGGCCCCCTCGCGGGGGCCCGGCGCGGCGTGGGGCAACTGCGAGCAGTTGCCCCACACCGTCTGAAGGCGGCCTGCAACAACCTGCGGGAACTGAGGAAGCTGCTGGGGCGCTCGAAGAGGAGGGGTTTGCAGCGGGTCGCAGGGAGCCGGGGAGGCTACCGGTCTTCGGGGGCGGTGTGGGTTCTCCGCCATGCGGCGATTTCCGCGATGCCCCGCCGGGATTCCGCGACCCGCCGGGTGAATCCCTCCAGTTCCTCGTTCGTGTCGGTGAGACGATAGCCGTTCTGACGGAGGAAGAGGGCTGCGGCAGCGATCCCCGTGCCCTTGTTGCCGTCCACGAAGGGATGATTGTGGATCAGGGAGTCCATCAGGGCGGCCGCTCTGGAGAAGAGGTCCGGGTAGAGGTCGCGGCCGCCGAAGGTTGCCCAGGGGCGGGCCACTGCTGACTCCATCAGGGAGAGGTCGCGGACCCCGTGAGCGCCGCCCGTTTCCTCGATGAGGCGAGCATGGAGGAAGAGCACCTGCTCAATGGTAAGGCCTCTCATCGCCGGGCCAGGGCCTCCAGAGCGGGGCGGTACTGCTCAATGAACTCGGTGACCTGGCGGGCGAACTCCTCGTTGACGCCGGGGAGAGCGAGATCTACCGGAGTGATGATGATCCGTCGCCGCTCCCGGTCCATCTCCACGGAGACCTCCGCTCCTTCATCCAGGCCCAGCATGTCCAGGATGTCCTTGGGGAGGGAGACGACGAGGCTGTTGCCCGCCCGGAAGATTTTCCGCACCATGGCATGCTTTTCCTCAAGGTGTGTTTACAGTGTAAGTATACCTCCTCTTTATCCAGCTTCTGGAGAAAGGGGATGTGGCCGCCCTCTCCCATTTCTACCATCCCATCTGCCAGCCGTGCATGTTGCAGATACCTTCCCGGGCCGATCAGGATCCCGGAGCGGCCTGGGCGGCGCGGGCGCGGAGCTCCGCCCGCAGCGCCATGATGTCCCGGGGAGCGGACCAGATGGCCAGGGCGAAGAGGACGCCGCACAGGAGCCAGGTCCCCACGCAGATCGTCAGGATGGCCGTGTGCAGGGAGGTCCGCACCGCCAGCAGGCCGGTGAGGAAGGGAGCCAGGGAAGCGCCGCTGCCCTCGATGAAGGATTCCAGGGCCTGAGCAGAGCTCCGGATCTCCGGCGGGCTGATGTCGAAGACCGTGGCCAGGACGTTGGGGGCGGCCAGGGGGATGGCGAAGGCGGTGAGGATCACCATGGCCCAGAAGGCCCCGAAGGCCTGTGGGGGGATGGACATCGTGATCGCCAGCAGGACCGCCCCGGTCAGCACCCCGACCATGGAGACGATAAGGCGTCCCCGCAGGGTGCGCCGGAACAGCCAGTCGCCCATCGCCCCGCCGGCCAGATACCCCAGGGACATCACGATGACGGCGGAAGCCATGACGGCGAAGATCTGGGCGTTGCTGTAGCCCCGTTCTACCTCCAGGTAGCGGAAGAACCAGAAGGAGATCACGTTCCACGGGAACACCCCGAAGAACCCCTGAGTGACCAGGAAGAGGAAAGTGGGCTTGCGCAGCAGGGCACGGACTTCATCGAGATTGAAGCGATAGGAAGGGATCTCGGCGAGGGCGGCCAGCTCCGGCTCGCTGTGCCCCCGGGGGACTTCGCGGATGGTCCGCCAGATCACGAAAGCGAGGAGCAGGCCGAGGGCGCCGGTGATCAGATAGATGGCCCGCCAGCCGATGAGGTCCTTGAGGCCGAGGGCCAGGGCCACGCCCATCAGATATCCGACGGGGCCGGTCATCTGGAGGAACCCGTAGATGCGGCTGCGGAGCTGGGGGCCGAAGTAATCGGAGATCAGGCTGTAGAGGCCGGGGTAGGCGTTATCGTCGATCCCGGTGGAGGCGCGGGTAAGCAGGAAGAGGGGGTAGGTGGGGGCGATGGCGCTGAGCCAGGTGGTAGCGCCCCAGATAAACGAGGCCAGCCCGATCAGGAAGGGGCGGGCGAAGCGATCGGCCAGGTATCCCCACAGCGGGTAGAGGAAGAGGCCCACCAGCAGCGCCGCCGTGGAGGCCAGGCCCATGAGATCTTCCCCGATGTGGAACGTGTCCATGATCTCGGTGGTGAGAGGGCCCAGGAGGAGCTTATCGGTCTGATGGAGCAGCATGAACGCGAACAGCACCGCCGCGACCGCCCACGGTGTGCGCATGGGTTCCTCCGGTGGATGTTCTCCTGAGGGCTCTGGGGGAGGGGACGGGGTCCCCGGGCGCCCCGACCGCCTCCCCGAACGTTTTGTAGCAAATTGTATCATGTAGCCTCCGGGTCCCGCGCCCCCGGATGGGCGATGCGCTGCCGGGCCGATGGCACCGCGGGAAGAGCCGATCCTATCGCCCCCTGTATCGAGCCGCCCATTGCGCCGTGAGCTGAAGGTAGAGATCCCCGAAACGGACGCTGGGCTCGATGTAAGAGCCTTCCACCCATTCGTTAAAGGAGTGGATGAGGATCAGGTCGGGCTGGGTGGGCAGCACCGCCTCCCAGGTTCGGGCGTAGTAAGCCCCGTTCTCCCGGTCCCGGGCGAAGGGGGCGCTGCTCACCCGGAGGTCGGCGCACTGAGGCTGGGCCGAGTTCAGGTCATCCCATCCCGGCATCACCGTGCCGATCCAGAGTTTGGGCTGGCCCGTTCGTCGTTCCCAATCCCGGACCCATCCGGCCCAGCGTGAGGCCCCGCGGTAGGCGGTCGGGCAGCAGGCGTGGTCGATCTTATAAACATACAGGCCATCGAAGACCGCCAGATAATCCGGCTTCAACCCTTCGGCGATCCACCAGGTGGTGTGGGCGGGATCCACGGCCTGACGGATCTCCGCCCAGCGGGCCACGGCGGTGGCCACGTCCTGATCGGAGGCCGGCCGGTTCCCGGCGGCATCGGGGACCCGATACATATCGCTGAAGAAGATCACCGGCCGTCCGGCGACCCGCAGGAATCGGGGGTGGGCCGTGTGGCGCGAGATGAGGTAGCGCAACGCATCCACCACCCCGGGCTGGTTGGCTCCGGGGAGGATGTGGTAGAGGAAGGTGACCGTGGAATGGAACCCATCCGGCGAGAGATTCAGAACCTTCTCGAAATTCGCGTCCGTGCGGTTGCCGGGGGCGAACCAGTGGACGGCGAAGCCATCGATGCCGGCGGCGCGGGCCTGGCCGATATGGCGGGCGATCACCCCGGGGTCATCGGAGTGGTAGACGCCGTCCCGGGGCTGGTCCGAATCGGAGGTGCAGCCGGTGGACCAGGTGCCCGGGTCATACCAGGGGAAATAATTGGCCAGGACCAGCCGGGGGGCTGGGGGGTGGAGGGGGTTGCTGGACGGATTCGAAACGGCGGTCGGGGAGGGTGCCGGCATGCGGGTGGGAGCCGGCGTGCGAGTGGGGGCCGGCGTCGGAGAGGGCCCTGACGTTCGGGTCGGGCGGGGGGCGGTCGGGGTAAGGGAAGGCCGAGGCGGCCGGGTCGGCGAGGCCGGGCGCTCCGGCGTCATCGAGGCCGGGGGTGTGGAAGTGGCCGTGGGAAGGGGAGAAGCCGTTCCCGTGGGCATGAGGGTGAAACGAGAGGACATCTCGCTGGGCCCTCTGGTCGAAAAGGCTTCCGGCTGGGCCTTGAACGCGGAAGGAGAGGGAGGATTCATCCCACATCCGAAGAGCAGGAAAGCCAGCAGAGCGACCGGGACAGCGCCTCGCATAGCGACCTCCGGAAAGCTTTCTCTTATGGGAAGGGCGTTGTGTCTATTATAGTTAGGACTTACGCAGTTGGCAGGTGTGTCCCCCAATATATAGCGGGTAATTCATCATCACCTCCATATATGGCCATTAAAGGGATTGGATTTCGCCTCAACTGCGTAACTCCTAATAGTTTCTCAATCCCTTGTAGGCTGGAGCGGGGGTTCATGGAAGCAACAGCCCCCGCCCGCCCGCAGGCGATCCCGCCCGGGCCGATGGAGAAGAGGGGGCAGCCGTTCTCATCCACACAGGGATTGCGGGGAGAGCGGGGCTGCACCACCGGACAGCTGGCCCACCCCACCATGGAGGAGCGAATCCGGCCGTCGCATTCGCGCGTGTATTCCATCACCGGGCACAGGTAGTCTGTGCCCGACGGGCGAGGGCGGGAAGTGTCCACCTCCCGCCACGTGATCGGACATGTCGGCCCCCCACCCCCCCTTCCGAGGGAGGCGGCGGAGGCTGGGGCGGCCCCCCGCCGGACTCCGGTTTGCAAAATCTGCTTTCGCCGACATGGCTTACACCCGGCGGGCACTCCGCTTGCGCCCGGGCCGGAGTTGCCGGCAGCCCGGCGAATACCAGGGATGCGAAGAGCAGGATCCTCGCGCGGCTCCTCATTTCCCCCATTCCTCCAGGGCGATCTCCAGAGCCCCGTAACGGCTCCGGTAGAACTCCTCCATCCGATCCGGCCAGCCCTGCCATCCCGGCGGGAGCGGCTTGGGCCCCAGGCCGAACGCCTCCTTCAGCCACCTCGAATCCCAGATCGGCTGCCCGTAAGCCTGCGAATAGATCTCCGCTGTCCGCCGCCACCCCTCTCGAACCTCCTCCGGACCGGAGGAATAGCGCTGGATTCCGATGCTCAACCACACCTTCGTTCCCGGATCATATCCGTAAAACTCGCTTCCCATGACCCATAATTGGGAATATGGATGCCTGAAACGATCCTTTCCGTCGAAGGATTGCCCCACCCATTGATACGGGCGGATGACATACTTGACCGCGCAGACGACGGGATAGGGCATCCCCCAGTCCCGGACCGTGCCGGCCGTCAGATCGCGGGTGAAGAAGCAGCCGCTCAGGAAGAAGGAGGCCGGGGGATCGGAATCCATGGAGACCTGCCAGAACCGCGGGCATGTGTCCGGGGTTCGGCCGTCGCAGACCAGGGCGCTGAAGATGCCCGATTGCCGGGCGGTATAGAAGGGCGATCCGCCCACCTCGCCGGTCAGGGTGATCACCGGGTGATAGCGGAGCGGGAAGCGGGGGAGCCCCAGGGCCTCCTGCGCCTCCTTCCAGGTCCATCCCATGTCGATCAGCATCCGGGCGGCCACGCTTTTGGCCAGGCCCTGGTAGACGCAGTCCGGCTCGATCCGCAACCAGCGCCGGTCGGTTTGTTCAGGGAACGGATTCACCATCCGCCACTCTCGGGGATCCGTCGGGCACCCGGCCGCGTCCCGGGCCGGCGTGGGGGCGGAGGTGGGCGTCGGGGCGGCCGTCGCCGCGGCCGTCGCCGTGGGCGCGGGGGTCGGGG
Source organism: Candidatus Thermoflexus tengchongensis (assembly GCA_016842085.1). Taxonomy (GTDB): domain Bacteria; phylum Chloroflexota; class Anaerolineae; order Thermoflexales; family Thermoflexaceae; genus Thermoflexus; species Thermoflexus tengchongensis. The sequence continues at coordinate 4,400 of JAEVEX010000040.1, read as the reverse complement.
CCGGCGTCGCCTCGGGCGGGCGGGTGGCCAGGCAGCCGCCGATCCCCAGGGCCATCACGGCTCCCAGGGTCCAGGGAATCCATCCATGCCATCCCTTTCTGGAGAGCGCCTGATCGAACATTGCCGCCTCCTGAGAGGATGTCCATCCCATGCTTATCGGGATAGGGGCCCTGATCCCACGCGAGTTTGGTTGAGACTTGTGGCTTTCTTGCATTTTACACTCGTCTGTCCCCGTTTCAATCCCCTGTGGGTTCCATGCAGTCTCTGCGCCGCCTCATATCCGGCGCCATCGACGTCATTCCTCCTGGGCCTTATCCAGAACCCATTGAGCTCCCTCCCCATGCTGGATATCCGCCGCATGCATCCCCACTCCAGAATTGTTAAGGAAGGCGTGTTCCGCGGGATCTCATCGATCAGCCAACCCACCAGCGCCACATCCTGGTTGGGTCCAGCAAAGGGGTGATCACCGACCTGACGAACCCGGATGCGGACCAGCATGGATGTCGCGCCGGAGGGGGCTTCCTGAGGACCTGTGACCGAGACGACAGAATCCACAATGGATCGTCCTATCCATCCCAGGCGGCTGAGCGGGTAGCTAAGGTGTTCGAGGGAGCAGGGCGAGCATCGCCAGCCAGCCCAGCCCGCTCAGCCATCCCAGCGCCATCCCGACCCAACCCATCTGTCGGGCTATCCGGGCGCGGGGGGCCTCATCCGGCACCCTCTGTCCAGTCTCAATCTCCCAGAGGGTCTGATTGCCTATGGCGATCGCCAGGGAGGCTATCAGGATTCCCGGAAGGGGGAAGCATGCGGACAGGACGATGCTCATCAAACCCAGGATATCCCCCCATGAGCCGATTCCTCCACGCTTCATGGGATTTCCTCCTGGTTTCCGATTTCCCCGCTGAGACGCAACAGCTCGTGAAGCGCCCGATCAAAGGCGCTGATTCGCTCCTCCGCCATGGATGCCGCTGCATCCACATCCTTCTCGATTCGCTGCGTATGAGTCTCCACCGCTTTCAGGACCGAAGAGAGGGCCTGGTCGGATAGCTCGGGGGAGCGGGCTGCCTGCAGCAGGGATTCGCAGACCTGCAAACGCCTTATGGGCTCCAGAAATGGAAGCGCTTCGGTCTCCGAGATAGCCTGCCGCCAGCCTGCCGGATTCAGGCATGGAATGGGGGGCCTTCTTCCCCTCAGGCGAGCATCTGGCCGAAGCACCAGGCCACCACGGATAGCATTCTCCCAGTCGATTCCTGCCAGGGTGGGATGGGCGTGGAGGATCTCCAGGACTTTTTCCTTCTGTCTTTCCCACTGGCGATCCGGCGGGTTTTGCAGGATCCGCTCATCCCCGGATCGAGGGTCGCGATAGCGCCACTGATCTCCCTGGCGCTCCAGCATCCCGTAATAGGGCAGATGGACAAAGATCCAGATCCCGTTCGGCCCGACGATAGCCGTCTCGATCACCACCTCTTCTTCGATTCGCAGCCAGCGCAGAACGAGGAAGTCATCGGGGAGATCCGCCAGGGCTTCCATCAGCGGATCCTCCTGTGGGGTTGCTCGTTCCGTGCTCAGGAGTTCGTGCCAGGAGGTTTGAAGCATCCGATGGAGTGCTGCGGCGGCGGCATCCAGCAAGTCCGCAGCGGCCCGCAGGTCCTCCAGCGCAGCCTTCAACGAATCCAGGGGCAAAAGGGGAGGAGGCGGCTTTGGGAAATCCTCCGGCCGGGGTGGGGATGGCATAGGAAGCTCCAGCGATCTCACGAACTGTATATCCGGTGGGGGAGGAGGCGGAGGTGGAGGGTCTGGACATGTCCATGCGGACTTTTTCAGAGGGGGCAGGGCTGGGGGTGGGGGCGGATACGCTGGAGCGACAGCAGGGGGCTGAGGCAGGTCAGGGATCTCCGGCAGGGAGGGTTTCAGAGCCTGAATGGCCTTCCGTTGATCGGCGAGCCTCTGGAGACGCTGCTGCAGAAAGGCGGGGCTCAGCGCGCTGATCGCGGCAGAGGCGAAGAGGATCCCCACAGCCGGGTGCCAGAGGCTTTCCGGGATGACATTGAAAAGGGCAAGGGCCGAAATGCAGGCCAGGGAGGGGAAAGTCCCCATAAAGACCAGAGTGGAGACCCATATACGGCGCAAAACACGGGAGGCTTCCTGATCGATCCTCGACATCAGAAGGCGTTTTCGCTCTTCCTTCAGCACCTCCCGAGCCTGAGAGAAGCGGCTGGCTGCCTCGTGGAGTTCCTCTGCCCGCTTTCCTTCCTGCTTACGTTCTTCGATCCACCCCATGAAAGCGCGGTGCCATTCAATCAGCTCCTGGGCCGCGCGCCTTATCACCTCTGCGCTTTGGAGAAACTTCCCGTACCATTGGCTCATCTCCTCGTTCCATTCCGAATATTTCTCGGTCCATGATCTCCAGGCTGGCAGAAGAGCCGTGACCTCATTGATCCACATTTCCAGCTGTTTTTGAATCTGCTGATGGGACCGCCAGGCCTGCAGTGCTGCCTCATAGCGGCGCGTAGCATCTTCCAGCCATTGTTTCCGCTCCTCGAGCCACCGCTGGAGCGGCTCGCTGCTGAGAAGCCGGATAGCGTGATATCTTTTCTCTCGGGCTTCGATCTCCTTCTGCAGCCTCTGCAGGCGAGGAGGCCATATCTCTCCAGCCTGTCGGCGCCATTCCTCCATGCGCCGCATTCCCTCTGCCAGGTCAATCCATGTGGGGTCCACTTGAATCATCTTAGGCTCCATACAGTGGCTTCGTTTTGATCTCGTTATGATTCGATGAAGATTTGCCCTTTTGCCACCGCCCTCATCGGGAGAGACACTTTTCAACCTGCTCTAACTGGTTTGATTAAGTTGAGAGATCTTTCGTCCCCCCATCTATATCGTGAAGGCGTTCTAATCACACGCTGGTTCGATTGAGGGCGGAGCGCGACCCTGTAAAGCAGATCGTATCTGCGTTGTTTCAATCCCACGCTGGTTCGATTGAGGCCTCGAGCAAACTATTTTCGCTGTATTCCTCAACTCAGTTTCAATCCCACGCTGGTTCGATTGAGGCCTCCATCCATTCCCGGATCTGGGCCGGCGGGAACCGGTTTCAATCCCACGCTGGTTCGATTGAGGCTATTGAGGATGGAGGGGCTCGGTTGGATTTGGGAAAGGTTTCAATCCCACGCTGGTTCGATTGAGGCGATCGTTAAGCCTGGAGATCCGATCCCGATAATAGCGTTTCAATCCCACGCTGGTTCGATTGAGGCCGTCCCGGACGGCCATGGAGAGGCCGTCGTTCGCGTGGTTTCAATCCCACGCTGGTTCGATTGAGGCCACCTCCTCCTCAAAACCAAGCTCCCTCTCTGTCAACCGTTTCAATCCCACGCTGGTTCGATTGAGGCTTGGAGTTCCTCCAAAGCAGCCCACTTTTCCAAATCCGTTTCAATCCCACGCTGGTTCGATTGAGGCTTGGAGTTCCTCCAAAGCAGCCCACTTTTCCAAATCCGTTTCAATCCCACGCTGGTTCGATTGAGGCGGGGCTGCGGGGTTGACAGGCGAATAGCGCCCCCCCGTTTCAATCCCACGCTGGTTCGATTGAGGCAGATCTCTGGCATTCCGGCCAGGGATCTCTTCTCGTGTTTCAATCCCACGCTGGTTCGATTGAGGCCTCGTGCAGGATGTTGCTCCCACTCATGCAGGCCCAGTTTCAATCCCACGCTGGTTCGATTGAGGCCGCTTCGGTTCGTCTGGCTGCTTGGCCTTGAGAGTTTGTTTCAATCCCACGCTGGTTCGATTGAGGCCAAGGCCGGGAGCATCGTCTGGATGTAGACCAGTGCAGTTTCAATCCCACGCTGGTTCGATTGAGGCCCCCAACTCAGGGATCTCCCATTCCCACTTGGCCTTGGTTTCAATCCCACGCTGGTTCGATTGAGGCATGTATATGTGGGGGGCGGGGTGTATGAATATCTTCCGTTTCAATCCCACGCTGGTTCGATTGAGGCCCAGAACAGCCTCCCCCAAGGCCGGGAGCATCGTCGTTTCAATCCCACGCTGGTTCGATTGAGGCGTTGATCATCAGCAGCGCCGCCAGCAGCACCACCGGGGTTTCAATCCCACGCTGGTTCGATTGAGGCACGGCCGGCTTGGGCCAGTATCTCACCGATGCCGTCGTTTCAATCCCACGCTGGTTCGATTGAGGCTGGCCGTCCGGGGGCGGGGGATCCCCCCGGGGGCGGGTTTCAATCCCACGCTGGTTCGATTGAGGCTCGTTGCGTTAGGCATCCTGAGCGCTCTGTCTGGTGGTTTCAATCCCACGCTGGTTCGATTGAGGCAGCAGTTTTTTCATCCTCACGCCAGGACCTTGCCCAGTTTCAATCCCACGCTGGTTCGATTGAGGCAAAGCCCCCCAGGGCTCCGGC
>JAEVEX010000033.1 GCA_016842085.1 Candidatus Thermoflexus tengchongensis | reverse complement strand
ATTTTCCCCAATTGGGGCTGACCTTCTCTTCCCCGGATCCTTCGGTTCAGATCAAGCCGGAGAAGGGTGAATTCAAGGAGCAAAGATTATGGCCGGCGGGAAATGGGGTGTGGTGGATCACGGATGTCTGGGCCAACAGCGCTCAGGAATATGCATTTCTGGTGACCTTTCCTCCAAAAGAAGGAGCCTATCAACTGCACGCAGAAGGTTTTGATCCCCGTTTGGGTCAGGTGGTGAGCTCGGATTTTGTGCACATTGAACTGAGGCGGGAAGGTGGGAAAGTTTTTGCGCCATCTTTAGGCACACCTTTCCCCACGGCCACTCCGTGGCCCACGCCGTTCCCCACCCCGACTTCCCCACCGCCCGTGCGCACGCCCACGCCTACCCAACTGCCGTCTCCTTTTATCTCGCCTATTTCGACACCCACACCGGCGGCATATCCATGAGGGGTTATTCAGGGACAGTCGGCTAGAAGCTCTTACAAATAGTAGGCGGGCTAACCCCTTGCTCCAGCCGACTGCTCCCTCGACGGCTTCGCCGCCTTCGGTCGCAGCGGCTGAGCTCGGTGCCGTTGAGCAAATGCCCATTGTGAGCAGTGATCCAGCAGTAGTCCCCAGCGGGTAGAACCGACACCAGGGATCCCGGCTACGAGGCATGGAGGGCCGCCAGCATATCCTCGAGCAGGTGCTCGTCGGTGAAGGTTCCCTTCTCCAGCACCGCATAGGCCTGCTCGCGCAGGCGGGCCTGTTCCTCCGGCGCCAGGCTCCGGGCAGTGATCACCAGGACCGGGATACGGCGCAGCTGCTCATCGGCCTTCAGCGCCTCCAGCAGGGAGAAGCCATCCATCCCGGGCATCATCAGATCCAGCAGGATCACATCCGGCGGCTGCGCTCGGATCCGCGATAGGGCCTCATCGCCCCGATAGACTTCCTCCACGTAGAAAGACCCCCGCGCCTGGAGGATACGCCGGATCAGGCGAGCGGCGTCCGGATCGTCGTCGACGATCAGCACCCGCCGGCTGCGCGGGTCCAGCTGATCCAGAGCGGTGAGGAATCCCTCAGAAGGCGCGGCAGGGGCTTCCAGGGTGTGGACCCAGTCCTCCCCCAGGGCGAATTTCTCCACCGGGAAGGTATGCCCTGAAGCGTTGATGACCACGGTCTCCTCCGGCCGGATGCGCCCGGAGGCGATCAGCTTGAAGGCACCGGCGAAAGCGGCGGCCGCCGCCGGTTCCATCGAAAGCCCTTCCATCTTGGCCAGAAGATGCATCGCCCGATAGGCCTCCTCATCGCTCACCAGCTCCATCGCCCCCCCGGTCTCCAGGACGATGCGACGCAGCACCGGGTAGGCCGGGCCCGGATCCCCGGTCGCCAGCGTGGCGATGCGGGTGCGCGGGGTCTGGACGACCCGGGCCTGCTCCCGGCCTTCGCGGAAGGATTCCACGATCGGCGCGCAGCCCTCCGCCTGGATAACGCCAATGCGCGGAACCCGGTCCACCAGGCCCATGGCCTGGAGCTCCCGGAAACCCTTCCACACCCCGATGGGGCCCATCCCGCCGCTCACCGCCTGGATATACCAGTCCGGCGCCCGCCACCCCAGCTGCTCGGCGATCTCGAAGGCGATGGTCTTCATGCTCTCCCGCGCCGCCAGGCTGCGGATCCCCCGGTCCAGGAACAACCCCCGCCGCTCGGCGAATCGGGCCGCCACCTGCTTGGTCTGGTCGTAAGTCCCGGTCACCTTGATGACCTCCGCGCCATACAGAGCGACCTCGCGCATTTTGTCCGAGGGCGCAGAGCTGACCAGGAAGGCCCACAGCTGAATCCCGGCCCGGGCACAGTAGGCCGCGTAGGAGATGGCCACGTTCCCGGTGGAAGCCACCACCATCTCCCGCAGGTCCGCTTCCCGCGCCACGGAGATCGCCAGGGAGGCCTGGCGATCTTTGAAGGATCCCGTGGGGTTCTGGCGCTCGTCCTTGATGTAGAGACGCGGACGGCCCAGCATCAACCCCAGGTTCTCCGCCCGCAACAGCGGCGTTCCCCCTTCGTCCATCGTCACGATGTGGAGATCCTGGCGCAGGGGCAGAAGCTCCCGATAGCGCCACATGGTGAAGGGACGTTCGCGGAGCACGCGCTCCCACTGCCGGCGGACGGCCTCCAGATCGTAGACGACATCCAGCCAGTCGCCGCCGCAACGCGGGCAGCGGATCTCGAAACGGAGATACGGCCACTGATGCTCACAGGAAGCACAACGCAACCACATCCGCTCTCCTCCCCTGGATTCCGGGGGTAGGAGCCACGTTCGATGGCCACCAGCTCCCGAAGGGTTTCCCCTTCTGGCCATCACTCCAGCCCCAGAACACGGCGGATCTGGAGATCAAAGGGTGGGTACAGGATCCCTTTCTCGGTGACAATACCTGTGATGTAACGGGCAGGGGTGACGTCGAAGGCGGGGTTGGCCGCCCGGGCCCCCCGGGGGGCAATGGGGATGCCCTCGATCTCCAGCACCTCCCGCTCATCCCGCTCCTCGATGGGGATCGCATCCCCGTTCGGCGTGTGGGGATCGATGGTGGAAGTGGGGGCCACCACATAGAAGGGAACCCCATGTTCCTTCGCCAGGACCGCCAGGGTGTAGGTGCCGACCTTGTTGGCCACGTCGCCGTTGGCGGCGATGCGATCGGCACCCACCAGGACGATGTTCACTTTCCCTTTGCGCATATAGTAGCCAGCCGCGCCGTCGGCGATCACGGTGAAGGGGATGCCCAGCTGGAGCAGCTCCCACGCGGTCAGACGGGCACCCTGTAAACGCGGCCGCGTCTCATCGACCAGCACGTGGATACGCTTCCCCTGTTCGTGGGCCGTGCGGATCACCCCCAGGGCGGTGCCGTAATCCACCGTGGCCAGGGCGCCGGTGTTGCAGTGGTGCAGGATGGTGTCGCCGTCCCGGATCAGAGCCGCCCCGAACTGGCCCATCCGGCGGTTGGTCTCCACATCCTCTTCCGCAATGCGGATCGCCTCCGCCACCAGCGCCTCCCGCAGCGCCTGGGGATCCTCCAGGCCCTCATCCGTCGCGCGGCGGAGCATGCGATCCACCGCCCAGAACAGGTTCACCGCTGTGGGCCGGGAGGCCTTGAGCAGGGCCGCGGCCGCCTCCAGATCCCGCAACAGGCCCATCCGATCCGATGCCGGGCTGCGCAGAGCGGCCAGGGCCATCCCGAAGGCGGCCGCCGCTCCGATCGCCGGCGCGCCGCGGACCGCCATGGTGCGGATGGCTTCCGCGACCGCCTGGGGGGTGTCACACTCCAGGATCACCAGCTCATGGGGCAGCCGTCGCTGGTCGATCAGACGCAACACGCCGTCATGCCATTCCACGCTGCGCATTCTGAGGCCTCCATGCCGGAAAGATCAATGGGGATTTTACTCGAACGGAGCGCCACGCGGAGCGTAGGGCAACGGCTTGCCGTTGCCCTACGGAGAACAGGGAGGCTCCGCTCAACGATCTGCGGTTGTCGTATTAACAGGGGGAAAGGCCCCTTCGCCTCTTCCCACGTCGCCTCGCAGCATCCGGGGCAGGCCAATCCATCAACGAAGGTGGAACCGGGAAAGGCCCTCTCGCCTTCCCGATTCGACCTGACCTCATAAGCCCTGGGCGGGAACGAACCCCCCCTCCCTGCTTTCAGGGAGGGGGGATCCGGTTAACACTCGCTGTAGCCGCAGTTATAGCAGGTCCGGCATCCTTCCTGCTCCAGCAGCGTGGCCTCGCCGCACTGCGGGCAAAGATCCCCGACAGGTCCCAGTCGCCCGGTCTCCTCCGGGGCTGCCGGGGGGACCTCGGACAATGGGAGGGCCGGCTGAACCGCTGGGGATGGGACCGGAATGGCTTCCATCCCTCGCTCCGTCAGGTATTCCGCCAGCACCCGGGCGATGCCGTCGGGGAGGCTGCGCACCCGTTCCGGCCCGAAGCCCAGGGCGCGCCCCCCGCCGATGCCCTGGAGCTGATCCACCACCTGGCGCAGCCGCTCGGCCGGCGGCACCGGGGAGGGCAGCCGCAGCAGCAGGGAGATCAGCCGCCCGATGGCCTCCGCCACCGCCGCGATGTCCGAACCCGCCTTCCCCACATTCAGGAACACCTCGAAGGGCTGACCCTCGCCGTTCTCATTCAGGGTGATGAACGCCGTCCCCACCGGCGTGGCGATCCGGTAGGTGACGCCAGCGAGTTTCTGCGGCCGCGGACGCACGGTCGGGCCCACTGGCTGCGGCAGCGTGGGCTGGGTCGGAACCATCAGTCCCTCCTCCCGTTTCTTCTCCTTCTTCTCCTTCGTCTCCAGCGTCTCCAGCACCTCCTTCTGTCGGGACCCCGCCACATACACCGTCAGCCCCTTGCATCCCAGCTTCCAGGCCAGCATGTAAGCCTTTTCAACATCCTCCACCGTTGCCGTCTCGGGGAAATTAATGGTGTTGTGGTTCCCTATCCCGTTTGCAATGAAGGCATGGCTGCCGGGAACATGCAGATCAAAGACTTCGGCAAACCCGCTCTCAACGCGCTCCACCGGAATATAGAGCATATCCGGGCGATCGCTGGCGAAGAAAGCGCAGGCATACGGATGTTCGACGTCGTCGAAATGACGATACACCCGATGAGCCATCCGGCGCTCCATCCGGTGGCCCATCAGCAGATTCACACGGGCCCGCTGATACTCCGGCCCCGGCTTGCCATACAGACTGAGCAGGGATCGCGTAGAAGCCCGCTGCATCGCCCGCAGCGCCTGGGTGACGGATTCCGGCAACAGGAGCCCGTAATTGAAGAGACGGCGGTCACGTCCGTTATGGCGAGCCTCTATGCGCTGCGTCTTCCATGGCTCGTCGAATTGGGCAATCGCCGCCAGACGCTCCAGGGCCTCACCGCTCACGGTGAGCGCCCATGCATGCGCCCCACTGCGGGTTACACGGGAGAAGATCCCCATATTTAGAAGAAGAACCTGCAACTGACGGATCAGCGTCCGGCTGGCCAGGGTGATGCCGAACATGCGCCCATCCTTAGTCACGAAAGCATCCAGGAACAGCCCCCGGAGGAAAGCGATGATCTCCTCCCGACTGGCCCGCAGAATGGATTCCGGGATCACCTTGTTCCGCGCGCCAGGGCGCATCCCCAGGGCGTTGATCAACCAGTCCCGAAGGGGCCTGGAGTTGACCTGCAGGTTGTAAAGCTGCTTCCGGCGGCGATCCGGCACGATATGCCCGCGCAGACCAAACAGCTCGTAAAAGATCCCCTCCAGTCGCTGAAGCAACATCCGGTCGTGATGGCAGATGGCTACCCCATTGGCTGTAATGCTCCCCTCCGAGGTGATGCAGCCCAGGAGGTAAGCCAGATCCTCCGACATCCGCTCCGGGAAGCGGATGCGCCTGGAGGATGTCCGCCATGATCCGACGTAAGGGGGCAACGGCTGTCCGGGGGGGCCAAACCGCTGCTGGTTCATGTAAAGAACCACCAGATCCCCCGGCTTCAAGGCCTCCAGCGGCACGAAGCGGATCCGCCCATCATCGCCCAGCACCTGAATCGGATGATTGGGCGTTCCTTCGATCTCAAAACCGTAGCGGAGATAGACCCGTCGCGTCTCCCGCTTGCCGCCATAATAAAAGAGGTTCGCCGGCTCCACCCCATCCGGAGAAACAACCCGCAGTTGAATCGGCTCGAACTGGTCCGGCAGGCGCATGGGGGACAGGCTGGCGATGGGAACCAGGCCGTTTTCGGTCAGAACGAGCGTATCCCCGGTCACGCACTTGCTGATGCTGTTATCGATGAACGCCTGGATGCTGGCCTGCATCCAGACGTGCTCCTCGGGGGTGAGATCCTGGGCGACTACAAAGGTATGGCGGATCCAGTCGGGGAGCTCCTGGATGTGCTGGCAGGTGCCCTTGCGCAGGACCTCCTCGATGATCCGGGCGCGGGCCTCCTCATCGAGGCCAGCCTCCTTCAGAGCGCGCATAAAGAGGGGGCTGACGTAGCGCAGCTCCAGGCGTCCCTCCGCCTCGTGGACGTAGCGGATGTAGGCCAGGGCGAAGACCGGCTCGCACCCGTAGCCCTCGCAGCCGGCGACGGTGGAAAGCGTGCCGGTCGGGGCCACCGTGGTCTGCGCGGCGTTGCGGATGCCATAGCGACGGATCCCCTCCACGATGGCGTTCCAGTCCAGGGGCGGTCGGCCCCAATCCCGGGTGTAGGGCTTCAGGGGCTTCGGGGGCTCCCATTTCAGGTTCTCCGGGTCATAGATGCTCCCCCGGATCGCCGGGAAGGGCCCTCGCTCTTTGGCCAGCTCGATGCTGGTGCGCATCGCGTGGTAACGGATAAACTCGGCGATCTGGGCGGCGAACTCCTGGCCCTCCTCGGAGCCATAGCGGATCCGCAGGTGATACATCAGGTCCGCCAGCCCCATGAAACCCAGCCCGATGCGCCGGGTCCTGTAGGCGGCTTCCTTCAGCTGTGGGACGGCGGGCACATACCGGTTCACCTGGACCACGTTGTCCAGGAAGCGGGTGGCCCACTCCACCGTCTCCTGCAGCTTCTCCCAGTCCACCTCCGCCCGGCCGTTCACGTATTTCACATGGCGCGCCAGGTTCACCGAACCCAGACAGCAGTTTTCAAAAGGCCCCAACCACTGTTCACCGCATGGGTTTGTAGCTTCCAACGTATACAGATGGGGCACCGGGTTGGAGCGATTCGCGGTGTCCAGGAAAAGGACGCCGGGCTCGCCGTTGTGGTGGGCCTGGGTGGCGATCTTGCGGAAGAGATCCCGGGCCCGCACCCGCTTGTAGACCTTGATCGGGATCCCCGCCCGCTCGGCATCTTCGAGGGTGCCCCGGAAGTCCCGATAGGCCGGGTGCAGCACGTCCGGGAAACGCAGCTCCCACTCCTCGTCGTTCTCCACCGCCCGCATGAAGGCGTCGGTGATGCCCACCGAGATGTTGAAGTTGGTGATGGCGTTCTCATCCGTCTTGCAGGTAATGAACTCCTCGATGTCCGGGTGGTCCACCCGGAGCACCGCCATGTTGGCGCCACGCCTCGACCCCCCCTGAGCGATCTCCCCGAAGGCGCGATCGTAAACCCGCAGAAAGCCCACCGGGCCCGTGGCCCGGCCCATCGAGGAGAAGACGATGGCGTTCTTGGGGCGCAGGCGGGAGAACGAGAACCCGTTGCCGCCGCCCGTCTGCTGGATCAGCGCCGCATCCCGCAGCGTCTGGAAAATCCCCCCCGGGATCTTCCCCATGTCGTCTTCCAGGGGGAGGACAAAGCAGTTGTGGACTACAACTCCTTCTACGACATATGAGTGATCCTCTTCCACCTCACAGTTGTAAACCGCACCTTCATAGTCCTGAGTTTGAATTTCTTCGATCTCATAATAGATGTGCTCCCCATCATCGGCGTTCAATGAGGGAACCCAACGAGCATGCCGACCCCAATTCGGATCAGCTGCCGGACGATGCGCTGGAGACGCTATGGAGACCGCCTGAAATTCAAGATCCTCTACGGGAATCTCTCCGGCCAGATCGAAAGACTCAACCGGCAAGATGCCCTTCGGGAAGCCGACAGCCACCCAATCTCCAGGACGGAGATCGGCAGCCATCACCCAGCCCCGAGGGGTCAGGAAAGGATGCTCGGGGGTGGCCCGAATGGGTTGACCGATCCGCCGCACTTTGATCACCTTCAGCCGTCCTCGATAAAACCGCCGGGAGGTTTGCAGGACCGGCTGATAACGGCCCCGATGGGTCAGGACGCGATCGCCAGGCCGCAGGTCAGCGATCCGTTTCAGGCCGCGATCGGTCATCACCCGCATCTCGGGCGTGAAGCATGCCGCCAGCTGCCCCAGGGGGGTGCCGGCGCCCGTGAAGGTGGGGGAATTGGGGAGAAAGCGGAGGGAGGTGAGCATCCGGTAGAAGCGCTCCTCCCAGAGGGCCGGATCGCCGCCCAGCTCCTTCTCGGCCTCCGCAATGGCCCGGGCCACCCGGCGGAACATCTCGGGGATCGTCTCCACCGGCCGGCCGTCCGGCCCCTTGCGCAGATACCGTCGCTCCAGGACGATGCGGCCGTTCTCCGTTAAGGGGATCTCTTCCTCCGGGTTGGCTTCGTCCACGCGGATCTCCCATCGGGTCGTCATGGCCGCCTCCTCGATGGAATGGGCTTCCGAACATGGAAGATTTCCCCGGGGCCCTGGGGCCAGGGCTCTCCCGCTTGCTCCGACCTCCGCCGCTGGACCCTCATTCCAGCAGACGGGATGGCCCCTTCCCCCTGGAAAAGCCCCAGCGGAGATGAACGGCGTCCCTCCTCCGATCTCGCCCGAAGCAGATCTTGGGAGTTCCCGCCATATCTGGCGGTATTCTTTCTCTTAGATCCCATATATAGGGGTTCGTGGGCGCAGCACGTTTCCTTCCGCAGACCGCTCCGGGTTCTGGCAAAGGACTGGATCCGGGATCGATTCAGAGGTGGAGACCGCCTGGATGACGCCGGTCAGGGCGCTTCTATAGAGGCCGGGGCTCCTTCTCGGGACCGATTTTGCAGAAGGTTATCGATCTCCCGTCGGATGCTTTCCAGATCGCTCAGGCCCAGATAGACGATCGCATAACGGATGTAGGCGATCTCATCCAGCTCCTTCAACCCGGCGATGACCATATCGCCGATCTGGCGGCTGGGGATCTCCGACTTCCCCATCGCCTGGAGGCGGGCCTCAATGCGTTCCACCAGGCGCTCCAGCGCCTCCGCCGGGATGGGCCGCTTGGCGCAGGCGATCTGGATCCCCCGCAGCAGCTTCTCCCGATCGAAAGGCTCCCGGCGCCCGTCCCGCTTGATCACCATGGGAGCGAGGTGGATCGGCCGCTCAATGGTGGTGAACCGGCGCAGACACCGGGGGCACTCCCGACGCCGCCGCACCGCCCGCCGCTCCGCCTCCGGCGTGGTGTCGATCACCCGTGTCTCCTCGCTCCCACAAAAGGGGCAACGCACGTCCTGGAACCCCCATATATAGGGTAGAATACCGCATAAACCGCCAGATCTTCGGATCCAGACGGGCCTTTATCTTAGCATGGGGGCGAGGGGCTGTCAAGAGCCACCGAACGCTTTAACCTGCGGGGGCTCACGCCGTTGAGCTTCAAGCATGCGGGCAGCACGGCCCGTGTTGCCCGGCTCAATCCTCCAGATGGCACGTATCGTTCAGGCAGCGCACCACCCAGCGCCCATCCTGAACGACCAGCTCAGTCAGCGAGGCGTTATCGAACCGAAAGGGGGAAGGCCGATCCAGGGGAAGGCCCAGCCAGCGGCGGAAGAAGATGCTGAAGGTCCCGCCGTGGGCCACCACCGCCACGACCCGCTCCGGCCGTTCCATGGCCGTCTGCATCGCCGCCCACACCCGCTCCGCGAAGACCTCCCGGGGCTCTACTCCCTCAATCACCGCGGTGGGATCCCGGGCCATCTCCCGCCAGGCCTGCTGCAGCGCGGCCACTTCCTCCCCCGGGCGCCCCTCAAAGGGGCCCTGGCCACGCTCCTTCAACCGCTCGTCCACCTCGATGGGAACGTCCCAGACAGCGGCGAGGATCCGGGCGGTCTCATAGGCCCGCCACAGCGGGCTGCAGAGGATGAGGTCCGGCGGAGCGGCCCGCAGGCGCTCCGCCAGCCGGCGGACCTGCTCCCGTCCCACGTCATCCAGGGGCACATCCGCCCATCCCTGGATCCGCCCCTCGGCATTCCACGCCGTGCGTCCGTGCCGGATCAGATACAGTCGCTCTGGCATGATCCTTCCACGAAGAGGACGATCTCTTCCCGCCGTTCCGTGACGCATCGTCATCCATTTCACCCATACGGGATCCACACCGGCCGGTTGCCCCTGCAGGCGTTCGGGGTCCCCACGCGATCCTTCGGATCACGTGGGGTGCCCCAACTTCCCGGAGAACTCCCGGCAGGGCCATTGAGGGCGGGCAGCCCATAGCTGTCACGTCATCACGTTGCTTCAGACCGCTCTCAGGCGTCCTCTTGTATGCTGCTTTCGCCCCGACGTTCTCCACCATGACATCGGGAGACGCTGCAGGACTTGTAGCAGGGTAGGCTTCGCGTGGCAACAGGGTGGAAACATGAGCTGGAGAAAGAACAAGTTCAAAGCTCACAAGCAGCTCACGGTTTCGGTGATTTTCGGATGCGAGTCTCCTTGCTCAGGGCAACCACAACGGCACCAGATTCCAATGGTGTTGACGTCTACCAGGAACTTCATCCCGGCACTCGATCCAGAATATTTTCGCCAGCCACCAGATGGTGGGCGTAGAGCAAGGCAGCACGTAGATCGTCAGGCTCAAGTTCCGGATAGTCCTCCAGGATCTCCTCCCAGGTAGCGCCTTTGGCCAGGAGTTCCAGGATCTGCTCAACCGAGATGCGCAGGCCTCGGATTACCGGCTTCCCACAGAGCACATCTTTATCAAAGGTAATTCGTTCCAGCAATTCTTGCATGGCCCCCTCCCACATCCATTTCAAAGTACACTCCATCTCAAGTGTAGTCGGTGCCCACCAGCACGTCAATCAGGGATGGTGAACGACCGTCGGCTGAAGCCGATGGCTTCCTGCAGGCATGACAGCATTCCACTGTCCCTGCGGGCTCGTTCCAGGCCCAGTTTGAGGATGAAGAGTGCGGCGTTGATGTCCGATAGCCTCTCTGTTAAGTGTTGCCGGCAGGCAGGGATATAGTCGTCCGTAGCTCTTGAACCGTCCAGATCGGACCGGTCAGGCCGGCCGCCATCGCCGGTGTTCGGGGAAGCCAGCGCCGCGGCGGGTCATCGGCGACCTCCAGACGCAAGGTCGTGAGCGGGCGGACCAGATGGTAAACGATGTCCTCCCGCGCCGCAGCGGCCCGGTGCGTCTCGAGGCGCCCGGAGTAAGCGAGCATCTTTCGCGTCCGACGGCGGTTGAAATGGCGCGATGGGAGATGCGTGCGCTCTCCATAGGCCGTTATGGGAGCTCCAGGGTTCCCACCTCCACCCCATCATCCAGGGAGCCATTGATCCGGACGGGCCAGCGGGCTCCGGAGATGGGGTCATAGAGGCCGACCCGGATCCGGTAGAGGCCGTGGAGATCCCGCGGCAGGATCACCCGGGTGAAGATCGGGAAGGTGTGATCGAGGGGCCAGGCGGAGATGGGCACAAGATCGTTCGGCAGCGGGCCGTCCCGCTGGGCCACCAGGCGCCCCGCGGGATCCAGAACGTGGACGAACATGCGGGGCGGACGAGGGACCGACCCCACCCGCGCCCAGGCCAGGGTCACCCCGAGCAGATCCCCCGGCCAGCGGGGCCGGCGCAGATGGACGCCCCGCAATTCGATCTTCCCCTCGAAATCGGCCCTCAGCGGCGTCAGGGAACGCTTGTGGAAGGGCGGCCACGTCTCGTAGTAAGCCACCCAGAGGGATCCGAAAGGCTGTCCCCCGACCTCGAAGCCGTTTTCCAGCAACAGCCCATCGAAGAGCCCCAGGGGATCCACCACCTCCTGCTGCCATCCGAAGAGCCACAGGCGCCACGGGCTATCCGGCGGACCATACCGGCGGTGGGCATCCTCCAGCCATGCCCGGACCGCCTCTTCCTCCCACACGGGGGATTCGGGGCCCAGGAGGAGCGGGGCCGGGACCCCCATCCGGTTCCAGTAATAGAGCACCGCCCAGTTGGCCCGCAGGGTGAGGGCGGCTTCCCCGGGGCGGATCTGCCGGGCCACGTGGGCCACCGCCTCCCGATAAGGATCCCGGCCGCGGTGGGGATCGGTCCACCACGCCTGCCATGGGCCAAGGAGCATGGCCCCCAGGGGGAAGAGGAACAGCGCCCCGATCCATCCGCGGGCCCGGCGAGGCCATCCCGGGATCCGCGCGCCGAGGAGCTCCCCCAATCGGGCGGCTCCACCGCCGATCCCGACGACCCAGAGCGCCCACAGGAAAATCCCGTAGCGAGGATGGAACAGGGCGAAGCGGGGGAAGACCGTCACGAGGGTCGCGATGGTCAGGACCATCGTGCCCAGGGTGCAGGCCGCCCACCGGCGGGTGAAGGCGTTCCACCGGAGCAGGGCAGCCAGGGCAAGGAGGGCGGCGGGGAGCCACGTCCATTCCCCCGGCCAGAACCCGTGGGCGAGGGCGGAGAGGATTCCGGATAGGGTGGTGGGGGGGCGGAGGAAATCCTCAGGGCGAACGAACCGTTCCCGGGCGAAGATCAGCCATGGGCCGATGAGCAGCACGAGCCCCAGCATGCTCGCCGCCCATCGCCGGCGCGCCGCCGGGCGGCGGGCGCTCCCCATCCCCAGCCCGATGGCCATCGCGGCCGCCGGGAAGAGCCCGTAATAGTGCGTGAGGATCGTTCCGGCGGCGAGAAGCGTCCAGATCAGGAAACGGAGCGGCGTGGGCCGTCGGAGGGCCGCCTCCATTCCTTCCAGGGCCGCCAGCGTCCCGGCGGCCAGCATCGCATACATCCGGGCTTCCTGGACATAATACAACCAGAACGGGGAAAGCCCCATTATGAGCATCGCCAGGATCCCCGCGGGCCGTCCCCACCCGCGCGTGGCGATCCGTCCGGCGAGGGCGGCCGTCAGCAGGCCGAACGCCACCGAAGGCCACCGCAGCGCGAACTCACTTTCGCCGGCGATCCGGATCCAGAAGTGGAGGAACAGGTAATAGAGGAAAGGGCTTCGGTCCGCCGCCGTGGCCCGCAGCATCTCCGGGATCGGCATCCGGGCCAGATGCCAGGACCACCCCTCGTCGAACCAGAGGGGAGGGAGATAGAGGCGGTTCAGGTAGACGGCGATCAGGAGAAGCCACCATGCGATCGGCATTCCGTTTCAACCTCTCATATCTCGAGCGGTGGATTCCGTGGGCACCGCCCTGAAGATCGAGTGTAATCGCGCGGCCTTCCCCCGCCAAGCCATTTCACCGGAGCGATCGTCCGGAGTTATTATCAGGGGGAAGGCTGGCACAGCGGAGCTCGAATCCGGGGGCCGGATGGGCATCTCTCCCTGGGGATGGGGACGTTCTGGCCTATGACTGGAAGCCTGACGGGAGGTCGGGCAGGTCCTGGATATCCAGGGGATGCAGAGAGCGGAGGTCCCATGCACGTTGTGATCCAGATCCCGGCCTATAACGAAGCGGAGACCATCGGCGGGGTGATTCGGGAGATCCCGCGGGGGATCCCCGGGGTGGAACGGATCACGGTCCTGGTGGTGGATGATGGCTCGACCGATGGGACGGGGGAGATCGCCCGCGCCGCGGGAGCGGACATCA
This sequence comes from Candidatus Thermoflexus tengchongensis, assembly GCA_016842085.1. GTDB lineage: Bacteria > Chloroflexota > Anaerolineae > Thermoflexales > Thermoflexaceae > Thermoflexus > Thermoflexus tengchongensis. The sequence continues at coordinate 34,204 of JAEVEX010000033.1, read as the reverse complement.
TCGTGCGGCACCGGCGGAATCGGGGGCTGGCGGCCGCCTTTCAGACCGGGTTTGACACCGCCCTGCGCCTGGGGGCGGACATCATCGTCAACTTAGACGCCGACGGCCAGTATGATCCGGCGGACATCCCGGCGTTGATCGCGCCCATTCTACGGGGGGAAGCCGACATGGTCGTCGGCGACCGACAGGTCACCCGCCTGGCCCATTTCCCATGGCACAAACGGATCCTATCGGCGCTGGGCTCGGCCGTCGTGCGCTGGGCTTCGGGGCTGGACGTTCCGGATGCGCCGAGCGGCTTCCGGGCCTACAGTCGGGAGGCGGCCCTGCGATTGATCGTGCTGACGGACTTCTCGTATACCGTGGAACATCTTATCCAGGCCGGCAAGCGACGTCTGGCCGTCACCCATGTTCCCATCCATGCCCGTCCCACTTCCCGGCCCTCCCGGCTCCATCAGGGCCTGTGGGACTTCATCAAGCGGCAGGGGGCAACCATCGTGCGGGTTTATGCGAGCTACGAACCGTTGAAGGCCTTTTTCTATCTCTCCCTTCCTTTCTGGGCAGCTGGCCTGATCCTCTTCGCCCGGCTGATGTGGTTTTTCATTACCGAAGGATTCGCCCTGCGGGGCCATCTCCAATCCCTGATCGTCGCCACCCTCGCCCTCATTCTGGCCTTCCTGATCTTCCTGTTTGGCCTCCTGGCGGACCGGATTGGCGACAACCGCCGGCTGCTGGAGGAACTCCTCTATCGCTTGAGGGAGCGGGAGGAGCGGCTTTAAAGGTGATGACCTCATTACTTGAGCAAGCTCCCTGGAGAATTTAGGGCAACCATAGAATTTGAGAAATTAAAGGCCCAGGGCGGCTTCATTGCGGCCCTGGGCCTTTAATTTGCTAACGCTCAGCGATTGAATGCGTTGTAAACAAGCAGCCAATCGACATAAGAAGGATCCAACACTTTATTTTGATTGATCACACAAGCAACTGGCTGACCAGTTGTAGTAATCGTGGCTGATCCATTAAATCCATCGGGCAATCCAGCCACATTCGGCTGATAGAAAACGATAGTCCCATTAGACGGAACTGGTGTTGGTGAGACCTGAACATATCCGTTGGAATAAGTAACCTGGATAGTAGTCGGATTATCGCCGACATTTTGACAAGTAATACTCGTGCTAAATCCATAATAGTTCTTCAAAACAATCGGCGCAAAAGCTTCTGACGTTGCGTTTACAATGCCCAAATATGACCCTGCTCGCCGTTGAGAACTTCCTTCATTTATCAATCCAATAATCGGGACAGTGCTTTCCACCTTTGCTGAACCAATCCATCCCACAGGCAATGGTTCATTAGGAGTATATAGCAACACCGAGCTATATGCTGGAATAGTTCGGGTTACAACCAACCCGCTTGAGTAAGTGACTGTGATCACACCAGTAGCCGATTGAGTGTTTTGAACAGTTAATGCTGTATTGAATCCGTAATAAGATTTCATTAAAACCGGAGCATATATCTTCAATGCGCCAGAGGAGACTGCATCATACGCATATTGCTCGCCATTCGAGTTCCAAATATTGACAACAGCTGCTACAGGTCCATCTGCCAGAATTCGCCCTGAGTAAGCACCATTTGAAATAGAGATCAACGATAAATCAAAGGATTTGCTGGCGCCGGGAGCCAGCCCTGTAATCTTCGGTGTAGCAATTGGAGTCGAACTGCCCAGGGGGTAAATTTCCAGAGTCACGGTTATTGAAGAAGAAGAGGCATTTTGGACCGTCACATTAGATGTATATCCATAGTAATTTTTATATAAACCGGGAGCGAATAATGTTGAAGAAGTGCTGTTGGAATCAAATCCCTCATAAGAAGCGGCATTGCCGCTTGAGGAAGTGGTATTTACTATTGCTACCACAGGCTGATCGCACGATACCTGGGCGGCATAGGCCCCACTCGCAATTGACAATCCACCAACATAAACAAAATAACTTCCATTCGCAGGTACAGATATTGTTGAGCTTGTGTAAATCACATTTCCAGATTGGTCATATATCGAAAAAACACACGCTGCAGGTGAAGATGACATATTCTGAATTGTGAAACCCGAATTGTATCCACTACCAGGTCCAGGAACCTGCGCCAACGCAATATTAGCTACAAGTGATACCATTAGCACACAAAAAACAGTTAAAGCCCTAAGAAGAAACCCACCTTTCTTGATCATGAGACACCTCCTGATTAAATTAGTTTCATTAGAATTTGAACATACGGGTGCTGACAAGCTCGACTCCATTTTGCCCCACGGCTCGAAGCAAGTCAATACTACTATAGACCATTCAGCAAGAATTCCGGGTAACTCTTCCGGGTGATCCCAGATCCCGCATCAATCCTCAGATGCCGCTTCTCCGCGAATCTGACCATATAGCCGCAATGCCTCCACAATTCCCATCATGGTTCCCACATCGATGTATCTTCCGTCGTGAAATGGGAGTCCTTTTACCGATAAACCTTCTTTCAAACTCATATCTATCAGATATCCAAATGTAAATTCTGTCTGATCATCTCGATATGAGTCACAAATATGATTAATAAATTCGTTAAATCGCTTTCCCCAGCAAGCAATTCCCCAACACCAATTTAAAACCGGGATATCGGGTTTATCCACATGATAAACGACATTATAATGATCATCAATTGCTATTATTCCGTATTTGCTAGGATCAGAAACAGGAAATATGCCAAGAGCAAGATCACAATTGGCGTCAATATAGAAATTTATGAGCCTTGAAAACGCATCATACGGCTCAAATATTGTATCTGGCATACCCATTACAACGATCTCATTTCGAATCCAAGGAATTAGATTGCACAATGCATCCCCCATCCCTCGAGGTTTGTCTTGATACAAATAGGCTATACTTATTCCAAGCCATTTTCCGCTTTTATAATACTTAATTAGGTTTGATTTGCTTGAATTCACTATCATAAATATTTTTTTGACACCAGATTTTATCATTCTCTCGACAAGATACTGGCTAACCGGCTTGGGTTTTCCATGATAAAACCCGATTGGGAACATCTCTTTCTCTACCGAATAAGGACTAAGACGTTCTCCCATGCCAGCAGCAGGAATCACTCCCACAACATCCATATTATCTTTTACCTCCTATTTCTGTATTTTTATCTCTCCTACATCAACAATTCCGTCATTAGTAACTTCTATTTCATCAACTAAATACGAAAAGGCAGGATTCCACACAATAATAGCATACTTTCCTGGTTTAACATTCATGAACAAAAAGATCCCATTATCATAAATTATTGCTCTTTTTGCGCTCTCAATATTCATTCCATATATCTTATCTTCGTTTGTTTTTCCGATATTTTCGGCAAGAAACAAATCAAAACCGCCGATCATTGGTAAAAGTCGCCCGGTGACATGAGCAGCTCCAGGAATTGGGGTGGGAATTTGGATAACTTCCCTATCATGGATAATACTTTTCAAATCAGAGATAGGACTACTCTGATTCTGTGCAGAACGAGAGCATGACCAGGAAAGCACACATATGATTGCGAGAGCGAAAATTATATAATTATTCTTTGTCATTTTCGTCACCAATCGTTTAATTGGGCAAAACCAGTTATAATCGAGCCCCTTTTTAAGAGATCAATAAAATAAAATAACGGAGAAACCATTATCCGAATTGCCAACGAGCCAGATATGGACAGCAGAAGACGAGTTAGAAATGTTTTGCCAACTACGTCCTCTAACCAAAAACGCAGACTGAGCAAAAATGCAATATACGATCCACCTAAACATTTCCATTCATGAATACGCAACCCAAATCGGCTTAGCATGGACTCCATCAACCCTATGGATGGATAATACAAGTGTCTTGGCAATTCCCAACCCATCCAATATTTACCCATTAAATTTAATTCCCAGCTGTTCAAATTCGGAATACTAAAGACAAACCAGCCTCCTGGCTTTAGAAGGCTTGATATTACTTTCAGATTATCCATGGGGAAATGAAGATGCTCGAAAACATTCCACATTGTAATAACATCATAATATCTTTCTGGTAAATTTACTGTCAGCAAATCGCCGATATGTATTTTGAGTCCGAATCTTTCCTGCGCATATCGCGCGGCTTCAGCATTTGGTTCAACACCCTCAACCTCCCAATTTCCAGAACGCGCCATCTCATACAGAAAATTTCCAGTAGCGCAACCGACATCTAACAGGCGCCCACCAGCACAATAGCGCTCAATAGCACGTCGCCTTTTCAACATTCCATAGCGCCGATCTATCCTTTTCAAGAAAAATGGTTCGTCATCTATAGCAATGGAGTAAGGATCGTAATCTGACGGATAATAAAAGATCATGGTTTGAGCTGTCGGACGCGGATCTTGACGTAATAATCCACAATCCGCGCAACGCACTATACGAAAAGATCCTGGTAAGCCCAGAAGACGATCAGGGCCCTCTAATACAATATGGGATTGACCACTCCCACAAAAACCACAAGGGCTGAATTCGAATTCGGGTTGAAGAGTCATGATACCTTACCCTAACAGTGTAGGATACGAATGTATCTTCTGACGATATCCCTCATAGGCTCCAATAACAAATTGCAACATTGGCATCCATCCGTTTCTAACACATTCTCGCAAGGCAATATACCCCAAATGAACAAAAGCCGATAACCATGATCCATGACGACGATAAAAACGTCCTCCACTTTGACCCCAAATGCGCCAGAAATCTAAAGTTCGCTTGGTGGACCCAATTGTGCGAGATACCTTGTGATATAACCGCGCCGATGGAACATAGCGAATGATATATCCAGCTTCTCGAACTCGTATCGAGTAATCCCAATCATCATAAAAAAAGAAATATCCATCATCAAACAGACCGACTTTTTCGAACACGCCCCTAGAAATCAGAAGAGCGCATGTTGGAGCATACTCCAAATCCCGAGGGATATTATATTTAGGTTCATCAATACGGTTTAATCCAATCATAACAATAGATGGCGGAAAATACCGATAACGCGCCCCAGCAGACCATATCCGATGGCGATCGTCATAATACAGAATTTTTGGCATCAATATACCAAAACTATTGTTCTTTAATGCCTCATCCAATAAATTCGTTAAGGTATCATGCTCGACAACTGTATCATTATTCAATATAAAAATATAATCAGAACCATATTCTAAAGCAGGAACTATCCCAGCATTAAATCCGCCCGCAACACCCAGATTACGTCCTGTCTGAATGATTCGCACGGATGGAAACCTCTCCGCTACCTGTTTAGCAGTTTCATCCTGTGATCCATTATCAACAAGCCACACCAACAAATTTGAATAATCAGATTCAATCAAAGAACTCAAGCACTCAATCGTATCGTCACAATTATTGTGCGCCAAAACAATAGCTGAAACCACTGGTTCCTTCATCTCACACCTCAAGGACGCAAAATATATCGCAACCCATCAGCTGCCCCCTGACACCATGCCAACTTGTGCAGAAAAACCAGCGGCACACAATACCCGTAGCGCCATAGACCGGGTGTATGCATGTAAATCTGAATAGTTCGCCCAAGAGCAATCAAAGGGGAGGCTAATACCCAAAACCAAGACCAGTGCATCCAGAAAGATCCTCGATAAACCTCAGCATAACGCAAACGAGTTATAATAGAGTAGATCCCATTCATGCGAGCATGAGACACAAAATCGTATAAATTAACTCTATTGGATTCATGGTAAACAACTGCTTTTGGCTCAAAGAATAATTTCCATCCCTGCCTCCTTAGACGCAATGTGAAATCCAGATCTTCGGTAGCCCATAAACGTGGATCAAATCCGCCACTGGATCTCCACACCTCGTAGGGAACAAGCAAACTAAAGCTGGCTAGAACCATTCTTTCTCCAAAAGGATTCGTATTAATATATTCATGAAAGCGAGCAATTTGCTCACAATGCCTAATAAAACTAGAAGAATATGGCAACATCGCACCACTAATCGCACCCGCATCTGGGTGAGCCTTCCATGCCTCAATCAAAGCCCTCAGCCAACCCGACTGAGGTATACAGTCCGCATCCAGAAAGATTAATACGTCGGCTCGTGAGTGCTCTGCACCTAAATTACGTGCCTCTCCCGGGAAAATCGGATTAGGTGTAATCAATACATGAACCGACGGATGAACAGGGATTTTACCGTAACAATCTTGCCCTACTATCCATATTGTTAACTCTTCCTCAGCCTGACTCAATACTGCTTCCACCACTTTGTCAATAACAGGACTATTCAAATTCGGTATTATCACAGAAATACGCATTTCTATTACCTCAACTATTATTGTTTTCGCTGGAACAAATCTTTGCAAGCCGATCATGGAAATACTTATTAATCGTCTCACAATACATATTCAGGTATGAATCAATTATCTTGTTCCATTCGAAACGGGAACAAACCACGCTCTGCGCTCGCGAACGCAAGTCTTCTAATAATGATGGATAAGCTAAACAATTTCTCAAAAAATTAACCCATACTTCAGCATCTCCTGGAACAAGTAGATATCCGCTTTCACCCTCAATTACAGCATCTTGAATTCCATCTACTCGAGCAGCAATAACTGGCAACCCATAGGCAGCAGCCTCAAGGGCAACCATTCCAAATCCTTCCATGTCATATTTCTGGGCAATATTAGGCATAATAAAGGCATCTGCGCCTGAATAGAACCAACTCAGATACTTATCATCAACAAATCCAAGTAAATATACCCGATTCATCAGATTAAACCGACGAATTATTTTCTGTATACGTTGAACATCAGGGCCAGTGCCAACAATTAAATAGATGAATCCATCCGTATCTTGTAATCGCGGTAGAACGTGTTCACAGAACCATGCTACACCTTTTCGAGGTACCAAACGCCCGACAGTTAGCCATATTTGGCGATCTCCTATCGGATTTTTTAGCCAAATTTCAATATATCTACGAGCCAAATCTCGCTCCAGGATTTTCTGTGGCACATCGATACCTGGATGAATCACACGACATTGCTCTGGTTCTAAACCTATCTCCAGCGCTTTTGAGTAAACTGCATGACTGATACAAACGACTCGATGAAACCGAGGCAACAACCAAGAAATTAGAAGACGATAGGCGGGAAAATTAAAAACAAGATCAAGACCATGAACATTTACCACGATTGGAATACGATACAGACGTCCTAAAAACCACACGACTGGACCAACCAACGGATCACCTGCATGTAGCACATCCACTTTTCGCGCCAGATATAATCCACGCACTAAAGCATACATCAAAAACCATAGCAATCCGATCTGAGATCCACGCCATGCGATCACATAAATTTCAGCATATTTACGAATTTTCTCTACAAAATGATAACTCAAACGCTCCATTCCACCTACCGATGGTGGATACTTTCTTGTGATAAAAAGGATACGTAAACGCCTGCTCATGATGGAATAAATTCCTGTTATTGAGCTCGAAAAATAATCACTCAATCGTCTCATGCATTGCTATGTGGTGCATACATCCTATCCCAGACGATCCAGCAGCGCCTGCGCCCTTCCCAGGTCGCAGGGCCAATGCTTCCCACAGGTAATCGGATCAGGCACTTTCCTCCACTCCGGCACCTCACAAACCTTGCCCGCCGCCAGAAGCCATGCTTCCATACTCCCAGTAGATGAGGTTCAGGTAGAACATACGCAGCACGCAGGCCACCAGCTGTGGAAAGGTATGATAGCACGGACTCTTGGAATGAGTATAGAGAAAAAGATTTTATCATAAATATATAATGAGCAATTCTCGCCACGCACACATATTGATTTTCCCTCGATACCTATCATATCCTCACAAAGTCAGCCCTTCAATCGATCCGATAAATCTTAAACCGGAAATCAAACCGCCAAATCACCGATGGAAAACGCAAGGATTGACCAATGAGACTGGAACGCCATCGCAGTTCCCCTACAGGATGCCCTGGGAAAGGCCCTGGCCACCAAGCTTCCGGATCATGCTGAGCCAGAACATATATGGGTCTCCCCTGGCCCCGCCAGCGGCCCAACGCCTCCTCCAGGAGCCTTCTATCGATCTTCTGATTCAGTAGCAGGGCATCCCGTCCTCCAAACGACCACAACGGAGCCGCAAACCAGCCCACCACCGCATCCCCCTGCAGCGGTTCAAACAGAACCACCGCATCCACCGGGATCTGACGTTCCAACCTCTGGATGAAATCCCACGTCCCGCGGCCTTCCTGTTCCATCCAGTAAAGCCCACTGATCCCGGCCAGCCAGAGGCAGACCAGATACCCCAGTCCCCGACTCAATCTCCGCCAGCCGACCTTTGCTTCCATCCATCGGAGGCCCCAGGCCGCCAGGAGGACCAGGGTCGGCAATACCTCCGGCATCAGCCGCCGCAGGGCCACCGGATAGACCCGGGCCGTCGTGTATTTCCAGAACAGGATCATACCGAAGGACAACCCGAAGAGCAAGAGCCACCATCGTTCCAGATGCAGTGGCCGCTGAAGCGCAACCTGAACGGCTCCCAGCCCGGCCAGCCCGAAGAGCAAGGGGCTGAGATACAGCGCCGCCATCGGCATCAGTTCCGCATGAAATCCCTCGGGGCTCCTCCTTTCCACCCACGATCGCAGAAACAGGGCATAACCCATGGCCAGCAAGAGAAGCACCGCAAAGCTATATTGAAAACCACGGGCTATTCGCTCCCATCGCCGCATGGCCATCCACACCACACCGATCAGAAGCAGGCCCGCTACTACCCCGCCCGCCAATCTCCACCCATCCAGGCGCCGCAGGAAACGAGCCTGATACGCCAGCATCAGCTCCGCCGTGGCCCCTGCATATGGTCCGTTCAGCGTTCCGATGGCAAACCCGACCGATGGGATCAAAAGGAGGCTATCCCGCAATGCAACAGACAGGCCATGGCGAAAGGCCATGAAAGCCAGGAAGAGACCCAGGGCGGGGATGGCGAGAAGGACCTCAATCCGCGCCGCAAACGCCACCGCCCAGGCCATCATCCCCAGAGCGCTGTAGCCGATCCATCCGGTCTGCAAAGCCCGGATCAGTCCATATAATCCGACCAGCACAAAAAACTGACCCACCGCCTCTGCATAAGGGGCGCGGGAGAAATGCAGCTGAGGGAAGCTCAGCAACAACCAGAGCGCAGCCAGGGCGGCCGTCCGACGATTGAAAATCTGCCTTCCCAGAAAGTAAATCGCCACGAGACCAGCTACCCCGAAGAGCGGCGTGACATACAGCATCCCCAGCGGCCCAGCCAGCATACCGGCCCCTCCCATCCAGACGATGGGCACCGGCTGACGGGAGGAGAGGATCTGATTGCGATCCGGGTCCATGACATAGTAAGCCCCGTAGAGCAATCCCCGGTAGGAGCGGATCGGAACTCCGGGCACTTGACGCTCGGAAGGGATATAGAACAGCTCCTTCTGCTCACGCGTGAGGCCGTCCAGAGGCACATAATGATAAGAGAGTCCCCCCGTCCGGATCAGAGCGGCCGCTGTATTGGGATAGATGGCGGAATCCCCCAGCAGGGGGAAGTGCTCTGCAGGCCAGCTGAACAGCAGAAGCCCGGCCAACCCCAGCAGGCCCAGGCGCCACGCCTCCCGTGTATTCCACCCACCCGATGGGGAAACGGAACGCCGCTCCCACCTGGAGAATCCCCATGCGCCCAGGCCAGCCAGCATGGTGGCCAGGAGGACCTCCAGAGGCCAAAAGCGACCCGCTTGAGCGAGACCTGCCGCCATCACGCTCCAGAGAACCGCAGCGGTCGCCCCGAAAATCCAGAGGCTCTCCAGATCCAGATGATCCAGAGAAATCATGCGATACCCGCGAATGCGCACGCCGCCTTCGCTCCATAGCACGGATCCACAACAGACCAGGGGAAAGATAGGCCCACAACACCTACCCAGAACTGCCACAGGGCCTGCTCATTTCCATTCCTGAAGTCAGATCGCCAGCCGCGTGTCTTCTCCACGCCTGTACCACCCGAAGCTCAGCATCCGCAACGCCAGCCATGTGAGGGGTAGATGAGACCAGAGCACCAGACGGATCCCTCCGTAAGGTCCGCTCAGCCCAGCCAGGCGATCCACCAGCGGCAGACCCGGGATCACCTGGCCGATTGCGGCAGCGGCCATCAGGGTCATCCAGGTGGTGCTGAAAAATACCAGGCCGGCCCATAAGGGTGTCTCCCAGCTGGTCACCAGAAGCATGAGAAGAGTCAACCAGAACAGCATCTGCGCCGTGGTGTCCGGTGTCCAGATCAAAACCGACAGGATCGACAGCACAATCGCCTCATGAATTCGGATCCGGCCACACAGATGGAGATACTGGACCAGTATCCAGGAGATTGCCATCAGCGGTAGATAGAGCCACGGCATCGGCAAGCCTAACGCCTGAAGCAACACGGCCAGCCCAGAGTGAAATGGAGGCCCAAAGCGCATCCGGCGAAACTGGTAAACCACCATCCAGTCTGGGAACCAGAGGAGATGTGTGATCCCAAAAATGAGACCAATGCCTGCCAGAGCAATCAGCAGGCGGGCTATCCGCTGACGACCACAGACCCGCGCGATCGGAAACGCGAAGAACAATCCAAACCACTTAAAAGCTGCCAGCAGACCCGTCGACAAAATGGAAAGCACACAAAACCGTGGTCGATGCATGTTCCTGGACAACTCCAAAATAGCCAGAATACCCGCCAGGATCAATGGCTTATCACTTGGTGTTAATGTAAAGAAATAGAGCGGCCCCGGTGTCAATGCGTAGAGGAGGATCCATAAGGCCCGCCGATGAGGCTGATCCGCCAGCCACCTATATGCAAGAAGCATCACCAGCGTATCGCCCAGCAGGAAAAACCCGCGTAGAGCCTGGGGCGATTTCCCCACCCAAACCACCAGGCTGAGAATGGCCAGTTCAAGAGGCAGAACATCCGCTCGAAACCCGCCCAGGTTCTGAGCCCATAATCGATAAGCCGATTGACCGCGTACGACCTGATCAGCTGCCCAGAAATAGTTTTGCAAATCGGATGCATTCATCCATGACACACCCAGGATCAAAAGACAACGAATCAGAAGACCAACAATACAAACAACTACCAAATAATTTTTCTTCATAAATGATATAACCAACTTATAATCCGAGGCGATTTTTGCAACATCCATACCACTTTATCCCACGAAGGTTGTCCTTTCCAACAATAGAGCAGAGCTGAAAACGTGACTCCTTCCCAGCCCACAGCCGCTTGTGGTGGGCTGCTCTGCCTCAGAATCGCCCATGCCGTCACCCTTTCATCCCCTCAACCGCTGCCCGAACAGGGCCACCCCCTTCCCATCCGACCCTCAATCACACCACAATATGGCAAACTGATCTCTTAACCCATTGCGCGGACTTATAAAGCACTCCCGAAGGCCCGCCGGGGAGAACCGGAAATAGTCCTCCGGAGAAGGATGATACGGCCACTCGAATACTTTTGCTACGTAGATGTATCCTCCAGGTCTGGTAATATAGATGAGGTGCTCGCAGAACCGAAACGGATCGGGCACATGCTCCAGGGTGTCAAAGCAAAACACCAGGTCAAAACGGCCAGCCAGACGAGAAATGGCGTGGATGTCCAGAAAGTCAACAGCCTCATGGACAGCAGTCCCGAGGAGTTCCACATTGAACCCCTTATCCAGAAAAACGACGTGGGGATTCAGCGCCTTCAACGGGTTAGGGGCCGGCACTCCATCGAGGTAAACCGTTTCCGTTCCTCCCACATCGATTATGGTGCCCCGGGTCGGATCGACCCCGAACTTCTTCAATACCTGCAGGCAGTCCCGGAAAGCAGCGGATCGCATGGTGAATCTCCCCGCATAAGGAATAACCGGTCATGGCCGCGAAATTTCCTTCCCCGGGCCGGAGATATTCCCGGGCGACCCATAGCTCCACGCCGGGCCATAATTGAGGCGCGCTAAGACCAATCCCCAGGCCGGCAGCCAGCCACGAAGGCAACCCGATCAGGCTCAACAGGCTCAGGCCGTTAAGAATCCGGCGGCTCACAATCCTCCTCCGCGAATGGAGGATAAATGGCGGTAAATATGTTCCAGGCGGCTGGCGTGCTCCTCGATCGACAGCGCCTGGATCTCGCCCATTCGCAGCTCCTGCCGCCAGGATGGGTTCTCGAGGAGCATCTGAATGCAGGCACGCCACGCCTGGACCTCGCCCGGCGGACAGAGCCATCCGTTGATCCCCGGCCGCACCTTCTCCGCCAGGGCTCCCAGGTCCGAGGCGATCACCGGAACCCCTGCGGCTATGGCTTCCTGGATCACCACCGGCGAGTTCTCATACCAGAGAGAAGGCACCAGAAGGACATCGGTTCCCGCCAGCACCTGCCCGATCGCTTCATTGGGCACCGGACCCTCAAAACGTGTGTTCAGCGGATCGGCCAGGCGACGTAGCCGCTCCACATATTCTGGAAAGAGGGTGGGGTCCCCATATATCTGCAGGATCGCCTGATCGGCCGGCAGGCCTCGAAAGGCCTCCACCGCGACATGCACGCCTTTCTGCCAGGCCAGTGCCCCGATATAGGCGAAGCGCAGGCGGCCATCCGGGGAAGGCCACCGGGGATAACGCCGGATCCGCTCGATGTCCACTCCGTTCTCCAGATATACCAGGCGCTGGGCAGGGAACCCTGCCCGGATGTATTGCTGAATCAGGAAGCGAGAAGGGGCGATTAATCGATTCGCCTGCAAAGCTGCTCCCCGGACCAGATGATCCCGGATCTGCATCAGAACCGCCGCTGCCGGTCGCAGCCCCTGGGCGGTGAGGGGCGGAAGCCGGCCCTCCAGGGCGCAACGGGCGCAATTCAGGCCCAGTGCCTTTCCGCGGCAGGTTCGTCCATCTGGCCAGATCAGCTGGGCGTTCCCGCACAGGAACCAGTAGTCATGGAGGGTCAGGATAGCGGGCAATCCCCTGCGTCTGGCCAGGGCGATCAGCCGGTAAGAAAGATCCTTCAGATGCTGGAAATGCACCACATCGGGCCGTGTCCTCTCAAGGAAGCGCTCGAAGGCCTCTTCCACATCCGGGTTCCAGAAGGTGTTCCAGAAATACTCCAGCAAGGATGCTGAGGAGGGATGGAACCGCCGCACAACCCGGAATGCGTGGAAGCCCTCCCGCTCCTCCCAGATCCCTGCCCCTCTCCCCTCTGCCGCCCTGTTATCCCGATAGAACACGAACACCTCGTGCCCTCGCCCGGCCAGCGCTCGGGCGAGGTTCATGGTGTAGACCTCCGTTCCCCCAACGCTGGCCGGGGGGAATTTATGCACGACCAGGGCGATCCGCATGCCCGCGCTCCCGCTGCCAGCGCTCGAAGACCCGCTGATAGAAATCCACCAGCCGATCCACGTAGGCGTCGAACCTCCAGCGCGTGTGGGCATCCCGGATCCCATTTTCCCGCAGCCGCCGCCGCAGCGCCGGATCCCGCACCAGACATGCGATAGCCTCAGCCAGTGCCTGGGGATCATTCGGGGGGACCAGCAGGGCTGTTTCTCCATGCACAAATCCCTCAGGGGTCCCTCCTGCTGTCGTGGCCACCACCGGCAATCCGCATCCCATGGCCTGCAATGGGGTGATGGCGAACGGCTCATCCCAGATCGAGGGAAAGACAAAGATATCCGCTTCATGCATGGCCCGGACCAGATCCGACCATGGAACGAACCCGTGGAATGTGACCCGGTCTTCCACCCCCTCTTCGCGGATCAACCGGCGCAGATACTGCTTGAACCCCTCTGCGCCGTCCCCGAAGATATCCAGGTGAAAGCATGGGAGACCTTCCATCCGGGAAAGAAGGCGCAACGCACGGATCGCCACCTGAGGGCCCTTTCCCTCCCAGAGGGATCCAATGAAAATCAAACGGACCGGGTCATGAAGGGGGTGTTCCGGCCCGGGGCGGAAGATCCGCGTATCGATCCCCAGGTAGTGGGTTTCGATGATCTCCGGCGGAAACCCGGCCCGGACATAGAGATCCCGGATGAAGTTCGAGACGGTGACGATCCCATCAATTCGAACCCGGCGTGAGAGAGGACGCTGCACCAGGACCCGGACTGTCCCCACAAGCAGACGATGTCTTCGGGTCTGAGGCCGAAGGACCATCCCCCAATCGCGCAGGATAAAAAGGAGCCATCGATCCGCCACCTGGGCGATCACCGGGCATGGCGCGTCCCGTACGGCCAGCAGGGGAGCAGCCGAAGCCATATAAAGGTTGTCCACCAGGATCAGATCCGGCTGCAGCCGCCGCACCGCCCGGCGCACATTCCGATAGGTGATCGGATCGAAGACGTGATGACGAAACTGCTCGATCGCTGACAGCCGCCGCCCCCCCAGGAAGATCGCCTCCCGGTCATCCAGGCTGTAGTGGAAAACCTGATGGACAAAGGGCATGCCATCCAGCTGACGTCCCCGGGCCGTTAAGACGTGGACCTCGTAGCCTCGCGCCCGCAGGGCTTCTTCAATATCCCGTGTCAGCATCTCATTCCCGCCCACAATGTAAGGCGGGTAAAGATTCACCAGACGCACGATTCGCTTCATGCCCTTCTCTCCCGAATCATCGCCTCCACCAGATCCACCAGCGGGCGGGTGAGCTCCTTCCAGTCATACCGGCAGGCCAGCCGTCGCCCACCTGTGGAGAGGCGGCCCCACAGCGCCGGATCTGACAGCAGGCGAAGAACCCCCTCGGCAAAAGCACGTGGATCATCCGCGATCCAGATGTCCTCCCCCGGATGGACATCCAGCCCTTCGGCCCCCACCGAAGTGGAAACCACTGGCAACCCCATGGCCATCGCTTCCACAATCTTCAGGCGCGTCCCTCCTCCCAGCCGCAAGGGGACGATGAAGACGCTGGCCCGTTCATAATAGGGCCTCACATCCGGGACGCTCCCGGTCACCTCGATGGAAGGGGGATCCGCCAGGCGCTGGATCTCCGGCGGCGGCCGATGCCCGACGATCTGAACTCGGACATCCGGTCTGACCTGGCGGATGAAGGGATAAATGGTTTCGAAAAAATAGCGAACAGCATCGATATTGGGATAATAGTGCATCGTGCCCACGAACAGGAGAATCGGTGGGTCCTCCCGGGGGATCCCGGAGGGTCGAAAGAACTCCAGGTCCACTCCATTCGGGATCACCTGAATGCGAATCCCGGGCGCGTCCCGACGGACAAAGGCCGCGTCGGCCTCCGAACAAGTTATGCAAGCATGATAGAACTTCATCTTCTGCCGCTCATAGCGGCGGAGCTTCCAGGCTTCGATCCAAAGCAGAATTTTCTCAATGCTCCATGGAGAGGCAGCGGCCACCCCGGAGACATGGAGGGAATCGATCTTATGTCTCATCACTATGCGGGGAAGATCGGGGCGCAACTCCGCGTAGGGTGTCATACAGAGCTCGTCAGCGATAACCAGATCATAATCCTCCGCCCGGAGAGCTATCCAGGCCTGGAGCAGGGCTCGATCATCCTGAAAGTAGTCTACGAATCGTGGCCACGGGCTCAGAATCCACTTCATGAAGTCCCGGAAGCGCCGGGACTTGTGGATCTCGAAGATATACAGCTGGCGCACTTCATGGTTGAACTGGAGGGCATGACTCTGATCCCGTAGCTCATGGTTTGTGGAATAAACGTCCACATCGAAATGGCACGACAACGCCTTAATAACGTGATAACTTCTGTTTTTTCCACCAGTGTCGGGAGGATATGGAACATAAGGAGTAAAAATCGCTATACGACTTCGACCACTCATTTCTCCCTTAGTCCATATATATAAATCTCGCGAGGTTTGTTCACACCCATAATCTTGAATAACTCAATCACATGAGTGTTCAAAAACATCCATTCTTCGAACATAATTCTTCGAATCAATAATCTCGACAAGGCCCGACGTGTTTTGTATATCAACCTTCGTATTATATTTCGATCTCCAGGGATGTCAGGAATGTCAAACAGGGAGATAGAGTGCAAGAGCGGCTCCAGATCCGGTGTGCTTGAGATCGCCCATTGAGTCTCCGGGTTCTCTCCTCCTTGCACATTCTGGAAACCCACGTATTCCATAAGGAACCTTAACAGGGGAAGATTATACAGGCGCACATGAGTGGGATCTCGCCAGAATTCATAAAGATGAACGATCAGACTTTCCGGGTTCGGGGTGGCCACCAGCATTCGACCCCCGGGACGCACAGCCTGATAAGCCAGCTGGAAGAACCGCAGAACCTGGTCCGTGTTCATATGCTCGATCACGTTGCTGCAGAAGATGCCGTCGAAGGCCTGCTCCTGAGCAGCCAAGTATTCGAACAGATCGGCCTGAACAACCTGCAATCCCTTTTCCTGGCAAACGCGGACCATCTCTGCATCGATATCGATGCCTACCCCAGAGATCCCCCTCTCCTGCAACAGCTCCAGGAATTCGCCCCGACCACACCCGACATCCAGGACCCGCTGGCAGCCGCTAAAGAATGGAACGTAGAACTCCAGGACTCGCCGGTTCCACTCCGGATCCGCTTCGCCGGTCCGATAGAGCGCCTCGTAAAATCTTCCTTCCAGATCGCTCATCGACTTAAGATCGCTCATGACTCGAATCCTGATGTATGGATTTTGGTTCGCTGGATCCGATGCTACTCAGAGATGATTTCCATTCTGACGCTTTACCGCCTCCGTCGGGAGGCCCCATTCCGGGAGGGGGCGGTCTCGTGAATCCGCAGGGGGCGGGCGAGGGCGGCCCGCAGGACCTCATCCATGGTCTCCACGAAGATCAGGGTCATGCCCCGGATCTCCCGCCGGGGCAGTTCAACCAGATCCCGCTGGTTCTTCTTCGGCAGGATGACCCGCTGGATCCCCGCCCGATGGGCCGCCAGGATCTTCTCCTTCAACCCCCCAATGGGCAGCACCCGCCCCCGGAGGGTGATCTCCCCCGTCATCGCCGTGTCCCGCCGTACCGGGATCCCCGTGAAGGCCGAGACCAGGGCGGTGGCGATGGTGATCCCCGCTGAGGGGCCATCCTTGGGGATCGCCCCCTCGGGCACATGGATGTGCACATCCGTCTTCTCAAAGCGCTTCGGCCGGATGCCGAAGGCCCGCGCCCGGGAGCGCAGGTAGCTCATCGCCGCCTGGGCGGATTCCTGCATGACCTCGCCCAGCTGGCCGGTGAGCAGCAGCATCCCCTTCCCCTCCATCAGAGTCACTTCCACCGGCATCACCTCGCCCCCCGCCTCGGTCCAGGCCAGGGCCATGGCCACGCCCACCTGATCCGTCTCCTCCGCCCGGCCGTAATCATACCGGGGCGGTCCCAGATACCGCTCCAGGGCCGCCGGGGTGATCACCCGCCGATACGGCTTCCCCTCCGCCACCAGCCGCGCGGTCTTGCGGCAGATGGCCGCGATCTCCCGCTCCAGGTTCCGCACCCCCGCCTCCGAGGTGTACTCCCGGATGATCCGCCGCAGGGCCCCATCGGTGATCTTCAGCGGGATCCCCTGGAGCCCATTCTCCTCGATCTGGCGAGGGATCAGGAACCGACGGGCGATCTGCACTTTCTCCCCCTCGGTGTAGCCCGGGAACTCGATCACCTCCAGCCGGTCCCGTAGCGCCGGCGGCACCGTGTCCAGGATGTTGGCGGTGGTGATGAACAGGACCTTCGACAGGTTATACGGGATCTCCAGGTAGTGATCCGAGAAGGCATGGTTCTGCTCGGGGTCCAGCACCTCCAAGAGGGCCGCCGCCGGATCCCCCCGGAAGTCCACGCCGATCTTGTCGATCTCATCCAGCATGAAGACCGGGTTGATGGTCCCCGCCCGGGCCATGCCCTGTAAGATCCGCCCCGGCAGGGCCCCGATGTAGGTCCGGCGATGGCCCCGGATCTCCGCCTCGTCGTGAATGCCCCCCAGGGAGATGCGGACGAACCGCCGGCCCAGGGCCTCGGCGATGGCCTTCCCCAAAGAGGTCTTGCCGGTTCCCGGCGGACCCACGAAGCACAGGATGGGGCTGCGGCTGCGCTCCCCGGCCAGCTTGCGCACCGCCAGGAACTCCAGGATCCGCTCCTTGGCCTTCTTCAGCCCATAGTGATGCCGCTCCAGCACCTCCGCCGCATGGGCGATGTCCAGGTTGTCCTCGGTCTCTTCGGTCCACGGGAGCTCCAGGATCCAGTCGATGTAGGTGCGGATGATGCTGACCTCGGGGGAGAGGGGCGGCATCTGGGCCAGGCGATTGAGCTCCTTCTCCGCCCGGGCCCGCACCTCCTCCGGAAGGTTTTTGGCCTCGATCCGCTCCCGGAGCTCCTGGATCTCCTGCATGTAAACGTCGACCTCGCCCAGCTCGTGCTGGATGGCCTTCATCTGTTCCCGCAAATAGAACTCCCGCTGGGTCCGGTCGACCTCCTGCTGGACCTGGGCCTGGATCTTGCTCTCCAGCTCCAGCACGTCCAGGAGCCGGGCGAGCAGGATGGAGAGGCGCAGCAGCCGGGCGGAGGGCTCGAAGATCTCCAGGAGCTCCTGCCGCTCCGCCGTCTTCAGGTTCAGGGTGCTGGCGATCAGATCCGCCAGCCAGCCCGGCTCGTCGATGTTCATGGCGAAGACATACGCGTCTTCCGGGACCGCCCGGTCGAGCTGCACCACCCGTTCGAACTGGGAGAGGACGGCCCGCATCAGGGCCTCCACCGCCGGCGGCCGGTCGGCGCGCTCGACGATCAGACGGACCCGCGCCCGCAGATAGGGCTCGGCCTGGAGGAACTCCTCCACCTGGGCCCGCTGCTGGCCCTGGACCAGGATGTTGAGGGTTCCATCGGGCATACGCAGGACCCGGGCCACCGAGACCAGCGTCCCCACGGTGTAGAGGTCCTCCGGGGTGGGGTCCTCGATGTTCTCCTCCCGCTGGGTCAGGACCACCAGAGGCTCCTCCCGCTGGATGGCGGCCTCCACCGCCCGCAGGGATTTATCGCGGCCCACCAGGATGGGGGTCGCCATGCGCGGGAAAACCACCATATCCCGCAAGGGGAGGATCGCCGCCTCCACCAGTTCCTCCCCCTCGGTCCGCTGGTCCAGTGTCTCCTGTCCCAGGAGGGGTTCCAGGGCCATCTGGTTCTCCTTCACGCAAGCCGTTCCCTTCGCCTTTCGTTTCTCACGCTTTTAGCACATCGGGATTCTATCACAGGCGCCGGGAGGCGGGGAGTCCGCACCCCGCGCCGGCCTTCGCGCTGATTGAAATCAGCCTCGGGGGGCGCTTCGCGCCGGGTGCCGGCCTTCCACGCCGATTGAAATCGGCCTCGCGAGGCGCTTTCGCGCCCGGCGTCGGCCTGCGCCGACGGGAAAACCCTCCCGGCCGGCGCAGGCCGGCCGCTGGCCGAAGGCCCATCGAGGTCGAATTCATTCGACGCCCTTACAGGTCCCGGAAGAGCGCGGCGACGTCCACCTCCAGGCCCGGGATCAGCCGGCTGCGCACCCGGCCTTCCTCCCGCGCCCCCTCGATGAGCATGAGCCGATCCCCTTCCAGGCCATAGACCTCAACCGTCCGCGTCTCCGGATCCACCACCCAGTATTCCCGGACCCCCGCCCGCCCGTAATCGTAGCGCTTCTCCAGAAGATCCAGATGGGCCGTCGACGGCGAAACCACCTCCACCACCAGGTCCGGCGTCCCCTCGATATGGGTCTCCCGCAGCCGATCCGCATGCTCCCGCAGCACCACCAGCAGGTCCGGCTGATACACCGTGTCCTCCATCAGCTTCACATCCAGCGGCGCGTCGTAGACCCACCCCAGGCCCGGTCGACGGAGCGCTTCCACGAGCAGCAGCTCGAAACGCAACGCAACCTCCTGATGTTTGCGTGATGGCGATGGGCTCGGCATGGGAACCCCCCGCACCAGGATCCAGTAGCCCGGCTGATCCTCCGCCCACCGGCGGAAGGCTTCATAGCTCTCAAAACGGACATGCTCCGCAACCGCCCGAGTCATTTCCCACCTCCGGCCTCATTCTCCAAGTTATCCCCCGGACCCCTCCGGGCACGGATGGGGATGCACCGCGCGCTCCCGGATCTGCCGCTGGAGCCAGGAGGGCGCGATCCGGAAGAAGGTTGGCGTCCCCCGCCAGACGAAGCCCCCTTCCTCCAGCTTCAGCGTCCACCGCATCCCGAAAGGCACCTCCCCCCGCCGGCTCTGACGCAGGATCCGCCGCACCGCCTCGTCGATCGCCGGGGTGACCGAGCCCAGGAGCGCCTCGAAGGCCAGGGAGCGCATGGCCTCGTAGCGCGCCCCCCAGTCTTCCCCGAACCCGATGGCGTAGCGCCGCGTGGCCGCCGCGGCCTCGAAAAGGCCGGCGCTGCTCCCCCCGGCCAGCCCGAAGACGATCCCGGCACCCCGCCCATACAGCCGCAGCGCCGCCTCGAAACCCGCGACCGGGTCCGAAGTCGTCTCCACTTCTTCGAGCAGGATCTCCTCCAGGCCCGCCGCCCAAGCCCCGCACCGATAGCCCTCCAGGGCCACCGAGGCCCCCGGGCCAACCAGCGCCCCTATCCGCCGCCCAGGCCTTCGATCGGACCCTTCCTGCCCGACGAGCTGGCCCGCGATATACCCGGCCAGCCAGCCGGCTTCCCATTCATCAAATGAAAGAACCAGCACGTTCGGTGGGACGTCACCTGGATCCTCCAGGCCGAGCAGGACAAAGCGCTTGCCGGGGAAGATCCGCGCCTGCTCCAGGCCGAGGCGAGCGGGGCCTGCCATCCCGATGATGAAAAGCCGGTGATCGGGCTCCCGAACGGCCTCCCGGATCATCCGCTCCCAGGCGATGGGATCCTCGCCGAGCGCCAGCAGCGGAACGCGCACGCCCTCGCTCCGCTGGAAGGCGGCGACGCCTGCCGCGGCGAAATCGAAGGGACCCCGATCGCCTTCCACCCCCTGGATGAGGAGAACCACCGAGGTCAGTGGGGGATGGCGCGCCGCCTTTCCCGCGCAGCCCGCTGTCAGGAGGATCCCCACGAGGCCGACCCGGAACCATCCTTTCATCCCGCGCGCTCTTCCCCTTCCTCCAGATCGGGGATCAGGCCCCGGGCCCGGGCTTCCTCATAGCTGAGCAGTTCCCCCTCGAAGGGCGCGGCGATCTCTTCCCCTCCTTCGAGGAAAAGGTTTTCCTCCGGGGAAGATCCCGCCGGGGAGGGCAGCTCGGGAGGGGCGGCTTCGGACGGGGAAGGCGCCGCCTCCAGCATCCGCAGCCGGGAGAGCGCCTCCCGGAGCTCCAGCCAGGCCAGCCCGGGTTTCACCGTTCGAGGCACCACGGCCACCAGGAAGCGCCCGGATTCCAAACGAAGTCCATAAAGGGCGCGCTGTGCCCCTTCCCAGGCATGGGCCACGAAGGCCGGCTCGCCGAGGGCCGAGGCCAGGGTTTCCAGGAGGGCCCCGATCTGGGCGATCGCCCGGGCCACGGCCTGAGCCGCCGGTTCGGATACCCATCCCTGAGCGGCCAGCAGCTCTCCCTGGGATCCCGTTAGCAGCGTCAGCTCCGCCCCCAGCCGGCTCTGCAACGCGCGCAGGATCTCTTCCGCCTGGACACGCTGTTCCGGCGTCAGGACATGGGGAGCAGCCAGCGCGGAGATGGAGGGAGCGGGCAAGGGGGGAACAGCGGATCGTCGCGTCAGGGCCCGCGCCACCGCTTCGAGGATCTCGCTTGCCGTAAACGGCTTGGCGATGAAGTCCACCACCCCCTCCCGGAAGGCCTGGGCCACCGTCGTCGCGTCCGCGAAACCGCTGAGGGCGATCACCGGGAGGTCCGGCCAGGATTCCCGCAGGCGGCGGATGAGGGCCATTCCCCCCATCCCGCCCATCCGGAGGTCGGTGATCACCAGGTCGATGGCCGCGCCTTCCAGGATCTGGAGCGCGCGCTCGGCGCTGGGCGCGGTGCGCACGGCATAGCCGGCCACCCCGAGGATATCGCTCAGGGTCTGCAGCACATCGATGGAATCATCGATGACCAGCACACAGGGCGCCTTCGCCATCTCCGGTTCCTGATCCCTTCTTCCCTTTTCCCTGGGCCCGAGAAGAGAACCGTTCCGGAGCCGCGGAGCACCTTCACTGTCCCCAGGGCTCCCAGAGGCCTCCTGGGAAAATCAACCGCCGGTTGTGATCGCTCGAAGGGTTAACCCTACCATGATGGCCAGCGCGATGCTGTAAAGCAACTGTTCCTGGCGTCCATCGCGGCCACGGGTGTAGGCGTAAACCAGGGGGAGGGCCAGCGCCAGGACGATCCCATATAAAAAGTGCAGGCCGCCACGGGCGGGCCAGAGCCGCATCAGGACCATCGCCAAACCCAGGAGCCCCTGGAGGAGGATCACCCCCTCCAGGATCCATAACGCCCCCCAGAAATCCCCGCGAACTCCCTCCCCCCGCAGATAGCGCCAGAACCCCCACAGCGCGCAGATCAGGGTGAAGAACAGGATCGTTCGGCTGAGTCCATCGTGCAGCGTGATCAGCGTCCCCATATGGATGCCCTGGTGCGGACAGGTCTGGCATTCGAGCTTACGCAGCCGGGCTTTCACGCCGGGGTCCGGCCCCCAGAGCCCCCGGAAGGAAGCCTGCGACACGGAAAGGGGAAAGCTGTGCTGGCGTTAGCGACTCAACAGGGGCCGGATGGTTTTCTCCACATCCTCGCGCCCCTTCAGGATGCCCACCACCACCCGGTGGACGATCCCCTCCCGGGTGATGAAAACCGTGGTGGGAACCCCGAAGATGCGATAGGCGCGCTCCGCCCGACCGTTGTGATCCAGCAGGATGGGGAACGGCAGATCGAACTCCTCCACGAACTTGCGCACCTCCGAGAAATCGTCCTGGGAAGTGAGGTTCACCCCCAGGATCTCCAGGCCCTGCTCATGGTAATCCCGGTAGATCTGGGCCAGCAACGGCATCTCCTCCCGGCACGGCACACACCAGGTGGCCCAGAAGTTCAACAGCACGACCTTCCCCCGCAGATCCCTCAGGCGCACCGTTCCCCCATCCAGGCGCTCCAGCTCGAAATCCGGCGCCGGGATCCCGGTGGTCAGGCCCATGGAGACGGGGGTGGAAACAGAAGGCGCCGGATTCCCCCCGGGAAGGCGCTGACAGGCCATGGCGAGCAGCATCAGGAGCGCGATCGCCCGCTTACCCATGGATCCCTCCCAGGCTCCGGCCGCTGAGATAGCCCAGATAGGCGGGGACTAAGGGGAAGACACACGGCGAAAAGAAAGAAAGCAGACCGGCCAGGAAAGCGACGGGATAGCCCAATCCGGCGCCCGGCCCCACATCGAGAAATAGACCCAGCTGGAACGTCCAGACGCGCAAATTGGTGAACGTAGGGGCCCAGAGGGGCAGCGTCAAAGAGGGGAGGAACCGGGGCAGCACATCCAGCAGCACCATCCCGCCGATGAGGAGAAGCAGCACGCCGCTCACAGCCTGGGCGACCGGGAGATACCGGCGCATCCGCCGCACCCCGGCGAGGGCGTGATCCAGCAACAGCCCCATGGCCAGGAAGGGAATCCCCAGGCCGGCGGCATAAGCAGCCAGCAGCCCCAGCGCCTGACCCGCCGTCTCCTGCTGGAACGTCAGGGTGAGGATCGCCCCCAGCGTGGGGCCTACACAGGGAGTCCACCCGGCGGCGAAAAAGACCCCCATCAGCCCGGAGGTCAGATAACTGAACGAGCGGACCTCCCGGAGATGCGGGCGCCACTCGGACATCATCAAAGGATACAGCAGGGGGATCCGGACCCCCAGCATCCCCAGGCCCATCAGGATCACCACGCTCCCCCCGAGGGCGGCCAGAAAATCTCGCCCCTCGAAGAAGAGCTGGCCAAGGAGGGTCGCTGCCCCACCCCAGGCGAAGACGAACACGAACGAGAACCCCAGCACGAAGGCCAGGGCATGGGAGAACGTGCGCCAGCGGAGCGCAGGCATCACTCCTTCACCGGAGCTCATCGTTTTTCCTCCCCCTGCTCCGGGTTGAACCGCGCGCGCAGGCGGGCGATCCGCTCTTCCAGCGCCTGCTGCCGGCGCAACAGATATAGCACATAGAAGAACGTGACCCCCCAGAAGACCAGATACGCTGCGACCAGATAGCCCATGGGAATGAACTCCAGGAACAGGATGCGATCCTGGGAAGTTAGGGGGCCGCCCGGGGCGCCCCCCCCGACCCCCCCGGATCCTGTCTCAGGCCTCCTCGGCCACCGCTTCGAGGCCCTCCAGCGTCTCCTGGGCCCGCTGGACCCGGTAGCGCATCCAGAGCAGCACGCTGAACAGCAACGTCCAGGCGATCAGGCTGAGCACCATCGTATGCACCATGCGGGGCGTCAGGCCGAATTGCCCCTGGGCCTCCGAGGAGACGCTGGGACCCAGCACAATCGGATGGATTGTGCGAAGCAGGCGGGCCGAAAGATACGTAATGGGCACGGTCACG
This sequence comes from Candidatus Thermoflexus tengchongensis, assembly GCA_016842085.1. Lineage (GTDB taxonomy): Bacteria > Chloroflexota > Anaerolineae > Thermoflexales > Thermoflexaceae > Thermoflexus > Thermoflexus tengchongensis. Next base: position 9,725 of record JAEVEX010000033.1, on the reverse strand, counting down.
AAGGCCACGATGGCGTAAACCGCCGCAAAGCGGGCGCGGGTCTCCGGGTTCTCCACCGCGTTCCGCAGGAGCAGATAAGCCAGATACACCACCCAGGTGATCGTCGTGGTGGTCAATCGCGGATCCCATGTCCACCATGTATTCCATACGGGGCGAGCCCAGAGGGAACCCGTGACGATCGCCATGGTAAGCAGCACCAGCCCGACCTCCACCGCGGCATGGCTCAGCTGATCCCAGCGGGCCGACCGTGTCCGCAGGTAAGCGATCGCGCCGATGAGCGCCACGGCAAAAGCCAGAAAGCCGGACCATGCGGTGCTGATATGGAAGTAAAAGATCCGCTGCACATCCCCCATTTTCGCCTCACGGGGCGCATAAAGGAAGACCGCGAGGGTCGCCAGGATCATCAGAGCGATGGTCACCCCAAGCCAGATCCGTTCCCACGCCCGCATAAAAGCCTCCTTGATCCGGGGAAGAGAAAGGGCCTGCGTTACCGGAAGCAGGCGGTTTTCCCGGTGCCTTTCGCATCGATTTCCAGCCCCGACCAGCGTCGCCGCCAAAGTCGCCGCTCAAGCGGCCCCTACAATGGGAGAAAAGGGCAAAGGGCCATCTCCTCTGCCCGATTTGAGCCAACGGCCTCCGTCATAATATTCACGGCGATTCATACGACAACCGCAGATCGTTGAGCGGAGCCTCCCCGTTCCCCGTAGGGCAACCGCAAGCAGTTGCCCTACGCCTTGAAGCCCAGGTGCGGCTGTAGGATTAAGCACCCCACACCCGGCGCTACGCGCTGACCACCTCTTCGAACACCATCCACGCCACAGCAAAGAGGAGGAGATCGTAGGCGATCAGCATCTGCAACCATATCCACCACCCCGAAGGATCCGCCTCCAGGATCGCCCGGGTCCCCTGGATGCCGGCGATGACCAGGGGGGCGGCCACCGGGAACAGCAGGATCGGCAGGAGCAGCTCGCGAGCCCGGGTGGCCATCGCCATCGCCGCCAGCAACGTGGTCACTCCCGAGAGCCCGATCGCCCCCAGGGCCAGGAGCAGGAGGATGCCGGGATCCCACAGGGAGAGATTGAAGAACACGCCCGCGGCGGCCAGGGAGAGAAGGATCACCAGCCCCAGCAGCAGCCCGTGGACCATCGCCTTGCCTGCGAACAGGACGCTCCGATCCCCCGGCACCATCAGAAGTCCCTCCCACGTTCCCCGATCCATCTCCGAAGCCATCATCCGCCCCACGCCCAGGCTGCTGGCGAAAAGCAGAAGCATCCAGAAGAACACCGGGACGAAAGAACGGGCCAGGTCGGGGCGCAGCTCGAACGCTGTCCCGAACAGAAAAAGACTTAAACCGGCCAGCGTTAAAAGGGGGGTCAGCGTTTCCCGTGCCCGCCCCTCGATCCGAAGGTCCTTCCAGAGCAACGCCCCGAGCGCGCGAAGCTCATGCCCCTGTCCCCGGGCACCGGAAGGAGATCGGCTTTCCGCCGGAACCGGATGGACCCCGATGGGGAGCCCCATGGGGGGAGAGAAACCTCCCTCTTCGGATCGACGAGCCGGCCTTCCGGCGGCGAGGCGATGCCGGCGGGTCATCCCCGCCTGATAGAGCTCCTGAAGCGCTTTCTCCTGGAAAGCCACAGGGGCGCCTTCCGCCACCAGGCGGCCGCCCACCAGGACCACCACCCGGTGGGCGAAATCGGCGGTCGCCGGGTCATGGAGCGCCACCACCACCGCGCGCCCCCGGGCCGCCAGCTCCTGAATGACCTCACGGGCTTCCTCCAGTCCGAGCACATCCAGACCCGTGAACGGCTCATCCAGGAGCAACACAGGAGCCGGCGAAAGGAAGGCGCGGGCCAGCGCCAGCCGCTGCAACATCCCCCGCGAGAACCCGCGCACCGGGTCCCGCGCGCGGTCCGCCAGGCCCATCCGCTCGAGCGACGCTTCGATCGCGCCGGGCTCCTCGGGCCAGCCGTATAGACGCTGGTAGAAACGAAGGTTCTCCTCCGCGCTGAGATCCGGATACAGCCAGGGTTGATGGCCCAGCAGGGTCACCTGGGCGCGAACCCCGGCCCCATCCGGGGGCCAGCTGGAACCCCCGATTCGGACCCGGCCGGATGTGGGGCGGAGGAGCGTCGCCGCCACCCGAAGCATGGTGCTCTTCCCGGCCCCGTTCGGCCCCATCAACGCCACGATCTCTCCCGGATGCACGGCGAGAGAGACCTCCCGCAGCACCCACCGCGGGCCGAACGCCTTGGAAATCCGTTCCAGCTGGAGCATCGGCAGCCCGTCCACTGTAGAGCAACTCATACAAGCGGGAAGCCTCTCAGCGCAGCCCGGGGCGTTACCCGAACGAGAGGCCTCCGGCCTGCCCGCGACGGATCGCTCGGGCGATCAGGGCGGCGCGTCGCCGCCGGTAGGTCGCCTCGTCGACTTCCCCGGCCGCATAGGCCTCATCCAGCCGGGCGATCTCATCGATCGGATCCATCTCCCGTCCTCGCCAGAACCGGAAGAAGCCCAGAACGACCCCGGCGCCCAGGACCAGCAGGAGCGGCACCAGCCATGGGGGAACGGGCGTGGGCGGCCGCAGCGCAATGGTCCGGGTTTCCCCCGGGGCCGGCGGGTCCACCTCATAAAGATGATACGTCGTGTTCCCCAGCGTGCGCATCCCGAGATCCCGCAATCCAGCACCGGAGGCCTGCAGCGCTCCTCCCGCGATCAAAAGATTCCAGCGGTCCACCGGGTAAATCGAACGCAACGCAAGCGTTCGCGCCCGGGCCAGCGGCAGCTCATATCCGAACGCCGTCTGATATCCCATCCCCGGCGGGATCGGCGCCGTATCGATCAATCGATCTTCCTCCTGACGATATCGAACGCCCAGCTCTCCTTCGGAGATCTGGAGATTGGAGGCGCCAGGGGGCAGAAGGAAGATCATGCCCGGGCTCCCGGCCCCGCCGTAGGTGGTCGTTCCCCGATTCGAATACACCCACACCTCGGTGACGAAAAGGCGATCGGCCAGCGGCTGCAGGATCCAGTGGACCTGGTCGATGTGGATCCCGCCCGGATCCGTCCCCCGATCGAAGACTGTCAGGTTGACGGTGATCTCCTGGCTCGCGGTCAGCGTCAGCGGATGGGGGGCAGGATAGGCCACTTCCTGCCACTCCGCCACCGGGAGATAAGCGGCCTCCGGATAAACCGGCACGACGTCAAACCGGAAAGTCCCATCAGCCCGGGTCGAGACCGTGCGGGAGAAAACCGGTGAGGAGTCCACCAGGACATAAAGGGTCACCGTCACCCCGGAGGCTGGCCTCTCGGTGGTCCCATTGAGGACCTGGCCGCTCACCGAGCCTGTGGCCACCGGACGGGGCGGTTGAAGGGCCATCCCGTCGGCCATGGAGAAGGCCAGCTGGGGCAGGTAAGCGATCAGGGCCTGCTGGAGGTCCGTTGAGAGCTCCGGCAGCCCGGTATGGGCGGGGATACGCCCCGGCTGCAGGGCTTCCACCCAGGCGGACGGCGCGCGCTCGAGCACCCGCTCGGGATCCGCGAGGGGAACAGGCCCCTTTCGCCCATCCTCCCCGTGACAGGCTGCGCAGGCTTCCCGGTACCGGCTTTCCGCCTCCGCCATAACCTCTGGCGGTACCGCGAGGGACCAGGCATACAGCACCACCGCCCAGCGCTCGCTGTCGCTTAAAGTCGTCGACCATGGGGGCATCCCCCGCTCCATCCGGCCTTGCGTGACCACCTGGAACCAGTCCCGAAGAGAGGCCGTGCGCCCGGCCAGGCTCTCGGTGAGATCCAGACGCGCATCCGGGTTCCGGGCCCGGAGGGCAGCGGCCTGGGGGCCATCCCCCCGTCCCCTCAGGCCGTGGCAACTCGCGCAGTGTTCCTGAAAGAGCGAGCGGCCGGTTTGCAGGGAAAGGCCGACCGGGGGAAGCGAGGGCGTGGGCGTGGGCCAGGGCTGGGTCCGAAAGGGGATCTCGCCCGCCGGAGGGGAGGCCGCCAGGGTCAGGGAGCATCCGGTCAGAAACCCGAGAGCCAGCCCGAGCATCAGTCCTGTGGCTCGATCCCGGGTCATGGGCCCTTCCTCCGGAGCTGCGCCCGGCGGGCCTGGACCGCCGCCTCAACCCGAGCTTTCCAATCGATCGTTTCCTTTTCCCCTTCCTCCTGAAGCGCCCGCAATAACGCGGCGCCCTCCTCCAGGTAGCGCCGGCGCAGCTCATGGTAGTCCTCATCCGGGATCTTCCCGGTGCGCCAGTCGGTCTCCAGATCCCGCAACATGCCCAGCACCCGCTCATACTGGGCCTGGAGGGCCGGCCGGGCGGGCGCTTCCCCACGGGATCGATCCTCCCAGAGCGGCCGCAGGACATACGCGAGCGCCAGCACCGTAACCCCAAACAGCACGAAAAGAGCCGCGATCGTCTCGTTCATCATCGCGCTTCTTCCAGTGAAGACTTCAGGATGCAGGTTACCCGGATCCCTGAAGGGGAAACGGTCCCTCTCCAGGGGGAATCCAGCCTAATCTGAACGGAGCAGCCGATCGATTACCCCCTCCAGCTCGCCGGGCCGGATCGGCGCCGCCTTGTAGAACACCACCTGTCCCTGGGGGTCCACCACGAAGGTTTCAGGGACCCCCGTGATGCGATACAACCGGGAAATCCGGGTGCCGGCATCCAGGCCATTGGGATAGGAGATCTGAAACCGTCGCAGGTAATTCATCGCCGCCGAGGGCGCATCCAGATAATCCACCCCCACAAAGATCACGCCCCGGTCCCGATACTTCCGCCACAGGGCCTCCAGCAACGGGGCCTCCTCTTCACACGGCTTACACCAGGAAGCCCAGAAGTTGATCACCACGACATGTCCCCGCCAATCCCGAAGCCGGAACTCCCGGATCCCGAGCCCGCCGTCATAACCCTCGTAGAGGGGAAGGGTGAAATCCGGAGCGGGGCCCCGTGTGGGAGCCGTCCGCCCCCGTTCGATGAAGGCCCAGCCCAGCAGGGCCAGGAAGACCACGACCGCTGCCAGGCCGATCCACCAGCCCCACCGTCCCCGGCCAGGCATATCCCTCCTCCCTACCAGTGCTCCCGGATCCAGCGGTCCAGCATCCGGGCGTTTTCATCGAGCGAGGGTTCCGGTGAGGGCTCCGGCGGCGGGGTGGGTCGGCGCCAGCGGGCGAGGCGGAGGGCCAGCCAGAGCCCGGCCGCTGGAAGGCCCAGGGCCGGGATCAGCCAGACCCCCAGCCCGATCCCCTGGGGAGGAGGGACGGCCAGAACGCGCATCCCATAACGGGTGACGAAGAAATCGATGATCTCGTTTTCGCTCCGCCCCTCCGCCAGCATCGCCCGGATCTCCTCTTTCCACTGGATGCATGCCGGCGTGTCGCAGACATCCAGCGGCACATTCTCACATACGGGGCAATAGAGATTTTTCGCCACCCGGTTGACCTCGTCGTCGGACACCGGCGGGGGCGGGGTCTGGGCCCCGGCGGGCCGGGTTACGGCAAGGACGGCCAGGGCCCAAACCAGGAGGATAGGGCGGAACGCAAACACGAGAAGGCGGGATCCCCGCATCGAACGATCGCCTCCGGGGAAACGTAATCGGCCAGCCTTCGGTAAAACGCGCTGTCCCGTTTGAAGCCCGGAACTCCAAGGCCTCCCAGGGATCTCTTCGGATCATCCGGCTTGCCCTTACCGGAAGCTCTGCGTCTCAGCTCCTCATAGATACGCTCCGTATATTCAGGAGCGTGATCACAGATCGCCCGGGCCAGGGCCCGCAGATCCGCCCATGCCCAGACCTCCAGCTCAGGATCGATGACGATCACCTCGCAACGTCCAGACCACCCATTTTTCTCCAGTTGATCTCGTAACTGGTCGCGGATCCGATCGCTTGTCTCAAAGCGATGGGACCACTGGAAATCGAGGACGGCAAGGGCATACTGTGCCTTTCTCAGATAGGGCCTTAATAATTCAGCAGCACGATAGAACGCGAATGGGTCATCGCGGGCGATCGCATAACGGATGTCCATCCGCTTTCCTGCTCGATCCCGCAATGGAAATCGAGCGAACAGGCTCTGGAGCGCGTTCTGGATGTTACAATCTGCCGCCAGGATGACGAGATCCATAAGACATCCGTTCAGGAGAGAATGTGGGCGAGAAACAGGACAGCGAGATCCTCCCCGGGTTCCAGATCCCTTAACAGAGGGTGCTGGCTACCCGGAAGAACCCGCGCTTCCCCTTCTTCCTTTGAGAAAATCAGCAGTCGTTCAGGGCCCGCCAATCGGACGAGCAGGGGATGTTGGGAAGTGACCAGCCATTGAACCGCCGGGGTTTCCACCATAATCCCGAAGAGGGCATCGATGGAATCGGGGGACAGACCGTTCTCGATTTCCTCGATAAAGAACACGCACCCCTCATTCTCCGGGTCATAAGCATGGAGGCTGAGGGCGATAAACCGGAGCCAGCCCTCAGAGATCCCGGAGGGAGAGAGCCACACCCCGTTCCACTTCATGGCGAGGCGGAAGATCCCGGCGACTTCGTCGTGGTGCGGCTGGAGCTCCACATGCTGGCCGATCAGCGACCGGATCTCATCCAGCCAGTACTGATAGGCTTCCGGATGAGCCTCCTTCATTCGCTGAATCAGCAGAGGAAGATCGCGCGCATTGGGATAGAAACGCTGATGCCGGGGTTCCTCCCATCGGCGAATCCCCCTTCGGATGGCCCGGGGTTCCGGATGCAGGAACTCCGGCCATGCCTTCAACCACCAGCCCTGCAAGCCTTTGACGATCTCTTTCAGTGGCTCTGGGGTGAACTCGAAAAGCGTCCGGAGCGCAGCCTGGTCGCGCTCCACGCGCCAGGACACCCCGGGCTGTTCTTCGAAACGAACCTCAGAGCCTGTTCGACGATAGATCGTCCGGCCAGCCCAGGAAAGGCGCTCCCGGACAATACCCACCGTTCCCTCTCCCTGCTGCAGAGCGATCTCGTAGATCACTTCCCCGGACAGGCTCCCCCTCGCCTCGCTGGAATCATTCCCCCAGGTCAGCTGGATGTCGATCTCACTGGCTTGACCTTTCCAGAACAGCTCCTCAGGCCTCCAGACGCGCATCTGCATGGCGCTCCGGAGATGGTGGCGCACGATGTCGCGCACAAACCGGATGGCGTCCAGGAAGGCGCTCTTCCCGCTCCCGTTGGGGCCCACCAGGACCTGTAACGGCTTCAATTCGACATCCACATCCCGAAAGCAGCGATATCCCTGAATGCGCACCCGTTTCAGCATGGCTCCTCCATCGTTACAAGACAGGGGCCGGCTTCTTTTGCAGCGGCGGGCGGATCTCGCTCGGGACCGGAGCCAGGGCAGGCCGGGGCCACACCGCCACCAGCGTGCCCAGGATCAGCACGATCCCTCCGATCCAGATCCACGAGACCAGCGGGTTGATGAACACCTTGAACGTCGCCCGGTTGCCGCCCTCCACCCATCCGCTCAACAGCAGGTAGAGATCTTCCTTCAAAGTCGCCCGCAGGGCCGGCGGCGTCAGGCTTTCCCCGGTATCGTATTGCAACACATACGGATACAGATCCGCCAGCCGGCGACCCGATCGGTCATACACGCGAACCCATGCCTCGGTGACCACCACGTCCGGCTCGGTTGCCGGCGTGTATTGCCGGATCCCCTGATAGACCAGACGATAGCTGCCGAAGGCCAGGGAATCGCCCAGCCCGATCGTGCGCTGGGTTTCCTGCTGATCGAACTGGGAGCCGATCACACCGATCCCGATCAGGACCACGCCGAGATGAACCAGATATCCACCGTATCGCCGCGGGTTGCGCGCCATCAGACGGGCCAGGGCCACCGGCCATGGCTCGCCCGTCGCCCGTCGCCGCGCCCCCACTCCCAGCGCGTAATCCAGCAATGTCCCCCACCCGGCGAAGGCGCACAGGCCGAATCCCAGCAGGGCCCACGGCTGTCGGATCCCGGCGATCGCGGCGAGGGCCACCGCGCCCAGCGCCGCCAACAACGAGGAGCCCACTGAGAGGCGCAGCGATGCCCCGGGGGTCCGCCGCCAGCGAACGAAGGGGATCACCCCCATCAGCAGGTAGAGGGCTCCAAACAGGGGGCCGGTGACCTGATTGTAGTAAGGGGGGCCTACGGTCAGCTTCTCGTTGAACAGCAGCTCCGAGAACATCGGGTAGAACGTGCCCCAGAAGACCGCGAAAGCGATCCCCAGAAAGAGCCAGTTGTTGAGCAGGAAGAAAGTCTCCCGCGAAAGCCAGGATTCCATCCGGTTCTCCGCCCGCAACAAATCCCAGCGCGCGGCCAGCAGGGCGAGGGAGCCCACCAGCACCAGCCCGACGTAGATCAGGAAGGGCACCCCGATGGCGGAGCGGGCGAAGGCGTGCACCGAGGCGATCACCCCGGTGCGCGTGATGAACGTTCCCAGGATCACCAGGGCATAGGTGAGGATGATGAGCAGCGATGTCCACACTTTCAACATGCCCCGGCGCTCCTGAACCATCATGGAGTGCAGGAAGGCCGTGCCGGTCAGCCAGGGGAGCAGCGCCGCGTTCTCCACCGGATCCCAACCCCAGTAACCGCCCCAGCCCAGCACATCATAGGCCCAGCGAGCGCCCACCAGGAGGCCCAGGCTCAGGAACAGCCACGCCACCAGGGTCCACCGCCGGAGCAATGGGAGCCACGCATCATCCCGCCGGCCGGCCAGCAGGGCAGCGATGACGATGGCGTAGGGAACCGTGAAGCCGACGAAGCCGAGATATAACAGAGGAGGATGCGCGATCATCCCCGGATGGCGCAGCAGCGGATTCAACCCCCGCCCATCCGCCGGGGGGACCGGAAAGGTCTCAAAGGGGTTGGCGAAGAACCGGTTGAGCAGCAAAAAGAAGGTCTGGGTCAGCAACAGAACACCCGCGATGAAGGGCCGGAGGTCTGCGGGAAAACGGGCCGCGCGGGCCATGGCGGCGAAGAGGAAGAGGCTCATCAGCCAGGACCAGAAGAGCAGGGATCCGTTCTGGCCGCCCCACAGGGCGGTGATCTTCAGGAAGAGCGGCTGGGTCTGGCGGGAGACCTGGGTCACATAGACCAGACGGAAGTCATCGGTGAGGAGGGCGATCTCCAGGGCCAGCACCATGAGGGTGAGCAACGGCGCCATCACCTGTCCGATGCGCCGGGCCACCTCCACCCATCGGGCCTCCCGCCGCCATCCCCCATAAAACGCCGCCAGCGTCCCGATCAGGCTCAGACCCCAGGCCAGATCCAGCAACCCTTCCCCAAGAAGACTCATCGGCTTTCCTCCATAATGCGACGGAGCACTTCCCGCGCCAGCTCTAATGCCTCCCGGGCGTCCTTTTCCCCGGGCCATCCTTCCGGCAACATCCCTGGGAGAGCGTCCGGATAGCGAGTCGGGATGTAAAAACGATCCATCCTGAGCAGCTGGCTCTCCAGGTCGCCCCACTTCCCCTGCGGGATCTGCCGCACTAAATCCACCAGCTTGTGGGTTCGTGGCGGCACCTGGCCCTGGGCTTCCAGGAGCCCTTTCAAGGCCTTCTCAATCGCTTGATGGGCATGGAAGCATGCTTGGTTATAAATTCCATCGTCGAAAGCGAGTTCTGCCATACGCAGATCCTCGCGAGCGAAACGAAGCCAGCGCTCAAGATGGGGATTCATAGATCACCACCCCCCTGGCGAGCACTTCCTCCTGAAAGAAGGGGCGGGTTCGGATC
>JAEVEX010000058.1 GCA_016842085.1 Candidatus Thermoflexus tengchongensis | reverse complement strand
CCCTCTATCGAGCGCAGGCGGAGATGGTCCGCGTGGCCCGCGCCCATGGGATCACCCTCACGTTCTTCCACGGCCGGGGCGGGGCGCTGGGGCGGGGGGGCGGCCCGGCGGCCCGGAGCATCCTGGGTCTCCCGCCCGACGCGGTGGGCGGGCGCCTGCGCATGACCGAGCAGGGCGAGGTGCTGGCGGAGCGTTACGATGATCCGCAGATCGCCTACCGCCATCTGGAACAGGTCCTGTGGGCGACGCTGCTGGTCTCCGCCCTGCCTTCCCCGGAGCCGCAGGCCGCGTGGGTGGAAGCGATGGAGCGGATGAGCGAAGCGGCCTATCGCGCGTATCGGGAGCTCCTGGAGACCCCCGGCTTTCTCACCTATTTTGAACACGCGACGCCCATCGATGGCATTGAGGAACTGCCCATCGCCTCCCGCCCCGCCCGCCGGCGGCCGGAGCGGCGACTGGAAGATCTGCGGGCGATCCCATGGGTGTTCTCCTGGACCCAGAGCCGCCATCTGCTCCCCGGATGGTTCGGGTTGGGGACCGGCGTGGAGGCCTTCGTGCAGGCGGAAGGGGCCTCCGGGTGGTCCCTTCTGGAGGAGATGGCCCGCCGCTGGCCGTTCTTCCAGGTGGTCCTGGCCGATGCGGCCCTGGCCCTCGCGAAGACCGACCTGGGGATCGCCCGGGCCTACGCCGGGCTGGTGCCCGACGAGTCCATCCGCGAGGCCATCTGGGCCCGGATCGAGCGGGAATACCATCGGACCCGGCGGGCGCTTCTGCGCATCACGGGGTTGCCGGATCTGCTGGAGGACATCCCGTGGCTGAAGCGTTCGATCCAGGTGCGGAACCCGTATGTGGATCCCCTGAACTTCATTCAGATCCTCTTGCTTCGGCGCTGGCGGGAACAGCCGGAGGCGGAGGGTCTGCGGGAGGCCCTGTGGCTCACCGTTCAGGGGGTCGCTGCCGGGTTGCGGACCACCGGATAGGCTGGGGGCCGGGGTGGGGCGGGCGGCGAAAGCGACCCGCCCCATCCTTTCAACCCCTGTCACGCCTCTTCCACAAAGAGGGGGATCCGCTCGAATCGGTTGACATCCACCAGGCCGAGGTCCGTGATCTTCAGCTCCGGGATCACCTCCAGGGCCAGGAAGCTCATGGTCATCAGGGGGTTGGGGAGTTCGCTCCCCAGGGCCCGGGCGGCTCCCAGCACGTCCTCCATCTGCTTGCGGACCGTTTCGATGGGCTGATCGGACATCAGCCCGGCGATCGGGAGCGGAACCCGAGCCAGCACCCGCTCGCCGTCGGCGACCGCCATGCCTCCACCGACCTCCGCCACCGCCCGAACCGCCGTCATCATCGAGGGATCATCGGCCCCGATCACCACAATGTTGTGGTGATCGTGAGCCACTGAGGAAGCCAGCGCGCCCCGCCGCAATCCCATCCCCTTCACAAACCCGAGGCCCATCTGCCCGGTGGCCCGGTGGCGTTCGATCACCGCGATCTTCAGCAGATCCCGCTCCGGATCCGCCACCGCATCGCCGTCGAGAATGCGGGCGTCCTCGATCAGGTGCAGCGTGATCAGCTGATCCGGGATCACCCCGATCACATGGATCCGGCGACCCCGGGCCGGGATCCGAAACTGGATCCGATCCCAGGCGATGTTCATCGTGCTCCGCAGGTCCACCCTCCGGCTGACCGGCTCCCAGAGCGGCCGGCCGTTCTCTGCGACCAGGACCCCGTGGCGGAACACGAGCTCCGGGCGGAGATCGTAAAGATCGGAGAACACCACCAGGTCGGCGACCCGGCCCGGCGCGATGGCACCCCGATCGTGAAGGCGGAAATGCTCCGCCGGGTTCAGGGTGGCCATCTGGATCGCGATGACCGGGTCCAGGCCCAGGCGCACCGCTTTGCGGATCAGGAAATCGATGTGACCTTCATCCAGCAGATCGAGGGGGTGGCGGTCGTCGGTGCAGAAGCAGAAGCGGCGGCTGTTCGCCGGGGTGATGGCGGGAAGGAGATCCGCGAGATTGCGGGCCACCGAGGATTCGCGGACGAAAACATACATCCCCAGACGGGCTTTCTCCCGGGCCTCCTCTGCGGTCGTGCATTCATGATCCGAGGTGATCCCTGCCGCCACATAGGCCACCAGGTCTCGTCCGGTGAGCTGTGGGGCGTGACCGTCGCGGACCACGTGGGCGAAGGCCCGGAGCTTGTCCAGCACCGCCGGGTCACCGTTGATCACCCCCGGGTAATTCATCATCTCGGCCAGCCCCAACACCCATGGGCTGGAGAGCAACGGCTGCAGATCATACCAGTAAAGCGCGGCCCCAGCGGTCTCCATGGGGGAGGCCGGAACGCAAGAGGGGAGCATCACGAAGACACTCAGAGGGTTGTATTTGGCGGCGTTCAGCATATAGCGGATACCATCCAGGCCCAGGACGTTGGCGATCTCATGGGGGTCGATGATCACGGTGGTGGTGCCCCGGGGGACGACGGCGCGGGCGAACTCGGGCGGGGGGACCATGCTGCTTTCGATATGAACATGGGCATCGATGAACCCAGGGGCCACAAAGCGGCCTTTCAGATCGATGACCTCCCGGGCCGTGTAGCCCTCACCGATGCCCACAATCCATGAATTGTGAATCGCGATATCGGCCTCATAAACATCCCCGGTAAACACATTGATCAGGCGTCCTCCTTTGAGGAGCAGATCGGCCGGCTCCTGACCGCGCGCCAGGCGGATCCGGTGGGCCAGCTCCATAAGAGATCCTCCTTCCGGATTGAGAGTGGAATTCCGGAATGTCGGATGTCCTGAGGGGGTGAACGTATTTGAAAAAATTATAGTCGAAGATAAGGAATGAGCAAATCCTGAAGGAGAAGAACCAGCGGGCCACAATCCAGCACGCTTGCAGGTTGGCGGCCTGGGGACTGTAACCGGAAGGGGCACATCCCGCCTGGGAGAAATCCAATCGCCCACGCCACACCGCCTTCGCGCACTCGATCACCCACTCCAACGATGGCTGCAGCCCATGCGCATCGTAGTAGCTGATGGGGCTGGCAAACGCATACCCATACCGGTGCCACGTCCTGGGCCGTCAGGCATCCCCTGGCAACGGCTCCCGCGTGAGCCATACCCCCGCCCAGGGGTCATACAGCCGCACGCCGAACTCGTAGAGGCCCAGGTACTCATCCCACTCCTTGCCCAGGAAGGTGTAGTGGTTGTGCGGGTCGGTCCAGTTGCCCTGGGCCGGGAGCACCTGGCCGTAGGCGTCGTAGCGGTAGTTGGGGGTGCTCTGCCCCAGGTGTTTGGTGAGCCTCGCGATGCTGCCCCGCCCGTCCAGATGATACCCGTAAGTCTGGCCTTCCGCGCCCTCGGGGAAGAAAAGGCGGGTGAACCTCCCGAGTGGAAACGGGGTTCAGCCCCTGAGCGCTGTTCCATTCGAGCCGGGATGGGACCAGCGGGGCCCGATCTCCAAGGGCTTTGCGCTCACACCCTCAACTCCTCCGCCCCCCGCCATTTCTGGTAGTAAAGATACGCCAGGATCCAGGCTAATAAGGATAGCCCCAGCAGGAGGAGCGAGACAGTTAACCCGAGGGCTACCACGATCATAGACGAGAAAGCCGGGCTGATGGTCCCTCCGATGATATCCAGGAGAATGCGGAGCAGGGCAGCAGAAAGAATCGCTGTGCCTACAGAGAAGCCCAGGTAAAGGCGCACCCAGGGATAGGCTTCCGGTTCAGCAATGGCGCGAAGAAAGATCATCCGCCTCCTCCAAAGAACAACCCCAGCCGCCAGATAGACCCCAACCAATACCCCCACCCCCACATAATCATTCATCACATTCTTCAGAAAAATGATTATAGTAGCAAACAATAGCGTCACTGAGCCCAACAAACCGATCCATCCAAGGAGAAGGTAGTTCCAGAAGCTCACATCATCTTTCCATCGCGCCTGATACTCCAGGGGGAATTGTTCATACCGCGCGGAATGGAGGCTGAACCCTATGGGGAACAGGAAGCAAATGCCGGCGTTCAGTCCCAGAAGCAGGGGGATGAAGCGCGCCTGATCCAGAACGATGAACCCCATTACTCCTCCCAAGCTGGCGAAGGGGCCAGCGAAGAAGGCGCCCAATGCCGCCCTCTTCCAGAAATCCCTTCGGGCCTCCTGGAGGTTGTTATAGAAATACCAGCCCGCCTTCTGGGTGACACGCTGGAGGACTTCCTGATCCGTCAGAGGGCTGTGTCGCCGCTTCGCCCGCTGGCGCATCCAGACCTCCCTCAGGGAGCGGGGATGTTCGGCCAATCCGGCCAGATTTCCTCCCAGGATTCCGGGGCCGATGGGGGTGGCTGAAGGATGGTTTCATAAAAACCGCTCACTGCCTCCACGCTCCGTTCTCGAAGCCCCGATGCGCTGAACCACACGACTAAGAAGTTTCCTAAAGCCGCGCCTCCAACCACACATGCGGGAGCTCCCGGCCCGCATATGAGTCCCCCTGCCGCCGCTCCCAATGCCGGGAGCAACGCCGTTGTTCCGACATCCACCGTGACGGCGGCGGCGAACTCGGTGCTCCCCAGCCCCACCTCCCGCTTGCTCCCCCACCCATACTCGTATACATCCCACCCCACGCTCAGCGCCACCCCCACCCCCGTGGATCCGGAGAGCAGCTCCCGGGAAAACGCTGCCCCCGGGGAAAGATAGCGAACCAGGCCCGGATGGGTCCGGCGGGCGTGGATGAAAAAGGGAGAAAGCCCCGCCGCCCGACGGGCTTCCCGGGAGCCGTATACGATGATCTGGCCCGGATAGGCGCTCCCCGGAACAAACCTCAGCCCACCTCGGAGCATTTGCCCAGCACGCCAGGCCTGATAGCCCCCATAGCCCAGGGTGTAAAGGTCGGCTGGGCTGATGAGGCAGATGGAAGCGCCGGTGGGGGTTGGGGCCTGGATGGGCGTTGAAGCGAGCGGCGGGGTAGGCACCGGCTGCGGCGCGGGCGTAGCCGTAGGCGTGGGCGAGGGCCCCGGGGTGGGTGTGGGCCAGGGCACCGGGGTATAGGGCGGTGGGGTGGGCGCCGGCACGGGGGTGACTGGCGGCGGCACCTGCAGTCCATACGGGTCGTAGTAACTGATGGGATTGGCATAGGTATACTGATACCGGTGCCACGTGCGGGGCCACCAGGCATCCCCCGGCAAAGGCTCCCGCGTGAGCCACACCCCCGCCCATGGGTCATACAGCCGCACGCCGAATTCGTAAAGCGCTAAGTGCTCGTCCCACTCCTTGCCCAGGAAGGTGTAGGGGTTGTGCGGATCGGTCCAGTTGCCCTGGGCCGGGAGCAGTTGCCCATAGGCATCGTAGCGGTAGTTGTGGGTGGACTGGCCCTGGTGCTTGGTGAGGCCCGCCACGCTCCCCCGCCCGTCCAGATGATACCAGTAAGTCTGGCCCTCGGTGCCCTCCGGGAAGCGCCGCATCGCCAGCAGCATCGGGGTGGGGCTGAAGGCCTCCACCCCGCCCCGGTAGTAGTCCCGCCATTGCCCGTTCCATATCTCGTATTCGGCCACCGGGTCCAGGCCGTCCAGCACGTATTCCGTCCGCTTGACCCCACCCCCGCCATCGTTGGGATCGTATTCCTTCACCAGCCGCCGGCCCAGGCCGTCGTAGAACAGGCGGGTGATCTCCCGATCGATGCGGTGGCCCCGGTGGTTGGTCTGGTAGGCCTGGGCGGCGATGAGCCGGTTCTCCCGGTCGTAAGTATAGTCCAGCCCCTGGGTGTTCGGCCCCGGCGGACCCGGCCAGTTGAGGTTCACCCGGTTGCCGTTGGCGTCGTAGGTGTAGACGAACCGCTGGGTCCCCTCCGGTGGGCCGCTCACCCGCACCGCCTCCAGCAGCCGGTCCGCAGCGTCGTAGGTGTAGGTGACCTCAAAGCCGTCCCGGGGCCGCGGGGTGGTCCGGTCGTCATTGGCCCACCAGCGCACCCGGTTGCCCGCCGCATCGTATTCGTAGATCTCCCGGAAGCCCTCGCTGTCCGTAACACCGGTAAGGCGGCGCAGGGGGTCGTAGGTGTAGCGCTCCACCACCACCGGCGGGTTCCGCCAGCCGTAGGTGGCGGTCATCCCCGTCCGCAGGCCTACTTCGTTCACCTCATAGGCGAAGGCGGCGATGATGGCGCCGTCTGGACGGCGGGTGGAAAGGCTCACCAGACGGTTCGCCCGGTCGTATGCGGCTTCCGTGACGGTGCCGTTGGGGTTGAGCTGGCGGATGAGGTTCCCCACCCCGTCCCGCTCGTAGCGGGTGGTGTGCCCGTAGGGGTCGGTGACGCCCCGCAGCCGGTTGTTGGCGTCATAGGTATAGGTCACCGTCCCCGTGACCGGGTAGGTGATGGCGATCCGGTTGCCCACCGCGTCGTAGGCGTAGCCCAGCGCCCGCCCCAGGCTGTCGGTGATCGCCACCACCCGGTTGAGGGGGTCGTAAACCCACCGGGTCACCCCGAGGGTATCGGTCATCACCGTCCGGTTGTGGTTCTCGTCGTAAGCGAACGCCACGGCGGTTCCGTCGTCATAGGCGATGCGGATCAGGAGGTGGTCGGCGTTGTAGGTGTAGACCGTGACGTGCCCGTTGGGGTCGGCCCGGCGGATGCGGTTGCCGGCCGGATCGTAGGCGTAGCGCCAGGTGTTGCCTGAGGGGTCGGTCTCGGCCACCAGCCGGTTGAGGGCGTCGTACTCGTATCTTAACCGGCGATCGGAAGCGGCCGCGTTGGGCGGCAGTTTCACCTCCACCAGGTTGCCGTTGGGGTAGTAGGTGTACTCGTAGGCCACGTTGGTCTGGTGGTCGGGCCGGAAGCCGGGGCGGTAGTTGAGCAGGACCCGCCTCAGCCGGTACACCCCGTCGTATTCGTAGTGGGTCACCACCCCGTCGGGCTCGATGAGGTCGGTCTGGTTGCCCACGGGGTCGTAGAGGTAGCGGGTGGTTTCGCCCTCCGCGTTGGTTATCGTCTCAAGGCGGTCCAGGGGATCGTAGGTGAACTCGGTGCGGTTCCCGTTGGCGTCCACCACGGCGGTGCGGTTGCCGCCTGCGTCGTACTCGTAGCGGGTGACGTAGCCCTCCGCGTCGGTCACGGCCGTCCGGCGGTAGAGACCGTCATAGGCATAGTGGGTGGTGTGGCCGTTGGGGTCGGTCCGGGCCAGGAGGTTGCCGGCCGGGTCGTAGCGGAAGACCGTGGTGCCCGAAAGGGCGTCGGTGACGGTGATGGGCCGGTTCAGGGCGTCATAGGCCCAGGCGGTGGCGTACCCCCGGGCGTCCACCTGCCGGAGGAGGTTCCCCACCCGGTCGTAGGCGAAGGTGATCGTGTGCCCCTCCGGGTCCGTGCGGGCCACCAGCCGGTTCAGGCCGTCGTAGACGAAGCGGGTGGCGTGGCCGTTGGGGTCGGTGAGCCGGACGAGGTTCCCCACCCGGTCGTATTCGTAGCGGGTGGTGACGTTGACGTCCGGCCCCGCCGGCTCGCCCGGCCGGCAGTTGCGGATCTCGGCCGTGCGGCGGTTGAGGGCGTCGTATTCGTAGCAGGTGGGGACGCCGTTGGGATCGGTGACCTTCACGAGGTTACCGGCCGGATCGTACGCGTAGCGGGTGGTGACGTTGACGTCGGCGGAGGGCGGCTCGCCTTCCCGGAAGTTGCGGATCTCGGCGGTGCGGCGGTTCAGAAGGTCGTATTCGTAGCGGATGGTCATCCCGGCCGGGTCGGTGACGGCGATGAGGTTCCCCTCCGGGTCGTAGGCATAGGTGGTGGTCTGGGAGAGGGCATCGGTGACGGCGATGAGGCGGTTGGCGGCGTCGTAGGCGTAGGTGGTGGCGTAGCCCCTGGGGTTCACCCGGCGGATCAGGTTGCCGTTGGGGTCGTATTCGTAGCGGGTGGTGACGTTCACGTCCGGCCCTGCCGGCTCGCCGGGACGGCAGTTGCGGATCTCCGTGATCAGCCGGTTCTGGTTGTCATACTCGTAGCAGGTGACGGTGCCGTTGGGGTCAATGACCTTCGTCAGGTTCCCCGCCGGGTCATATTCGTAGCGGGTGGTGACGTTCACATCGGCGTTCTGGGGGCCGCCGGGGATGTAATTCTGGATGCGCTGCTCCAGGCGGTCCAGGGCGTTGTAGATGTAGCGGGTCACCCGGCCTTCGGGATCGGTCGCGGCGACCAGGTTCCCCACGCCGTCGTATTCGTAGCGGGTGGTGGCCCCTTCGGGGGCGTGGACGGCCGTCAGGCGCAGGAGGGCGTCGTACTCGTAGGTGGTCACCCGTCCTTCGGGGTCCTGCATCGCCACCCGTTCGCCCATCAGGCCGTAGGTGTAAACGGTGGTGAAACCTAAGGCGTTGATCTCGGCCACCAGTCGATCCGAGCTGTCGTATTCATAACGGGTTTCGTGGCCGTTGGGATCCACGCGGCGGACCAGGTTCCCGTTGGGGTCGTATTCGTAGGTTTCCCGATAGCCCAGGGGGCCGAAGATCCCGGTGAGGAGGGCGCTTCCCCCGTCGTAGGTGTAGGTGAAGACGGTGCCCTGCGGGGTGGTCATCCCTGTTGTCCGGCCCAGGCCGTCGTAGGCGTAGCGGGTGACGGCGCCCACACCGTTTTCAGCGGCGATGAGGTTCCCCGCGGCGTCGTAGGTGTGGGTGATGACGTTGCCGTTAAAGTCCGTGATGCGGATCGGGAGGCCGCGGGGGTCGTAAGCGAAGGTGCGGGTGAAGCCCAGGGCGCTGGTGATGACGGTGAGGTTGCCCCGCTCATCGTAGCCGTAGCGGGTCTCGCGGCCGGCCGGGTCCCGCTCCAGCGTCAGGCGGTCCAGATCATTGTATTCCCACTCGCGCACCCACCCCAGGGGGCCTTCTTCCCGGATGAGGTTGCCCCTATCGTCATAGAAATAGTGCCACTCCCGCCCCTCCTTGTCCTTGAAGGAGATCCGCCGGTCCTGGTTGTCGTAGCCGTATGCTTCGCGGTATCCCAGGGGGTCGGTGACCCGGATGAGGCGGTAGGCATCGTCATACTGGTGGACGGTGGTGTGGCCGTAGGCGTCGATGATGGTGCGCCGGTGGGCTGGGTCGTCGTAGGCGAAGGTGCGGCGGGCGGTGGCGCCCTCGATCTGCTCCACGACCCGGCCGAAGGTGGGGTCGTCCCGGCTCTCGCCATACCGCAGCCGCAGGATGGGGTGCCCCTTCGGGCTGAGGATGGCGGTGAGCCAGCCGAAGGCGTTGTAGGTGTAGCGCCAGGTCTGGCCCCGCGCGTCGGTGAAGGCGGTGAGGAGGCCATCGGTGTATGCATACTGGAGGCGGACCCCCTCCGGGGCGGTGATCTCCCGGATGAGCCCTTCAGGGGTGTAGGCGATCTCGATCCACCGCCCGGCGCTGTTCTCCACCCGGACCAGCCGCCCGGCCCCGTCGTAGGTCAGGGTCTGGGTGTTGCCGTTGGGGTCACGGACCTCCACAAGGCGGCCTCCGGCGTCAAAGCGGTATTCGGTGAGGTCCTTCTGCTTCAGGACGTAGCCGCCGGGGATGGCCCGAAGGGTGTCGGTGTTGCCGGGGGTCCTGGGCGTGAAGGCCCCGTCAGGTTCCCGCTCGAAGAGGGCCGTGTGGCCATCGGGATAATGGACTTTGACGCCGCGCAGCAGGAGGTTATCCACGAACTCCAGGCGGAAGTCAAAGGGCCAGGACCAGCCGGGGCCGAAGGGGCCGGGGTCCATCCCGATGAGGGTGAAATCCCCTTTCGGCGGGACGGCCTGGGCGTTGTAGGTCCGCTCCACCCGGATTTCGGTGTTCCCGATGCCCGGCAACCGCAGGTCCAGGGTGCGGGTGACGAAGTTGCCGGAGGCGGTGTTGATGGGGTCCCCTTCGGTGCCCTGGTGACCGCCGCATGGGCCCTTGAGGCAGGTGAAGCCAAAGCCGCCGGAGTAGGTGGAAGGCAGCCGGGCGGTCCAGATGCTGGAGTTGCCGGCTGCGTCCGTGGCGATGATGACGAACGTGTTGAATCCGATGCGAGGGAGGCGGACCGCAGCCCCGTAGCGGTCCGGGCCAACCCGCCCCATTCCGGCGCTGGCGCCTCCGCCGCTGCTACTGCTGGCGACCAGATCCACCGAGGCCACCGCACAGTTGTCCACCGCCGTCACCTCCAGGTAATAGCCCCCTTCCCCGTCCGGCCAGATCGTGGCGTCCCGGATCTCCGGCGGGGTCACATCTTTCATCGTCAGGTAATAGGCGGAGGAGGCATACAGGGTATAGGCCTCGGTCCATAAGAGGGTCTGGATCGAATACGTGGCGCTGAAGGGGGCGTTGGGGAAAAGATCGCGGCTGATCTCCTGGGGCGGGATGGAAGAGCCGCTGAAAGCGTGCTCCCACGTTCCACCGCCGGGGCCGGAGGCCGTGATCCGAGCGTGGTCCCGGGTGAATATGGCGCCGGTGCCTGCCTCATTGCTGGAGAGGTAAATCAGGGTGCCGGAGTAATAATCCAAACGGGTCACGCCGCTGAAGAAGGTATACGGCAGGGAGGGGGCCGTGCCGGAAGGGATGGCCGGGGCCAAATTCACGGCCTGGTCGCAGGGGTTATCTCCGGTCTCGGCCAGCAGTCCGAAATCGCTCATATGGGTGGTCCAGGCCACCACTTCGTTCCGCTCCGGGTCGGCCACAGAGGGCAATCGCTCCCAGCGTCCATCCCCGGCCTCGTAGTAGAGGTGAAGGCGACCCTCCAACCCGAAGGGGAGACCCGCATCCGAATACCGCACCCGGATCTCCAGCGGTGCTCCGAAAGTGGTCACGGGTCTGCCGCTGGCCGCCTCTTCGGCTTCCAGAGAGAAAAAGCCCAGGGCCACGAAGCCCTCCGGCATCGGATGGCGTGCCTCTCGGTAGTGGACCCGCACCGCCTGACCCACCGCGCCGGGCGGGAAAACCACCGTCACCCGTCCGTCCGGCGAGGTGTAGGTCCCACCCCGATAGGAGATCAGACCAGGCTCATGGTTCCGGACCACCAGGGGGAGGAAGAGGCGGAAGGGGAAGGAAGCGGAGGAGCCGGAGGCTGGGGAGACCGGCAGGGCCTGGGTGGACTTCTCAGGCCCGCTTCTCCCCTCTTCGGGGGATGGAGCGAAAACCCGCGGCGGAGTCTGTCGTGGGGCAGGCTCCGCCGGCTCCTTCCCGGAGGGACTCCGGGACGGATGGGTGTGCGGGGCCAGGGGAACCTCCGATCGGGGGACACCCAGGGCACTGGCCCGGGCTTCCTGGACTGGCACAACCGGGCGCGGGTTGGGCACTTCCGGTTGAGGAAGGGGAACGGAGAGCATGGAGGGGGATGGTAGGTCTACCGGCAGGGGAGCACGGGCAGCGGGAAGTTCTGGCAGGGGAGAGGGTAAAAGCTGCTCGGGTGGATAGGGAGCAGGAGCCGTCCTTCCCGGAGCCGCAGAAGCCGCCGGAGGTCTCGCCATCCACAGCTTCCCTCCCGTAGACCTTCAGGGCACAGGGGGCCAGAGGTCCCATCCGGATTTCCCTCCGGATCTCCAGACGCGAAAAGACCCCCTCCGCGAATCCCCGTAATCTGGATCACGGAGCCCAAAAAATTCTTAGCAATCTTGACAAAGAAGTTTAGGAAAACGTAGAATAGCAGGCGACGGGTGGGGAAGGAATTCCCCGGGGGATCTGGAGCGGCGATGGAATTCGGGCTGTTCGGGGCAGGTTTTCATCGGCGGGAGGGGCTTGGGGGTTTGGCGGCGTGGCTGGGGCTTCCGCCGGAGAAGGTGCGGGAGCGGCTGGCGGCTTTTCAGGCCCTGGGGATGAGGGAAGCGGTCGTCCTGAGCACCTGTGAACGCCTGGAGATCTACGGCATCGGCCCGCTCGAGGAGGCTGTGGCCCTCCTGCGCCGCTCCCTATCCGGCCGGTCCCCCGCGATCTGGGTCGGCCGGGCGGCGGTTACCCATCTGTTCCGGGTCGCCGCGGGCCTGGATTCCACGGCGATTGGGGAGACGGAGATCCTCGGTCAGATCCGGAGCGCTCTGGCCATCGCCCGGGAAGTGGGAGCGGCCGGGCCGATCCTGGGCCCGCTGCTGGAGCGCGCCCTGGCCCTGGGCCGGGCGGTCCGTGCCCGAACGGAGCTCGGCCGCCTCCCCTTATCGCTGGCTACCCTGGCGGTCCAGGAAGCCCACCGTCAGATCTCCTTAGAGGGAAAGAAGATCCTGGTCGCCGGGGCGGGAACGATGGGCACCCAGATCGCGCACGCCGTCCTTCGACATCGGCCCGCTTCGATACGGGTGCTCAGCCGGACGCGGGAACGAGCGCGTGTCCTGGCCGAGCAGGTGGGCGGAGAGGCGGGGACGTTGAGGGATCTCCCATCCGCCCTGATCCGGGCGGATGTGGCCTTTTTCGCCCTGGCTGCTCCCCAACCGATCCTTTCTGCGTCGGATCTGCAGGCGATCATCGCCGCTCGTGACGGGGCGCCGCTCTGGCTGGTGGACCTGGGGGCACCGCCCAATGTGGGTCTCGACGGGGTCCTGCCATCGGGACTCCATTCCATCCGCCTGGAGGATCTGCAGGCCCTCAATGCCCAGTATCGGGAACGAATGGCGGAGGCCATCGCCCGGGCAGAAGGGATGGTGGCGGAAGCTGTGGAGGAGTGGGAGCGATGGTGGCGGGATCGCCAGATTGGGCCCTTGATTGCCCGGCTGCAACAGCATGCCGATGCCCTCCGGCGACAGGAGCTGGAATGGCTCTGGCCCAAGCTCGGGGAGCTGACCCCTGCCCAGCGAGCGCGGATCGAACAGTTCGCCCATCGCCTGGTCCAGAAGCTTCTCCACGTTCAGATCGCTGGCCTGAAAGGGATCGCCGGGGATCCCCATGCGCTCCAGCGGCTCCAGCGGCAATGGGGGCTGGAGGGGGATGCGCGGATGGCGCTTCCGTCGGAGTCGCGCTCCGGGGAGGGTGAAGGAGGATGCGGGTAGCCCGGTTCGATCCGTTCGCGGCGAAGCGGGATCCCGCCGGTGAACCCATCTCATTCGTTAGACGGTGAAGCTCTCCATGATCCGATCGCGTCCCCTGCGCATCGGCACGCGAGGAAGCGCCCTGGCCCGGGCGCAAACCGAGCTGGTCCTCGGCAGGCTGCGGGCTCTGGATCCCGGGCTTCCGGTGGAAACCGTGATCATCCGCACCAGCGGCGATCGCGGGCAACGGGAGGTGCGGGGGGCTTTCGTCAAGGAGCTGCAGCACGCGCTCCTGGAGGGACGGATCGATCTGGCGGTGCACAGCTTGAAGGATCTCCCGACGGATCCAGTGCCCGGGCTGCGGCTGGCCGCGGTGCTGGAGCGGGAGGATCCCCGCGAGGCGCTCATCGCGCGGGAGGGATGGACCTGGGCGACGCTGCCACCGGGCGCGCGGGTGGGAACCGGCAGCCCCCGCCGCACCGCCCAGCTGCGGGCGCTGCGGCCGGATCTGGTTTACCTCCCCCTGGTCGGCAATGTGGATACCCGGTTGCGGCGACTGGAGGAAGGGCATTACGAGGCGATCGTGCTGGCGATGGCGGGGTTGATCCGTCTGGGACGGATGGATCGGGTGACCGAGGTGTTCCCGCTGGAACAGCTTCTTCCCGCTCCCGGCCAGGGTGCCATCGCCGTGGAGGTCCGGGCGGACGACGCCCCAGCTCTGGCCCTCGTGGAGCATCTGAATCATCTTCCGACCTGGTGGGCGGTGGCCGCGGAGCGGGCGTTCCTGCGGGCCCTGGGAGGTGGCTGCCGCGTCCCCATCGCGGCCTATGCGGAAGTCCACGGGGATCGCTTGACGCTGGAAGGACGGGTGATGGCGCCCGATGGGGCCCGGGCGGTCCGAGGGCAGATTGAGGGCCCGGCCGAGGCCGCGGAGGCCCTGGGGGAGGCGCTGGCGGAACGGATCAGGGCCGCCGATGGATCCGTGCTGCTGGAGGGAAGGGGATGAAACGACTTCCGCTCGCCGG
Source organism: Candidatus Thermoflexus tengchongensis (assembly GCA_016842085.1). Classification (GTDB taxonomy): domain Bacteria; phylum Chloroflexota; class Anaerolineae; order Thermoflexales; family Thermoflexaceae; genus Thermoflexus; species Thermoflexus tengchongensis. The sequence goes on along the minus strand of JAEVEX010000058.1, from coordinate 33,798 downwards.
ATGCCGCGTGCTGATCACCCGTCCGCGCCGCGCGGGGGAGGACCTGGCGGAGCGCCTTCAGGCACTGGGGGCGATCCCCCTGCTGTTCCCGACCATCGACATCCGGCCGCCCGAGGATCCCCGGCCGCTGGAGGAAGCAGCCCGGCAGGCCTCCGCGTTCGACTGGATCCTCTTCACCAGCGCCAGTGGGGTTCACGCCTTCATGGAAGCCCTTCAGGCCGCCGGCGGATCGCGGGGGGATCTGGCCCGGGTTCGCCTGGGGGCGATCGGTCCAGCGACCGCCCGGGCCCTTCAGCAATACGGCCTGACCGTGAATTACCTTCCCCCCGTCTATCTTTCCGAGGCCATCGCCGATGGGCTGGAGGAGGTGAAGGGGCGTCGCATCCTGCTTCCTCGTGCGGACATCGCCCGCCGGGAACTGGCGGAGCGTCTGCGGGCCCGTGGGGCAGAGGTGGTGGAAGTGACAGCTTACCGGGTGGCGCTGGGCGGGGATCCAGAGGCCCTGCGAGCGATCCTCACCCCACGGCCCCATCGGGTGACCTTCACCAGCCCTTCGACGGCCCGCGCCCTGGCCGAGCTCCTGGAACGTCTACCGGAACCCCTCCGGCCCGCGGATCTGCCCGCCGTGTGCATCGGGCCGGTCACCGCGGCGGAAGCCAGGGCCCTGGGCTTCCCGATCGCGGCGGTGGCCCGGGAGCATACGCGGGAGGGTCTCATCCAGGCCCTGGTGGAGAGCTGGGCAGGCCATCTTTCGGATCCTCTGGCGTAGGAGGCTGCATATGGTTTCGATCTCCGTGCGAACATCGGTGGAGCCGATGGATCGATTGCGGCGCCTGCGGCGCACGGAAGGGCTGCGGGCGCTGGTCCGGGAGACCCGGCTGTCGCCAGCGGATTTCATCTACCCCCTCTTCATCCGGCCGGGGCGGAACGTCCAGGAACCCATCCCTTCGATGCCGGGCCAGTTCCGCTTCACCGTCGATCGCCTGGGGGCGGAGATCGAGGAGATCGTCCGCCTGGGGATCCGGGCGGTGCTGCTCTTCGGGCTGGCCGAGCGGAAGGACCCCGAGGCCCGGGAGGCTTACGATGAGAACGGCGTGGTTCCTCAGGCGATCCGCCGCATCAAGGCGCTTGCCCCCGAGCTCGTGGTGATCACGGATGTGTGCGTGTGCGCTTACACCGACCACGGGCACTGTGGCCTGGTGCGGGACGGGGAGGTGGACAACGACGCCACGCTGGCCCTTCTGGCCCGGATGGCGCTGGCCCATGCGGCCGCCGGGGCGGATCTGGTGGCCCCGAGCGCGATGATGGACGGCCAGGTCCGGGCGATCCGGGAAGCGCTCGATGAGGCGGGCTTCCCCCATGTGGGGATCATGGCCTACTCCGCGAAGTTCGCCTCCGCCTTCTATGGGCCGTTCCGGGAGGCGGCGGACTCCGCCCCGCGCTTTGGCGATCGCCGGAGCTACCAGATGGACCCTCCGAACGCGCGGGAGGCCCTGCGGGAGATCGAGCGGGATATCGCCCAGGGGGCGGACATCGTGATGGTCAAGCCGGCCCTGGCCTATCTGGACGTGATCCGCCGGGCCCGGGAGCGCTTCGATCACCCCCTCGCGGCCTACAACGTGAGCGGGGAATACAGCATGGTGAAGGCGGCGGCCCAGATGGGCTGGCTGGACGAGGAGCGGGCCATGATGGAGATCCTCACCGCCATCAAACGGGCGGGGGCCGATCTCATCATCACCTATTTCGCCCGGGAGGCCGCCCGCCGATTGCGCGAGTAGGGGCATGGCGCCGCTGCGCCCCTGTTTCCCCTATATCCTCCCATCCGGAGGGACGCGATGGAGAAAACGGTCCTCGGGCATTTCGCCTTCTTCCGGCTGAGCGATTCCTTCTGGGCGCTGCCGGCGGCTCAGCGCCGGGCTCAGGCTTCTGCCTGGTGGGAACGGCTTCAGGGCGTCGCCGCGCGCGTGGAACTGTATCAGGTCTTCCCCAGCCGTGTGGAGGCCGATCTGCTGGTCTGGAGCGCGGATCCGGTGGAGACGACGGACCTCCCGGCCCGCTTCTTTGAACGGTTCGCCCGGGCCGTCAACGATTGCCGGACCCTCTTCCAGCCCGTCCTCGCCCTCTGGGGCTTCACCCGCCCCTCTATCTACGCCGCCGGGCGCTCCCCCCAGGAGATCGATCCCTTCGATGGGGACCGCAAGCCCTATCTGATCGTTTATCCCTTCGTGAAGACAGCGGACTGGTATCGGATGAGCAAGGACGCCCGCCAGGGGATGATGAACGAGCACATCCGGGTGGGGAAGCAATATCCGGCGATCCGCCAGTGGCTGCTTTACGCCTTCGGCCTCCAGGATCAGGAGTTCGTGGTGGTCTATGAGACGGAGGACCTGGTCCTGTTCTCCGATCTGGTCCAGGCCCTGCGGAGCACGGAGGCCCGTCAATACACCCTGCGGGACACCCCGATCTTCACCGCCCTTCACCGGCCCCCGGAGGCGGTCCTGGATCTGCTGGGATGAGGGAAGGCCCCGATGCGCTACACGGAACGTCCCCTGCTGATCTACTGGGAATTGACTCGCGCGTGCGATCTGGCCTGCCGGCACTGCCGCGCGGAGGCGATCCCCTGGCGGGATCCGCGGGAGCTTTCCACCGCGGAGGGCCTCGCGCTGCTGGGCCGTCTGACCGCCTTTGGGGATCCCCTCCCCCATCTGGTGCTCACCGGCGGGGATCCCCTGAAGCGCCCGGATCTGTTCGATCTCATTGCGGAGGCCCGGCGTCTGGGCTTTCCGGTGGCGCTCACCCCCAGCGGCACCTATGCCCTCACCGAGGCGGTGGTCGCTCGCCTGAAGGAGGCCGGGATCTGGATGATGGCCCTGAGCCTGGATGGATCCACGGCGGAGCGCCACGACGCCCTGCGCGGGGTGCTGGGGAGCTTCGCCCAGACCGTGCGGGCCGCTCAGTGGGCGGTCGCCGCCGGCCTTCCCCTCCAGATCAACACCCTGGTCTGTGCGGAAACCCGGCCCGATTTACCGGCGATCGCCGAACGGGTGGCCGCCCTGGGGGCCCGCCGCTGGAGCCTCTTTTTCCTGATCCCCACCGGCCGCGGCCGGCTCCTCCGCGAGATCTCTCCGGAGGAGAGCGAGCGGCTGATGCACTGGCTGATCGATCTGGCCCCCCAGGTGCCCTTCGAGATCAAGACCACCGAGGCCCATCACTACCGGCGGGTTCTGGTGGAGCGGGCGGGCGGGCACCTCCCCCCTGCTGCGCGCCGCGGGTTCGGGGTTCGGGACGGCAACGGGGTGATGTTCATCTCCTACGTCGGGGAGATCTACCCTTCCGGCTTCCTGCCGATCCCCGTGGGGGACGTGCGCCGGGAGGATCCGGTGGCGATCTACCGGGAGCATCCCCTGTTCCGCGCCCTGCGGGATCCGGACGCGCTGAAGGGGAAGTGCGGGCGCTGTCCCTTCCGGGCCATCTGCGGCGGATCCCGGGCCCGCGCGTATGCGCACATGGGAGATCCCCTGGAGAGCGATCCCCTGTGCCCGTATCTTCCGGCCTGAGGAGGCGGCGATGCGCACCGAGCGCTCCGAGCAGCTTTACGCCATGGCCCGGATGCGGATGCCCGGCGGGGTCTCCAGCCCGGTGCGGGCCTTCGGGGCGGTGGGCGGCACGCCCCGCTTCATCGCCCGTGGGCGTGGCGCCATCCTGGAGGATGTGGACGGCAACCGCTACATCGACTACGTGGGCTCATGGGGCGCGCTGATCCTGGGCCACGCTCACCCGGCGGTGGTCCGCGCCCTGCGGGAGGCGATCCGCCGGGGCACCAGCTACGGCGCGCCCACAGAGGCCGAGCTCGAGCTGGCCCTGCGGATCCAGGAGGCGTTCCCTTCCATTCAAAAAATTCGATTTGTGAATTCGGGGACCGAGGCGACGATGAGTGCCCTGCGGGTGGCCCGGGCGGCCACCGGCCGCTCGAAAATCATCAAGTTCGAAGGAGCCTACCACGGCCATGCCGATTTCCTCCTCGCCCGGGCCGGCTCGGGCCTGGCGACGTTCGGGCTCCCGGACAGCGCAGGGGTTCCCGAGGCCTGGGTTCGGGACACCCTGGTGGCGCCCTATAACGACCTGGACGCCGTCGCCGCTCTCTTCGAGCGGTTCCCCGATCAGATCGCGGCGGTGATCGTGGAGCCGGTGGCCGGGAACATGGGCGTGGTGCCGCCGAAGCCGGGCTTCCTGGAAGGCTTGCGGGCGCTCACGCGCCGCTATGGGGCGCTGCTGATCTTCGATGAGGTCATCACCGGCTTCCGGGTGGCGTGGGGAGGCGCTCAGACCCTTTACGGGGTGGAACCGGATCTGACCTGTCTGGGGAAGATCATCGGCGGCGGGCTTCCAGTCGGGGCATATGGAGGGCGGGCGGATCTGATGGATCAGGTGGCGCCGGCCGGGCCGGTCTATCAGGCGGGCACGCTCGCCGGCAACCCCCTTTCGATGATCGCCGGGCGGGTCACCCTGGAGCAACTGACCCCTGTGCTCTACCGGCAGCTGGAGGAGCGATCGGTTGCCCTGGCGGAGGGCCTGCGGGAGGCGGCCGAACAGGCGGGCGTGCCGGTTCAGATTCACCGGGTCGGGTCCATGCTCAGCGTGTTTTTCACCGAGCGCCCGGTGGTGGATTACGCCACGGCCGCCTCCACCGATCGCGCGCGCTACGCCCGGTTCTTCCACGCCATGCTGGAGCGTGGCGTTTATCTCCCCCCTTCCCCACTGGAGGCATGGTTCGTCTCCGCCGCCCACACCGGAGCCCACATCGAGCGCACCCTGCGGGCCGCCCGGGCGGCGTTCCGGGAGGTGGCCCGTGGCCTTTAACGATCGGTTCCTGCGGGCCTGCCGCCGCGAGCCCGTGGACGCCACGCCGGTCTGGTTCATGCGTCAGGCCGGCCGCTATCTCCCGGAATACCGGACCCTGCGGAAGCGTTATGGGTTCCTGGAGCTCTGCCGGCAGCCGGAACTGGCAGCGGAGATCACCTGCATGCCGCTCCGGCGCTTCGAAGTCGACGCGGCCATCCTGTTCTCGGATCTCAGCCTCCCCTTCCTGGGGATGGGGGTGCCCCTAACGCTGGAAGAGGGGACTGGCCCGGTGATTGAAGCCCCCATCCGGCGCACGGCCGATATCGCCCGGCTGCGGGTCCTGGAGCCGGAAGCCGATCTCCCGTTCGTGCTGGAGACGATCCGTCTGCTGCGGGCTGAGCTCCGGGTGCCCCTGATCGGCTTTATCGGCGGGCCCTTCACGATGGCCTGCTACCTGGTGGAAGGTCGAGCCTCCCGGGATTTCAGTCGGGTTCGGGCGCTGATGTTCCAGGAACCGCGAGCCTGGCACGCGCTGATGGCGCTGCTGACGGAAAGCCTGAGCCGCTACGCCCGCGCTCAGGCCGCCGCAGGGGTCCACGCTCTGCAGATCTTCGAGAGCTGGATCGGGACGCTCAACCCGCTGGATTACCGGATGTTCGTCCACCCCTATTTGCAGCGCCTGATGGAATCCGTGTGCCTGACAGGGATCCCGGTGATCCTGTTCGGGACCGGAACGGCGGCGCTCCTGGAGGATCTGGCGGAGACAGGGGGAACGGTGATCGGGCTGGACTGGCGGGTGCCGCTGGATCAGGCGTGGGCACGTCTGGGCTATCGGGTAGCGGTCCAGGGGAACCTGGACCCGGCGGTGTTGCTGACGCCCTTTGAGGTGGTGGCGGCCCACGCGGAGCGGATCCTGCGACAGGCCGGCGGCCGGCCGGGCCACATCTTCAACACGGGCCACGGGCTGCTGCCGGAGACGCCGCCGGACACGGTGGCCCGCCTGGTCGATTGGATACACACCTATCGTCTGGACCCGCCCGTGGAAGGGCGGGGATGAATCGGGAGGCCCCACGATGCGGGTGGTGATCGTCGGTGGAGGGATCACGGGGCTGAGCGTGGCCTGTTTCCTGGAGCGCGCCATTGTGGAGGGGCGATGGCACGGCGAGCTCTTCCTGATCGAGCGAACGCCCCGGCTGGGCGGGAAGATCCTCACGGTGCACGAGGATGGGTTTGTGGTGGAAGGAGGGCCGGATGCCATCCTGAGGGCGAAGGCGGAGGGGATGGCGTTGCTTCGAGAGCTGGGGCTGGAGGAAGAAGTTATCACGCCCCGATCCCACACGGTATACCGGCTTCATCGGGGCCAGCTCGTTCCGATCCCCCCGGCGCTCCTCGCCCTGCGCCCGGATCCCCGAGCTGTGCTTCAGGCACGCGGCCTGGCGTGGTGGGGGCGGCTCCGGGCGCTCCTGGAGCCGTGGATCCCGCCGCGCCGGGATGATGGCGATGAGCCCCTGGCGGCCTTCCTCCGACGCCGGTTCGGCCGCGCCTTCGCCGAAGGCATCGCGGAGCCGTTAACCGCGGGCATCCACGCGGGGGACCCGGAGCGCCTGAGCACGCAGGCGCTCTACCCTCACCTCCTCGCCATGGAGCGGCGGTTTGGAAGCCTCACGCGCGGGTTGGGAAGCGCGCGTCCCTCCGGATCCCCTGAACCCCTGTTTGTCTCCCTGCGGTCCGGCATGGGCGCCCTGACGGATCGACTGGCCGCCTCGTTGCGACAGACCCGCGTCCTGCTCGATCGCGCCGTCCTCGCGCTGGTTCCGACCCGCGAGGGGGATGCGGTCCGATACCGGGTGGCGCTGGAGGATGGGGAAACCCTGGAGGCCGATGGGGTGGTGCTGGCCGTTCCGGCCATGGAGGCCGCCCGCTTGATCGCCGCGTTCGCCCCGGCGGCGGCGGCGCGGCTCCAGGAGATCCCGTTCGCCTCCACGGCGGTGGTGACCCTGGCGTTCCGCCGGGATCAGGTCGCCCATCCCCTGCAGGGGAGCGGGTTCCTGGTGCCGCGGAAGGAGCCTTTCCCGCTGACCGGCTGCACCTGGACCTCCTCCAAATGGCCAGGTCGGGCGCCGGAGGGGTTCGTGTTGCTGCGGGCCTTTCTGGGATGGGCGGGGGATTCGGGGGCGATGGAAGCGGAGGATCCCGTTCTGATCCGGCGGAGCGTGGAGGCCCTGCGGCCCCTGCTGGGCCTGCGCGGGGATCCGGTGCGGACATGGGTGCACCGCTGGCCGCAGGGGATGCCCCAGTATACGGTCGGGCATCTGGAACGCCTTCGGGCGATCGAGGGAGCGCTCCGGGCGTTCCCCGGTCTCCTGCTGACGGGAGCCTCATATCGAGGGGTCGGGATCCCGGATCTGATCCGACAGGCGCGGGAAACAGCGACGAAGCTGCTCTCCGCTTCGAAGACCGGCCGCTGGGATCCACCGGCAGCGGCCTGTGGGGAGGCCTGACCGCCCGGTGAAAGCAATCATCTGGTGGGGGTCTGGACATGGCACGCATCGGGGTATTGCTGATGGCTTATGGGACGCCGCGCTCGCTGGAGGAAGTGGAGGCCTACTACACCCATATCCGGGGGGGACGTCCGCCTTCTCCCGAGCAGGTGGAAGCGCTGCGGGAGCGCTACCGCCGCATCGGCGGGCGTTCCCCGTTGCTGGAGATCACCATGCGGCAGGGCCAGGCGCTGGAGGCTCGTCTGGCCCAGCTCTCCCTCGGGCATTCCTTTTGTGTTCGGGTGGGGATGCGGCATGCGCCCCCCTTCATTGAGGAAGCGGTCGCCGGGTTGCTCGCGGAGGGCGTGGACCACCTGATCGCCCTGGCCCTGGCCCCGCATTTCTCCCGGATGAGCGTAGGCGCCTACCACGCTGCCGTCCGGCGCGCGCTCGTCGCTCACGGCGCAACGATCCCCGTGGTGGAGATCGGAGGCTGGGGCGCTCATCCTCTCTTCATCATGGCCATGGCGGAACGCCTGAGGGAAGCGCTGGAGGATCTTCCCGAAGGGGAGACCCTCGTGATCTTCACGGCTCACAGCCTGCCCGCCCGGTTACGGGAGGAGGGGGATCCCTATGAGGTGGAATTGCTGGATTCCGCGCGGCGGGTGGCGCGGATGCTGGGATGGAAGCGCTGGCGCTTCGCCTATCAGAGCGTCAGTGCGACGGGCGAGCCGTGGTTGGGGCCGGATCTCCTCGAAGTCCTGGAGGCGATCGCGCAGGAAAGGGAAGCACGCCACATCGTGATCTGCCCCATTGGCTTTGTGGCCGACCACCTGGAGATCCTTTACGACCTGGACGTGGAAGCCCGGGAGGCGGCGCAAGGGTGGGGGCTGACCTTCCGGCGCACCCGCTCCCTGAACGACGATCCCCTCCTCATCGAGTGTCTGGCCGCGCTGGTCATCGAGGCCGTCGCCGGCGGGTGAGCGCCCGCTCTCAACGGGCGGGGGAGGCACCCTGAAGCAGCTGGAGGAGGGCCTCCGCCTCCTCCCGGAACGGGGAAGGAGCGGGACCCTCCAGGAAGGCGCGCAGATGCTGCTGAGCCTCGTCCACCTGACCCTGCTGGGCGAGCAGCCGGCCGAGCCAGTAGTGAGCCTCCGGCATCCCGGGGCGCAAAGCCAGCGCCCGTCGGAGGTCCGCCTCGGCGCCGGCGAAATCCCCCTCGAGCAGGCGGGCCGCCCCACGTCCGACGTAGGCTTCCGGGAAATCGGATCGGAGCTGGAGGGCCTGCTCGAAGGCCTGTCGGGCTTGCGGGATTCGATTCTGCTGGAGGAGGGCTGCGCCCAGCAGATAATGAGCCCGTGCTTCCTGAGGATGCCTGGCCAGAACTCGCTGGGCTTCGGCCATCGCCTCGCTCAGGCGACCGCTTTGATACAACACCGTCCCCAGGCCCAGGCGGGCGGAGGCGTGTTCCGGGACCTGCCGCAGGACCTCCCGATAGGCCTGCTCGGCCTCCGCCATCCGGCCGGCCATCGCATACGCGTCCCCCAGCCAGACCCGGGCGTCGAGGGCCTCGGGATGTTCCCGGACGAAGGGCTCCAGCGCGGCGATGGCGGCGATGCCATCGCCCCGCTGCAGCGCCTCCCGGGCCTGGAGCAGCCGGGGCTCCAGGGTAGGGGTTGGTGGGGGAGTCGGCGTGGGGCGACAGGCGGAGCTGAACCCCATCCATGCCAGGACCAGGGCGAGGAGAAGCCCTTGCCTCATCCTTCCTCCTGAGCCTGGAGGTTGAGGACGATCACCTGGGTTTCCTCCGGCAGGTCCCCCCGCGAGATCTTCAGGACATCGAGGGCGGGTGCTTTCTCGCTGCCCATTTCCTTCAGGAACTTCTGGACCGGATCCAGTTTGAGGGTCAACCCGGGCACCCGGTAGTGCATAGGGATCACGATGCGGGGTTCGAGGAGGCTGACGACCTCAGCGGCCTGGGCGGCGTTCAGCGCCTCCCCACCGCCGACCGGGATGAGCAATACATCCACCTCCCCCAGAGCCTCCTCCACCTCGGCCTGGGAGGGCACATGCTGGAGGTCTCCCAGGTGGCAGACCCGCAGATCTTCCAGCTCGAAGAGGAAGATCGTATTGCGCCGCTCGCGATCCCGCTTGCGGCGGTTCTCCGGCCGGATATCGAGGCCGGTGATGAACACGCCGCCGATTTCGTATTCCCCGGGCCCGCTGAGAACGTGCGGCTCGCCCTTCACCGAGCGGACGGCGTTATGGCCCGGGGCGTCGTGGCTGACGGTGACGATATCCGCTTTCAGGCGGGGCAGGTTGAGCCCCACGCTTTTGTCATACGGGTCCGTCACAATCGTCGCGGTCCGGCTGCGGATACGAAAGCAACTCAGGCCAAACCATGTGATCTCCATCGCTCCAGCGCCTCGTGACAGGATGGGTTTCAGCAGGACCGGCCCGGAGGGGCCAGGTCCTGCGCGGATTAATCGTATCACAGGTGGGCTTGCCGCGGTGGACCCCTGGCGTTGACCAGCGGCGAGCTCCTCCCTTGCGCAGCCGGCTGTTCCCTGGAATCTGGGGATGCCCGATGGAGCCACGCCGAGATGGGCCAGGGGCTTTTTGCGCTCCTCCAGCCAGTGCCCGCTGGGGTCGGTGTAGCGCAGCGGGTTGTTGTAAACATAGGCATACCGGTTCAACGCCTGCGGGTTCCCCGGCTCCGGGACCGGGGTGGGATCAGGGAAGCCAATCCAGATCGACCTTTGCCCAATACAGCTCGATTTCCGGAATGCGCGCCCGGAAATATCCCAGGATGGCGGCCCGCTGCACGGCCAGCTGCCCGCGCCGTTCGAGCAGCCACCGCCGCAGCCGCGGGCGCTCCGGATCCAGATGGTCCAGGCGGGTCATCAGCCACCACTCCACATAGCTGGCGGTGGTCACATACAGGATCCCCCCGTCTTCGAGCTCCTCCACCCGCCAGCCTGGCGCCCCTCGCAGAAAATCCCGCCCATACCGCTCCACATACGCTGGTCCCCAGAAGTTGGCCCAGAAGATATATCGGAGCTGGGTGGAGGCGATTTCTGAGGTCTCTGGGATATTCCCACTGGGCTCATCGATCCATCCATATATGGGGCGCAGATCCGGGTAGAGGAGCCGGCCGAGGGTCAGCAGGCCCAGAGCCACTGGATCCACCCGCTGGAGATCCGGGAAAGAAACGTTCTGGCGGATGCTCACGTACAGGCTTTCCGGCACGAAGCTTAACGAAGCCTGTCCTTTTCCCCTTTCGGGATCTGTCATGGCATCAGGCTGGAGCAGATGGTGCTCAATGGGAACGAAGAGATTGACCATATCTGCCAGGGGCTCAGGTTCCACTTCGCGGCGATTCAATTTCAAGAACTTGCCTCCATGCTGATCAATCAGGCGAATCAGCTGAGTAGCGCCTTGTTCAGGATCCAGGCGCTCGCAAAAGCTTAGATTCAGCTCGAGGGCTTCCACCCAATCTCGCGGGAGCATTGATTTCCTCCGACAGCTATGGAACCGTGGTCCAGTTCAGACGCCCTGTGTAATGGGGGTCCTGAGTCAGCTTCTGAAGCACCTGGAGCGCTTCTTCTGGGATCCTCCCCTTGAACTCGACCAGCACAGTATAACGTGCATCACTCAAGTATTTCGTCATCTGCTCCTCAAATTGCCTGAGGATGCTTCTCCGAATTTCAGGCCCCAGTTTTTCCCAATTTTCCCAGGCTTTGGTTTCGACGATGCGGTTGCCGGTGAGGAGGAGGTCCACACGCCCGAGGCCTTTGGGAAATGCGATTTCCACCTCGACGCCCAGGAGTTGTTCGGCGTAATGGAGGGCTCGCTGGCCCTGGAAGACAGCCCCGCGCAGGCCTCCTTCAATCATCGCCGCCAGGCGCTCCACGCCCGGCACGCCTCGTGCGCCCAGGGCTCGAAGCTCGGCGGCCACTTCGACTCCACTGGCCTTCAGCCAGCCACTGGGGGTCTGGACCGGGCTTGCCAGCCCTCCCAGGCCCAGGGTCTGAGCCTGGAGCCATTCTGCATAGGAAGGTCCCGAGAGGAGGCCAGTGACGGGGTCGATCTGACAGCCCAGGACGGCGCAGGCGCCTTTGGCCAGACCGACGGCGAGGCCTGGCCAGCCCTGGGTGGAGATCCAGGGGCGATCGCACCAGGGGCAGGGAAGCTGGACGACGTGCCCGCTGGGGTCGGTGTAGCGCAGCGGGTTGTTGTAGACGTAGGCGTAGCGGTTGAGCGCCTGCGGGTTGCCAGGCTCGGGCACGATGGGGTCCGGTTGCAGGAAGCGGCCCAGGGTCGGGTCATAGAAGCGCGCCTGGTAGTCATAAAGGCCCAGCGTCCCCTCCCACCGCTGGCCGGTGAAGCGGCGGTATTTGGTTGTTAAAGGGCTGAACCTACACCACCTCTAACTCTTGATACCAGCACCCGGTGATCTCAGCCTCCTCCATCGCCCGCTTCACCTCCTCATGGATCACCACGATATACTCCCACTCATCCACCCGAAACAACCAGGCATCGCCAATTGCCTCTTGCCGCAACACTGCTTTCAAGACATGGCGGATCTGTCCAATCTTCTCAGGAAAAACCCGGAAATCCTCCGGATGATCCCCATATCGGCCATATATGGAATGTTCCAGATCCAAGCAAGGGATGCGCCGCAGGAAGTTAGCCACATAGTAAACACCCACCTCCCGTCCGCTCTTCTCCCCGATCACCCGAATGGGCAGAAACTGAACCTCAGGGCCCAGTCCCAAACTCTCCAGAAGTTCTTTCAGACGAGGAGAAAGGAGCACGAAATCAGGGACGGTGAAAGGCAAATCCGTTAAAGGAGCATCCTCCGCCCAATAAGCCACAGCCTCCGCGTCCCATTCGCTTTCCCTCAGTGGACGCCCCTCCTCCAGCCTCCACAGCAACTTGAACTCATCTTCCCATCCCCGAACTTTGAAGTCCCGAACTACGCAATTGCCCTCTGAGTTCGCTGTCCACTCATAGTAGCGCATTACCGCCCTCCTCCCATCGGCGGATTCCGCAAGTATTCCGGGTGGGCCTTCAGTTCCTCCGCAATGGCTCGCAATTCCGCTTCCAACCGGGCACGAACCTTCGTTGGATCATCTAACCCCGCAATCGCCTCCTGCAGCCGCCGGTACACCCACTGATGATATGCCTGCGAATGAGGACCCTTGTGCAGCTCAGCCGGCAATTCCACGATGTTCGCCGCATCCTCCAGGGTCATCCCACCCCGGGCAAAGAGTTTGTGGAATCGCTCCGACCATCTCGGGTCTCGGATCCAGTTCTTGTTGGTGGCGATATGGTGGCGGATGAGGCGACCAGCCTCCTCGCCCGCCTCCTTCCCCGCCCGCTCGGCGGCTTCCTCGGCCACCTCTCGACCTGCCTTCAAGATCCCCTTCCGGGCCAGGTCATCCAGGGGCAGGGCGACCGGGAGCAGGTCATCGGGCTCAGCGGCCTCGGTGGCGGCGATCAGGGCCAGGTTGGCGGCGGCTTCCGCCTTCGCGGCCTGCGAGGCATTGGGATCCTGCAGCACCCGGAGGCTCTGGGAGGCATCCCACGCCGTCCAGCCGTAGTCGATGACCTTGAGGGCGATGATCGCCCCGGCCACCAGAAGGGGGACGATCGGGAGATGCCCTCCGTCATCCAGGTAGCGCAGCGGGTTGTTGTAAACGTAGGCATACCGGTTCCACGCCCTGACATCCCCCAGCTGCGGAATCAGCGGGTCGGGCTGGAGGAAGCGGCCCAGGGCGGGGTCGTAGTAGCGGGCCCGGTAGTCGTAGAGCCCCAGCGACGCCTCCCACCGCTGGCCGGTGAAGCGACGGTCGGTGGGGAAGGAGCCGCAACGGCGCGCTTGAGTTGTTAAAGTGCCAGGATCTGTGAATCAGAGATGACCTTCCGGGATAGGCTGATCGTCAAACCGGTAGATGAGGCCGCTCGGTCCTTGAATGATTTCCCATCCCATTGCTTCTGGACGTTGATCTCGAGGATCGCGGTCGAGAAAGCCCAGAATCAACTGTCGGATGCGCTCGTCTTCCACATGTTGCACACCGGCTTCAAAGATCCGACGGGGGTCTCCCACTTGGCACGCGCTGTGATAGAGAATTGCCAGATCTATGAGCACATCATAGGGTTCCGTTTCAGGATCCTCTGCACAAATCGTCAAGCTGATGAGTCCACACACAATCCATTGGGTTATTCTCTCACGCGCCCCTAACATCGCTGCCCGCCTCAGGAATGACCATAGCACTTGCCATCCATTTGTCTCCAAATCTTTCCTGAATTTTTGTTGCTCACCTGAAGAGGCTTTCTGATAGGCGCTGCAGATTTTGCAGATGAGATTATCCTCTTTAGATGGTAATTTCTTTTCCCAATAATGATTAGCGGGAATCTGATTAATAATTTTGGCAGCTTCGTGTATTGTTATCATTTCTGGCATATACTCTTCTCTCCTATTGGGGTGGAATCAAGTAATCGCCTATCCGCCGATATCCTGCTTGCAATAGCATGTCAAGTTCACGCAAATAGACCGTGACGTCTCCTCTTTTAGGATTCCATAAGTTCGCTTCCGTCACAGGAGAGGCGAGGTAGAACACATCCCCATTTTCAATTGCCTCCTTCAGCCACTCGAAGTTGCGCTCGATTGTCCAGTTGGGATCATCCAGCACCCGAAAGCCGCCCAGCTCTTTTGCTGCCTCAATATCCCACGTCCGCCCCAGGGTTGTCACTCGCCGACCTCGGAATGCCTCCGGGATGTCACCCATCGGTCGGATCGCATCGCCGAATGCCTCCAGGACGCGAGGGATGCTTTCCCGTCCGACGCTGCGGAACCGCTCCAGGCTAATCCCCGCCTGGGATAGGCGTTCGGCTGCCCGTAGCGCATCTACAGCCTCATCGGCGTGGGTGGCTGCCTCCGCGACCACCCGGGCTGCATCCACCACCTCATCGGCGTGGCGGGCGGCTTCCACGGCCGACCGGGCTGCCTTGCCGCCGTGCACCACGGCGCCGACACCGCCGGGCACAAACGGCAAGATCGCCGCCCCCACGTCCACCACCAGCGCACCCCAGTTCCACCCATTGCCGGGGTCCTTGCGGATTTCGTAGATATCCCAGATGATGTTGGCGATGTCCCAGACGGTCTCCAGCCAGTGGCCGCTGGGGTCGGTGTAGCGCAGGGGGTTGTTGTAGACATAGGCATACCGGTTGAGGGCCTGGGGGTTCCCCGGCTCCGGGACCAGGGGATCGGGCTGGAGGAAGCGGCCCAGGGCGGGGTCATAGAACCGCGCTCGATAATCGTAGAGTCCCAGGGAAGCTTCCCACCGCTGGCCGGTGAAGCGGCGGTCGGTGGGGAAGAAGGCAACGATCCCTGGGCGCTTATTCCTCTGGTGTCACCGAGAGGGCGATGGGCGCCAGCACCGCTTGCAACCGCTCGCGCCGTTCCTGGACCTCCTTTTCCAACCCCTCCAGGGGCGAAGCGGAAAGGGTCAACAGCACCCCGCCTCCGGCCAGCTCATACCAGCCGACATAGCTCTTACTGGCGCGGAGGATCTCTTTCCCCCGCTGGTAGGCCTGCTCCAGGTATTCCGGCCGCAGCTGGTAAAGGGGATCGGCGCGCCGCAATTCCTGGATACCGCCCAGCTGGCGCAGATGTTCCGCTCCCAGGAAGTTGCCCCAGAAGGCCTTCCAGGCCCGCTTGTCCAGTTTGGGCATCAGCTCCTGCCACGCCCGGAACTCCCGGTGATATTCGGGGGGCACGGTGCTGTCAAAGAGATGGATGGCGTTGCGAAAAATATCATCCTGGAGGGGGATGCCGGTTTCCACATCGATGAAGCCGTATACGCCTTCCGCGATCTCCCAGGCGGCCATCCCCAGCCTCACAAATCCCTCCACGCCTCCTGTGCTTGCTTGGATCACATCTGGATGAGCTTGCAGATAAACATAGGAGGGGGTGCGATAGCTTTCCATCCCCCGCTCCGGTTGAGGACGGGATTTGATAGCAACGAGTAAGCCTTGCTTTAAAATAGTCTCATCCCTCAACGCTCCTCTTGGCCATCCGAAGAGGACTTCAGACCATGGTTGCTCTGTTTGCAATCGCTGGTAGAGTTTCTCCAGATTCTGGGAGGTGGCTTTCCAGACTCGTAGCGACTCCCTGGCCTGGGAAGCGAAGTTGAATTCCGCATAAGATCGGCCGGCCCACTGTTCCACGTGATGCAGCCAGTCCCATAGGGGATCCAGTCGCTGCTCCAGCCTCTCGTAGGTGTAGATCACCATTCCTACCGCCCGGATCTCGTTCATTCCTTCGCCTCCTCAGCGGTAATACTCCACCCGCCACCAGTATTCCGGCAGCCCCTCCAACCGGCGCCAGTCCCCATATAACGCGTTCAAGCGAGCTGCATAACTCTTTGCCTGGTTTTCCGCTTTAGCTTTTAATTTCGCATCTTTTAACCAGCTTTGGGGTTTGAATTCCACCACCTCGCCGGTGACGTGGTTGACGACATCGGGGCGGAAGCGCCGGCCGGTCAGGTCCACGAAGGTTTGATCGATATCCACGAAGGGCCGCTGCTCCGGGGGAATCCCCTCCAGATATCTGACTCCTGACCGCTGGTGGGCCAGGCGTCCCGCTCGCAGCATCGGGGGTTCCAGGCTTCCGGCCGCCTCCGCCGCTGCCGGCGATGCCAGCCGCCCCATCCCATATCCGATGCCGGCCAGCGCCCCGCCGATTGCTGCGTCCCGCAGGAGATCTCCTGGATCTCCCAGGCCTTCCCCGATCGCTCGTCCGCTGAGGACGTTTTCGGTCGCCCGGGCCGCCTGTCCGGCCGCGGCCCCGCTGACAGCCCCAGCGGCCACGGTGCCCACCGCCCCGGTCCCGAACACCGCGGTGCCCAAACCAAACGTCGCACCTCCCACCGCCCCGGCCACAGCTCCAGCCCCCACGACGGCCCAGTTGACATTCGTGAAGGCCTGGACGGTGAGGCCGTTCTGGCTGATGTTCGCGGCCACCTGAACGCCGTAGCTCACCCCCGCGCCGATCAGGGCCCCAAATCCGATGATCACGCACCAGGGGCAGTGGCCGCTGGGATCGGTATAGCGCAGGGGGTTGTGGTAGACATAGGCATACCGGTTGAGCGCCTGCGGATTGCCGGGCTCGGGCACAATGGGGTCGGGTTGCAGGAAGCGGCCCAGGATGGGATCGTAGATATAAATTACTTATTTTGGAATCGAGGATCATACATGCGAACGATATCAGAAACAATCTCCAATAATTGGCTTCCTAACGGCCCTGATGAGAATTCATAATCATCTGTAACTCCCCGTCCTAACCCGCTGGCCAATCCAAGTAACTTCTGAGAGTTGGGTGTTGGCTTCTCAAGCTCATCCATCATTTGCTGCAACCACTCACGCATATATATCAATAATTTGGGGGAATTTGGCTCAATTATTCGCTTATCAATTTCATAAATCGCTTTTTTTATCTTTAATTTGAGCTCTTCCTCCATGTTTGCCTCCTTAGCGTCCAGTTAGATCCAGGGGTCCAATTAAAACTGCCGCTTCAGGGCGGGGAAGATAAATCTGGATACCTCCTCCAGTTGCGTAAGGTCCATAGCTTTCAACTTGCGGAGCTACCCTTCCAATGATAACAGTGGTGCCGGCTGGAATTCGGAACACCGAGATCCTCTCTGCTGTATTCCATGGTGGGAGAGCCAGATAACGCCGAGCGTTCCCTGGTCGAACGTAGGGTTTCGGAGAAAACCAGGGAGATCCTGTCTCGCGAGCCTCGCCTCCCCAGTGGCGATAGACGATCAAGTCTTCCTGGAGGGTGATGACCTGGGGGGTGCCCTGGAAGGGTCGGGCTACGGTCTCCCGGTATTTCGGGGGGACCAGCTCGAGCCATACCGGGGGCGGACCTGCAGGATCTTCCCCCGCTTTCCCCGCTGCCATTGCCAGCCCCAACAGCCATAAGGGATCCAACCCCAGCCCCCTGGTGGATCCCTCCCCATTGGCTTCTTCCAGCTCTGTCCTCACCCGGGAAAGGGATGGGGCGATGGCCCATCCGGCTCCATTGGGGAGGTTCTCCAGGTAACGGGGGTTTCCGGAGAGCAGGGCATTAGCGAGGGCCACTTCCACCCAATTGACGAAGACCGAGCCGCCCTGGACGATGTGCAGGGTGCCTTCGGGGGTGAAGCGAACACAGAGCCCGCTGGCCTGCTCCTCCAGCAGGGCGCAATGCCCGCTGGGGTCGGTGTAGCGTAAGGGGTTGTTGTAAACATAGGCATACCGGTTGAGGGCCTGCGGGTTCCCCGGCTCCGGGACCAGGGGATCGGGCTGGAGGAAGTGGCCCAGGGCCGGGTCATAGAAGCGCGCCTGGTAGTCATACAGGCCCAGAGATGCCTCCCACCGCTGGCCAGTGAAGCGGCGATCCGCCAAGAACCTTACATTACATTTTAATTTTCTTTAAATCTCCCCTACCTATCCATTTCTTAGTTTTATGATCTATTATCATCACATCCATAATTCCATTTAGCCACCAATTTAGCAATTGATCAAGCAATCCGTAGGGCCATAAATAGAAAACACGGCCATCTGTGGCTCGAAACAGGAAAGGAATTCGAGAAACTTCTCCATAAATGATTTCAAACTCATCATAAGGTTCTACGATAATTAACTGGGATTTTGTTCCCATAATTATATCCCCTTATTTCAAACGCTCAATGCGTAAAAGGCGGGGGTGAACAGGATCTGGGGACCAATATTCAATCCCCCAGCCAGCCCGGAATCCAGGATCTCGTGGCCAGAACCAAGGCCGAATTCGCTGAGGACCATAGATGCGAACCTGGGAACTAATCTCAAACTCTATTCGATACATCGGGGCTTCTTTTAAGGCCAAGCGACTTAAGGCTTCTCCTGCCTCAAATTTATCGGTGGTAAAATAAGTTTTACCTGGCCTCCCTCCCCGGAGCAATCCGGTTTCCTGGATGGCTTGAAGTTCTCCCTCGGAGATATAGCGGACGTAGGTTCCCCGAAATGCCGCTCGCATTACCATCCGATCCACACCGTGAAAGACCCCGCCGCTGAGGCCACCGATCAGGGCATCCCGTCCCAGTTCGGCGGGATCCCCCAATCCTTCCCCCACCGGCCTTCCGGTCAGGAGGTTCTCCGTTGCTCGTGCGACTTGTCCGGAGGTTGCCCCACTGAAGGCGCCTGCACCTATCATTCCCCACAAGCCTGTTCCCAGCACGGCGCTGGCTCCATAGAATGTAGCTCCACCCACAGCTCCGGCGAGGGCGCTGGCACCGATGGAGGCCAAATTGACGTGGGTAAAGGCCTGGACGGTGAGGCCGTTCTGGCGGATGTTGGCCACCACCTGGAAGCCGTAGTTGATGAGGGCACCGCTGACTGCACCGATCCCCATCATCACCAGGATGACCGGAACGTGGCCGCTGGGGTCGGTGTAGCGCAGGGATTATTGGGGGCATATGTGTATCTGTTAAAGTCCTACGGGTTCCCCAGCCCCGGCACCAGCAGATCCGGTTGCAGGCAATGCCCTAGGGTGACTTGTCGCTTCACGATCCAAACACAACATCTGCTTGGTCTCGTAATATATCATGACCATATTCCTTCAATATTTTGGCGTAATCTTTAATGCGTGTTTTAATCTTTTCTTCTATATCTTTTGATGTTATTTTGGTAAATAATGGCTCATGAATGCCTCGTTCTTGAAGCCAAACCGCCAAATAAATCCGAATTCGTTCCCCCTTCTCATTTACAGCCCAGCCCGATGGCATTTTCCCATCTTCCAGGCGAACAATGAGACAGGAGATATCTTGATCCCGCCATTCGAAAGTGAACTCGATTGCCAGATTCTTGCCCATAAACCAAACTTTGTCTACATACGAAGAAAAGTCTGAATAAGGTCCAGAGAAGCCGTACTGTTCCACCAGGAAGGCGAACTCTGACCGAACAGTCTCCAGGAAAAACTGGGAAAGCAAAACGCTCATCGCTCACCTCCTCAGTCAAAATCTATGCCCGTAACTCCTCCACGCCACTTCCCAAAACGCTGAAAGATTTTCCGATATCCTTCGTATCCCTTCAACTCCATCCGCTCCATGTTATAAACCCAGGACCATGGAACTTCCCCCTCCTTCCAGCGTTGCACCCGCCGACTGAAGTCTGGACCGATATCCACAATGAGACGACCTTCTTCCCGCATTTGCCGAATCCAGATTCGGTTTTTCTCGAAAGTCCATTCGCCCTTTGGGATGAAATCCTCAATAGTCTCACCGCCGATTTGCTGAGCGTACCTTCGCACTCGCTCCATATTCTCCCCGATGACAATGGGCGGCTTCCGGATGGCCGCAGATGCGACCTCCTCCACGGCCTGTTGCGTTGCTTGCTCTCCTATCTCCCGACCTGCCTTCAGGAGGCCTTTGCGGGCCAGGTCGTCCAGGGGCAGGGCTATGGGTAGTAGCTCGTCGGGCTCGGCGGCTTCAGTGGCCGCTATCAAGGCCAGGTTCGCCGCGGCTTCCGCCTTCGCGGCCTCCGAGACGTTGGGATCCTGCAGCACCCGGAGGCTCTGGGAGGCATCCCACGCCGTCCAGCCGTAGTCGATGACCTTGAGGGCGATGATCGCCCCCGCCACCAGGAGGGGGACGATCGGGAGATGCCCCCCATCATCCAGGTAGCGCAACGGGTTGTTGTAAACGTAGGCATACCGGTTGAGGGCCTGCGGGTTCCCCGGCTCAGGCACGATGGGGTCCGGTTGCAAGAAGCGGCCCAGGGCGGGGTCGTAGAACCGCGCCCGGTAGTCATAGAGTCCCAGCGACGCCTCCCACCGCTGGCCAGTGAAGCGGCGGTCGGTGGGGAAGAGGCCGGTCTCAAAACGAATGGCGCCATACGGGAGATACCGGGCCACACCCGCCGGGCTTCCCCCCTGGGCCAGGACGGTGAGGCTGCGGAAAAGCGCTTCGCCCCCTTACTCCCCGAGAAGATGTTCTCAAACCCATCCCACGGATTCCGCTCGAAGGGGAACCCTGCACAAAAGGGCCTTCATCCACACTCGCTTTGCTTCCTCCACCCGACCTGCATCATGATAAAGAGCGCCCAAACGAATGTAATAGTCTGGATTATTCGGATCCAGCTGCACGGCTCGCTCCATCCACTCGATGGCCTCCTCCAGGCGGATCACCTCCTCCGGCTCCCCATAAATGGCAGCCCCCAGCACCAGGGCTCCCACATAATTCGGGTTCAGCTGGATGGCCTTGCGCACTTCCTGAGCCGCCCGCTCCAGATCCAGTGTCCCCAGCCAGCAATATTCGGCCAACTGTTCGTGCCATCGGACTTCCTCCGGCATTCGCGCCACGGCCTTCTCGGTGAAAGCCACCGCCTCATAGTAACGATTCAGATGAAAGTAACAGCTTGAGATCAGCGCATATATGTAGGCTCGCAGCTCTGAATCTTCCGGGAGCCGATTGGGAAGTCCGAAATAGATCTCCAGCGCTTTTTCAAAGCCCTTCTGGAGTCGCAACTCGTTCCCCCGAATCAGTTTCTCCACCAGCTCCCACTCCATCCCTCACCTCCTTACGAGGGCATTGCTGATCTGAAACACCCCTTCCGCTACCTGGATCCCACGCCCTACCACCTCATACCCTCGCACTACACTCTGCTCATCCCTCTACTCACTATCCAACGGGGGTTTAGAATTTATGCCTTCTCGGTTGACCCGGCTCGCCGAGCATACACTTCTTGTAGAATGAATTCGGCAATAGCTCTCAGCGGGGTGTCGAGGGGGAATTCCTTCTGATGTGCAAAATCGATCTCTTGAATGTCCTTTGCCTCCCGAGGTGAAAAGGCCACCAGGATCCTGTCCTTTGTCCACCAGATTCCACAGCGAATGACCCCCGCCTGAGCCATCTTCTTCCAGCTGCGTATACCAATGGCCTTCTGAACCGGCGTCAATCGGCGAAACTCGGCCTGGGTTGGATGGCGCATCGGAGGATTGCCGATTCTAACAATCTCCTCCAGGGCTGTGGTCAACGCATCGACGGTGAGTTCCGCGGTCAGGAGTGGACCGGTTTCCCAGAAAAAACCAACCTCCGTCTTGCCAATGACGGGGAGATACGCTTTGTTGCCCCAGATGAAGACTTCAGCCACCTCGATCATGCCGCTTCTCCTCCATCAGGTCATGGGATCTGAACAATGGTCAGTATCACGCCCAGGTTCGCTGCATATTGCTGCAATGCCTGAAGCGCAGCCCATTGTGCCTGCGTGCCCGCACCACTCGGGACAGCCAAGAGCAATTCACGCCCTGTAATCATATGCGCTTGTATATGTCGAGCTCCTTGGAAATTAGCCAGTGTGTTGATATAGCCCTGCACCTTGTTTGTCAGCATACTGATATTCTGGTAGGTTGGAGCATTAAGATCCAGCGTTTTGATGCTTGTCGCCACTCCGTTCACAAAGCGGTCAATGACTGGGAAGTTCGGGGGGAGATTGGCCCCCAGCATGCGGTGAATCAGCTGACCACGCTGGAGGGCCGGCAAAGCCCAAGGACTGGTTGCCGTCGCTGCCGTCGCCGCTGTCGTAGCGGCCTCTGCCGTCCCCAGCGCCCCGGCCACCCACTGGGCTCCCGCCCCAAAGGTGGCACCGACCACCGCCCCGCCTGCCGTCCACAGCGCTGCCTCCCGCCAGTCAAAGCGATCCCGATGGGTAAGGGCATAAGCCCCGAGGCCCACCACCCCGCCAAAAATACCGCCCACCACCCACCAGGCGATGTGGCCTGTGTCATCCACATAGGCCAGGGGGTTGTTGCGGGCGTAAGCATAGCGGTTCAGGAACTGCGGGTCCAGGACCGCCGGCGTGCTGGGGGCCTGGGACTTCGGCTGCCAGCGTGACTGCTGGAGCTGGTTCCACTGTTCCAGGGTCTTCGGATGAGCGTAAGAGACCGCCAGAGGTAAGTAAGGTGTTGGGTTCCTGGCATCGGCCTGCACCAGGCTGTCCGGCTGGAGGAACCGCCCCAGCGTCGGGTCATAGAATCGCGCCCGGTAGTCATAGAGTCCCAGCACCACTTCCCACCGCTGGCCGGTGAAGCGGCGGTCGGTGGGGAAGAGGCCGGTCTCCAGGCGGATGGCGCCATACGGGAGATAGCGGGTGAGGCCCGCCGGGCTTCCCCCCTGGGCCAGGACGGCGAGGCTGCCCAGGTGGTCCCCTACCACGGCCCAGACTCCGCCCCCCTCCCGCACGGCCACCGCCTCGCCGCCCAGGCGGTAGACCTTCCGCACCACCCCGCCCCGGACCTCGTAGCCGTCGTCCACGGCCACGGTGCGGACCCCCGCCACCTCCCGCACGGTCCGGTTCCCTTCGGCGTCGTAGCGGAAGGCGGCCACCCGCTCCGCGCCCCGCCACACCTCCGCCAGGCGGTTCTCCGCATCGTAAACATAGCGCCATTCGGCACCGCCCACGGTGCGGGTGAGGACGTTCCCGTTCCCATCATACCCCAATGTGGTGCCATCGCTTACGGAAAGCAGCCGCCAGGAGCGGCCTGTATCGCGCTCCACCCAGGCGGCGTGCCAGGCCTCGTCCAGGCAGCGGACAGTGGGGCTTTTGGCGATCAGGGGGAGGTAGACCCGGTAAGGCCCCGGCGGAGCGGAGGGCGGGGCGGGGTCGCCGTAGTCATACGTCCAGGTCTGCGCCCCTTCCGTCCGCTGCAGCCACCGCCCTCCTTCGTCCAGGGTCCAGGTCCCGCTCACCGGCCCGCTCATCCCGATGAGGCGGTCCAGCTCGTCGTAGGCGAAGGTCCAGACCTCCGAGCGGGCCGTGTCGGTGATCCGAAGGACGTTCCCGGCCGGATCGTAGGCGTAGCCCAGGTCCAGCCCGGGGCCCTGGATGCGGGTCACCCGCAGGGTGCGGGGGTCGTAGGTGCGGTTCAGCACGCCACCGCCGAGGAGGGAGAGCCCGGTGAGCTGGCCTGCCGCGTTGTAGGTGGCGTTCTGGGCGTAGGTGCCCCATCCGGTGAGGGCGGTGGGCCAGCCGTGGGGGCCGTAGGCGAGCTGGAGGGCCTCGCCGTCGGGGTCCACCCGCCGGGTGAGGCGATCCATCGCGTCGTAGGCGAAGGTCTGGAGGAAGGGCTGGCCGTCTATGGTGAGGGTGGCGGTGGTGACCCGGCCCCGGGGGTCGTAGGCCCAGGTCCGCTGGATGCCGTCGGCGGTCCAGGCGCGGGTCTTGCGGCCGAGGGAGGCCCCGTATCCGGGCTCGTCGTAGGCATAGCCCACGGCATATCCGGAAGGCCCCGGATCCGGCGGCGGGACGTAGGCGGCGCCGTCGGAAATACCCGGCGTGTAGGTCTTCCCCTTCAGCCGGTTGAGGGGGTCGTAGTAGAAGTTCACCGCCCAGCCCCGTCCGTCCACCTGGGCGAGGAGGTTGCCGGCCGGGTCGTAGCGGTAGAACCAGGTCCCCATCGCCGGGTCGTCCATCCGCACCTTGCGGCCCAGGGGGTCGTAGGCGATGCGGATCCGGTTGCCCAGGGGGTCCCGGACGTCGGTGAGGCGGTCGAGGGCGTTGAAGCGGTAGCGGGCGACGGCGAGGGGCTGGGCGGCGAGGGTGGGGGCGGAGAAGGCGCCCTGGAAGGTGTAGACTTCGGCCAGGCGGCCCAGGCCGTCGGTGCACCGTAAGGTCTGGTGGCCGTTGGGATCGAGGGCCAGGACGCCGCCGTCGGCGTAGGCATAGCGGGTGACGGAGCCGTCGGGGGCGGTGATGGTAAGAGGGCGATCCAGGGCATCGTAGGTCGTGCGGGTGGCCGGTCGGCTCTCCCATCCGGTCGGTCGGAGGAACTCCCAGGAAAATAGCTCCTCCACCGGGAGGTCCTCCCGCATCACCCGCCCCAGGGGATCATAAACCCAGTTGCGCACGCTCTGAAGCGTCCCGTTGTCCTTCTCGATGCGCTCCTGCAGCTTCCATCCCAGTCCGTTGTAGAAGGTGAAGGTAGGCTGCACACATCCACTGCATCCGCTGACCTCCCGATCCCAGCGTTCGATCCGCCATGGGGTCAGGGGTGGGCCGATGCGCACCTCATCGATCCAGACCTCTCCCACCCCCGTTCGGATCAGGAGGTGGAACTGGGTGGCATCCGGTGGGAGGACGATCCGCCCTTCCAGCCACTGCCAGTCCGTCGTCGCCGTCCCGCAGGCTGCCGCTTGCTCCCATCCGGCTCGGGCGGACACCGTCAGGCACACCCCTCCGCTCCCCCGCACCCAGGCCCCGATCCAGTAAGGCGCTCCGGCCTGCCAGCTGCTGGAGAAGTTCCCCACCCAGTGGTCGCCTTCCTGGGTGGTGCGGATCCAGAGGGCCCGGCTCCCATTTCGGCCCGCCCCGGCGGCATAGCCCCAGGCGATCCCGCTTCCATAGCTGGCCCATCCCCCATCGGCCTCAAAGTCTCCGTTGGGGAACAGGGCGGCCGGCCGCGGGGTTCCATAGACCCACTGCCGCGTGGGCAGCGTCCAGCTGTCCCCGGGATGGATTTCCCCCACCAGCCGCCCGAAGGGGTCGTAGGTGTAGGCGGTGGCCGCCCCGTTGGGGTCCACCACCCGCTTCAAAGCCCCCACCGGCCCCCGCCCGGCGCCGGGGTCGCTCTCGTTCACCCCGTAGTATTCATAGCGGGTGGTGTGCCCCAGGGCGTTGCGCTCCCACACCCGGTAGACCCCGCTCGGATCATAGCCGAACGTTGTGGTAAAGCCCCGGGCGTCGGTGAGGACGGTGGGGTTGCCATAGGCGTCGTAGGCGGCCTGCTCCGTCACCCAGCCCCAGCCCTCTTTCCCCCGGTCCACCCGGGTGAGGAGGCCTTTCGTGGGTGGGGTGGTGAAGGAGGAGGCGCCATCGTAGAAGAAGCGGGTTTCGGTCTGCAGGGCCGTCCCGCCGATGTCCTCGGTGAGGCCCTCGTAGACCCGCTCCCAGGCGACTTTGTCCAGGATCCAGGCGGAGAGGTTGTAGGCGTAGCCCCGGTGGGTGGTGCGCTCGTCCCCGGAGACGTCCAGGAAGCCGTGCTCGAAGACGGCGGTGACGTTCCCGTAGGCGTCGTAGCGCCATTCGGTGCGGGCCGTGCGGCCGTCGGTGGCGGTGTCCTGGCGCTGGGGGAAGACGAAGTGTGCCCCGCCTGCGGTGGGGGAGATCCCATAGGCGATGTCCACCGTCTGCAGAACCCGACCGTCGGGATCCGAGAGGGCGGCTTGGCGCATCCGGCCCCGGACCGGCCAGGGGTCGTTGGTGGGGCCTTCGGGGAGGGCGAACCGGTTCCACTCGCTTCGCACCAGCGACCCGGCGAGATCCCGGATCGCCACGCTCACCTCCCGGTAGCCCAGGAAGGGGCCGCCGGTGGGGCCGGTGAAGGCGTCCGGCCAGGTGCAGCCGGTCTGGTCCTCGCCCCAGAAGAGATAGCAGCGCCCCCGGGGGTCGCCGCTGTAGGCGTAGGCCTCCTGCCATCCCCCGCCCAGGCCGTCGGTGACCGTCCGCCACGCCACCCGGTAGTTCTTGGCCTGCCAGTGGCCGCCGTCGGGGGTTTCGTAGCCGATCTCGATCCTCCCCCCATAGCCGTTGTCGAGGCGGGTCAGGCGGGGGTAGAAGAAGCGGGCCTGGTCCCATTCCGAGCAGGGCTGGGCGAAGACATTGCACCAGTCTTTATTCGGATACCCGGTGTAGCCGAAGGTGAGGGGAGGCAGGGCCTTCCAGGCGCTGCCCTCCGGGGCCCACTCCTGGATCTGGGTCAGGATCCGCAGGCGCTTGTTCGTCTCATCCTCGGGGATGAAGGTCCCGTAGGTGAAGCGGATCTCCCGGACCACGGCCCAGGTCCCATCCCCCCGCTGGCGCTCCACCACTACCCTCTGCACGGCGTCGGTCTGCCAGAAGATGGCCGCCATCCCGGCGTCGGTGAAGTCCCCCCGATAGGCCTGGGCCCCGAAGCCGTCGTTGGGCCCGTTGCCGTTCCAGCGGCGGTCCCAGACGATCCGCACCCGCGTCCCGGGGTATTCGATCTGGGTGAGATAGCTGGCCCGCTCCGAGTTCGGATCATCCCCCGTGCAGTTCTCGTTGCTCCCCATCAGCCCGGCGGCCCGGAAGAGATCGCACTGCTGGCTCAGGGTCTGCTCCGTGTAAGTGAAGGCCGCCGTGACCCCGGCGGGGTAGACGATCTCCTTCACCCGCCAGCGGACCGTGGCCACCCCCGTGGTCTGCCCGATGGACCCCCGCAGGGTCTGCCGGCTGTCGGGGGTGGTCCCCAGGCGGTAGCGGGTGCCGTCCGGGAGGGTGACCTCCCACCACCCGTTCTCCGGCCCTGGCTTCCACACGATGCGCCAGAACCGCTCGTCCTCCGTGCGGAAGTGATACTCCGACCCGGGCCCGAGATACTGGACGTTGCCGGGCAAAGCGGTTTCCGGGACCAGCTTCAACGCTTCCCCGTTGAGCACCAGCAACGGCACCGCGTCCCAGCACAGGTAATAGTGCGCCCCATCCCAGCATCGCCGGACGTTCCGCCACATGATCTCGGCGACATCGAGGCTCCAGCCCCAGCCGACGCCGTCGGATTGGGCCCAGGTCAGCACCCCATCGATCCGGCGGCTGTTGTAAGCGAGGCCCAGGGTCGGCCGAATCCCTCCTGGCCCCGGGGGAAGGTCGAGGGGGTATGCCCACACCAGGGCGCCGGCGAAGCGATCCACCCGGGTGTCGTTGAAGTTGAGGACCCACCCGCTGACCGTCACCCCCTGGGTGCCGGCCCCAAACACCGAGAGGTGATCCGTGGGGAAGGCGAGGATGCCGGCCGCTTCATCCACGAAGGTCGGGGAGATGGGAACCCAGCGGCGCGCGGCCTCATCGAAATACCCGACCCACGGCCGCAGCCAGTCCGGCCGGGAGGACCAGTTCACCCACTCCCCCAGGCGCAGGGTGATGGTCAGGGGCGCGGCGAAGCGGGAGAGGGGAGCGCCGGTCCCATCCGCCGCCTGCAGATCGAAGGCGAGGGCGATCCCCGCCTGCCCCGCCCCCAGACGGCGCTGTTCCCGCATGGCCAGCCGCAACCGGGCGATGGGGGCGGCGGGGGGGACCTCCACCGTGACCCGCCCGTGCAGGAAGCGGGCGGCCGTGCCGGGCGTGACCGGGATCTCCTCCGGAGGTGGCAGGGGAAGGGGCGGCGGCGGGGAGGGGGCAGGCGCAGGCGGGGTGGGCGGCGGCAATGGGCTCTGAAAGCGGGGGGCGGCGACAGGCTTACTGAGCGTAGCGGCAGGGGGAGAAGCCACCGGCGATCTGGGCAGGGGCGAAAGGGGCTGGCCCAGCAGGCCGATGAGCACCAGGGCCACCACGGGGAGACGCATCCGTGCCATCCGGGCCCTCCTTCCCGCTCCGGGTTCTGGGAATATGATACCCTTGAAAAAAGCCATCGGTCAAGCCGGCGTCTGCCCGATCCGAAGGCGCATTTCCTGTGAGATCCGGGAGGCGGGGCTGCTTTCCTCCAACCCGTCTGGGCACAGGTTCCACAACGGTTGCGAGCCGGTGTCGGTGAATTCGAGGGGTTCCAGGAACTTAACTCCTCTTCCCCACATCCGTATGCAAGAAATCCCGGCGCTGGGACCTCGGGGGGAAACTGGTTCGATCACTCCGGCCCTCCGAAAAGGGACGCTCCGCGCCGGGCGTGTTATAATCACCGGGAATAATGTAAACTGGCACCTGTGGGATCCTCTCTCCTGAAGGTCCAGAGCGCCACGCGAGGGGGAAGTTCGCCGGAGGCGGATGGTGCCCGGGGCCATGGGGAAGGGATGATTCGGACCGCCCAGCAACCCATCCGTAGCGCTCTGCCCGGTTATACGCTGGTCGGATCCGCCTGAGAGATTTTCTGAGCACGAGTCGGAGGAGGTCACCGATGAGCAGTCGAGGGAAAGGAAACGCCTCGAAGGCGGTTGCAGCGGCGGGCGTGCAGCTGGATACGGCGACCAAACTCTCGTTTTATCGCCAGATGGTCCTGATCCGTCGCTTCGAGGAGCTGGCCCGCATCGCGTATCAGCAGGGGAAGATCGCCGGCTTCCTGCACCTTTACATCGGGGAAGAGGCCGTCGCGGTGGGAGCCATCGCCGCCTTGCGGCCGGAGGATCATCTCCTCACCCACTACCGGGACCACGGCCATGCGATCGCCCGGGGCCTGGATCCCCGTATCCTGATGGCGGAGCTCTTCGGGAAGGTGACCGGATGCAGCCGGGGCCGCGGTGGCTCGATGCACTTCGCCAGCCGGGAGCACAATTTCTGGGGCGGCCATGCGATCGTGGGGGGGCATCTCCCGATGGCGGTCGGCCTGGCCTTCGCCGCCAAATATCTGGGGGAACCCCGGGTGACGATGGCCATCTTCGGGGATGCGGCCACGGATATCGGGGAATTCTACGAATCGCTGAACATGGCGGCCCTCTGGAAAACCCCCATCGTCTTCCTCTGCGAGAACAACCTCTACGGGATGGGCGTGGCCATCGAGAAGGCCTCCGCGGTTACGGAAGTTTATAAGAAAGCCTGCATGGCCAACATCCCGGCGGAGCGGATCGATGGGATGGATGTCCTAACGGTCTACGAAGCGGCTACGCGGGCGGTGGAATGGGCGCGCGCCGGAAATGGCCCCTACTTCCTGGAGGCTGTGTGTTACCGCTTCCAGGGCCACTCGGTCGCCGACCCCGAGCTCTATCGCACCAAGGAAGAGATCGAGAAGTGGAAGCAGCGGGATCCCATCCAGCGCTTCCGCCGGCATCTGATCGAGGTGGAGGGGATCCCGGAGGCGCAGCTGGATGCGATCCACGAGGATGTGGAACGGGAGATGGAGGAGGTCATGCGCTTCGCGGAGGAAAGCCCGGATCCCCCGCTGGAGGAGCTTTACGACTTCATCTACGCCAACCCCGTAGGGGCATGGCGCGGGGATGAACGGTTCCTCCGAGAGTGGGAGAGCGCATGATCGGGATGGCTCGCTGACAGGGCAGGTCATCCAGAGCGGCGTTCCTGCGGTTCTATACTCTGCATCCCACCGGAAATCACGAGGAGGAAGATCCACCATGCCGGTGATGACCATCCGGGAGGCGATCCGGCAGGCCCTGCGGGAGGAGATGCAGCGGGACCATCGGGTCTTCATTATGGGGGAGGACGTCGGCGCTTACGGTGGAACGTATGCCGTCACCCGCGGCCTTTACGAGGAGTTCGGGGAGGAACGGGTGCGCGACACGCCCATCGCCGAATCCGCCATCGTGGGGGTGGCCCTGGGAGCGGCGCTCGGAGGGCTGCGCCCGGTCGCCGAGATCATGACCATCAACTTCATCCTCCTGGCCCTGGATCAGATCGTCAACCATGCCGCCAAGATGTCCTACATGTTCGGCGGCCAGTTCAAGGTGCCCCTGGTCATCCGGGTGCCGGCCGGCTGGGGTCAGCTCGCGGCCACCCACTCCCAGACCTTCGAGGTGTATTTCGCCTACGTCCCCGGGCTGAAGGTGGTCTACCCGGGCACGCCCTATGATGCGAAGGGGATGCTCAAGGCGGCCCTGCGGGACGAGGATCCGGTGATCTACATCGAACACACCGCCCTCTACCCGGTGCGGGGTGAGGTGCCGGAGGGCGATTATGTGGTCCCCATCGGCCGGAGCGAGGTCAAGCGGGTCGGGCGGGATTGCACCATCGTGACGTATGGGCGGATGCTGCAGGCCAGCCTCCAGGCGGCGGAACAGCTGGCCCGGGAGGGGATTGAGGTGGAAATCGTGGATCTGCGCACCTTGCGCCCGCTGGATATGGAGCCGGTTTATGAATCCGTCGCCAAAACCCACCGGGCCCTGGTCGTCACCGAAGAGTGGCGCTCCTTCGGCGTGGGCGCCGAGGTGGCGGCCCGTATCCAGGAACACGCCTTCGATGAGCTCGACGCCCCGGTGATGCGCCTGGGGAGCCGGGAGGTTCCCATGCCCTATAACAAGCACCACGAGCGGGCGGTTCTTCCCTGGCCGGAGGATGTGGTGAAGGCGGTGAAGCTGCTGCTGCGATAAGGGAAGAGGCCATCAGGGCAAGCCGGCCGCTGCTCCCTGTAAGCGCTCTGCGAGGTCCTGTCCGGAAACATATGCCGTGGAGGCAAGGGATGGCCACAACGGTCACGATGCCCAAAATGGGCTTCGATATGGTGGAGGGGAAGCTGCTCCGCTGGCTGAAAAAAGTAGGGGATCCGGTTCGGGCCGGGGAGCCCCTGGCGGAGATCGAGACGGAGAAAGTCAACATCGAGTTTGAAGCCCCGGCCTCGGGCGTGCTGAAGGCCGTGCTGATCGAGGAGGGGACCACCGTGCCGGTGGGCACTCCCATCGCCATCATCGGAGCCCCCGATGAGCCGGTGGAAGTCCCAGGAGCGGCCCCAGCGCAGGCCCCTGCCCCGACCGCCCCGCCCGCTCCAGCGCCCGCGGCCCCGGCCCCCACGCCCGTTCCCGCTCCGGCGGCTCCACCTGCCGCTCCCACCCCCACCCCAGCGCCTGGCGGGCGGGTGAAGGCCTCGCCTCTGGCCCGGCGGCTGGCCCGGGAGGCTGGGATCGACCTCCGGGAGATCCCCGGAACCGGACCCGGTGGCCGGGTGGTGAAGCGGGATATCGATCGCTACCTGCAGGCCCGGGCTCCTGCTCCAACGCCGGCGGCGGCTCCTGCCCCTGCTGTCGCCCCAACGCCTCCGCCCGTTTCACCGCCGACGGCCATCCCCGTCAGCCCGCTCCGTCAGGCCATCGCCCGGCGGATGACGGCCAGCAAACAGACCGTGCCCCATTTTTATGTCACCGTCGAGGTGGATATGGACGAAGCGATGGCCTGGCGGGCCCGGATCAACGAGGCGCTGGGGGAGCGGGGCAAGGTCTCGGTGAACGATATGGTCGTGAAAGCGGCAGCCCTGGCCCTGCGGGAGTTCCCGGCGTTGCGCTCTTCGTATCAGGAAGGCGGCATTGTGCGCCACGAGGCCATCCATATCGGGATCGCCGTGGCGCTGGAGGAAGGGTTGATCACCGTGGTGCTGCGGGACGCGGATAAGAAGCCGCTGGCCCAGATCGCGCGGGAAAGCAAGGAGCTGGTGGAACGGGCGCGGAGCGGCAAAGTCCGGCCGGAGGACATCGAGGGGAGCGTGTTCACGGTGAGCAACCTGGGGATGTATGAGGTGGAGCATTTCATCGCCATCATCAACCCGCCTGAGGCCGCGATCATGGCCGTGGGCAGCGTCCGCGAGGTGCCGGTGGTGAAGAACGGTCAGCTGACCGTGGGGCAGCGGATGAAAGTGACGGTCTCCGCGGACCACCGGGTGACGGATGGGGCGGAGGTCGCGCGGTTCCTCCAGGCGTTCCGCCGATACCTGGAGAACCCTCTGCTCCTGCTGATCGAATAGATCTTACGGCCGCATATGCCGGCTTTATTCTGGGGTCCAGGCAGGAGCCTGGACCCCACAGCCTGTTCCACCCCGAGTCGTCGGGAGCGGCGATCGGGTCTTCATCAACCGGAGCCCGACGATGTAACCCCTGAACCGGTTCTTCCTCACCGGCCCAGCCATCGGAGCAAAGCCACGCAGAGCAGCAGACCGGCACAGGCGATCCCCAGGGCCAGGAGGGGATACATCAGGAAAGCGAGGGTGAGGCCGAGGAAATCCGCCGATCCGGGGGAGGCCTCCGGAATCCGCGCCCCGCAGATCGGGCATTCCTTCTGATCCGCCGGGAGCATGGCCCGACAGCGAGGGCACCCTATCACCGGCGGAGCGCCCTGGACGCCCTCGTTCATAGCGGCCTCCCTTCTTTCCTGGGGCGCCATCGGATCGCGGCCCAGAGGGCCAGAAGACCGATCCATCCCCCTGTGCACCCGGGAGCCGGGCGCACCGGTCGCCACGTCACCTGGAGGGAGATCGCCGGCTGGTCCGGGTTCAGCGGGACCATCCAGCGGATCCGCCGGCCTTCCACATGCGCGCCGCCCTGAGGCCGGTAATCCACGATGGGGCCTGGGAGCTCCACCTCGTAGAGCAGCCGGAATTCCGCCGCGCGCAGCATGGCAAGTTCCTCCGTCGAAAACGGTGGCTCCCCGGCCGCGAGCCGCAGGCGATCCAGGATCCCCGAGATCGATAAGGTCACGCTCAGGGTCTGGAACTCTCCTTCTGTCCCAAGGGTGACCTGTTCCAGCCCGGCCAGCGGATCCCCTTCGGGTAGATGGTTCAGGTCCTCCAGCGTCGTCAGCATCCGACGCAGGCGGAGCCCCTCCTGTTCCCGCGCGGGATCCTGATAGCGTTCCACCTGCCATCCGCTCGCCTCAGCGCTCCCACGGAGTGCCGCCAGAGGATCCACGGCCGCGGTTTGCAGCAGAACGGAATCCACCGCAATCACCACGGTTCGCTCCACCGAGCCATCGCTCCGCAAACGGGTCCGCGCCTCCAGGGTGAGGCATCCACTGAGCCCCAGAAGGGCCAGCACCGTTAGGATGATCCAGGGGATCTTAGCTCTCAGGCTCATGGTCGATTCTCCCCGGCGTAACGCCCATTTACGCGATCCCCTGGAGCGCCCGGGCCTGCGCCTCCAGCAGCTCCGCGATTCCCTTGCGGGCCAGATCCAGAAGCGCCTGAAGCTCCTCCCCGCTGAAGGCCCGACCCTCCCCGGTCCCCTGGATCTCCACGAAGCGCCCCTCGCCGGTCATCACGATGTTGAAGTCCACCTCGGCGATGCTGTCTTCCGCGTAACAGAGATCCAGTCGGGGCTCTCCCTCCACAATGCCCACGCTCACCGCCGCCACCGGCGTCCGCAGGACCTCGGGGGGAACCGCTCCGGCTTCGATCAGGCGGCGCAGGGCCAGGACGACCGCCACATAGCCGCCGGTGATCGCCGCCGTCCGGGTGCCGCCATCGGCCTGGATCACATCGCAATCCACCATCAGGGTCCGCTCCCCCAGGTGCTCCAGGTTCAGAGCGGCCCGCAGGCTCCGGCCGATCAGCCGCTGGATCTCCTTGGTGCGCCCGCTCTGAAGCCCGGCCTCCCGGGGGGTGCGCGTATGGGTGCTGCGGGGCAGCATGGCATATTCCGCCGTGAGCCAGCCCCGCCCCTGGCCCTTGAGCCACGGGGGGACGTTCTCCTCCACGGTGACGTTGCACAGCACGCGGGTGCGCCCCGCCTCGATCAGCACCGATCCCTCGGCGTATTCGGTGAAGCCCAGATGGAAACGAACCGGCCGCAAGGCGTCGTTCGGGCGGCCATCCGGCCGTGGCATCGAGTCACCTCCTAATGAGTTTTGACGATCAAGTTCGGTAATCATGGGCCATGGATTGCCTGGGCCAGTTTGCCATCGCCCAACAGTCCCACATACCGGAGCAACTCCTGAGAGCCGGAGGCGAATTGATCCAGGAAAGCATCGACACGGCGTCTGAGTGCTTCCCCATCCTCTGCCAGGCGGTGCATCTTAAGCACATCCT
>JAEVEX010000009.1 GCA_016842085.1 Candidatus Thermoflexus tengchongensis | reverse complement strand
ACCTCCTCCATGGCAAGGAGGCGCTCCACCAGCTGAGCTACGCCCGCCTGCAGTGCCGAGAGGCGGAATCGAACCGCCGACCCCCCGGTTTTCAGCCGGGTGCTCTACCAACTGAGCTATCTCGGCTATCCACTTAATATCTAACACGGCCGGAGGGGTTTGTCAAGCCCGTTACACCTCCCCCACCACATCGGCCAGGGGCCGGCCTTTCGTTTCATAGGGCAGCGATAAGGCCGCCAGCCCCGAGATCAGATACGCCGCCGCGAACACCGTCAGGGCCAGCGGCATGGAGACCCCCAGCAGGTATCCTCCGAGGGTCGGCGCGAGGGCCCCCGCGATCCGGGTCATCCCGCTGGCCGCGCCCATGCCCGTCGTGCGCAGCTGGGTGGGATAGGCCTCCGGCGTGTAAGCGTAAAGCGCGCCCCAGGCCCCCAGGGCGAAGAACGACATCCAGATCGCCGCCGCCACGTAGGCGGGCAGGGAGACCGCCGCGGCGAACAGATAGGTGAAGACCCCGCTGGCGATCAGATACAGCCCCAGGGTCCTCCGCCGCCCGATCTGCTCGACCAGATAGGCCGCCGAGAAATAGCCCGGGAGCTGCGCCAGAGTCAGGATGAAGATGTATTCATAGGAACGGAGGAAGGTCAATCCACGCTGCACGAACAGGGTAGGCAGCCAGGTGAAGACGCCGTAGTAGCCCAGGGAGATCCCAAACCAGATCAGCCACAGCAGCGCCGTGGTCCGCGTGTAAGGCCGGCGCCACAGATCCCCTACGGTGACCGGCGGCGCTGGCGGCGCCACCAGCCGGATCCCGTCCGGGAGGGAGGCACCGTTTTCCCGGGCGACCTGGGCCAGGATGGCGCGGGCCTCCTCCTCGCGCCCATGGACCAGCAGGAAACGCGGGGATTCGGGGACATACCGGCGGATCCAGAAGACGATGAGGCCGGGCAAGGCGGAGATCGCCAGGAGAGGCCGCCACCCCACCCGCGGCACGATCAGCCAGGCCAGTCCCGCGGCGATCAGCGCCCCCAGTGCCCAGAAGGCCTCCAGATAAACCAGGTAACGCCCTCGCTTCTGGCGGGGCAGATACTCGGCGAAGATGGCGTAGTCCACCGGCAGCGTGCCGCCCACCCCGAAGCCGGTCAGGGCGCGCAGGAGGATCAGCGTGGCGAAATTCGGGGAAAGGGCGGAGAGCAGGCCGAATCCGGAGTCGATCAGCACCGTCAGGATGAACCCCAGCTTGCGTCCGATGCGGTCGGAGAGCGTTCCCCAGAACCAGGCACCGGCCAGCATCCCCAGGAAAATAGCCGTGCCCAGCAGACCCGCCTGGGCCGTTGTCAATCCCCACTCCTGCCGGATCGCTGGCAGGGCAAAGGAGATCAGCAGCACCTCCATCGCGTCCGCCGCCCATCCCGCGCCGCAGATCGCCATCAGCTTGTATTGAAACCGGCCCAGGCCCACCCGATCGATGGCTTCCTCGAAAGTCAGCGTCAGAGCGGCCATGGGAAGCGCCTCCATTCCTGATGGGATGCAGATCGGGCTGATGCAAAGGAGAACCCGGAAGGATGGGATGGGCGACCCCACCGCCTGCCCACCATCCCGGAATCCATGGCCTCATTCCACCAGATATCCTCGTTGTCGCAGCGCCTCTCGCGCCCGTTCCAGGATCTCCGGGTTCCGCGCCTCCAGGGTGTGCAGATGCAGCCCGCCGGTCAGCTCGCTCAACAACCGGGCCCCTGTCCGCTGCAGGGCTTCCATGAACTGGCGGACATCCTCACGGGAGGCGATGTGCAGGCTTCCCCGCAGCTCCCCGTAGATCGCGTGCTCCACGATCACGTCCACCACTTCGACGCCCAGATCCACCAGGAGCGTCAGCTCATCCTCGGTCTGATCCGGGCTGTGGCGGACCGCCACCAGCATCCGATGGGCCGGCCGGGTGCTGGGGAGACAGTATCCCCGGGGCGTGGCCAGGATCTCCACCCCGGCCGCCCGCAGCACAGCGATGTCCTGCACGATGATCTGTCGGCTGGTCCCCAGGCACTGGGCCAGCTCCGAACCGGTGAGCGGCCGGCCGGCTGTTCGCAACAGCTCCAGGATCTGCGCCCGGCGCGCCTCCGGGCCCACGAGGCGCTCAGTGGGCTTCCCCCGAATGGCCATGCGGGCCTCCTTCAGGCGGCCACCGGCGAGCGCACCCGGATGGCATCCACCGTCGTCAGCGTGCCCCGGAACAGGAACGCGGTCTGGCGGTTGGCCGCCTCCATATCGAAAGGATGAAGGGCGGAAGTCGCGTCGACGGGGAGGATCACATGGAACCAGCGTAGGGCCGCGCTGGCCGCCGTGTAGTGCACGCAGATGCTGGCCACCGTGCCGCAGATGACCAGATCGCGGATCCCCCGCAGCCGGAGCTCGTGCTCCAGGGGGGTGCCGTAGAACGCGTCATAGCGCCGCTTCGGGAGGATCAGCTCCCCCTCCTGGGGCTTCAGATCGTCCACGATCTCCCAGCCCCACGTGCCCGCCAGGCAGTGCTCTCCCCAGATCGGGAACTCGGGATCCCCCGGATAATGGGTGTCCTGAGTGAAGACCACGAACATCCCGCTGGAGCGGGCCAGATCCAGGAGCTTGCGGATCTTCGGAACCGTGGCCGGGGCGTCCGGGACGAAGAGCTTGCCCTGGGGGTGGACGAAATCGTTCTGCATATCCACGATGATCAGCGCCGAAGTCCGGGGATCGATCTCCACCGAGGGGGCCAGGGAATACTCCGGAACCTCCACCATCCGCGCCATGGGGACCTCCTGTTCGGACAGATGTCCTGTCAACTGTCAAGTCATATTATACCACACCCCTTCGAGCTCTCCAGGATTCAACCCCCCATACCGTCCCAGCGTCAGAAAACGACATACCGCCGCTCCACACCAGATTGTTTCATTATGAAACGATTTTGAGTTAAGGATGTTTCAGATTGAAACATTTCGGTGAAAAGGCTTGCCGGAATGGGGGCAGGTGGCTAAAGATAGAAGGTGGACTTGTAGGTCCAGATTTGCGGGAAGGAGGTGCATGGAGCGCGATCGGCGGAAGGATCGCCAGGTGGTGCGGGCTGGCGGACGGATCCACCGTCCTGCGCCGTGGGGTCAGTGTGGAACCAGAGATCGGAACCCCTCATTCACGAAAGGAGCGCAACCATGGCACCCTGGGTGGCGGAGATCATCGGGACGATGATCCTCATCCTCCTGGGCGACGGCGTGGTGGCCAACGTCGTCCTGGGCAAGACCAAAGGCCAGGCCTCGGGGTGGATTGTGATCACCACGGGGTGGGCCATGGCGGTGGCCATGGCCGTGTATGCGGTGGGCCGTATCAGCGGGGCCCACATCAACCCGGCCGTGACCATCGCCCTTGCTGCCGTCGGTAGGTTCCCATGGTCCGATGTTCCTCTCTATATCTATATCATTGGCCAGTTCATCGGCGCCTTCATCGGTGCGGTGCTGGTGTGGCTGGCGTATCTCCCTCACTGGGCGGAGACGCCCGATCCGGCCCTCAAGCGCGCGGTGTTCTGCACGGCCCCGAACATCCGCAATTACGCGCTGAACTTCATCACCGAGGTCATCGGGACCTTCATGCTGGTCTTCGGGGTCCTGGCCATCGGGGCGAACAATCTTCCCGCCGGCTGGGTTCCCCTGCTCGTGGGCTTCCTGGTTTGGGCCATCGGCCTCTCCCTGGGCGGGCCCACGGGCTATGCCATCAACCCGGCCCGTGACCTCGGGCCGCGGATCGCCCATGCGGTCCTTCCTATTCCGGGCAAAGGCGACTCCGACTGGGGCTACAGCTGGGTGCCGGTGGTTGGCCCCATCGTGGGCGGCCTGATCGGCGCCTTCCTGTTCGTGGCGTTGGGGATGTGAAGGCCCTGCTGTGGGTGGGGGAGGCGTCTTGCCTCCCCCACCGGCTTCCCCGCGGATCTCCAAGGAGGGCGGTCATGAAGAAATTGATTAACGATCCGATGAACGTAGTCCCGGAAGCGCTCGAAGGGATGGCGAAGGCCCATCCGGATTTGATCAAGGTGCACTTCAACCCTAACTTCGTTTACCGCGCCGATGCGCCCCGGCCGGGGAAGGTGGCGGTGATCTCCGGTGGGGGGAGCGGCCATGAGCCCATGCACGTGGGCTTTGTGGGCTACGGGATGCTGGACGCCGCATGCCCCGGGGCGGTGTTCACCTCCCCCACCCCCGATCAGATGTATGAGGCGGCCAAGACGGTCCATGGGGGCGCCGGGATCCTGATGATCGTGAAGAACTATGCTGGGGACGTGATGAACTTCGATATGGCGGCGGATCTCCTGCGGGGCGAGGGCTTCCAGGTGGAGAGCGTGCTGATCGCCGACGACGTGGCCGTGGAGAGCAGCCTCTACTCCCAGGGCCGCCGGGGCACCGGCACCACGGTGCTGGCGGAGAAGATCCTGGGGGCGGCCGCCGAGCGCGGCTACGATCTCCAGCGCCTGGCCGCCCTGGGCCGCCGGGTGGCGGAGAACGGTCGCTCGATGGGGATGGCCCTGACCTCGTGCACGGTGCCCCACGTGGGCAAGCCGACCTTCGAGCTGGGCGAGGACGAGATGGAGATCGGCATTGGCATCCACGGAGAGCCCGGCCGTTACCGCGAACCCCTGAAGAAGGCCGATGAGATCGTCGAACGGTTGATGGAGCCCATCCTGAAGGATCTCCCCTTCAAAGCCGGCGACCGGGTGATCTGCATGGTGAACTCCATGGGCGGCACCCCGCTGAGCGAGCTCTACATCGTCTACCGCAAGGTCGCGGAGATCTGCGAAAAGTCCGGCATCCAGATCGTCCGCAACCTGGTAGGAGCCTACATCACCTCCCTGGAGATGGCCGGGACGTCCATCACCCTGCTCCGGGCGGATGATGAGATGCTGGAGCTGTGGGATCATCCGGTCAAGACCCCGGCGCTGCGCTGGGGAATGTGAGCGTCCGGGAGGTGGCGGCAGGCAGCCGCCACTTCCCCTTCCCCATGATCTAAACCTGAAATGGAGGTGCCTGGACGATGCCGGTGATGCGGGATGATGTCGTGGCCTGGCTGGAGCGCTGTGCGGCAGTGCTGGAGGAGAACCGGGATTACCTGACCCAGCTGGATGCGGCGATCGGGGACGCGGATCACGGAGCCAACATGGACCGCGGCTTCAAGGCCTTCATGGCCAAGCTGCCCTCGGTTGCGGACAAGGACATCGGGACCATCCTCAAGACCCTGGGGATGACCCTGGTAGCCACGGTGGGCGGGGCCGGCGGGCCGCTTTACGGCACGTTCTTCCTGCAGCTGGGTGTGAAGACCGCCAACAAGCTCATGCTGACTCCGGAGGACTGGACGGAGGCCCTGGAGGCGGGCATCAACGGGGTGATCGCCCGTGGCCAGGCCCGCCCGGGCGATAAGACGATGGTCGACGCCCTGCTGCCCGCCCTGGAGGCTTTTAAGGAGGCCATCCGCAACGGCGACTCGTTTGGAAAGGCCCTCCAGCGGATGGCCGAGGCGGCGGAGCAGGGGATGAAGGCCACGATCCCTATGGTGGCCCGCAAGGGGCGCGCCAGCTATCTTGGAGAGCGCTCCGCGGGTCATCAGGATCCAGGGGCCACTTCCTCTTATCTTATTCTGAAAGCGGCCGCCGACACGTGGGCCAACGCGACCTGAACGGTCGGCTCAGATGCCCAGGCAGATAATCGAAGGCCATCCTTTTCCTGACAAACAATAACAGGGAGGAACCGCCATGGCGAAGTATGTGATGGCGATCGATCAGGGGACCACCAGCACCCGGGCCATGATCTTCGACCACGAGAGCAATGTGGTCGCGTGGGATCAGAAGGAGCATGAGCAGATCTACCCGCAGCCCGGCTGGGTGGAACACAACCCGCTGGAGATCTGGGAGCGGACCCAGGAGGTGGTGAAGAACGCCCTGGCCAAGGCCGGGATCACCGGGGCGGACATCGCCGCCATCGGGGTGACCAACCAGCGGGAGACCACCATCGTCTGGAACAAGCGCACCGGCAAGCCGTATTACAACGCCATTGTGTGGCAGGATACCCGCACTGCCCCGATCTGCGCCCAGCTCCAGCGCGAGGGCTATGAGGCGATGTATCGGGAGAAGACGGGGCTTCCCATCGCCACCTACTTCTCCGGCCCCAAGCTCCAGTGGATCCTGGATAACGTCCCCGGCGTGCGGGAGGATGCGGAGAAGGGCGAGGCCCTCTTCGGCAACATCGACACCTGGCTGATCTGGTGGCTGACCGGCGGGCCGGAGGGCGGCGCCCATGTCACCGACGTCTCCAATGCCAGTCGCACCATGCTGATGAACCTGCGCACGCTGGACTGGGATGATGACATCCTCAAGATCCACCGCATCCCGCGCCAGATGCTGCCGCAGATCCGCCCCTCCTCGGACCCGGATCTTTACGGCAGGACCCCGAAGGGCGGCCTCTTCGGCGCGGAGGTTCCGGTGTGCGGAGACCTGGGCGATCAGCAGGCCGCTCTGGTGGGCCAGGCCGGGCTGGAGGTGGGGATGGCCAAGAACACCTACGGCACCGGTTGCTTCCTGCTCCTGAACACCGGCACGAACATCGTCCCCTCCAAGAGCGGTTTGCTCACCACGGTGGCCTATCAGTTCGGCAAGGGTCCGTGCATTTACGCGCTGGAAGGCTCCATCGCCATCACCGGCGCCCTGGTTCAGTGGATGCGGGACAATCTGGGCCTGATCTCCCGGTCGGCGGAGATCGAGGATCTGGCGCGGACGGTGGAGGACAATGGGGGCATCTACTTTGTCCCCTTCTTCTCCGGCGCTTTCGCGCCTTACTGGCGGCTGGACGCCCGGGGGGTGATCGTCGGCCTCACCCGTTACATCAACAAAGGCCATCTCGCCCGCGCGGTCCTGGAGGCCACGGCCTATCAGACCCGGGATGTATTCGACGCCATGTATGCGGATTCCGGGATCAAGCTGGCTGAGCTCCGGGTGGATGGCGGGATGGTCTACAATGAATTGCTGATGCAGTT
The DNA here is from genome assembly GCA_016842085.1 of Candidatus Thermoflexus tengchongensis. GTDB lineage: Bacteria > Chloroflexota > Anaerolineae > Thermoflexales > Thermoflexaceae > Thermoflexus > Thermoflexus tengchongensis. Next base: position 41,655 of record JAEVEX010000009.1, on the reverse strand, counting down.
CCAGGCCGACATCCTGGGCGTGCCGGTGGTCCGGCCGGTGATCGCGGAGACGACTTCCCTGGGCGCGGCCTATGCCGCCGGGATGGCGGTGGGCTTCTGGAGCGGTCCGGAGCAGATCCGCCAGTACTGGAAGGAGGACAAGCGCTGGCTGCCGAAGATGGATCCGGAGACCCGGGAGAAGCTCTATGCCGGGTGGAAGAAGGCAGTCGAGCGCTCCTTCGGCTGGGTGGAGCTCTGAACCAGGGGAGCACCGGTCAGGAAGCCAGACCCATCGTGTTCCGCGTTCGGGCGGGCCCGCGGGCCCGCCCGAACGCGCCTCTGGAGGAGGAAGGTCTCGGTGATGTCCTATCACGTCGTTGTGATCGGCGCAGGATCGACCGGAGCGGCTGTCGCGCATGACCTGGCCCTTCGAGGGTTCCGGGTGACGGTGGTGGAACGGGGGGAAGTCGCCTCGGGGACCTCGGGGCGGAATCACTGCTTGTTGCACTCCGGGGGACGGTATGCGATGCGGGATCCGGAGTCGGCCCGGGAGTGCATTGAGGAGAACATGATCCTGCGGCGCATTATGCCGGAGGCCCTGGAGCTGAACGATGGCCTGTTTGTCGCCCTGGATGAACAGGACCTCTCGTTTAAGGAGCGGTTCCTGGCCGCCTGTGAGGAGTGCGGCATCCCTGCCCGGGAGATCCCGGTGAAGCAGGCCCTGGCCCTGGAGCCGCATCTCAACCCCCACATCCTGGCGGCCGTCCAGGTTCCCGATGGGGTCTTCGAGCCCTTCCGGTTCTGCCTCTCCTTCCTGGCGACGGCTAAGCACAACGGCGCCACGGTCCTCACCTATACGGAGGTCGTGGATTTCGTCTTTCAGGGTCGGACGGTGGTGGGCGTTCGGGTGCGGGATCGTCGAACCGGGGAGGAGCGAGTGATCGGGGGCGATATCGTGGTGAACGCTGCCGGACCATGGTCCGGCAAGATCGCCGCCATGGCCGGGGTGGATGTCCCCGTGGTGCCCACGGCGGGGGTGATGATCTCGGTGGGTCGACGATGGAACCGCATGGTGATCAATCGCCTGAACATGCCCGGCGATGGCGATATCATTGTCCCCCAGCGTCGCACTGCGATCATCGGGACCACCTCATGGCGGGTGGAGGATCCGGATTTCATCCCGATCCCGGAGGATCACGTGCGCCTGCTGCTGGATCGGGCGGAGCGCTTCATCCCCGGGTATACCCGGGGAGGGATCCGGGGGGTCTTCGCGGTGGCCCGGCCGCTGGTGGGGCGGCGAGGGGTCGCTGCAGATGGGCGGGAGCTCTCGCGCACTTTTGAGTGCTTCGATCACGCGGTCGACGGGGTGGAGGGCTTTGTGACCATCACCGGGGGGAAGATGACCACCGCGCGGGCGATGGCGGAGAAAGCGGTCGATGTCGTGTGCGCCAAGCTGGGGCTGGAAATCCCATGCCGGACCCGGGAGGTGCCTCTGCTTTCCTATCGAGCGTTTTTCTAAGTCGGAGCGGGGCCGGCCCAGCCCCAAAGGATTTCCCCCCTCCGGGATGGCCCTGTGGGCCATCCGGAGGGATCATCCCGTCTTCTCGATCGAAGCTCGACGGCGCAGATCGGATTCCAGATCTGGAGGAACCCGCGAATGCCCACATGGCAGCTGCGTCTGCTCCGGGGGCGTCCGGGAAGCTCCCCCCGGCTGGAAACCTATCGGGTGGAGCTTCCCGCGGAAGCCTATCTCATTGATGCGGTGGAGAAGATCTGGGCCGAGCAGGATCGCAGCCTGCTCTTCCGACACGCATGCCACCACGCCTCCTGTGGCGCCTGCGGGGTTCGGGTGAACGGCCGCGAACGCCTTATGTGTATCACCCCACTTCGGGAGTTCTCCCCGGACGGGGTGATCCAGGTGGAGCCGTTGCGGCATTTCCCCTGGCTGGGCGATCTCCTCGTGGATGTCTCGCCCATGATGCGACGGATGGCGGAGGTGGGATTCGCCATCATCCGTCGGGATGAGCTCACCGCGGATCGCCCGTTGCCGGAGGGAATCGAGCAGATCACCCGCTTTGAGGATTGCATTGAATGTGGGCTGTGTCTCTCAGCCTGCCCGGTGATGGCAGCTGATGAAGCTTACCTGGGGCCGGCGACCCTGGCCGCCATCGAACGAATGCTGGCGGAGCCCCGCGGCGGGGATACCGCCCGATTGCTAACACTGGCCGATGATCCGCATGGGGCCTGGCGCTGTCATTCCGCGATGGAATGCACGGCGGTCTGCCCATCGAATGTGGATCCGGCCTCCGCGATCGGACGTCTGCGCCGTCGCCTGATCGTGGAAAAGCTCCGGCGCTGGATAGGAGGCGGGCGATGAGGGAAGTGCCACGCTGGAAGCGTGCCAGCGGATGGATCGACCTGCGGGGCCGCCGGGAGGGAGGGCTGGCCTTCCTGCTCATGCGCCTAACGGGCATCGGCCTGGTGATTTACCTGTTCCTCCATCTGTATGTGCTGCGGTTGCTCGCCCAGGGGCCGGAGGCCTGGGATGCTTTCATCGCGATGGCGAAGTCCCCGCTCTTTCTGGCGCTGGACGGCCTCCTGATCCTGGGGATCCTGTATCACGCGTTGAACGGGGTCCGCGTGACGCTGCTGGGCCTGGGGATCGGCGTGCCCCACCAGGCGCGGCTGTTCTGGGGGGTCATGGCCCTGACCCTGCTGATGACCGCGATCGCTGCATACGCCATCTTCACGATCGCAGGATGAGCAGATCGGCAGCGGGTCCACCTTCCCCGGGGCAGACCCCCAGGGCGTTATCCACCCCGGGGATTCCGGGGTTAATCCTACAGCCGCACCCGGCCTTCAAGGGGGGCCACCATCCCACCTGGAGGTGCAGGGCAACTGCTTGCAGTTGCCCTACGCGGTTGTCGTATTAAGGACCAGCAGAGAAGAGGCGGTTCGCCTTCCTGAGGATCCAGGTCGCCCATATCCTGAACTTCCAGAGGCCTGAAGATGTGGATCTGGCAAGCATTCACCGGATTGCTCCTGCTGATCCTGCTGACGCTCCATATGGTCTTCAACCATTTCGTGGTTGAAGGCGGCCTGCGAACCTATCGGGATGTGGTGGCGTATCTGTCCCATCCGGTGGTGTTCACATGGGAGATCCTCTTCCTGGTGGTGGTCACCGCCCACGCGCTGATGGGGGTGCGAGCCATCCTCCTGGATCTGGGGATCGGGCCGGGAACGGATCGGTGGCTGAAACGGGGCCTGACCCTGGTCGGCCTGGGGATCATCGGTTATGGGGTGTGGCTTTCGTGGTGGATTCGATCGCGGGGCGCATGATCCGCGACTGGGAGCTGGTGTGGGCTCCTTATGAGGAGGAGGTTTACGATCGGATCCTGGCCCGGCTCAGGCCAGGGGAGCGGGTGCTGGACATCGGGGCTGGAGATCTTCGTCTGTCGCTCCGGATGGCCGAGCGGGGGTGCCAGGTGGTCGCGGTGGAACGTCAATGGGCCCTGCTGGCCAGGGGGATACGCACCCTGGGGATGCTCCCTGGAGCCCTGCGATGGGGGCAGCCCCTCTCGCTCTCGGACCGGTTGGTGATCGTCTGGGCGGACGCGCGAACCTGGCCTTTTCCCCCGGTGGAAACGGCGGTCCTCCTGATGCGGCACTGCACGGCCTTTTCCCTTTACCTTCGCAAACTTCGCGCCGCGGGTTGCCGTCGTCTCTTCACCAATGCCCGATGGCGGATGGGGGTGGAGGAGATCGATCTGGGACCTGCCCTTTCTTTTGAAAAGGTCCCGCTGGGCTGGTATGCTTGCCGGTGCGGAGCGGTCGGTTTTCGCGAGGGTCCGCCGGAGCAAATCGATGCGACGGTCCTGGAACGGGTTTGGGAAGTAGAGGAATGCCCGGCGTGCAGGCCGGCCCAATGGCAGGAGCCCCATGAGGGTGGATGAGGGCTTGCCCTCCAGCATACAGGCAGGGGGCGGGTGCGATGCCGGAGGCGCCCGCTCGTTCCCCAGAGCGCTCACTGGAAACCATGGATTCGGCGAGCCCTTTGGATCCTTGAGCGAGGTGGAGTGGCCATGCGACTGAACGGCCGGAAGGTGGCGATCCTGGTGGAGGAAGGCTTTGAGGACCTGGAGTTCTGGGTCCCGTTGATGCGCCTTCAGGAGGAAGGGGCCTCTGTGACGGTGGTAGGGCTGGAAGCCGGGAAGGTCGTCCGCAGCAAGAGCGGGGGGCTCACAGCGAAAGCGGATGTAGCCGCTGATCAGGTTTCCGCTGCGGATTTCGATGCGGTGGTGGTCCCCGGCGGCTGGGCGCCCGATAAGCTGCGGCGCTACGAGGCGGTCCTCCGCCTGGTCCGGGAAGCTTACCAGCAGGGGAAGATCGTGGCGATGATCTGTCATGGCGGCCAGGTGGGGATCTCCGCGGGCATCGTGCGGGGGCATCGGGCGACCGGAAGCCTGGGGATCAAAGATGACCTGATCAACGCGGGAGCCATCTGGGTGGACGAGCCGGCTTTCCGGGATGGCAATCTGGTCTGGGGCCGTGTGGTTCCGGATATCCCGGCCTTCTGCCGGGAGCTGGTGGCTGCTCTGGTCGGCGAGCCGGTTCCTGCATCCCCTTCCCGGTAAGGGGTTTTTATGGTTGCTCTGGTGATCGTGGCCCATAGCGCGAAACTGGCGGAAGGGGTGAAAGAGCTGGCCGAGCAGATGGTGCAAGGCCGGGTTCCGATCTTTGCGGCCGGCGGCCTGGATGAGCACACCCTGGGCACCAATGTGGAACAGATCCGTCAGGCGCTGGAGATGGCCCTCGCCCGGGCGGATGAGGTCCTGGTTTTGATGGATCTGGGCAGCGCGGTGATGGGGGCCCAGATGGCGATTGAGATGCTGGCCCCGGAGGTTCGCCCCCGCATCCGATTGAGCCAGGCGCCGCTGGTGGAGGGCGCGATCGTCGCCGCCGTGGAGGCCTCCATCGGTAAAACCGCGGCGGAGATCGAGGCCTCGGCGGTCGAAGCCTGCCGGATGCCCAAGGTGCCCCAGGGATGAAGAACGCGCCGGAATCTACGCGACCTGAGGCAGGAGGGATGCAACAGGTCACATTGACGTTAACGAACGCGGTCGGTTTACATGCGCGGCCGGCGGCCCTCTTCGTGCAGACGGCTGCCCGGTTTCGCTCGAACATCACGGTGCGGAATGTCACCCGCGGAACGCCCCCGGTGAACGCCAAGGCGATCCTGGCGGTGCTCACCCTGGGCGCGGAACACGGCCATGTCATTGAGATCGCCGCGGAGGGGCCGGACGAGGCGGATGCCATCGCCACGCTGAAAGCGCTGGTGGAATCCCGGTTCGGGGAGGATGGGGGATGAGCCGTCGCCTGCAGGGTCTCCCGGCTTCCCCGGGGATCGCCGTAGGCCCGGTCTGGTGGTTCCGGCGGGCTCTTCCGGTTGCGATGCGGACGCGCGGGGAGGACGCGGCGGTCGAACGGATGCGGCTGCAGAGGGCCCGGGAGCGGGCGGCGGCGGAGCTCGCGGCGCTCCGGGAGGCCCAGCGGGATCGTCTGTCTCCGGAGGAGCTGGCGATCTTCGAGGCCCAGGAGCTGATGCTCCAGGATCCGGAGCTGATGGCTGCGGTGGAAGCAGAGCTGGCCGCGGGTGCCTCCGCGGAGGCGGCATGGGTGAAAGCCGTGGAGGCTTTCGCAGCGCAGCTGGCCGCGCTGCCCGACCCCTATTTCCAGGCCCGCGCAGCGGATGTGCGGGATGTGGGGAACCGGGTGCTGCGCCATCTCACGGGCAGCCTGGAGACGCCCACCATGCCGGAGAGCCCGGTGGTTGTGGCGGCCGATGATCTGTTGCCTTCCGAAACGGTCAGCCTGGACCCCCGACGGGTGCTGGCGTTCGTCATGGAAGGGGGAGGGCCGACCGCCCATGCCGCGATCCTGGCCCGTCGTCTGGGGGTCCCGGCGGTCGTCGCCATCGGCGCGGAGCTCCGAACGGTCTCCGATGGCGTGCAGGTGCTGGTGGACGGCGAGGCCGGGTGGGTGGAAGTGGAGCCGGACCCGGAAGTGGTGCGCCAGGCCCAGGCCCGGCGGGCGGTGTGGCTCCAGGAGCGAGCCCAGGCGGAGGCCGTTGCCCATGAGCCGGCCCGAACCCGGGATGGCGTACGGATTGAGGTGGCGGCCAATGTGGGAAGCATGGAGGATGCCCGGGAGGCTTTCCAGAAGGGGGCGGATGGCATTGGCCTGTTGCGCACCGAGTTCCTCTACCTGGGCCGGACGGCTGCGCCGACGGAGGAAGAGGAGGTGGCGGTCTACCGGGCCCTGCTGGAGACGATGGGGGGAAGGCCGGTGGTGGTGCGCACCCTGGATGTGGGGGGCGATAAGCCGTTGCCCTATCTCCCGATGCCTCCCGAGGCGAATCCGTTCCTGGGCGTGCGGGGCGTGCGGCTCTCCCGGCAGCATCCCGACCTGTTGCGCCAGCAGCTTCGCGCATTGCTCCGCGCCGGGGTGGGGTTCCCCCTGCGGATTATGTTCCCCATGGTGAGCACGGTGGAGGAAATCCGCTGGCTCCGAGAGTTCTTCGAGGAAGTGCGCTCTGCCCTTGCGGCGGAAGGCCATCCTCCGCCGCAGGATCTGCAGGTGGGGATGATGGTGGAGGTGCCGGCCGCTGCGCTGCTCACGGAGCATTTTATGCCCTGGGTGGATTTTTTCAGCATCGGGACGAACGATCTGGCCCAATACACGCTGGCGGCGGATCGGACCAACCCGGCGGTGGCCGGGCTGGCCGATGGGTTGCACCCCGCGGTGCTGCGCCTGATCCGCCACGTGACGGCTGCGACCGAAGGAACCGGGAAATGGGTCGGCGTCTGCGGGGAGCTGGCGGGGGATCTTTCGGCGGTGCCGGTGCTGATCGGACTGGGGGTGCAGGAGCTCAGCGTGAACCCGGTGCGGGTGCCGGAAGTGAAGGCAACGATCCGCCGCTGGTCGATGGCGGAGGCCCGTGCCCTGGCCGAGGAAGCGCTCCGCCAGGCCGATGCGGCCGCCGTCCGCTCCCTGGTTGCGGAAGCGCGTTCCCGAATCCCTGCGAATACGGGATGACTTCCGCCGGACAACGGCATGCAGTGATCTGGCGTTTTCGCCTCCCCGGAACGGCCCTCCGGCCTTCCCGCTCGGAGCCCAGTGACGCGAGCCCTAACCGTTCAACAGCGTGGCGATCAGGGCGATCAGGAAGGTCCCCAGGGCGGCGAGGGCCAGAAGCCGATGCCGGCGCCAGAGGATCTCCCCCGCGCTCTCCGGCGGCGCCCAGACTTCGATCGAGCGGCCGGTCGGGGCAGCCCCCAGCAACTCCGCCCGGAAGGCAGCGATGCTGGGCGGGCGGTCATCCGGATGCATGGCCATCGCGTTCAGGATGGCCCGCTCCACCCGGGGGGAGATCCGCGGGTTGATCGCCCGGGGTGGGACCAGGGAGTCGGGCTTCAGAAAGCGTTGCCGGGCATCCGGAGGGGGCGTGTTGGTCAGCAAGTGGTAAAGGGTCGCCCCCAGGGCGTAGATGTCGGAGCGGACATCGGTATGGCCCACGTCGCCGCCATACTGCTCCAGCGGCGTATACGCGGCTGTGCCTCGCCCCTGAAGGATGGTGATGGTCCGATCCTCATCGGGTGCCAGGAGCTTCACCAGCCCAAAGTCCACCAGCTTGATGCGGCCATCCGGTGTCAGTTTGATGTTGGAAGGCTTGATGTCCCGGTGCACAATGGGAGGCTCCTGACGGTGCAGATAGTCCAGCGCATCGCAGAGCTGCTCCGCCCAGTTCAGCACCATCCGCTCATCGAGGAACCGTCCGCTCGCCTTCGCTTCCTCAATGATCTCCCGCAGATCCCGGCCGGGGACGAAATCCATCACCAGGTAATCGCGATCGCCCTCCGAGAAATAGTCGGAAACCTTGGGAAGGTTGGGATGATCCAGTCGGGCCAGGACGCTCGCCTCGCGGTAGAACTGCAGGCGGGCCTGTTCCCGATAAGCCGGGTCGGCCTCGAAGCTGAAGAGGATCTCCTTGATGGCGCAGCGGCGGCCTTCCAGCAAGGTGTCCTCCGCTTCATAGACGGCACCCATTCCTCCCCGTCCGATGGGACGCAGGATCTTATAGCGGCCGTGGAGCATGGTCCCCGGCTTGAGCATGGCGGTCCTCTTCTCCGGAACCTTTCCATCGGTACCGGTTTCATTTTAACCGAGCCGCTGCCCGATTGTCGGAGAGGTTAAGTGGAAAACCTCAGGGCCCCTTCCCCTCTCCGCGCCGCTGCGCGGCGGGGGGAGGCTTTTCAGGCAGGTAGGCATCCCCACTCACCCCCCCTTCCTAATTTACGACGTAGGGCAACTGCAAGCAGTTGCCCTACGTCCACGCTGATACTCTGAATGAGCCTCCAGGTGGGGTGGTGGCCCCACTGGAAGGCCCGGTGCGGCTGTAGTGCTATGCATCTCAGCCCAGGATGGCCCGCAGCGCCGATTCGAGATCCGGGTACCGGAACGTGAAGCCCGCTTTTAGCAGCCGCTGGGGGAGCACGAACTGCCCGGTGAGCAGGAAGTCCGCTCCCTCGCCGAAGACGAGCCGGAGGGCGATCGCCGGCACCGGAAGCCACGAGGGCCGCCCCAGCACCCGGCCCAGGATGCGGGAGAACTCGGCGTTGCTGACCGGCTGGGGGGCGGTCAGGTTATAAGGCCCACGGGCATCCGGACGCTCCATCAGGAACTTCACGGCCTCCACCCAGTCCGCCCGATGGATCCATGACCAGCCCTGGCGCCCGTTCCCCAGCGGCCCGCCCACGAACAGACGGAACGGCAGCAACAACCGGGCCAGGGCGCCGCCGTCCCGTTCCAGGACCAGTCCGGTGCGCAGGATCACCCGGCGAACCCCCATCGCTTCCACGGGCTGGGTGCTGGCTTCCCAATCCACGGCCAGCCGGGCCAGGAAGTCGTTTCCGGGCGGATCCTCCTCCGTCAGCCGCTCATCGCCCCGGGGGCCGTAATATCCGACCGCTGAGGCCTGCAGCAGGACCTGGGGTTTGGTGCGGGCGGCGGCGATCGCCTCCACCACCGCGCGGCCTGCGTTCAGCCGGCTTTCTCGAATGCGCTGTTTGGTGGCTGCCGTCCACCGCTGTCCGATGCTTTCACCCGCCAGGTTGATCAGGGCGAAGGCACCGTCTGCCAGGTGGGCCCATCCGGTCGCGGTGCGTCCATCCCAGCGCGTCGCCTGCACGCCGGGAGGAAGCCTGGCCTGCTCCGGCCGTCGGGAGAGGACGATCACCTCATAACCGGCCTCCTGCAGACGCGCCGCCAGCGCCCGGCCCAGGAACCCGGTCCCTCCGGTGATCAGCACACGCATCGGAGACCTCCTCAGTGCTGCTTTCCCCATGGATGGTAGGAGGGGGCTTCAGCCCCGACCGGCGTCGCCGCTGAAGCGGCTCCTACCGGTGGCTCCTGCCCCGCAGGTTATGGAGAACAGGATGGCTGCGAGCAGTTGTCCTACGGTTGCAACCTCAGGATCCCTTCGGCGTTCCGCTCCACTTCCTCCCGGGGCCAGAGCATGGGGTGATATTCCCCTTTCAGCCACATCGGGATGAAATCGTCGTAATGCGGGTGATAAGGAAGCCCGGACTGGCCGGTGGTGTGGATGAAGCGGCTGTCGGACCAGTTGGCCGTCGAGGCGATGAAGCGCAGGGAGGGCAGGCTGCGCACGGCGAACCCCTTCTGGACGTTGAAACCAATGTTGTTCACGGCTGCGCTGGTCCCAGGGGCTGGATAGGGCCCGCGGTTGAAGATCGCCTCGATCGGCCGGATCCCGGACTGCCCCAGGGTGCCGTGGGTGAATGTGGCCGTGTGGATCTTCCCCCAGGTCCACGCGCGGGGATCGGAACCCAGGCGCGCGCGCAGCTCGGCCACCGCCTGCTCGAAGGCCCGCCGCACGATCTCATCCCGGGTCTCCCGCTGAGGCGTGCGGAGGTCATCCCACCATGAAAGCTCCGGCTGGGCCAGCGCCCAGCGGGCCCAGTAGCGGTTGTGGCTGCCGCCGGTCAGCAGATCCTGGAGGATCTCCTCGCCCAGCTCATCGACCCATGCTTCGTGGAGCAGATGTTTCAGGAAGGTCTCGAAGATCGCAGGCCCGGCCTGATCCGGCGTGGCCCGGAAATCCCAGGCCCGCAGGATCTCCTGAGCCTGACGGGCCAGGGGATCCGTAAAGGAAATCTGGAGGACATATGGCACGATGTCCCGCGCTGCCAGGGAGAAGGTATCGTTCTGGATGGCGGCCATGTCCTCCATGGAGAGGCGATCCTTCATCCGGAGGAGGTCCACGATCCGCTGGGCCCGGTCTCCGTAATCCCACACGGCGGCCAGGAAGTGGGGATAGGAAGGATCCACCACGGCGTTGTTCGCGGTGACGATGAATCCCTCCGGCGGATCCAGCCGCCGGGGCATTTCCTCATACGGAACATACCCCACCCACTCATACTCCCCGCTCCAGCCCGGGACCGGGAGCAGGCCGTTCCCCTTCGCCCGGATGGGAACGCGGCCGGTGGCCTGGTAGCCGATGTGGCCGTCCACATCGGCATAGACGAAGTTCTGGCCGGGCACATCCCAATCCGCCAGGGCCTCGTGGAATTCCTCCCAGTCCCGGGCGCGGTTCAACCGCAGGAGGGCCCGCACGATCCGCGAAGGCTCCAGGGCGGTCCAGCGGAAGGCGTAGAGGGTCTGGGTGCGGGTGAGGGCTTCCACCACATCGTTGATCACCGGCCCGTGGCGGGTGATCCGCACCGGGAGGAGCAGGGGCTCCGCCTGCCCGGCGATGCGGATTTCCTCGGTGATCACCTGCACAGGCTCCCACTTCCCCTGGAATTCCACCTCCAGCGGGTTCTGCGGGTTGACCCGCTCCATATAAAGGTCCTGCACATCCGGCCCCAGGTTGGTCACGCCCCAGGCGATGCGGTCGTTGTGGCCGATCACCACCCCCGGGACGCCGGGGAACGAGGCGCCGGCGACCTGAAGGGGGCATTCGGGCGTGACGGGCTCGCAGTGCAGGGCCACTTCATACCAGATGCTGGGCATCTGGATGCTGAGGTGGGGATCGTTGGCCAGGATCGGCTTCCCGGTGACCGAGCGCGATCCCGCCACCACCCAGTTGTTGGACCCCAGGTCCGGGGCGTCGCCCAGCGTGATCCGTCGCAGCGCATGCCCGAGGTCCAGCCAGAGGCGGGCCGTTTCCTCGGGGAGCGGGGTTTCGACGACAGCGGTCGGCACGATGATCGGCCGGTCGGCGGGATAAGGGAGGACAATCTCCGGCAGGCGCTCCGGGCCGATCTTCTGGACGATCCGCGCGTTGAGGAGCTCGTCATCCCAGTTCCCACCCAGATCCCATGCCATCACCTTGGCCCAGGCCACGGTATGGAGCGGTTGCCATGGCTCGATTTCCCATCGTCGTCCGAAGAGGCGGAAGAGGGTGAACTCGAGGGGCAGGCGATCGCGATGCTGTTCCAGGTAAGCGTTCACCCCGGCCGCATAGGCTTCCAGGATGGCCCGCTCCTCGGGCCCCAGGGCTTCCAGATCCTGTCGCGCGGCCCGATGCCATCCCAGCGTGCGGATGAAGCGATCCTGGTTGAGGGTGGTCTTCCCCAGCATTTCGGAGAGACGGCCGGTTCCGATGTGGCGCCAGAACTCCATCTGCCAGAAGCGATCCTGAGCGTGAACGAAGCCCTGGGCCATGAAGAGGTCGTGAAGATTCGAGGCGTAGATATGGGGCACGCCCCAGCGATCCCGGATCACCGTGACGGGGGCCTGGAGGCCGGGGAGGCGGAGGGTTCCGTGGCTCGGAGGGAACGGCTGACGGGAAGCCCGGTAGAAGGCGAAGGCGCCTCCCGCGAGAAGGAGCAGGAGCCCGATTCCCAATCCCAGGATGATCCCAAGCAGCAGGCGTCGGCGCATGGCAAGCCTCCTCGGAGAGATGTCCGGCCGGATCTCGGGCATGCGACGGGAGGGCGGAATTCTCCCCGGATGCCGGCAGCACGGTTTCTTTATCCTACCCCGGGACCGGTTCGCATGTGGAATGGAGGCGTGGGCCGAATGAATTCGACCTCATGGGCCTTGGGCCGATGGCCGGCCTGCGCCGGCCGGGGGTTTTCCCGTCGGCGGAGGCCGACGGAAGGCGCGCAGCGCCTCGGGAGGCCGATTTCCATCGGCGTGGAAGGCCGGTGGCCGGGCGCGGTGGGGTGTCGAATGAATTCGACCTGGAGAGGCCTTGGGCCGATGGCCGGCCTGCGCCGGCCAAAAGAGCCTTTCGCGTTGGCGAAGGCCAACGCGGGGCGCGAAGGGGCCTTGAAAGGCCGATTTCCATCGGCGCGATGGGCCGGAAGAGGAGTTTTCGTGCCGGCGAAGGTCGGCACCTAACGCGGAAGCGCCTCCCGAGGCCGATTTCCATCGGTGCAATCGGCCGACGGAAGGCGCGCAGCGCCTCGGGAGGCCGATTTCCATCGGCGGGACCATTTGACACCTTTTTCCCGCCCCGGGTATGATGCACAGCGATGCGGGCTTCGGGTCCGGGCAATCTTTCCAAGGATGTGGGCTCCTGAAAGACTCCTCCATCTGTGAATGACGGTTTTCCACCGGGCTGGAGCAAAGAAGCCATGGGGCTGGAGCATATCCGGAATTTCTGCATCATCGCCCACGTGGATCACGGCAAGACCACCCTGGCGGACCGGCTCCTGGAGCGCACCGGCACCATCCAGCCGCGGAACGGAGTGGAGCTGGTGCTGGATTCCATGGATCTGGAACGGGAGCGCGGGGTCACCATCAAGGCTTCGGCCGTCCGGATGCGGTATACGGCGCGGGATGGCCGGACCTATGTGCTGAACCTGATCGACACGCCGGGCCACGTGGATTTCTCCTACGAGGTGGGCCGGGCGATGGCCGCCTGCGAGGGGGCCGTTTTGCTGGTCGACGCCACTCAGGGGATCGAGGCCCAGACCCTGGCCAACCTGTATCTGGCCCTGGAGCACGATCTCGTCATCATCCCGGTGGTCAACAAGATCGACCTGCCCGCCGCGCGGCCCGACGAGGTGGCCGGGGAGATCGCCGAGCTCCTGGGCGTCCCCGACTCCGAGGTCCTGCGGATCTCCGCCAAGCTGGGGATCGGGGTGGAGGAGGTGCTGGAGGCGGTAGTGCAGCGCATCCCACCGCCCCGCGGCGATCCGGAGGCCCCTCTCCAGGCCCTGATCTTCGACAGCCACTACGATCCCTACAAGGGCGTCATCGCCTATGTTCGCGTGGTCAACGGGACCCTCGCCATGGGGCGGAAGATCATGGTGATGTCCACCGGGGTGACCAGCGAGCCGGTGGAGATCGGGGTCTTCACCCCGGACTTCACCCCAACGGGCCGCCTGGAGGCCGGCGAGGTGGGCTACGTGGCCACGGGCTTGAAATCCGTGCGGGAGTGCCGGGTGGGGGACACCCTGACCACGGCCGATCGCCCGGCCCCGGAGCCGCTTCCCGGGTTCCGCCCGCCCAAGCCCATGGTCTTTGCCAGCTTCTATCCCTCGGAAGGCGAGGATTACGAGCTGCTGCGGGAGGCCCTGGAGAAGCTGCAACTCAACGACGCCGCCCTGGTCTTCCAGCCGGAGACCTCCCAGGCCCTGGGATTCGGCTTTCGCTGCGGCTTCCTGGGGATGTTCCATATGGAGATCGTCCAGGAGCGCCTGGAACGGGAATACGGGCTGGACATCGTGGCCACGGCCCCCAGCGTGGAGTATGAGGTGGCCCTGCGGGATGGGACGGTGAAAACCATCACCCGTCCTTCGGATCTGCCGGATCCCTCGCGAATCGAGGAGATCCGGGAGCCGTGGATGAAGGTCACGATCATCACCCCGGCCGATTCCATCGGGCCGGTGATGGACCTCATCACCTCGCGGCGGGGGGTGTATCAGAACATGACCTATCTGGATCCCCGGCGGGTGATGATCGAGGCGGAGGTGCCGCTGGCCGAGCTGATCATCGATTTCTACGATGCCCTCAAGAGCCGCACCCGGGGCTATGCCTCGATGGATTACACCTTCATCGGCTATCGGGCGGGGGATCTGGTGAAGCTGGACATCCTGGTGCACGGCCAGCCGGTGGACGCCTTGGCGCTGATCGTGCATCGGGAGCAGGCGTATCCCAAAGGTCATGCGCTGGTGGAAAAGCTGAAGGAAGTGATCCCCCGCCAGCTCTTCGACGTCGCCATCCAGGCCGCGGTGGGCGGGCGGATCATCGCCCGGGCGACCATCAAAGCCATGCGGAAGGATGTGCTGGCCAAATGCTATGGCGGCGATGTCACCCGCAAGCGCAAACTCCTGGAGAAGCAGAAGGAAGGGAAGAAGCGCCTCAAGATGATCGGCCGTGTGGAGGTCCCCCAGGAGGCCTTCCTGGCCGTCCTCCGGATGGGCCGCGAAGCCTGAGCTGGCCCCCGCCGGTTTCCCTCCGATTCTCCATCCTCCCCGGTCCCCTCCCGCCTCCTCATGAGCGCGGCCTGTTCACAATTTGTTCCCACGCCTCCGGTAGATTCTGATCCAGGGTTGTGAGGGGGTCCTTTCGTCCGCACCGTGCTTCACGGGGGCATGGTTCCTCCTCGGCGATCCCCGGAGCTCTCTTCAGAGATGAGGTGGACGGTGTTTCGGCATCGAAAGGGACCGAACCATACGGGTTATAGCGTGCGGGGGAGGCGATCAGGAGCCGTGCGGGCCATCGTGGCCCTGCTTGTGCTGATGCTGGGAGAATGGGGGTTGACCCTTCCGGGAACCCCCGACGGGCCAGGGGCCGTCTGCCGGGCCGCGGCGAGCGCCGCCGCAGCCGGGACCCGCTTCCAGCGGTCCTATGGACTGCAAGGGAGTGATGAGCGCGCCAGGACTGTGGTGCCCTCCTCAGATGGGGGCTTCCTGCTTGTCGGGACAGTTTCTCTTACTCCCCCCACTTATCCTTACGTCATTAAGGTAGACGCCGCCGGGAATGTGCAGTGGAGCCGGACGTATGGGGATGGGAACGCATGGACCGGTGGCGCCGTAGCCGCCGCGGATGGGGGGTTCTGGCTGGCCGGCTCTACCGACCGCGACATCTACTTGGTGAAGATGGATGCGGATGGGAACGTGCAGCGGGCCATCACCTACGATGGAGGCGCCTTGGAGGGAGCAGGAACCATCCTGGCCACCTCCGACGGTGGTTTTCTGCTGGTGGGCAGCACTTCGCCTGGCGACCTCTCTCCTTCTCAGCCGCTGGTGGTGAAGCTGGACGGCTCAGGCAGCGTGCAGTGGAGCCGCACCTATACGCTCTCATCTTCCACAGCGCAAACATTCCTGTTTTCCGTGGTTCAGACCGCGGACGGGGGATTCCTGGTGGGAGGCGACCGATCCTTCTACGACTATCGGACAGGTCAGTATACGTATTCCATTGTCCTGTTGAAATTGAACGCGGATGGAACGGTTCAGCAGGGCTGGGAGCTAACGAATCCCAGCTTCGGAAGCGTTAGCCTGGGGGATATGGTGACCACCTTCGACGGCGGTGTTCTGCTGGTAGGGACCACCGTAGTTGGGATGGACGGGAACGTGTCAGACGACGATATGCTGGCGGTGAAACTGGATAGCGCGGGGAACGTGCAGTGGAGCCGGACCTACGGGCGGCCTGGCGTCCTGGATGAGGCAGGCACGGCCGTGGTGCGGACGCCGGATGGAGGCTTTCTGCTGGTCGGAAATACCCACAATTCCAGTTCGGGTTTCGATGCCTATGCGGTGAAGATCGATGGGGCGGGGAACGTCCAGTGGAGCCGGACCTATGACGGCGGCGGAGGCGAAGGTATCGCCACAGCAGTGATGGCCGCGGACGGAGGCTTTCTCCTGGCAGGCGATACATGGCCGGACTCTACCGCCTATGATGACATGTATGTCGTGCGGACGGATGACCTCGGCGAGGGCACGTGTAACTCGGCGCCGGCAACGACGGTGATGGCGACGCCGGCGATCGCCGTGCAGACGTTTGGGGTGGACAGCAGCCCGGCTCCGCTGACTGTTGGAACGATCGCGTTCCCGAGCGCGGTTCCGGAGACGCAGACGGAGAACCGCTGCCGGTATCGGCTTTACCTGCCCCTGGTGGTGAGGGGGCCATGAGGAGGCCGGGTGCGTAGGACAGGTGGATGAAAGCCCACCCAGTGCTCGCCAGAAGAGATCCAACTTTAAACAGGAGGTGTCTTATGAGGATGACGCAGGCAGGACGACGGATGATGCGCGGGCTGGTGGCGGGCATCCTGGCGCTCGCGGCGCTGGGCGTTTCCATCCCCTCTGCTCGCGGAGCCGTCGGACAACCGTCGCCCTTTTCCATTCATGCGCTGGATCTGAGCCCTGAGAGCACTGCCGGAGCTCCAAGCCCCTCTAACCCGAGGCAGCCCCAGCCCCTTGCGGCTTCCACCCCGAAAGGGCCGCGGATTCTCTTCCCGGCTCAGCATGGAATCTCCCGGTCTGCTGGCTACGTGGCCCAGCACTGGAAGGAACGCTTCCCCAGTGCTGCCCCAGATCCGGCTTTCCAGCGCTGGCGGGAGCAGTGGCTTCCTCTCCCGGTTCCTCCCCGGTCTCAGGGGATCCGCCCCGGCCCGTCCGGGGTTCAGTCCCTGGCCCCCTCCCTCGTCACCCCGGCCCCTGCCCTCCCGGCACCCCCGCCTCTCCTTTCCTTTGAAGGGCTCAACAATTACGATAACATCCTGGGAGGAATCGGCCGGCAGGTCTTGCCGCCGGACGTGAACGGTGATGTCGGTCCTTCCCACTATGTTGAGTTCGTGAACCTGGTCCTCCGCGTCTACGATAAAAACGGCAACCCCCTCTCCGCCCCCTTTCCTCTCAGCGCCCTGTTCGCCTCGGCCGGCTTTAGCGGTCCCTGTGCCTCCGCCAATGACGGCGACGTTATCGCGCTCTACGACCAGTTCGCCGACCGCTGGTTCCTCTCCCAGTTCTATGTCCAAGATGCCCGCAACAATACTGGCCCCAGCCGGCACTGCGTCGCTGTCTCCCAGACGGGCGATCCCCTCGGCCCCTACTACGTATACGAATTTATCTGGCCTGACTTCCCGGCGGGGTCGGGCGCCCACATTTTCATGGATTACCCGCACCACGCCATCTCGCCGGAGGCCTACTGGATGACGGCCCACGAGTTCGACCTCAGCGTCCCTTCCTATCTGGCCCAGGCCGTCGCCGCCCTGGAGCGCAACAAGATGCTCGTTGGGGACCCCACGGCCCGGATGATCTACTTCGGCCGCATGGCTGCCCCTCCCTCGGGCGTGGACCTGACGCAGGTCGGGGGCGTCCTGGCGGCGGACATCGAGGGACCCTCTCCACTGCCTCCCATCGGAGGTCAGCCAGCCCCCGGGATCTTCCTGGAATGGATCGCCGATGAGTGGGGTTTCCCAGCAGATGCCATCCGCGTGTACAAGTTCAGTCTCGATTGGTCGAATCCGGCGGCCGCCGATTTCGTGCAGGATGCGACCCTGCCCGTCGCCCCCTTCGATCCCTCGAATCCCAGTGGGAGGGACGACATTCCCCAACCCGGTGTCGCCACGGCGGCCTACCTGGATTCCATTTCGGACCGCTTCATGCACCGGGTCACCATCCGCAATATGGGGAGCTATTCTCTAATCGGAGCCAACCATACGGTGTGTGCCCCCGGCCTGACGCCCACGCGGTGTCAGACGGCTGGCCAGTATCAGGCCGCTGTGCGGTGGTATATCCTGACGTATGACAATACCACAGGTGCCGTCTCCATCCTCGACCAGGGCACCTACACCGGCAATCCGCCAGATTCCCACAGCCGGTGGATGGCCAGTGCGACTTTCGATAAGTATGGGGACTTTTGCATCAGCTATACCGTCTCGAGCGCCAGCGTTTATCCCAGCATCCGGTATGCATGCCGCACGCCCAGTGACCCCCCTGGGACCCTGGGGCCAGAGGCCACGCTGCAGGCGGGCTCCGCCGCTCAGACATCCACGGGGTCCCGGTGGGGCGATTACAGCATGCTCAGCATCGATCCTGTAGATGATGTCACCTTCTGGGCCGTCCACGAGTATTACACGACCAGCAACCCCGCTGGCTGTTCCACCACCGCTTGCTGGCACACGCGCATCGGTTCGTTCCGCCTTCCAGTTGGAAATCGGCTTTACCTGCCCCTGGTGGTGAAGGGGCCGTGAGGGGATTTCCGCGATCGCCGGGAGGGGGTGCTATGTCCGATGGGTTCTGCGTTGGAGGCGTTTGCGCGCCGGCCTCCGTGTGGGCAGGGGTGATGAAGACGGAAGAGCTGTGGAAGAAGCAGGTGGAAGAAGAAGAGGAGGGCGATAAGAAGAAAGGAGGGGAGGAATCACAGACCGGGACGGGGCCGGGGGAGATCGCCCGGCGGTTTCAGCTCCGGATGGAGCTGGAAGAGCGAAAGCTCTCGGAGGAATTGCCCGGCGCAGCTCCTCCCCCCAGGGGTGAGAAGTGATCGGAGATCAGATGTTGTTCCCAGCTTGTTCCCAGGCAAGGCGGAAAATCCTTCTGCATTTCAGGCCCAGGAGGCGCCTATGGGTCGGATCAGCTGGTTCAGCGAGGAGGGGGATGCCCTCTTCTTCCAGCGGTATGTGGATCGGATGGAGTCCTGGCAGCAGGCCATCGCCGACGGCCGCATCGACCCGGAGGAGGTGCGGGCCCAGGCCGAGCGGGTGGCGGCCCTGCTGCGGGAGATCGAGCCCCAGCTCAGCGATGCCCTCCATGAGCAGGTCACCCAGCTGTTGCTGGAGCTGGCGGTGCTGAACGCCATGCAGACCACCCTGTTCCTCCAGACCCCGGCCTGAGGAGGCGAAACCATGCCCGATCAGCGCGTGTTCCATGCCCCGAACCTGGATATGGGCCGGCTGGTGCAGGCCCTGGCCGACTGGTATCGAGCCCAGAAGTTCGATGTGCAGGTGCTGGATCTCCCCCAGGGTGGGGTGGTGATCCAGGCCCGCCAGGACGAAACCTGGCGGAATCTGCTGGGGGTGTCCTCAGCGCTCAATGTGGCCCTTCGCCGGCAGGGCGACAGCCTCCAGGTGGAGATCGGAGCCGGCAAGTGGGTGGATAAGGCGGTGGCGGCCGGGGCAGGGCTGTTCCTCCTCTGGCCCCTGCTGTTCACCGCCGCCTACGGGGCCTGGCAGCAGAGCAAGCTCCCCCAGCGAACCTTCGAGTTCATCCAGTATTTCATCGCCACCGGGGCGGCGCTGCCGGCGGATACCGCGGCCTGGGTGGCCGGCCGCTATGCGGAGGCCCAGCGCTACGTCAGCGCGGTCCAGTCCACGACTACCCCCACCGCATCGGGTGGGGAAGCGGCCCCCGGCGGCGCGTATCGGTTCTGCCCCCAGTGCGGCGCGGAGCTCCCCGCCGGCGCCCGCTTCTGCCCCGCCTGCGGGGCGAAGATCGGCGGATAAGCCGGACCGCGCCGGCCGTTATCGGACAAACTTCTTAAGGAGGGGCCGATGCTTCACCGGAGGACCCTGCGGGAGGAACTCATTCATTGGCCGGGGCGGATCCTTCCCTTCGATCTCTTCCGGGATGCCCGGGGGCTGCAGACGCTGGAATGGGTCGCCCTGGCCGTGGTGATCCTGGCCCTGCTCGGGGCCATCGCCGCCTACATCCGCAGTCATCCCGATGTAGTGGGCGGGGCGGTCGCGGAGGCCATCCGCTCGTTCTTCGCTCGCCTGACCGAGACCTTTGGGCCGATCCTCTCGCCTTTTCTGCCGTTCCCGCCTCTCCCGCCCACCGCATGAGGGCGAGCGATGCTGCGGACGGTCCGCTGGGGTCTGGCGATCGGGGGGCTGGGGGCCATCGCCCTCGATCTGGCGCTCGGGGGGCGGGGCGGGGCGCTGGGGCTGCTTGGGCTGCTGACCCTCTCGCTGGCCCTGAACCTCTGGCTCCTCCCCCGGGCCCTGGGGCGCGCCTTCGGGAGCTGGCGGCCTCGCCTCCCCCGGCTCGCTCCGCCGCCGGGCCTGAGGGCGCGAGCCCGCGAGGAGGCCGGGGCCGTGGCTCGAACCCTCGCCCGGGCGCTGGAGGGACCGCCGCCCACTCTCCCGTCCGAACCCCCGGTAGCGTTCCGCTGCCCGGGTTGCGGCCGGCGGCTGGAGCGAGAAGCGGTCCGCTGCGCCGGGTGTGGCCAGCCCGCCCGATTCCACTGCCCCTACTGCGCCCGCGAGGTGGATCCGGGATGGCGGCGCTGCCCGGCCTGTCGGGCCGCTCTCCCGGCGGCCTGGGAAGGGAACCGGTAAGGGCATCGTCGGGCTGAGCGTTCCGACCTTCTTCGATCCACCGATGCGGCGAGGGGTTCCGGAGATCCTTATCGGTGGAACGCTGATCGCCCTGGGTCTGGGGGCCGTCGGCCTGGGGGGATGGTTTTCTGTTCGTGCCGGGCGGGCGGGGGATCTGGAAATGGCGCTGATCGGGGGATGTGGAGGAGGGCTGGCGGCCCTTTTCCTGCTGTTCCTGGGGGTCGCGTTCGTGTCGGAAGGGCTCACCCGTATGGCCGCCACCGTGCATTTCGAAGTCGAGCCCCGCACGGCCCGCCTGGGAGAGACCCTCGCGGTTCAGATCGCCGTGGAGGCCCATCGCCCCCTGATCGCCGGCCCCATCCGCCTCCGGCTGATGACGAAGGAATCCATGGCCTTCTGGGTGTGGGACTGGTTCCGTAAAACCCACCGGCGGAGGGAGGAGCGGGAGCAGACGCGGGTGGTCCAGGAGATCCCGATCGCCGACCGCGTCGAGCTCCTCCCCGGGCTTCCCCAGCGCTACATTGCCGCCCTCACCATCCCGATCGATGGGATGGCCTCGTTCCGGCGGGAGGAGCGAGGCCGCCTCGGCCCCGACGTCCACGCCTTCGAATGGTGGGTGGAGCTGGAAGTTGGCCTGCAGGGATGGCCGGACGCGTATGAGAAAATCCCGCTCCACGTCCGGCCCGTTCGGGTATCGCCGGCTCCGGAGGCCCCGGCGGCGGAGCCTGTTTCGGACCTCCCGTCCTCCGACCCTCTGCGGATCGCTCTGGCCGCATGGGCTTTCCCGGTGGGCTCGGCCCTGCGGGGATGGGTCCGCTGGGAGGGCGAGATGCGGCAGCGGGTGCAGGTGGAGGCCGGCTACCGGATCCTCGCCGGGGGGCGGACCTGGACGAGCCTCATCGGCCGCGCCGTTTATGCGCTCGACCCCGGCCAGGAGGAAGGGTTTGCTTTTGAGATCCCTGCCGATGGCCCGATCACGCACTCCGGCGACCTTTATGACATCCGATGGTTCGTCCGGGGGATCGCGGACCGTCCCCATGCCCCGGATCTCTCGGCCGAGGTCGCCGTGCGGGTGGTTCCGGGTTCCCCATAGGGCAACCGCAAGCGGTTGCCGAATCCGATAGGAGGACGTGGATGCGTGGACGCACGGTTCTGATCGGCGGTTTAACGCTGGCCTTCGGCGCCCTGTGCGCTTGCATCGCCCTGGGGGGCGGCGGGTTCCTGGCCTATCGATTCCTTCCGACCCTGCTTCGCCCATCGCCCACCCCTGTGCTCGTCTGTTGCGCACCGCCATCCTCGCCCACGCCCGGCCGGGCACCGACGGTCGCTCCCACCCGGCCGCCCCAGCCGGCGCCGGCCCCGACGCCCACCCGGGCACCGGCCCCGCCGGGGGCGCTGACCCTCCGGCATGATCTTCGGGTGGAAGGCGTGACCGCCATCGCCGCGGCCCCCGACGGCCGCCTATCGCTGTTCACGGCGAACGGCCAGACCGGGTTCCTGGATCCCCGGACCGGGGAGATCGCGGAGGGGCCCACCGCTCCGGAAGGCATCGATGAGCTGGTGTTCGCCCCCGATGGGCGGTTCTTCGCCCTGCGCACGGTCAGCGAGGAAGTGCAGGTGTGGGATATCGAGGGCCAGCAGATGGCTTTTGGGCTGACTCCGGAGGAAGCGGTGCGGCGGATCGCGTTCTCCCCCCAGAGCACCCTGCTGCTGGTTGGCGGCGAATCCACCCTGAGCGGTTACTATGTGGAAACCGGGCGAAGGGCCTTCGCCTTCGAACTCCACGGCCCCGCGGATGCTTTCGCGATGACGCCGGACGAGCGCCTGATCTTCCAGATGAGCGACCTCAGCCCGGATCTGGAGGTATGGGATACCCATACCGGGGAACGGTGGGGATCCATCTCGTTCGATCCGCTGACGGCGATCGCCCTCTCGCCCGACGGCCGCCTCCTGACGGCGGCGGAGAACGAGATGCGGCCCATCGAGGACGAAGGCTATGAAGGCCCCTTCCCGACCCGCGTCGCCCTGTGGCGGGTCTCCATCGATCCGGATCGGCGAAATGTGCGTCTGGACCTGCAGGTGGAGCTGGAGCTACAGCCGGAGATGGAGGGGAAGTTCCCACTGCCCTTGAAGGCGCTGCAGTTCACCCCCGATGGGCGGTGGGTCGTCGGGCTGGCTGACTGGGTGGGGGAGGGCGACATGAACGGGCGGCTCTACATCTGGGAGACAGAAAGCGGGCGGATGCGCGGGCGGGCCGTCCTGCCGCCGCGTCCCTGGCAGATGGCGCTCCTGGAGGAGGGCCATCTGGCCGCGGTGCTCCTCGGATCCGGGCCATCCGGGTATCGTGTTCAGCTCTACGAGCTCCCTTCCCGGTGAGGGGAAACCATGTCCGCCTGGCTGATGGAGCTCCGTCAGGCCCTTGTGGACGCGGTCCGGATCTTCACGCTGGAGCCCCAGCAGAGCGGCGTCGGCCTGCTGGCGGACCTGCGCCGGATGGGGATGCGGGGATGGGCGTGGATCCTGTTGCTGGGGGGGACCATTGGCCTGGCCTTCGCCCTCACCATCCCCGGGGTGGGAGCCGCCGCCCGCGCGGGGCTGGAACGGCCGGTGGGGACCGGGCTCCTCGCCCTCTGGGTTGCCTTCCTCTGGACGCTGCTCATGGCCACCGCGGGGGATCTGCCAGCGGCTTTTCGGTTTCTGACGGGGGTGTATGGCCTCTATTATTTCGGCTTCCCTCTTCTCGCCGGCCCCTCCCTGGAGTGGGTTCTGATCCCCGTCCTCACCCTTTTCCTTTTCGAGCGAACCCATCCCCGCTCGGTCCTGGAGGGGTGGCCCGGACGGATCCTGTGGGCGCTGGCCCTAACGCAGTTCCCGCCCCATCCGATCCGCCCGCTGTTCCTCAGCCTGGCCATGAAGGCCCTGATCGGCATCGGAATCGCTGCCCTGCCGCTCTGGCGGCGCCTCCGCCTGTCCCGGACCATCCGGGGCCTTCTCCTTGCCCTGGGCCTGGTCGGGCCCTATCTCATTGCGTGGGGGGCCTCGCCCGGGGCGGTGGGGGAGGGTATCCGGGGGATGCTGCAGGCGGTGTGGGGCCTGAGCGTCCCCGTCTGGCTGTGGCTGGGGGCCAACCTGGTGGAGGATGGGGCCCGCCTGGGCCGGTTCTGGAGCCGGCGGATGGAGATCCTCCGGACGCGTCCCCGTCTCTTCCAGCTTCTGCCCTTCCTGACCCTGGCCCTGGGCGTCCTGGCCCTTCCCGCCTTCTGGCCCGAGCTCTGGGCCGGGTTTCTGATCCGTATCCCGGGGATGATGGTCGTATTCTCGCTTTATCGAGAGCTCTGGCATCGGATCCGCGAATGGCCTCCGGATGCCTACCTGGCGGCCCGGACCGCGGTGGGGGTGCTGTTCCTCCTGGGGGCGGCCGGGATCTGGATGCGACGGCGGATGGATCCGCTCGCTTTCGGGCGGCGATATGTGGCCCTCGCGGTGGGGGCGGTCGCCTTCCTGTTCGCCTTCTATCAGGCCTTCTTCGGCGCCCTCGATCTGGATCTCCCCCAGCAATGGTGGCCGCTGCTGCTGGTGATCCTGGCGTGGACGTGGGAGCCGTTGAAGGGCCTGCAGGAGCTCCGGGAGGACGCCGAGGATCTGCTGGAGTGGATCGTCGCCGCCGCGCTGCTTCTGCTCACCATCGTTATGGTTCAGCAGCTTACCGATCCGGAGGCGCTCATCCGGGTGAGCGCCCTCTGGCCGTTGCTGGGGGCCACCGTATGGGGCTTCCCCTATCTCGTGTTCACGGCCCTTCAGACGGCCCGGGGGCTGGAAGAGGCGGGCGAGATCTCTCCCATTCGGCCCTTCCTGCTGGGCTACGGGTTGATGGTCCCGCTGACGGCGATCCTGCCTCTGGAGGATCGCTGGCTGCCTCCCATGGCCTTCCTGATCGGAAGCATGCTCCTCCCGCCCCCGGAGGGCTCCCGAGTCGCCCGCTGGATGCACGGGGCCTGGATTGGCCTGGGGGCGGTGGGCTTCCGGGTGGCCCCGTGGATCGTCCCCCTACCGGCGCTTCCCTTCGCCGGGGGATGGCTGGAGCGCCTCTACGGTCGGACCCCCGTGGAGTTTCTGAGCGGGGCGTATTTCCTTCAGGCCGCCGGGGCCCTCCTGGCCGCCCTCCCCTTCCTCGGGATTCGCGGTTCGGGATGGCGCGGGCGGGTCGGGGGGCTTCTCGGCGCCCTCCTGTGGGGGCTCTGGGCCAGAGGACTGTCGGCCTGAGCTGGCCACCCTTCTGTTCCCGGGCTGTTCCGACCTTTCGGGGAAAATCGGAGGGGAAGAGATCCCCTCTTCGGGAGGTTCCGATGAACGGGATGGAGCCCACGCCCCAGCGGCGGATCGTGCGGATCTATGTGGTGCAGCTCTTCCAGGAGCCCGACGGGGCGCTCTACGGCCGCGTGACGGAGCCGGCCACCATGCGCCAGTGGATCTTCCGGGACCTTGGGGATCTGCCCCGCATCCTCCGGCTATGGATGGAGGGTCCCCCGGTAGCGACATCAGGGGATTGAGGGGGATCTCACACGGAGGCACGGAGAACGCGGGAAAAACCTTTGTGCGCTCAGTGCCTCCGTGTGAGCCTTCAACGGGCTTCCGCGGCCATTCCGATCTCCCGGCGCAGGGCCTCCCGCAGGCGCTGGATCTCCGGCTCCCAGCGGGCTTCCCCGAGGACGATCCGCTGGTGCTTGCGGAAAGCCAGCTCCGTCGCCAGCGCGTAGATCCGCCCGAGCCGCCAGAAGGTCGCCATATCGCCCCGCAGCAACGCCCCCCACCGTCCGCCGATCCGCCCGAAGATCGAGGCACACTGCCGGTAGAGGGCCTCCGGGAGCACCCCGGCGCTCACTTCCTCCCGAAGATACTGCTGCAGCCAGCGCCGCTCCCGCGTCAGCCCATAGAGGGCGATGGCGAAGATCAGCAGCGCCCCCAGCCAGTCGAAGGGGATCCACAGCAGGCAGAACAGCAGGGATCCCGTGGCTTCGGTCAGCGTGGCGGTGGTGTTGTGCAGGGCGTGGAAGGCCATGGCCCCGCCCAGGCCCAGGACCGGAGCGGCGAGGCGGGTCAGCGTCGAGCGCGACAGGCGGGCGGCGGCGAACCCCAGGCCGGTGAGGGCCGTGTAGGCCGCGTGGTTCAGGCCGAAGACGATCGCCCGGGCGATGAAATTGCCGAACATCCCGGAGAGCCCGCCCGCGGAGGCGGCGCTCAGGAAGTAGAGGACGTTCTCCGTGGCGGCGAAGCCGAAGCCCACCAGGGAGCCGTAGAGGAAGCCGTCATAGAGACTGTCGATCTCCCGGCGATACAGGAGGAAAAGCAGGAAGACGAAAAGGCCCTTGAAGAGCTCCTCGGTGAAGGGAGCGACAAGGATGCTGCCCATCGCGCTCCCCGCGCCCTTTCCGAGGACGGCGCCCAGCACGCCGAAGGTCGGGATCTGGGCGCACAGGGCGAGCAATACGGTGGGGACGCTGCCCCACAGGAAAGCCGCCCCGATCAGCCAGAGGGGCTCCTTCTCGAAGCGATCGAACCACCAGGCGAAGGCGGCATAGAGCACCATCGGCCCGAAGGCCAGCAACGGTGCCAGACAGAGGGCAATGAGCGGGAATCCGCTCTGGTTCTCCATGGCCAGTCTCCGAACGAAAAAGGTGAGCCCCGAATCCCTATGGGGTCAGGCGGCGCAGGACCTCCCGCAGGCGCTGGATCTCGCTCTCCCAGCGGGCCTCGCCGAGGATGGCCCGCTGGTGCTTGCGGAAGGCCAGCTCGGCGGCGACCTGGAGCTGCTGCCCGCGCCGCCGCCAGGTCGTCGTGTCGCCCCGGAGGAGCGGACCCCAGCGATAGGCGAGCCAGCCGGTCGGCGATCGGAGGGTCTCATACAGGGCCGCCGGGAGGACGCCGGCGGAGACTTCCTCCGCCAGATACCGGGCGATCCAGGCCCGCTCCCGGCCCATCCCGTAAACCACAATGCCGATCAACAGCAGAACCCCCAGGGTGTTCACCAGCGTCCGCAGCCCGGCCAGCCCCGGGTTCCAGAGGGTGGGGATGATGGCCAGCTCTCGCAGGCTGTGGAAACCGATCGCCGCCAGAAGGCCCAGGACCGGCCACGCCCACCGGGAGGGTCCCCGGCTCAACCGCGCTGCGGTGAGCCCCAGGCCGATCCAGGCGGTGAAGAACGCCTGCGCCAGGCCCAGCACGGCGGTCCGCCCCAGGGCCTCGCCCAGACCCCAGCCTCGGGCTGGGGCCCCCAGGATCGTGTCCGCGGCGGCGAAGGCGAAGCCCGTCAGCGCGCCGTAAAGGAAGCCATCGTAGAGGCTGTCGATCTCCCGGGCATACAGCAGGAAGAACCCCAGAAGAAACAGCCCCTTCACGATCTCCTCCAGCGCCGGCAGCAGAACCGCGTTCCCCCAGGTCCCTGTGGCCAGCGGATCGAAGAGCGCGGCCCCTCCCGCGAGGATCAGCGGCCGCAGCAGGACGATGGCCATCGCCGAAAGGCTGCCCCAGAGGGCCGCCACGCCCATGAGGGTCAACGGCTCTTTTTCATAGCGATCGAACCACCACATCACGCCCGCGAAGACGGCGGTGGGGATCAGCGCGCCGACCATCGCGACCCCCAGCGCCGCGATCCCGGATGCAGCCATTGCGCACCTCCTTTCCGTGCGGCGAAGGGATGTCCTCCCTCAGCGGGCGGCATAGGTGAACACATACAGGTAGGTGTAGTTCCCGGTGTCGACGATGTAGCCGGCGAACTTCAGGGTGCCGTCCTCCCGGTAGGCCTCAAAGGCCATGCTCCCGCTGCTGTGGCTGAAGTAGCCGGGCTCGTTTACCACACCGTCCTGATCGAAATCCGTATCGATCAGCGCGTATTGGAACGGCGTGTGGATCGGCTGGGCGCCCTGGGCGGTGACCAGCAGCCCCTGGAACCCCTGCACGTTGGGGAAGAAGGGGCATGGGAACAGGGTGTAGCCCGGCTGGTCCACCAGGGAGCAATCCCGGTTGATCCGCAGGCCGCCGAAGGGGAACTGCACCTGGATGCTCCCATCCCCCATGGCACGGACCTGGATGGCGGATCCGGCCCCGGAGGTCAGGGGCTGGCACTGGTTGGCGTTGACATCGCAGGTGTAGCCGCCCGTTTGAACCAGCGTGAACCCTTCACCCCCTGTTGCGGAAGGCCCTTCAGGGGGCATCCCTGAGGGCCCACCCGGCGCGGGTGCGACCGGCCCGCCGGGGCCGCCCTGGGGCCCGCCGCCCATCGGCCCGCCGCCGGGCCCGGGCGAGGGGGCAGGGACGACCGGCCCGCCCCCCGGACCTCCGCCGCTAGGCCCTCCGCCCGACACACCGGGCGTGCCAGCTGGTCGGACGGCCGGGGTGGCCGGCCGCACGGGCTGCCGGTTCTGGCCCTGGAGGGCCAGAACACCGACCCCACAGATCACCAGGCCGAGGATCGCCAGCCCGAGGAAGAGCAACCCGGCGCATCCGCCCCCCACCAGCAGCGGCAGCCGGCTTCCTCCTGAAGATCCGGATGACTCCATGCTCGACATCGCTCCCTCCCGGAAGGTTCTGAGGATGTTTTCCGGATGCGGAACATAGCATAGGCGGGGGCTGGGAACATGCTGTGAACAACGGGGGCTGTTTTCAGATCGGCTCACCCCGGCGGAGGCGCTCGGCGAGCCAGTGGGTGAGCGGGGAGGGAGCGGCCTGGAGCTCCCGGCGAAGGGCCTCCACAGCCTGCTCGTAAATCCACAGGGCGCGTGATCGATGCCCCTGGCGGGCCCACGCCCGCATCAAAACCTGATAGCCTTCCTCCAGCCAGGGCGCATCCTCGATGGCGCGCTCCGCCCAGCGGATGGCGGCGTCCAGCTCCTGGAGGACCAGGGCATCCTCCGCCAGCGCCTGGGCGGCTTCCGTCCGCAGGGCCCGCCAGCGTTCCTGATAGGGAATCAGCCAGGCTTCGTAGGGCCGATCGGGCAGCAGCAGCGGCCACTCCTCCAGTCGCTTCGCCAGAGCTGCCCATGTCTCCTGAGGCATCGGGCGGGTGACCAGCGCCCGCCGGATCTCCGCCTCGATCCGCTCCACATCCACCTCTACCACGTCGTGGGGATCGAAGCGCAGGGTATCGCCCTTGACGTCAAAATAGCGGAAAGGCCCTTTGGGGCGCATGGCGGGCTCCAGGACCTGATGGAGCCATGAGAACAACCGCCGGAAGATCTCCCCGGCATCTTCTGGATCCCGCTCGGGCCACAGGTCCTCCAGGATACGCTCCCGGGGGAGCCACTGGCGCCGGTGGAGGGCGAAGTATTGCAGAAGCCGGGCCACGGCCGGTCGGGGCCAGATGGACTCCGGGAGAAGTTCTCCACCCCGCCGGACCTCAAAGCGGCCGAGCAGCCGGATCTCGAGGGGCGGCGGCGGCAGGGATTCGAGGAACTGAAGGGCGCCTTCCAGGGCTTTGCGGATTGCCGGGTGGCGCTCCCGGCGCAGAGCGTCCTGCAGGAGCAGCATCGCCGCCTCCTCCCGGGTGGCCGCCAGGGCCCGCGCCGCCGCACGGCGAACCTGTTCCCGGGGATCCCGCAACAGCTCCCGGAGGGCTGGAAAGGGCCGCAGGCCGCCCAGGGCGCGGATGGCCTCCTCCTCGCCGATTCCTTCCTTCAGACACAGGAGCCAGAAAGCCGTTCCCAGCTCCGGATCGCGGGCCGACAGCAGATCCTCCCGACTGAGGTGGCGGAGGGCCGCCTGGAGGTGGCGGCGCCAGCGGGGATCCCCGACCGCGTGGGCCTGAAGGGCCCGCAACGCCCGAAGCCGGAGGAAGGACGCTCCCGCCCGCGCGGCGATGAGGGTCTCCACGGCGGGATGGTTCTCGACCCGTCCCATCGCCTGAGCCGCCAGGTCCCGTTCCAGGGCGACCAGGGCCCGGGCGAGGGGAGCGCCATCGAGGCGCGGGAGGGCCTGCTCTGCGATCCGGATCGCGTCCTCCGGGCGTCCCTGTCGGCGGGCCTGCCAGGCCTGCGCCTGGGCCAGAAAGCCCTCCCGCTCGGGATGCCCGCGGACCAGGTCCTCCGCATGGGTGAAGGCGGAGGCGGCCTCCTCCCATCGTCCCTGGCCGATGGCGCCCATCGCCCGGCACCACCAGAACCAGAAATCATTGCTGGCCTGGCCTTCTTCCACCTCCCGGGCCAGGGCCTCGATCTCCCCGAGGATCTGTTCCAGCTCCGCCCAGGCTCCCCTTTCGATCGCGAGCATGGCCCACCCGATGAGGTGGGTGATCCGTTGCGCAGGCCGTCCCTCGTAGTAAGGGGCGTTGGCGGCAAGCAAACCTCGCGCCTCCCTGAAGCGCCCGGCAGGGATCTCCACGCCCACCGCCCGGTTATGGCGGAGGAAGACCGGATAGTGCGGATCTCCCAGCTCCTCCGCCAGGGCCATCGCCTCTCGATAGAGGCGGCGGGCCTCGCTCAATCGTCCCAGGCCGGCGCAGGCGTCGGCGGCCGTTTTCAGCAACCGCATGCGGAGCCTGGGGGAATGGATCTGCTGAAGCCTCTGCATGCTCCAGGCCAGGCTTTCCCCAAATCGGCCTTCAATGTAGAGCACCGAGGCCAGCATCAGAGAGGCCTGATCCCGCAGCGCAGCATCCTCCTGCTGCTCTGCCCACGTCAGCACTTCCCGGAGGACGGCCCGGCCTTCTTCCCAGTGGCCGGCCCGATGCAGCTCCTTGCCCAGGCGGAGCATCAGATCCGGAGCCTCCCGGCGCGCAGGTTCCCGGAGGCTCATCACCCAGCGCTGGAACGTCCGCCGCCGCCCCCGATCCCAGATGAAGGCATCCGGCAGGGCCCGCAGCAACCGGACCGCCTCCGCCTCTAATCTCCCCGCCAGCGCATGTTCGATGGCCATCTCCAGATCTCCCTGCCCTTCGAACCAGGCCATCGCTCGAGCGAACAGCGGAGGAAGGGGCTCCGGCCCGTGGCGCAACAGGAACTCCCGGAACAGCTCGTGGTAACGCCAGCGATCCGGGGGGCTGGCGGGCTCCAGAAACAACCGGCGCCGCTGAGCTTCCGCGAGCAGGTTCGGAAGCCGGGCCTGGAGCTCCGGATGGTCCTCGAAGAGCGCTGCGGCCAGGCTGAGGTTGAACATCAGGGGAACCGCGGTGCGGAAGAGAAATATCCGGAGCGCTTCCGGAAGGGCTCGAAGCAGGGAACGCGCCAGCTCCTCAAACAGCCGATCCTGGGCTTCCGGCCAGCGCTCCGGGAGAGGACGGTTCGCATCGGGCTGGGCGAGGAGCGCGATCACGATCGGCCAGCCCCGGGTGCGGGCATGGATCCGGGCAGCCGTCTCCCGATCCACCCCGAGGGCCATGGCGACCTCAGGGATCGAAAAGGCCAGCTCCGCTTCCGTGAGCCAGGTCTGCAGGAAGGGGCCCTCGCAGAGAGGCTCCGGGATCCAGCGTCCGGCGATCACCCAGCGATCCGGGGCCCGGGCGATGGCCTCCCGGAGATCGCGCAGGGCCTCCGGGCCATCCGCAAGGAGATGGACATCATCGAGGAGACGAAGACGGGCCGGCTCCAGCGACGCCAGGACCTCCTGCAGGTTCCCGGGATCGATCGCGGAGGGGGTCAACGGGAGATATCGACTGCCGGGGAGGTGGAGCTCCAGGGACCGCAGGAGCATGCTCTTGCCATAGCCGGGCGGCGCGGAGACCCATACCGTTCCCTGATGCAGCCCCTCCTGTACTCGCCGGATCAGATGCGGACGGATCTGAAAAACCGCCAGGACTCTGTTTGCTTCCATCCCTGGGCCCCTCCAGGGTCAGAGCTGGTTCATCCTTCACCGCCCACTCCAATCTCGCCCGATGAACGCCATCATGCAGGGTCTGCTGCGCCCTCTCCAGCGGATTGGATCGCGCGGGTTATTTTTATTATAACCGACGCTCATATCGGTGTGGGTTACACAGGCGTCGAATGAATTCGACCTCAAAGGCCTTTGGCCAATGGCCGGCCTGAGCGTCGAATGAATTCGACCCCAAGAGGCCTTCGGCCGATGGCCGGCCTGCGCCGGCCGAAAGGCGGTTTTCATGCCGGCGAAGGCCGGCATCCGGCGCGAAGCGCCTAACCAGGCCGATTTCAATCGGCGCACAAGCCCACGCCCGGCGCAAAGCGCCTCGCGAGGCCGATTTCCAATCGGCGTTCCCTACCCCCAATGGCCCCGCGCGACGTTGATGAGATCGGCCAGGATCCCGAAGGCCGTCTGGGCAGGCTCGGGCTCATGCTCAATCAGAGTGAGCTGTTTTAAGGTATCCGTGCGCAGGGTGATCACCGACGAGGTCCCGCGCACATGGGCCAGGAGATCCTCCAGCGGGACGGCTTCCGGGGCCACCCGGGCCTGCACCGCCCCATCCGCGCCCCGCTCCGCCGTGCACACCAGCTTGATCCGCCGCCCCTCCTGTTGCGCCGCCACCAGATCCTCCGGCCGGATCCCCCGGATGCCGGTCCGTTCCACCTGATCGGGCCGCAGATCGGCCTCCATCCACACATTGGCCAGCACACAGGTCTTGACCGCCGCATCCCAGCCATCGATATCGTTCGATGGATCCGCCTCGGCGATACCGATGGCCTGGGCCTGCCGAACAGCCTCCTCAAAGGGGATCCCCTCCTCCATCCGGGTGAGGATGAAATTGGTGGTGCTGTTGAGGATGGCCCGGAACCCCAGGATGCGGGTGGCCGGCAACCCCTCGCGAACCAGACTGAACAGCGGGGCGCCGTCCATGACCGTGGACTCGAAGAGAAACGCGCGGCCGAGGGAGCGGGCAAGCTCCCGCAGCTCCCGGTAGGCGAAGGCCAGAGGGCCCTTGTTGGCGGTCACCACATGCCGACCCGAGCGCAGGGCCGCCCGCACGTGGTCGGTGGCCGGCTGCCCCGTGCGGGGATCCAGGACAGTGATCTCCACCACCACATCCGCCGGACAGCGCTCAATGAAGGCTATGGTCTCCCGCGGGGCCGGGCTTCGGCTGAGGGTGCTCAGATCCCCGCCCCGCTCCACTGCCTCCAGGGCGTCGGCCAGGTCCAGTCCCTCCGGATCCCAGGCCGCTCCCCGGCGAGCGGTGATGATCCCGGTGACCCGGATGTCGAGATCATATCGCTGACGGATCTCCTCATGCTTTCTCAGGAGCAGCCGGGCGAGGGCACGCCCCACCGCTCCAAACCCGATGAGGGCCACGCGTTGAAGAGCTGGGGTCATCGTTTCCTCCCTCCCATCGATGCTCCGCATTGTGGAGGCCAGTTTACCACATTCCACGACCGGCCATCCCTTCCGGATCATTCATCGATCCGCGTCGATGGATCCCTCCCCATGGGCATAACGTCGAACGGCCTCGTAGACCGGCCGGGGTCGGAAATCCAGATCGAGGAAGGCGTATCCTTCGAGGATCGGATCCTCCCGCCACGGATAGCGCAACGCCCACATCGCGACCGCCGGGCACCACGGCCAGTTCCGCCGCGCGTATTCATAGGCCCGCACCGTGTAATCCGCCCGCACCTCCGGTGGAAGGCTGTGATCGTATTCCGGCGATTCATTCCAGCCCGTCTCGGTGATGTAGATCGGCCGTTCATCGCCGTAAAGCCGCATGATCGCCCGCATCAGCTCCACCCGGCGGAAGTTCAGACGCTGAGGATCCGGAGGATCCTCCGGTGGGTTCCCGAACCCATACGGATGCATCGCCCATCCATCGATGTAGGCAGCGATCCCCCTAACGTAGACCTCTCTCAAGAACCGCAGATCGTTCATCGCGTGGAGCGAATCCTCCAGGGTGGGCGCTGGTCCGCCGGCCAGCACCGGCAGGTCCGGCGCCACCTGCTTGACTGCCGGATACACCGCCTTCATCAGGGCGACAAAGGCGCTCGGGTCCGGCGGTCGCTCCCCCCACTCGATGTAAAGATTGGGCTCGTTCCAGATCACCAGGGCGGCGATCTGATCCCGGTAGCGGGCGGCAAAGGCGGCCACGAAGCGGGCGAAGGGGAAAACCGCCTCGGCCCCCAGGTAGGTGGCCGGGGCGCGCCAGGGGCGGGCCCACGCCGGGACCATCCCCATGCGGGCGATGACCTTCAGGCCCTCCCGTCGGGCCAGGAAGATCCGCAGATCGCTGTGCCCCCAGGCGTAGCGGCCCGGTGCCGGTTCCAGATACGGCCATGGGAAGAACTCCACCACCCACGCGGCTCCCATAGCCCGGGCCATCTCAAACGTGCGGTAAATCCGCGAAGGGTCCACCTCATCCGTTACCCGGGTGTGGATACCCACGACGGGGTTCAGGGTCTCCGGCACACGAGGGGGAGCCAGCATCAGCGCCAGCGGCCCTCTGGCGGAGGATGAAAGGACCAGGAACGCCAGGGCCAGGATCCGGCCGGCGGCGCGAAGCCCGGCGCCCCATGGGCCTTGTGGGGTGAGCGCGCGCACTTCACTCCTTCCTGAAGGCGAGGATCTGCACCCGCTTGTTCCCCCATGTTATCGGAGAAGCGCAGGGCCAGCGATCTTCCCGGACCTCCTATCCCAGGACCCTTTGGACCTCCAGGAGGGGAGAAAAAACCCTTTTGGGGCCGGGGCACCTTCGGCGCCCCGGCGCCCCCAGGAGCCTTCTGGAAAAGGCCGATGGAGGAACTTCGGATCAAATTGGATGAAGGCCCAGTTCAAACATCAGCTGGTGGAACCGGGCGACATCGGGGATAGCGAAAAGGTGAGTCGGGCAGCGGCAATCGCTGCTGCCAAACCGGGGGATCGCGGGGGGCAACCGCTCCGCCAGCGCGCGGGCCAGCTGGCACTCCATGCGAGGATCATCGGTCTCCATGATGAAGGCCCCGCGCCATGCGCCGACGGCCAGCAGGAAATCGATATGCCAGCGGCGGGTGGGATTCCGGCCCTCGGCCACATCCCGATGGCGCTGCAGCCGCCGGAGCCCACCCGGGCCCTGCGCGGAGCCCACATAGGCATAACCGCCGTTCAGGCGCCAGCGCCCCAGGCGGCCGATCTGAACCTCCCCGGATACCTCCAGCCACAGCACATAAACCCCGCGGGTCGCTTCTCCGGACATCCTTTCCCCTCAGCGGCTCCTAAGGCTGGCCACGCCTCATAAGGACATTCTCTCAATGAAAAGGCGTAGGGGCCTGACAGGCCCCCAGGATGACCTGCCAGGCCCCCCGCTCCTCTGGAGGAATCCCGGGGTATCGCCTACGGGTAAATGCCCCGAATCAGGGTCGCCTGGGCGACGCGCCAGATCGCCAGCGCCTGGGCGGCCGTGCGATAGTCCCCCGGCTTCAGGCCATAGCGGCGCAGCTCTTCTTCCTTCGCCAGCACCTCGTAAAAAGCCCGCTGCAGGATCCGCTCCATCCGCTGGTTGATCTCCTCCTCCGTCCAGAAGAACGACTGCAAATCCTGCACCCACTCGAAATAAGAGGCAATCACCCCGCCGGCATTGCACAGGATGTCCGGCACTATGAACACGCCTTTCTCCAGCAGGATCTCATCGGCCTCCGGGGTGGTGGGGCCGTTGGCCCCTTCCGCCAGGATGCGGGCCTGGATGAGGGGGGCGTTCTCCGCGGTGATCTGGTTCTCCAGGGCGGCGGGGATGAGCACATCCACCTTCAGGGTCAGGAGCTCGGCGTTGGTGATGGGCTCGGCCTCGGGGAAGCCGATGACCGTTCGATGCTGCCCGACATGCTCAACCAGACGGGGGATATTCAGGCCCTTCGGGTTATAAATCCCTCCGTGGAGATCGCTCACCGCCACCACTTTGGCTCCCATCTGGTAGGCGGTAAGGGCTGCATGAGAGCCCACGTTCCCGAAGCCCTGGATAGCGATGGTGGCCTGCTCGATGGGGATCCGGTTTACTTTCAGGGCTTCAGCGACCACCATCATCACCCCGCGCCCGGTGGCCTCCACCCGCCCAACCGTCCCGCCGATTTCCACGGGCTTCCCGGTGACCACGGCAGGCTGAGCGAAGCCGGTGTGCATGGAATACGTGTCCATGATCCAGGCCATGATCTGGGGATTGGTCCCCACATCCGGGGCGGGCACATCCCCACCCGGATGCATCAGCAGGCTGATCTCGGTGGCATAGCGGCGGGTGAGGCGCTCCAGCTCCCGGGGGGAGAGCTTCATGGGATCCACCGCCACGCCGCCCTTGGCCCCTCCGTAGGGGATGTTCACCAGCGCGCATTTCCAGGTCATCCACATCGCCAGCGCCCGCACCTCCTCCAGCGTGACATCCGGATGGTAGCGGATGCCGCCCTTTGTTGGGCCGCGGACGGCATTGTGGTGCACCCGGTAGCCGGTGAACATCTGAATCGACCCATCGTCCATCTGGACGGGGAAGTTGACGATCAGCTCCCGCTTGGGGCGGCGCAGGAATTCAATGAGCCCCTTCTTGAGGGGATGGCCCGAGGCCTCCAGGATCCGGGCGGCCTTATCGAACTGAGCCAGCGCCGCATGCCAGGCCTGGAGGCCCTTCCGAACAGCTTCCGGCGAGGGAGAGTAGAAAGCACTGTAGGAAACCTCCACCGAGCGTTCCACCGCCATAGTTCCTCCTTCCAGCGGATGCAGATGAGAGCCTGAGGTTGGGGAGATGGTCCTCTCGATCGCGACGATGTAAGCACCCAGCCGGTTATGCACCCGGTAGCGCCGCGCGGTCTCATGCACCGCGTGGAAAGCTGCCGTCATCTTCTCATCCAGCCGCTGATGGACCTCCGCCTCGCTCCAGTAGTAGCCGTAGGCGTTCTGCACCATTTCGAAGTAGGAGACCGTGACCCCGCCCGCGTTGCACAGGAAGTCCGGGATGACGTAAACCCCGTTCTCGTGGAGGATGTGATCGGCCTCCGGGGTGGTGGGGCCGTTCGCCAGCTCCGCCACGATACGGGCCCGGATGCGCGGGGCATTCTCCGCGGTGATCTGGTTCTCCAGAGCGGCCGGGAACAGGACCGTCACCGGAAGCTCCAGCAGCTCCTCATTGGTGAGGGTATCGGCCCCCGGGAAGCCCACGACGGTGCCGTGCTCCCGCTTCCAGGCCGACAGCGCGGCGAAGTCCAGCCCCCTGGGGTTGTAAACCCCACCCTGGGAGTCGCTGACGGCCACCACCTTCAGGCCCAGGAGCTCCACCCCCAGCCGATGGGCATGCTGGCCGGCGTTCCCATAGCCCTGGATGGCAGCTGTAGCCCCGTTCAAATCCAGGCCAAGCACCTTCGCCGCCTCCCGGGTGGCATAGATCCCACCCCGGGCGGTGGCGTCTTCCCGCCCCCGGCTTCCGCCCAGGGGCAGCGGCTTGCCCGTGATCACCCCGGGGGCGTTGTAACCGACGATGGTGCTGTATTCATCCATCATCTAGGCCATGATCTGAGGGTTCGTGTAAACATCCGGCGCGGGCACATCCCGCTCCGGCCCGATGAAGGGGGCGATGGCCCGAATGTAGGCCCGGCTGATCCGCTCCAGCTCCCCCTGAGAGAGATGCTTGGGATCGCACACCACGCCGCCCTTCCCGCCGCCCAGGGGCAGATCCATCACCGCGGTCTTCCATGTCATCCACGCCGCCAGGGCCCGCACTGTATCAATGGTTTCCTGGGGATGGTAACGGATACCACCCTTGGCCGGGCCCCGGGCATCGTTATATTGCACCCGGAACCCCCGGAAGATCCGGATCGACCCATCGTCCATGCGGACGGGGAAGGTGACCTGGATCTCCAGCTTGGGCCAGCGGAGCATCTCATGAACGTGAGGCTCCAGGCCGATCACCTGGGCGACCTCGTCCAGCTGCTTCTGAACAATCTCAAAGGGATTCAGGGTCTCCTGCCGGATCTGTTCCACCGCCATGGCAAGCGCTCCTTAAAAAGGATTCCTGGTCGGATCCTCACGAGCGGGATTTACGCCGGGGAATCCGTCGCACAGCCCTGGATAGGATTCGACAGGCCCGTCAGAAAATAAAACGGGGCCACCTCGGGCAAGGTGGCCCCGCTGAATCCCATCCAGATCCGCTATGCGGACAATTTTCCACAGCCTCATCGGTGAAAGAGAGGATCTCCAGTGGATTCACTTCCATTTTACCAGGGAATCTGGATTTCCGTCAATTTCCAGCCCCACCCCCCAGGGCTTTTCGAAGATCTTACCCATCCAGACAGGAAGGGGAGGGAGAAGGTGGGGGGACACCCCCCGCAGCCCCCCGGCAGGGGGCTTTTGCCCCCTGCACCCCCCTATCTCTCAGAACATTAAAAAGCCCTGCCCACCCCCCACCTCCGGGCTTAGGGGTTCAGCCTCCATCCGGGCAACGGGATGGCCATTCCCCAAAAGCTCCCAGGAAGAGGTCAACCGTGAGACAATATCCCCCTGGGGGCCAAGCCCCCAAATGCGTCCCGGAGGGTTCAGCCCATGTCGGCTTCGAACCGCCAGCGAGCCCTGCGGTTGATCGTGCTCTTCGGCCTGGTCAGCCTGATGGCCGATGTGACCTACGAGGGCGCCCGCAGCATCCTGGGACCTTACCTGGCGCTGCTGGGAGCCAGCGGAGCGATCGTGGGGATGATCAGCGGCATCGGGGAGCTCCTCAGCTATGGGCTGCGTCCCCTCTACGGCTACCTGACCGATCGCCTGCGCCGGCCATGGATCTTCACGATCCCCGGATACGCCATGAGCGTGCTCGCCATCCCCCTCCTGGCCCTGACCCGTGCCTGGCCGGCCGCTGCCGTGCTGATCCTGATCGAGCGGCTGGGAAAGGCCGTCCGCACCCCAGCCCGGGATACGATGCTCTCCTACGCCGCCAGCGAGATCGGGCCGGGAAAGGGCTTCGGCCTCCACGAAGCCCTGGACCAGATCGGGGCGGTTGGAGGCCCCCTGGGGATGGCGCTGATCCTTCAGCTATCCGGGCGGTATGATCTGGCCTTCGGGATCTTGCTGATCCCCGCGCTGCTCACCCTGGGTCTCCTGATCACCGCCCGCCTGCTTTATCCCACCCCCCAGCACCTGGAGGTCCCCCCCACGGATCCAGGAAAGGCGCTCCCGAAGGGCACCGCGGATCCACGCTTCCGGCAGTATCTGATCTTCGTGGCCCTGAGCGTCGCCGGGCTGGTTCACTTCCAGCTGCTCTCGTTTCACCTGAAGCAGATGAGGCTCGTGGCGGATCCCGTGATCCCGGTGCTGTTCGCTGCGGCCATGCTGGTGGATGCCGCCGCCGGCCTGCTCTTCGGCGCCCTGTATGATCGTTTCGGCCTCCGGGTTCTGGTGACGATCCCGGCCTTCAGCGCCGTTGCGGCCCCCCTGATCTTCTCCGGTTACCCCCTGCTATTGCTCATCGGCGTGATGCTCTGGGGGGCGGTGATCGGAGGGCAGGAGACCATCATGCGGGCGGCCATCCCTTCGCTGGTGGCCCGGGAGGAACGCGGCACGGCCTATGGCCTGTTCAACGGGATCTACGGGCTGGCCTGGTTCCTGGGCAGCGCGGCCATGGGAGCGCTCTACGATCTCTCCCTGGGAGGGGTGATCGCCTTCGCCATCGGGATGGAACTGATGGCCCTCAGCGTCTTTCTTCGCATGCCCCGCTGAGGAGCGAGTATGCAGCCGCTGGAGATCCTTTATCCTTAAACCCATGGGGGTCGCCGCAGAGGTCTCCATGATCGGCTATCTCTATATGCTGACTGCAGCCTTCCTGTGGGGATTGATCGGCCCCGTGAGCCGGCTGGCCTTTGCCCATGGGCTGACACCTCTGGAGGTCGCTTTCTGGCGAGCGGTTTTCGGAGGCTTTCTGTTCGGAGCCCATGCCTTCCTGATCGGCCGGATTCGAGTGGCCTGGCGGGATCTCCCGATCATGCTGGGCTTCGGCCCCATCGGAGTGGCGCTGTTCTATTCCTCCTTCCAGCTCGCGGTGCAGGCCGGGGGCGGAGCGATGGCGGCCGTGCTGCTTTACACGGCGCCCGCCTGGGTGGCCCTCCTCTCGTGGATCTTCCTCCGGGAGCCCATGGGCGCGCATAAGCTGGCCGCCCTGCTCCTGACCCTCCTCGGAGTAGCCGGCGTCAGCCTGCAGGGTGGGGAGGTGCGGATCCATCTCGCCGGGATTATGTGGGGCCTGGTCTCTGGATTCACGTATGCCCTGTATTACCTTTTCGGGAAGATCTATCTTCAGCGCTATGAGACCCCAACCCTGTTCGCCTACGCCATGCCGGCGGGGGCCCTCAGCCTCCTCCCCCTCATCTCGTTCCATCGACCGGAGCCGGCAGCCTGGGGAGCCATCGCCTTCCTGAC
Organism: Candidatus Thermoflexus tengchongensis; assembly: GCA_016842085.1. Taxonomy (GTDB): domain Bacteria; phylum Chloroflexota; class Anaerolineae; order Thermoflexales; family Thermoflexaceae; genus Thermoflexus; species Thermoflexus tengchongensis. The sequence goes on along the minus strand of JAEVEX010000009.1, from coordinate 2,093 downwards.
GATCTGTTCCACGTATCTGGCCTACCTGATCTACTATGCCGGTCTTCGACGGCTGGAAGCAACCCGGGCAGCGGTGGTGGCGACCCTGGAGCCGGTGGTGGCGACCGTGGCTTCTTACCTGATATGGGGCGAGCGCTTCGGACCGCTGGGCTATCTGGGCGCGGCGCTGGTGATCCTGGGGGTGGTATGGATGGTCCAGGCCCCGACCGCCCGGGCCCCCGCTTCGCTGGAGAAGCCCCCGCTCTCCCCTCCACGGCCCGAAGAGCCCCGGGGCGAGGGAAGGTGAGGAGATACAGGCCTGCCGGGCGAAGAACGAACGGTTACATTGGCTGATAAACCCAGCGCCCGCCCACCATGGTGCCCAAAACTTCCAGCTCACGAAGCCTTTCCGCAGGGATCCGGAAAGGGTCCTCCGGGAGCACGATGAGGTCCGCCCACATCCCGGGCCGCAAGCGGCCCTGCCAGCGCTCCGTCCCGGCGGCCCATGCCGGGCCCACGGTATAGGCTTCCAGGGCCTCCGTCAGGGAGAGGGCCTGCTCCGGATACCAGCCATCGCGGGTCACGGCAGCGTGCAGTCCCCAGAATGGGTTCGGCGGCTCCACAGGGGCATCGGAGCCAAAGGCCAGCCGGGCTCCATGGTCCTTCAAGCTGCGCCAGGCGTAGGCGGTGGCGCATCGTTTCCCCCAGTAGCGCTCCGCCATGGGGCGATCGGAGATCGCGTGGATGGGCTGCATGGAGGCGATGATCCATAGCTGGCCCAGCCGCGGGAGATCGTCGGGATGCACGAGCTGTGCATGCTCGATGCGATGACGCCGGGCCTCCGGCGGGATCCCCAGCCGTCCCTCCAGCTCCCGCAGCTCCATATAGAGATCCAGGACCTCCCGGTTGGCCCGATCCCCGATCGCGTGAATGGCCAGCCACAGGCCCGCGGCCGTGGCCCGCCGGGCTGCTTCCCGCATGGCCTCCGGAGGCGTGAACGCGATGCCCAGGTTTTCCGGTTCACCCTCATATGGCGTCAGCATCCAGGCGGTCCGCGGGCCCAGCGCGCCGTCCGCGAAGATTTTCACCGCCCCGATGCGCAGCCATGGATCTCCGAAACCGGTTCGCAGGCCAAGAGCCAGGGCCTGGTCCAGCATCGTTAGGGGAAGATGCTGAACCACCCGTATGGGGAGATCCCCTCGCTCGCGAAGGATCTGCAGGGCCGCAAAGGACCGGGGACCATCGAAGTTGTGGACCGCCGTTAAACCCATGGCGGCCAGCTCGTGGAGCGCCTCATAGAGGGCCTCGGCGAGCTCCTCCACAGAGGGTTCCGGGATCGCCCGGGCAATGAGATCGATCGCCCGTTCGAAGAAGAGACCTGTCGGCTCTCCCGCTGGATCCCGAGCGATCCGCCCGCCGGGGGGATCGGGGGTTTCCCGGGTGACGCCGGCCCGGCGCATGGCCTCCCGGTTGACCCACAGGGCGTGCCCGCTGCGGGCCCAGAGGGCCACCGGATGCGCGGGTGCCACCCGGTCCAGATCGTCAGCGGAGGGGAACCGCCCCCATCGTTCCTGCAACCATCCCCGACCGGTGATCCAGCTCCCCGGCGGGGTGTAAGCCGCTCGACGGGCCACACGTTCCAGGGCCTCTTCCAGAGCAGGCGTATCCACGTCCACGCCCATCCGACGGCGGGCATAGCCTTCCAGATGCAAATGGGCATCGATGAGGCCCGGGAGCACGGCCGCGCCCTTCAGATCCAGAACCCGGGTGCGCGGACCCTTCCAGGAGCGCACCTCATCGATGGAGCCCACCGCTTCGATCCTTTCGCCGACAATGGCCAGGGCTTCAGCCATCGGCTGCTCGGGATCCTGCGTGTAGGTCCAGGCGTTCTCCAGGATCCAATCGGCGGCTCGCATGGGATCTCCTGTTCATCGAGTTTGGAAGCCGAAAGACAACTATGTTCTTGTCAAGGGGGTGAGAGCGGGCTGCAGGGCTTTCCAGTTTTCATGGCTTTCGGCGGATCAGCAGGCTTAGACCCCGGTCAGGCCAGGCGCTTAAGGCCCGAAATCCATCGACTACGAACCGGTAACCCAGGGCTCTGAGCAGGTTAAGGG
>JAEVEX010000035.1 GCA_016842085.1 Candidatus Thermoflexus tengchongensis | reverse complement strand
GCTCTGAATGCCACCCGGGTGAAAGGGGAGATCTGGGGGGTGCCCGACAACTACGGCAACCACCTGATGTTGCTTTACAATAAAGACCTGGTCAAGGAGCCCCCGAAGGACACCGATGAGCTGATCAAGATGGCCCAGGAGCTCACCAAGGGGGAGATCCAGGGCTTTGCCTACAACCTGAACGAGCCCTTCTGGCTGGCTCCCTGGCTGGGTGCCTTCGGGACCTGGCCGCTGGATGAGAACGATAAGCCGACCTTCGACAACGAAGGCACCGTGGGGGCCCTCCAGTTCGTCCAGGATCTGAAGTTCAAGCACAAGGTGGTCCCCCAGGAGTGTGACTACAACTGTGCCGATACCCTCTTCAAGGAAGGGAAGGCGGCGATGATTATCAACGGCGACTGGTCCCTGGGCGGCTACGCGCAGGTCCTGGGCGATAAACTGGGCGTGGCCCCGATCCCGAAGGTCACCGCCACCGGCAAATACCCCACGCCGATGACCGGTGGCAAATACTGGATGGTCTCCAAGGCCGTCCTTCAGGATCCCGCCAAGGTAGAAGCGGTGAAAACCTTCGTGGCCTACATGACCTCGGCCGATGTCCAGAAGAAGTGGATCGAGAAGTTCAAGCGCCTGCCTTCCCTGAAGGCCCTGAAGGATGACCCAGCCATCCAGAGCGATCCGATCCTGAAGGGTTCCTTTGAGCAGTTGCTCCTGGGCCGGCCGATGCCGGCGGCCCCGGAGATGCGCTGCGCCTGGGATGCGATGCGGCCGAACCTGGAGGGGGTGATGGCCGGGACCCTTAAGCCGGCCGATGCAGCGAAGGCGATGCAGCAGGCGGCCGATCAGTGCGTGGCGGAGCTGGGGAAGAAGTAAGCCTGAAAGAGGGGGAGGGCTCCAGGCCCTCCCCCTCTTTGGTTCTATAGGGGCTTTTGGGTGGTGAACCGGCTCGCCACTCCCAGAGATGATTTTTCTCCCTTCCCTGTCGCCTCCCGGATGGGAATTGAACGGCGCAGGTCCTGTTCAGATACCGGGCTCAAGCAGGAGGCGCATCGTGGGGGCGCTGACTCCTGAAGTGATGGTTCGCTCTCTGAGCCAGGTCCTCAGCTTTATCCTGGCGATCGCGCTGGTTCTCGCCCTCCTGGAGGGCTATGTTTATCTTCTCTTTTTCCGAAGGCCTCGCGCTCTCCTGGGGGCAATCTTCACCCGCACGGTCCAGAGCGCCATAGCGGCTCTCATGCTCCTTCTGTTCCTCCGGTTCCTGGACCGTATGGGGCTGATCGCGGATCTGGTGGCCGCTTTGGGCCTGGCTCCTCTCCTGACTCTCCCCGAACGGGTCTGGGCCGCATGGTCCGCTCTTTCCCCCATGCCCTGGCGCCTGCTCCTTCCCTTTTTCCTCATCCTGGCTCTGGAGCTCCTGATCTACTTCGCCGGGGAACCACGCCCATCGCGCCTGGGCCTGGCCTATGTTCTGATCTTACCGGCCCTGATCGGCATCAGCTTCCTGATCATCATCCCTTTCCTGTTCGAGGTGCGCCTGGCTTTCTCGAACATGGCCATGTATACGGCCCAGAATCCGGAGTTCGGGCTTCGCTATGGCATCGAGAACTTCATCAAGGTGTTCACCGGGCCGGTTGCGAAGGATGCCACGTTCTTCGAGGTGTTCGGGCGGACAGTGCTGTGGACGGCCATCAACGTCTTTTTCCATGTCACGGGCGGTTTGATCCTGGCCCTGCTGCTGAATCGCCCGATGCGGTTGCGAGGCCTTTACCGGACGATCCTGATCCTCCCCTGGGCCGTTCCCTCAACGATCACCGCCATGGCATGGCGCAACGAGTTCGATTTCCGGTATGGATTGTTCAACATCCTGCTCCGGAACGTCCAGCAGTTCTTTACGGATCTGGCGGCCCAGGCTCAATCGCTTCCCCTGATCTATGATCTCCTCGCCTGGCTTTCCCAGGCGATCCATCCCGTCCCCTGGCGCCAGGATCCCACATGGGCGTTCATCTCCGTGGTGATGACCAATGTCTGGCTGGGGATCCCCTTCATGATGGTGGTGATCCTGGGCGGGCTGCAGAGCATCTCCCAGGAATACTATGAGGCGGCGGAGATCGACGGGGCCAGCAAATGGCAGCAGTTCCGGCACATCACCCTGCCGCTGTTGCGGCCGGTTCTGGTGCCGGCCACGATCCTGGGGACGGTGTGGACGTTCAACCGGTTCGAGGTGATCTATCTGGTGACCCAGGGCGGGCCTCAGGAAAAGACCGATATCCTGGTTTCCTCCCTCTATAAAGCCATCTTCCAGTTTTACCGTTACGGGTTCAGCGCGGCTTTCGCGCTGGTGATCTTCTTCATCTTGCTCCTGTGGTCGATCTTCTACCTGCGGATCACGAAGGGATTGCGGGGGGTTTACGAATGAAGGGGAAAGAGCTCTGGTCCTCTGTGGTGGAAGCCCCGGCGGTCCCGGCGCGGCCGTGGCCACGCCTTCAGCTGCGGGCCCTCTTCTATCGGCCCCGGGGGGACAGCCCGGTGAAGCGGCTGTTCATCCATCTGGCGCTGTGGGTCGCCTGTTTGATCGCCGTCTATCCGGTTCTGCGGGTGGTGACCATCTCGCTCCGGCCGGCCAACAAGCTGCTCACCACCAGCCTGGCCATCATCCCGGAAGATGCCACCCTGGTCAACTATATCGAATTGCTGTTCGGGCGGCCCGGGCGTCCGACGGAGTTCTATCTCTGGATCTGGAACAGCCTGCTCATCACGGTGACGACGGCCACGATCGGCCTTCTGCTCTCCGCCACAGCCGCCTACGCCTTCTCCCGCTTTCGCTTCCCCGGTCGAAACGCCGGGTTGATCTTCCTGCTGAGCACTCAGATGTTCCCGGCAGCGATGCTCCTTCTGCCCCTCTTCATCATGATCTCCCGTCTGGGGCTGATCAACTCCTACCTCGGTCTGGTGATCGCCTACTCGGTGACCGCCGTTCCTTTCAGCATCTGGATGCTCAAGGGCTATTACGACACCATCCCTCGCGACCTGGAGGAAGCCGCCCTGATCGATGGCGCCTCTCGATTGGGGGTTCTCTGGCACATCATCCGCCCTCTCTCCACGCCCGCCCTGGCGATCGCTTTTCTCTTCAACTTCATGAGCAGCTGGAACGAATACATCGTGGCCCGCATCATCCTGAACAAGCGGGAGATGTATACCTGGCCTCTGGGATTGTGGACGTTTACGGAACAATACACGGTGTTGTGGGGGAAGTTCGCCGCCGCCTCCATTCTGGTGGCGGTGCCCGTTACGCTCCTCTTCCTCTATTCCTCGCGCTGGCTGATCTCCGGATTGACACTGGGGGGTGTGAAGGAATAGGGACGGCGCAGTCCACCGGTGAGGTTCGTTGGGAGAGCGAATCCACTCGGGTGAGCGGGCGGGGCCGCCTTTGGCGGCCCCGCCGCTCTCTTTCTCCTGGATCGACGGTTTCCGGGCTGCCGGGGCCTGCGGGAAAACGGGGTCTCTTCGTTTACTCTCCTTCTACCGGTTCCTGTGCTCGATCGGAGGGGCATAGAAAGGGCGGACCCTGGCGTCCGCCATGGTATGCGTATCGCTGACCTCGAACCTCCAGGATCACGCGATAGCCGGGGGTGAGGACCTGCAGATACATCCGCCCGGGTTCGGGGCATCCCAGGCTGCTATCCGGCCAGGTGACGGCTCGCGCCTCCACAACCTGAATCTCCGCCGCGGGAACGCCCAGGCGGGCCGCCAGGTCCTGTCGCGCTTGCTCGATCACTTCCTTCAGGGAAAATTCCACCGCCGGGCCTCCTGGTTGCTCTGGAGTGTGCGTGGGGATGGGAAGCGGAGGGGCCGGGAGCGGCGAGAAGCCTTCCAGCGGGGAAACCTCCGGGCGCGCCGGCGCACAGGCCCCCAGCCCGAGCCCCAGAAACCCCAGCCCCATGATCCAGAACCTCAACCAGCGATTCATCACCGCGCCTCCTGGAAAGATGGGCTCCGCTAAGAAAGAGACGATTCCAGGAAGCCAGCGGTTCCCGGAAGAGCCTTTTTTCCTTTAGCCTTCTAGTCTTCATCCTCCCCGCGCATCGCGCGCAGATAGCGATCCGCCAGATCCTTTTCGGCCTCGAGCGCTCCCTTCGCCAGCTCTTCATAGAACGAGGCGTCGTAGGATCGGGTCCGCACCACCACGGGCATGGGCACCGCGTGGCCCAGCAGCAGGGCCTGCTGTTTGGTCTCCAGGCGGGCCAGCACCTCCCGCAGCCGGGAGGCCCCGGAGATCCCGGCCAGGGCCGCCCGCACGTCCTCCTCATGGTCCAGCAAACACAGCACCCGCGTGCCGATCTGGGAGAGCACCTCGCTGTCGATCTGGCTGGGCCGCTGATCTACGATCAGCAGCGTGACGTTATACTTGCGCAATTCCCGGGCGATGGTCCCGAACACGGTGTGCTCCGCGATGCCGGGCTGCAGGAACTTGTGCGCCTCCTCGACGACGATCACCAGATGCGGCGGCTCCCGGCTGGAATCCCCCAGGGCCGCCTCCTTGCGGCGGACGTATTCCGCGTGGATGCGACGGGTCAGGTAGTTGGCCACCAGCACGTAAGCCGCCATATCGTTCCCGTAGCGCCCGAATTCGAGCACCACGCTCTGGCCCTCGAGGATGCGGGAGAGGATCGCCTGGGCAGCGTCCTCAGAGGCCTGGGGGACCAGGAACCGAAACCGGTGGAAGAGGCCCAGCTTGCGCTGGAGGGCCCCCAGGGTGCTGCTGGTGATCAGATCCCGTTCCACCAGCTCGGCCAGGGGATCTCCCCCCGTTTCCTCTTCGCCCTCCCCGGCGGGCCCCCGATCCTCCTCCAGCAGGATCCGTAACCAGTCCCGGCCCAGCCGTCGCCGCAACATGTAAAGGGCGCCGATCTGAACCTCGCTCAGGCCGATCACCCCGCGCAGGAGCTCGACATCTTCCGGTTCGATCTGGTCATAGCCGATGCGGACCACCAGATCATACCGGCTGTTGCGGCGCCGGGAGGAATCCTCATCGAGGGTGGCGATGACGACCCGGGAGAAGCACTCGGGCAGCTGTTTCAGGCCTTTGACGAGTCCTTCCTCCCCGGGGGCGCTCCAGCCGTATTCGTTATGCATGTCGAACACCAGGGCCACCGAGGCGTTGTGGTAGATCACCCCGGCCAGCAGCAGTCGGGTGAGAAAGGTCTTCCCCGTCCCGCTCTTCCCGAACACGCCGCTCGAGCGCTCGACGAAACGATCCAGGTTGAGGGGGATTCGCACCCCGGGCATATCCAGCGGCTCCCCGATGACGAAATACCGCTCCTCCCGTCCCTTCACCCGGGGCCGGAAGATCGCGTGGACTTCTTCCTCTGTCGCCTCATAGACCGGGGAAAAGTGAGCGGGAACGGTTTTAACGGGCCGTGGAAGGGGATCGTTCTCCTCCAGAACCAGCATCGGCTGGACGTGGATCTGACCGAAGACCCCGATGCCGGCTACCATGTCCCGGATCAGGGGATCGTCCGGGTCCGGGGGCATGCGAGCGAGGTCCGGGTTGGCGCTGTCCAGCCGGATGTCGGTGATCATCCCAAAGAAGCGCCGTCGGTAGCCCCGGATCACCACATAGCGTCCGACCGCCAGACCCTCGATGGCGATGCGAGGATCCAGCTTGACCACCAGCCCCTCCGAAAGGGAGCCACCGATCACCATCCCCAGCCGGCGCGCTTCCATCGCGGGGGGAGCCGATCGGGCTCCAAAGATCGCCTCCAGTTCCGAAGCCATATTGAACCTCCAGCCATCTGACGATAGGCTCTCCGCACGGAATCTCCTCCGGGGGCTTTGGGGAGCTGTCTGCCCCCGGAGGCAGTCCACTGCGCAACGCTTCATCCCCACGAGGGTCCGGTACTGCCCGGGACTTAAGGCGCCTCAGCCGTCATCCGGATCCGGCGCAGCACCTGCCCCAGACGGGTGGGCTCGTCCGCCAGCAGCCGCACCAGCTCCCGCCCGATCTGGATCAGGAAGTCCCGCCGATGGGGTCCAGGCCGGACGGCGGCGGCCGCCCGGACCACGGCCGCGAGCACATCGTCGGAGGCCTCGCGGGCCTCCACCAGCGTGCGGATGAAATCCGGCTGCTCGGTGAACCGCTGGATCTGAGCCGGCAGACAGGTGTAAACCGGCTCCAGCAGGGCCGGGGGTTGATGAGGGATGCCGTAATACGTGAAGCGGTCCCGCATGTAACCCAGCGTGAGCACCCCGATCTGAACCGGGATGTTGCGGTTCTCGATCATGTCCTGCTGGATCTCCTGGGGCGGGACGTCCTGGAGCGCGACCATGCGGGTGAGCTCATCGCCCTGCAGGACCAGATCGTAGATGATCCCGATGATGGTTGTCTCTCCCCGGGCGGTCTGGACGAAGGAGCCGAAAGCCGGGATGTCCTCCGCCGTCAGCCGACAGCCCACCAGGAAGGTGCGGGCGCTGGACTCGATCACCCGCCCGATGAACGCTGGCCCTGCGGATGGATTCGAACGCTGTCGGGTTGTGGCCATCTTCAGGCTCCAGCCTCAAAGTCTGAGACGCCTGTGAATTATCCGCCCAGCCACTCCTTTTGCCGGGCCTTGGCCGAGATCGAGAAGTGAAGGCCGCGCCGGAGGAGGGCTTCCTGAATCATCCCTTCCAGCTGCTTCCGCTCTTCCGGGCGGATACGGGCCAGCTCATGGGCCCGGGTGAGCAGATACGGATACGGGGCTTCCGCCAGGATGCGACACTGATCCCAGATCGCTCGATGGAGCCGGTCCAGGCGGGCCCGATCCTGAGCCACCCACTCCGGGATCTCCACACGGGCGAGATGGGGACGGCCCTCTGTTCCCACATTGAGATAGAAGAACAGGAGCCGATGCCCTTCGCGATCCAGGTGATCGTTGATCGGCCAGTTCGGGGCGAAGAGGGCCGAGCGCTCGCCAGGCCCCAGCAGTTCGGCAAAGAGGGCCCGATCCCGCAGCTGTCCAAACGGGTAGTCGGCGATCTTCTCCCGGGAGATCTCATCCGGATCCAGGAGTCCCAGGGCCAGCAAGCGCAGCACCGCATGGCCCGTCGGCCGATCCACGTATCCGGCGATGGCGCCCCCTGTCTCCTTTGCGGATTCCAGGGCCGCGACGGCGCGCCGGAAAAGCTCTCGATACCGTTCCGCGGAGACCGCCGCGAAGGGTTCACCCCGGGCCAGGGCCCAGGGGAGCAGCAGGCCATCCGCCAGTCCGACCGGTGGGCCGAAGGGATCGTCGACCCGGCGGGCCATCGCCGCCGCCAGCTGCTCCAGTTCCTGGATGTCCCGCTCGGCCTCCAGATCGTTGAGGGCGCGCATCTCCCCGTCCTCGGTGAAAAGCTCTTCCTCCCGATACCAGAACACCAGGTGATGCCACGTTTGAGGAGGGGCGCCGGACCCGGGGCGCATCTCGATCAGGCCGATGTTGAGAACAAAGTAGGGAACGGTCCCATGGCGATCCGGATAGACCTGGGAGCCGTCGGCCGCGATCACCAGCGCTCGAGGCTGTTCGGCGGGCAGGGGGAATCGGGCGGCGAGGGGCTCCCCCCAGGGGATCGCCCCGCGCCATCCGGCTCGCAGGGCCTCCCGAGCCATCCGCTGCAGGCGCTCCAGATCATCGGAGAAGCGGTGAAGCAGGCTCAGGGCATAGCGGAGCGTCGGAGGATGCGTGCGGAGGCGATCTCGGGCGTAGTCCGCCATCTCCTGTACATATTGTCTCACCTGTCGCCAGTCCAGCATCGTCGCCCCCTCGCCAGGTTAGAGCGCTTCCCGGTCCGCCGCATGGGAAGTGTTTGATCTCCTGCTATCATCATTATAGTTGGGAATTTCGCCGCAGAACCTCATCCTGGGGCCGGCTCACGGTTCGGACATCCCCTATCGGGCTTGAATTCAGAAGGCGGGATAGCGCCTCCCCCAGATTCTCGGGGCCTGCGCCGTTGGGCACTCGCCTGGAGGGATGGAATAACCCCTCCTCCCGGGAAGGGGCGAACGGTGTAGCTCCTGCTTTCTCTGGGATCGGCCTGGCCCCAGAAGCCCCCTCGCTTCACCATCGGTTTCACTTTGACGGATTCCATTGGACCGGATATAATAAGGGTGCTTCTGCCGCTTGAGGCATCGACCCCGAAGATCACCAGAGCGCATCTGAGTCAGGGGTTACGCAACTTGCTACCCGGATCTTTCTCCTGATGGAAGAGTGAAAGGGCTCCTCTCTTTTCCGGCGTTTCCCGGGTTACGGGGGAAGGAGAAGATCCTTCGGGAGCGGGAAGCGTCAGAGATGGCTTCCGGATCTCCAGAGGGCTCCATCCGGGATGGGTAGCAAGTTGAGGGAGGAGTTACGCGCCGGATCTCCCCGGGGACTGGACAGTGGGATAAGCCCTCATGGTTTGGTTTTTAAACTCGGATTAAGGCGGGATGGCCCCACAAGCCCCAGGAAGAGACCCGCTGCGTAACTCCTGAGCGCGTGGAGTCCAGCGTGTCGTGCCTCTCCCGGGTCTGGTCCCCCTGTGGGTGCGATGCCCGGGTGGCAGTCTATCCTCATGAAGAGTGGAACGGCCATGGAACAGGCACAGGTTCAGGTTCCCATCCTGGATTTCGATTACATCCATCTGGAATCCAAAACCTTAGATGAGCTCCGTGATCTGGCCCGGGCGCTCAAGATCCCCAGCTATAGCCGCCTGAAAAAGCAGGATCTGATTATGCGGCTCCTCCAGGCGAAGGCGGAGCAGCAGGGTTATGCCTTCGGTGGAGGGACGCTGGAGATCGTGGAGGATGACGCCCTGGGCACCATTGGGTTCCTTCGGGTGAACCCGAACTTCCTCCCCAGCCCCCAGGATATCTATGTCAGCCAGTCCCAGATCCGACGTTTCGGCCTGCGCCGGGGCGACTTCGTCGTTGGCCAGATCCGGCCGCCGAAGGAGACGGAGAAATACTTCAGCCTCCTGCGGGTGGAAGCGGTCAATGGCCTGGACCCCGAGCAGGCCCGCCTGCGGCCGCGGTTCGAGGAGCTCACCCCCATCTTCCCGAATGAGCTCTTCGATCTGGAAACGGACCCGAAGAACCTCACCACCCGTTTGATCAACCTGGTGGCGCCAATCGGCCGGGGGCAGCGGGGTCTGATCGTCTCGCCGCCCAAGGCAGGCAAGACCACCGTTCTCAAGAACATCGCCAACGCCATCTCCACCCGCTACCGGGATGTCCACCTCATGGTCGTGCTGGTTGGCGAGCGGCCGGAGGAGGTCACCGATATGGATCGCTCGGTGGAGGCCGAGGTGGTCCACAGCACGTTCGACGAGCCTCCGGAGAACCACATCAAGGTGGCGGAGCTCGCCCTGGAGCGGGCCAAGCGGATGGTGGAGGGGGGAAAGCATGTGGTCATCCTCCTGGACTCCATCACCCGGCTCACACGGGCCTATAACCTGGTGGTGGAGCCCAGCGGCCGCACCTGGACCGGCGGTCTGGATCCTGCGGCGCTGTATCCGCCCAAGCGCTTCTTCGGCGCGGCCCGGAACATCGAGAACGGCGGCTCGCTGACCATCCTGGCCACCTGTCTGATCGATACGGGGAGCCGGATGGATGATGTGATCTATGAGGAATTCAAGGGGACCGGGAACTGGGAGCTGCATCTCTCCCGGAAGCTGGCCGAGCGCCGGATCTTCCCGGCGATCGACATCGAACGCTCGGGGACGCGGCGGGAGGAGCTCTTGCTGGATCCGGATACGCTGGAGAAGGTGTGGCTGATGCGGCGGATGATCGCCCGGATGATGGCCCCACCGCCCGATGGAGGCGGCTACGACCTGACCCAGGTGATGGAGTCCCTCCTCAACGCCCTGGCGAAAACCCGCAGCAACGCGGAGTTCCTCGCCCGTATCAAGAAGGGAGACTGGAGCTGAGCGTATCTGGACGGGAGGGCAACGCCCCGGGCGTTGCCCTCCCCCAGGGGCCTCGGAACCAGCCCTCCTTGATACGAAATACGACAACCGCAGATCGTTGAGCGGAGCCTCCCCGTTCCCCGTAGTGGGGCAACTGCAAGCAGTTGCCCCACGCTCCTCCGTATCAGGACGGCAGCCCTTCCACGATGGTGGCCTCCCCCTGTCCCACGCCGACGCAAAGGGCGGCCAGCCCATAGCGTGCCTTCCGCCGGCGCATCTCGTAAAGCAGGGTGGTGAGGATGCGGGCCCCGCTGCAACCCAGGGGATGCCCCAGGGCGATGGCCCCGCCGTTGACGTTCACCCTGCTCAGATCCAGCCCCAGCAGCTTGATGCAGGCCAGGGTCTGAACCGCGAAGGCCTCATTGATCTCCACCAGGTCGATCTGATCCAGCGTCAGCCCGGCCCGTTCCAGAACCTTGCGCGTGGCCGGAACCGGGCCGTAGCCCATCACGCGCGGGTTCACCCCCACGGCGGCGGAGGCCACCCATCGGGCCATGGGCTGCAGGCCCAGCGCCCGCGCCTTCTCCGCGCTCATCAGGAGCAGCGCCGCAGCCCCATCGCTCAGCCCCGAGGCATTCCCCGCGGTCACCGTCCCCCCTTTCCGGAACACCGGGGGCAGTCGGGAGAGACGCTCCAGATCCGTATCCAGAACGATCTCCCCGTTCTCCACCCGGTAGCGAGGCCCTTCATCGGTGTCGATGACCAGAGGAGGCTGGCCCGGCCGTTCGATGACCACGGGGACGATCTCCTCCCGGAATTTCCCGGAGCGAATGGCCTCCACCGCGCGCTGATGGGAAAGGAGGGCGAAGCGGTCCTGCTCCTCGCGGGTGATCTCGGGATGCTCCTCTGCGATGTTCTCCGCCGTCTCCCCCATGGATTCCAGGGGGAACATGGCCTCCATCCTGGGGTTCGGGAACCGCCATCCCAGCGCCGTATCGTAGACCGTGAAGTTGCCCCGGGGGAAGGGAACTGCCGCCTTGGGCATGACCCAGGGCGCCCGGGTCATGCTTTCCACCCCTCCGGCCACGATCACATCCGCCTCGCCGCACCGGATGGTCCGCGCGGCCAGGTTCACAGCGGTCAGCCCGGAGGCGCAGAGGCGATTTACCGTCATCCCGGCAACGTGCTCCGGGAAGCCCGCCAGCAGCAGGGCCATCCGGGCGACATTCCGGTTGTCCTCCCCGGCCTGGTTGGCACAGCCCATGTAGACTTCATCCACCATTCCCGGGTCGATGCCGGCGCGGCGCACCACCTCGCGGATGACCAGCGCGGCCAGATCATCTGGCCGCACGTCCTTTAAGATCCCACCGTATTTGCCCATGGGCGTGCGCACGGCGGCAACGATCACCACTTCCCGCATCGATCCCTCCCGTCAGGAGGTTTTGGGGCCGTCGACAGATCCTTCCCTTGCCCGTCGGAGGGGATGGGGACGCCCCGGCTCCGGCTTATTGAAGCCGGTTGATATCCACCCATATCGAGCCCCCCATGATTCGGGCCGGGTAAGTGGGGAGCGGGGAAGCGCAGGGGCCGGCCATGGGGCGGCCGTCGGCTGTGAAACGGCATCCAGCGCACTCCGCCGCCAGTTCCAGGCCCTCAATCTTCAGCAGGCAAGGAACGCCGGGCGGCTGCATGGGGAAGGCCCGGATTTGCTCTCCGGTGCGCACCAGGATCAGAGGATAAATCCGGCCGCTTCGATCCGACAGCGTGATGGGGAAGGGAACCCCTTCGCTCAGGCGATCCGGCGGCACGCCGGTATCCAGCCATCGGGGGGTCCACGGAGCTCCGAAGATCGCCAGCCCGAAGATCACACAGAGGCCCAGCCCCAGGAGGCCTCCGAAAAGGGCGAGGAACACTTTCCCCTTTCGACCGGCCTGGGAGGGCAAGCCTTCCTCTTCAACAGGGAAAGGGATCCCCTCATTTCGGCCATCCCCTGGCCATGTCATCGCCGATCCCCTTCATCTCTGGATTTGCGGCCGTCCGGGTTCGCGGATAAAAGACGCGGGGAGGAACCTCCCCCTCCCCGCATCGATCCCTTCGTCTGGATTCAGGCCGCTCACACGCGGCCTTCCACCTCTATGACCTGGACGCCCCGGTAAGTCCCGCAATATGGGCAGACATGATGGGGGAGGATCCGGTTCTTGCATCGGGGGCATGGCACCAGATTCGGGCGCTGAAGCGCATCATGCGCCCGACGCATCCCCCGTCGCGTCCGGGTCACCCGGCGCTTCGGCAATGCACCCATCGGAGATCACCTCCTCCTTAGATGCTGGGTGGGTTCGACTGCAAACATCCATGGTAAACCCGAGCGGAAAGAACCGCAATCTTCTTCCGTGTGCCGGAGGTGCTCCGGAGCGGTCGGGCGTGCGGATGGCCCCGACAGGGCGTGGGAGCCGGTCTCCGCCACCCGGACCGGCACGGAGCGCCCTGAGAGGCGGATTGGCATCCGCCTCCTCAGCGAAAATGGACCCCTCTCCATCCGTTGGGGTCGACCCACCCGGGCACCCCAGGCAGGTTTCCAGAGGGGGCTTGCAGACCCGGGTAGCGAACTGCATCAGAAGGTTGACGCACCCTTCGTTTGTGGTAGAATGAACAAAAGACTCCTGAGGGGACATCCGGATGGCCGGTGGAACGCTTCTGGAATACGTGCCGATCCTGACCCTGATCCTGGTGGGTCTGGGGATCGGGGGGATCGCGTTACTGGCTCCCCAGCTGCTGGCCCCGAAGCGGCCCAGCCGCCGCAAGCATCTTCCCTACGAATCCGGAATGATCCCCATTGGTCCTGCCCAGCGGCGTTTTCCGGTCAAATTTTATCTCATTGCCCTGCTTTTTATTTTGTTTGATATAGAAATCGTTTTCTTCTACCCATGGGCTCTACAGGTTCGGGCTTTGAAGACGGTTGCTTTGATCGAGATGGGTCTCTTTGTCCTGATCCTGCTGGTAGGGTATATCTACGCCTGGCGGAAAGGAGCCTTCGAATGGGAGCGGTAAAGGAGCCGGTGGCCGTGGTGGCGGGTCAGAAGACCGGGGAGATGGGGGTGGCCCTCACCACGCTGGAGGAAGCCCTGGAGTGGGTGGCCGCCTGGGGGCGGACCCGGGCCATGTGGCCGCTGCTGTTCGGCCTGGCCTGTTGTGCCATCGAGATGATGGCCACCCAGGCCAGCCACTATGATCTCTCCCGGTTTGGGATGGAGATCATGCGGGCCTCGCCTCGCCAGGCGGATCTGATGATCGTGGCCGGTCGGGTGAGCCGGAAGATGGCCCCGGTGGTCCGGCGGCTTTACGATCAGATGACCGAGCCGAAATGGGTGATCGCCATGGGGGATTGCGCGTCCACCGGGGGGGTGTTCAACAATTACGCCATCGTCCAGGGGGTGGATGAGATCATCCCGGTGGATGTTTACGTCTCGGGTTGCCCGCCCCGTCCCGAGGGGTTGATCGAGGGCATTCTCCTGCTCCACGAGAAGATCCGACGCGGCGGGATCCGCTCATCGCGCTAACTGGATGGATCGTTCATCTCAGGGGAGATGCAGCGGGTCCCCTCACCGGACCTTCAGGCCATCCGGTCTTCTCCATCGAAATCCAGCAACAGATGCCCTGGATTCCATGAGGGAAACGGACAGGCCCGGCATCGCTCCGGGCGGCGTCCTCTTCTTGCTGGATCTTTTCCATCTGCAGAGCGGGAGGGCATGGTGTCGATCCAGGAAGTGGTCGAAGCGGTTCGAACCCGTTTCGGTGAGGCCCTTCAGGAGGTGATCGAGTTCCGGGGGGAGACGACCCTGGTGGTCCGCCGGGAATCCCTCGTGGACCTGTGCCGTTTCCTCCGGGACGATCCGGCGTGCCGGTTCAATTTCCTCTCCGATCTGTGTGCAGTGGATTACTGGCCGGAACGGCCTCGTTTTGCGGTCAACTATCATCTCTACTCCCTTCCCCACAACCTCCGGCTTCGGGTGAAGGTCTTCCTGGAGGAAGAGGATCCCGTGGTCCCCACGGTAACCGGGATCTGGCCCACGGCGAACTGGCACGAGCGGGAAGTTTATGATCTCTTCGGCATCCGCTTTGAGGGCCATCCGGATTTGCGCCGCATCCTGCTGCCGGAGGACTGGGAAGGGCATCCGTTGCGACGGGATCACCCCCTGGTGGTTGAGCCGGTCCAGTTCTCGTTTAACTGGCGAGAGATCGATTCCCGGAAGCCCTACGTGAGGGAATAACTTTTGGGGCCAGCCCGGCTCCGGACGCTCCAGGGAAGGGAAGGGATCCGCGGCACAACTCCGATCCAGCGAAGCTCCATCCCTTGAGGGAAAGGTTAAGCGCTTATGGCGATCCGGGAGGGTGAGGTTCAGGAATTCACACTCGAACAGCTGAAACATCTGGTCTCCGAGCGGGCGCTCCGGGGCGAGACCATCCTCCTGAATATGGGCCCGCAGCATCCGAGCACCCATGGCGTGCTGCGCCTGCTGGTGGAACTGGACGGCGAGACCATCGTCTCGGTCGTGCCGGATATCGGATACCTGCACACCGGCATCGAGAAGCACTGCGAGTCGAAGACCTATACCAAGATCATTCCCCTGACGGATCGTATCGATTACCTCTCCCCCATGTCCAACAACCTGGCCTATGTGATGGCCGTGGAGAAACTGATGGGGGTGGAGGTCCCCCTGCGGGCCCAGTATATCCGGGTCATCCTCACGGAGCTCCAGCGCATCGCCAGCCACCTGGTCTGGCTGGGGACCCACGCCCTGGACATCGCGGCGATGAGCGTCTTTTTGTATTGCTTCCGCGAGCGGGAGATGATCCTGGACATCTTCGAGATGGTCTCCGGCCAGCGGATGATGGTCTCCTATTTCCGCGTCGGCGGGCTGTGGCGGGATGTCCCGGAGGGATTCGAGGACGCGGTCCGTGCCTTCCTGAAGCTCATGCCATCCCGGATCAATGAATACGAGCGCTTGCTGAAGCGGAACCCGCTCTGGCTCCAGCGGACGAAGGGGGTAGGGGTGATCTCGCCGGAGGACGCCATCGCCTGGGGGGTCACTGGGCCCTCCCTGCGGGGTTCAGGGGTGAACTACGATGTGCGCAAGGCCCAACCCTATTCCTCGTATGACCATTTCGAGTTCGACGTCCCGCTGGGGGAGAACGGCGACGTTTACGACCGTTTCATGGTGCGCATCGAGGAGATGCGCCAGAGCCTGCGCATCATCGACCAGGCCCTCCGGCGCCTTCCGAAGGGCCCCTACATCACTCCGGACCGTAAGGTGACACCGCCGCCGAAGGAGGAGCTGGCCTGGAGCATGGAGGCGCTGATCCATCATTTCAAGTTCTGGACGGAAGGGTTCAGCCCGCCTCCGGGCGAGGTCTACCACGCGGTCGAATCCCCGCGGGGGGAGTTCGGGGTCTACATCAACAGCGATGGCTCCCCGAAGCCCCGCCGGGTCCATTTCCGGGCCCCCTCCTTTGTGAACCTGCAGGCCCTTCCGATTATGGCGAAGGGTTGCCTGGTGGCGGATCTGGTGGCCATCATCGGCAGCATCGACATCGTGCTGGGAGAGGTGGATCGCTGATCCTGGATCAGGAGGGGAGGCCATGCCGGAGGTGAAGATCCGCGAGCGCCGGATGTTCTATGAGGATCACGGGAGAGGCTTCCCGGTGTTGTTCGGACACAGCTACCTGTGGGACGCCCGGATGTGGGAACCTCAGGTGGCCGTCCTTTCCCGGGCCTACCGGTGCATTGTCCCCGAGATCTGGGCCCACGGCCGATCGGATCCTCCACCGCATTCTCCCTATTCGGTGGATGAGCTGGCGGAGGATCTGTGGGCCTTCGCCCAGGCCCTGGGGCTCTCCCGGTTCGCGGTGGTCGGCCTCTCCGTGGGCGGGATGTGGGGGATGCGCCTGGCCCTGAACCATCCGGAGGCCGTTGCCGCCCTGGTGCTGATGGATACGGATGCGGGCGCGGAGCCGGAGGAATCCCGGCAGCGATATTTCGCCATGATGGCCGCGGTGGAGCAGGCCGGGGCGCTCCCTCCGCCCATCCTGGAGGCGCTTGTGCCGTTCTTTTTCTCACCGGTCACCGTGCAGCGGGATCCGGATTTGATCGCCCGGTTCAAGGCCAGCCTGGCGGCCATCCCCCCGGAGCGCCTTCCGGGGATCCTGGCCATCGGACGGGGTATCTTTACCCGTTCTTCGGTGCTGGAGCGGCTGGGGGAGATCCGGGTGCCGACACTGATCCTGGTGGGTGCGGATGATGTTTCGCGACCTCCTCATGAAGCGAAACGGATGGCGGAGGCGATTCCAGGGGCACGTCTGGAGATCATCCCGGAAGCCGGTCACATCGCCAACCTGGAGCGCCCCGACGTGGTGACGCCGCTCCTGGAGTCTTTCCTGGCCGAGGCCCTGGGGAGCGGGCATGGTGGATGAGCCCGGAGCCGAGAGGCGGCATGCGGCCCCATGCCCGGGGCGAGCTATGCGGGGAGGAAACGGACGATGACCCCCGGTCAGCTCACGAACCGATATGCCCGTCAGATCCTGGATGCGGCTCGCCAGGTGATCGGCCCGGAGGCCTGGAGCCAGGCTCTGGAAGGGGCTGGGTTGGAACGCTATCGGGAGAAGCTCCCCCCAGCCAATCCGGAGCCGGGCGTGACCTTTGCGGAGATCTCCGCTTTCTGCCAGCGGATCCGGGAGCAGCGAGGGCCTGAAGGGGGTCAGACCCTCCGCCAGATCGGTCACCAGGTGTTCCGTCGGGATCTGGAGGCCTATGGCTGGGTGGCCCATTTGATCCGTCTGGTGACCGGTTTCCTGCACGCTCCCGGGGAACGGGTCTATAACGCGCTGCAGCGGGCGGCGAACGTCGTGCGCCTGGAGACAGGCTCCGCGCCTCGTGTCTGGCGTGAGGGCGCTCGTTTTTACTGGGAAAATCCCAGCTGCCCGTATTGCGTCGAGATCTCATGCGCGGAGCCGTGTTGCGATCTCCCCGCCGGGGTCCTGGAGGCGCTGGTGGCCTGGGTGCTGGAGCGCCCGGTGGAAGCCGTCCAGGTGATCGAGGAATCCTGCCGGGGAGGTGGGGCGGGTGCCTGCCGTTATCGGATTGAGTGGCAATAGCTGCGCAAGCCCTATCCAGATTTCCCTCCACGAGGGTGAAGAATGCTTCGGGAGAAATATAAGCAGGAAATCGAGGCGATCCTGGCGAGGTATCCGGTGAAGCGTTCGGCGGTGCTGCCCCTGCTCTACCTGGTGCAGCGGGAATACGGCTACTGCACCGAGGAGGGCATCCGGGAGGTCGCTGAGATCACGGGCGTCAGCCCCACGGAGGTCCGGGAGGTGGTGGGCTTCTACACCCTTTTCTACGATCATCCCATCGGCCGCCACCGGATCCAGATCTGCGATGATCTCCCCTGTGCCCTGCGAGGGGCGGATGACCTGGTGGCGCATGCCACGCGGCGCCTGGGGATCCGGCCGGGGGAGACCACGCCGGACGGCCGGTTCACGCTGGAGACGGTGATGTGTATCGGAGCGTGCCATCGGGCGCCGGCGATGCAGGTGGACCTGGAGTTCGTGGAGAATGTGACACCGGAGGTTTTCGATCGGGTCGTCGAAGAGCTTTCACGGGATGGAGCGTGATGGGACGCTATATCCTGTTGCGACATCGGGAGATCCCCGATCTTCATCGTCTGGAGGTCTACGTCCGCCACGGCGGCTATGAGGCGTGGCGAAAGGCCCTCACCG
The DNA here is from genome assembly GCA_016842085.1 of Candidatus Thermoflexus tengchongensis. Lineage (GTDB taxonomy): Bacteria > Chloroflexota > Anaerolineae > Thermoflexales > Thermoflexaceae > Thermoflexus > Thermoflexus tengchongensis. The sequence goes on along the minus strand of JAEVEX010000035.1, from coordinate 31,486 downwards.
CCATGACCCCGGATCAGGTGATCGAGGAGGTGAAGGCCTCCGGCCTTCGGGGGCGGGGCGGGGCGGGCTTCCCCACCGGGATGAAATGGTCCTTCGTGCCCAAAGATGTGTTCCCGAAATATGTGGTGGTCAACGCGGATGAGTCCGAGCCGGGGACCTTCAAGGACCGCGAGATCATGGAGGGGAATCCCCACCAGCTGATCGAGGGGGCGCTCCTGACGGCGTATGCGATCCAGGCCGAGCGCGTTTACATCTATGTCCGCGGGGAATACCGCTCGGTGGCCCGTCGCCTGGAGGCCGCCATCGCCGAGGCCTACGCCGCCGGGTTCATCGGCCGCAACGTGCTGGGCACGAGCTATTCGGTCGAGATGTTCGTCCACCTGGGGGCTGGGGCTTACATCTGTGGGGAGGAAACGGCACTCCTCGAGTCCCTGGAAGGGAAAATCGGCCATCCCCGGGTGCGCCCACCGTTCCCGGCCACTTATGGCCTCTATGGCAAGCCGACGGTGGTCAACAACGTGGAGACCCTGGCTAACGTCCCCCCCATCATCCTCCATGGGGCAGCCTGGTATCGGACCATGGGGACGGAGAAGAGCCCGGGCCCCAAGATCTTCTGCCTGAGCGGCCGGGTGCGCCGGCCGGGCAACTACGAGGCGGAGCTGGGGAAGATCACCTTCCGGGATCTGATCTTCGGCGAGGAATACGGGCAGGGCCTGCTGGAAGAGGGGCGGACGGTGAAGGCGATCCTCCCGGCGGGGGCCTCCGCTCCCATGCTGCCGGCCTCCGCCCTGGACACGCCCCTGGATTACGAATCCGTTCAGGCCGCGGGCTCCATGCTGGGTTCAGCTTCCATTATTGTCCTGGACGACACAGTGGACATCGTCTGGGCGGCCTACAAGATGGTGCGGTTCTTCCAGCATGAATCCTGCGGCAAGTGCACGCCGTGCCGGGAGGGGACCTACTGGCTGCGGCGGGTCTATGAGCGGATCGTCGCCGGTCGCGGGCGTCCGAAGGACCCCGAGCTCCTGGAGAGCATCGCCCGTCAGATGGCCGGCAAGACCCTGTGCCCGCTGGGGGACTTCGCCACCAGCCCGGTGCTCTCCAGCCTGAAACATTTCCGGAAGGAATATGAAGCCTATCTCCGCCGGGCGGTGGAGACACCGGCGGAGGTTCCGGCCTGAGGCGTTGGGGAAGGGCCATGTCGCGGGCGCCCTTTGCGTGGAGCGGTGATTTAACCGAGGAAGAAGTCCGGCGGATCCTCCGCGAAGGGGATCCGGAGGAGCGCGCCCGGTTGATCGGGCGGATCGTGGCGGAGGCGCCTTTTGAGGAGATCTGGCGGTATGTCTCCCCGGAGGAGATCGCCGCGCACTGGCCGGTGGTCCGCCGCTACATCTGGCCGCCGGATCTCCGGGAGATCTGGGAGTGGGGGCTCCGTGTCTGGGGATACGAAATCGCTTCTGACGCCCCTTCCGCAGAGGGTGCTTAAAACCCTTTTCGCCACGTCCTTCTTTCAGGGGTTTGTGCTGACCGAAGGCACTGCTTCCGCCTTTATGTAAGCCGCTGGATCTGGAGGAGTTCCGGCGCTTTGATGAGGGCCTGGCGGAGGCATTGATGCGTCGCGCCAGGCCGGACGTCTATGGGGGCTGAGGGGAGTGGTTAGGGCGCGGCGACGCCGCGTCTCTCCGCCCTGAACTCACGATGAGGAGTGAGGGATGGCAGGAACGGTGCGGATCGTGATCGATGATCGCTCCATCGAGGTGCCGGCCGGCACGCTGGTGGTGGATGCCGCCAAGCGGGCGGGGATCGATATCCCGGTGTTCTGCTATCACCCCAAGCTGGAGCCGGCCGGGATGTGCCGAATGTGCCTGGTGGAGGTGGGGACGATCCAGATCGATCCCCAGACCCGGCAGCCGGTGCGGGATGAGGAGGGACGGCCGGTGGTGCGATGGATGCCCCGGCTCCAGACCGCGTGCACCACGCGGGTCGCTGAGGGCATGGTGGTGCGGACGAATACCCTCCAGGTCCAGGAGGCCCAGCGGGCGATCCTGGAGTTCCTCCTGACCAGCCATCCTCTGGATTGCCCGATCTGCGACAAGGGCGGGGAATGTCCCCTCCAGAACCTCACGATGCGCTATGGCCCCGCGGAATCCCGCTTCGATTACTGGGATAAGATGCGCCAGGAGAAGCGGGTGCCCCTGGGGGATCTCATCATCCTGGATCGGGAGCGGTGTATCCTCTGCGGCCGCTGTATCCGTTTCCAGGAGGAGATCGCCGATGATCCGGTGCTAGGGTTCTCTGATCGCGGGCGGGGCATGGAGATCATCACCTTCTCCGATCCGCCCTTCGCCAGTTACTTCTCCGGCAACACCACGGACATCTGCCCGGTGGGCGCCCTGACCACCACGGATTTCCGGTTCCGGGCCCGTCCCTGGGAGATGACGCCGATCCCCAGCATCTGCCCGCACTGCCCGGTGGGCTGCAACATCACCCTGGATGTCCGGCCCTCAGCCCGCAAGGGCGGATGGGATATCCTGCGGGTGATGCCGCGCCAGCACGAGGAGGTCAACGAGATCTGGATCTGCGATAAGGGGCGCTTTGTGCACCATTTTGCTACGGCGGAGGATCGCCTCCGACAGCCCCTGATCCGGCGGGACGGCAAGCTGGTCCCGGTTTCCTGGGAGGAGGCGCTGGATCGCGTGGCGGAGGCCCTGCGGCAAGCCGGCGTGGAGGCCGCCGGCATCGCCGGAGATCGCCTTCCCAATGAAGATCTTTATCTATTCCGCAGGTTGTTTGAGGAAGCCCTGGGATCCCCCTGGGTGACCATGGATCCTCCGGTCTTCGGGGGGGAGTGGGTCGCCCGTTATGGGGTGGGGGTCGGCACGGATTTCGGACGGATGGGGCCGGGGAGCCTGATCGTGGTGATGGCGGGCGATCTGGAGGAGGAGGCTCCCGTCTGGTTCCTGCGCGTTCGGGGGGCCGTGCGCCGGGGCGCCCGGCTGATCGTGGCGGGGGGCAGGCCTCAGAAGGCCGAGCGCTATGCGGATCTGATCCTTCGATACCGCTTCGGGACGGAAGCCCTGGTCCTGGTTGGGGTGTTGCGGGTGTTGCTGGAGGAGAACCAGGTGGCCCCTGAGGCTTTACCTCGACTGGAGGGCCTGGAGACCCTGAAGCGAGGGGTAGAGGATTACCCGCTGGAGGACATCAGCCATCAGACCGGGGTCCCGGTGGAGCAGCTGAAGGCGTTCGCCCGGGCGATCGCCGAGGCTCATGAGGTGGTGTTCCTATTCGGCCGGGAAGGGGTGGTGGATGGGGAGGCGTTCGCCGGAATGGCGGCGAACGTGCTCGCCCTCACCGGCCATGTGGGCCGTCCGAACAACGGCCTGCTCCCCCTCTGGCCCCATGCCAACACCCAGGGAGCCCTCGATTTCATCGGCGTCCGCCCGCTCCCGGAGGAGGTGCCCGTCCTTTACGTGGTCGGGGCGGATCCGGTCGGGGATGGGCGGGCGATGCCGCGGGCGGGTTTCCTGGTGGTCCAGGATCTCTTCCTCACGGAAACCGCCCGGATGGCGGACGTGGTGTTGCCGGCCCAGTCCTGGGCGGAGCGGGACGGCACGTTCACCAGCGGGGAACGTCGGGTGCAGCGGTTCTATAAGGCGATCCCGGCGGTGGGCGAGGCCCGGGGGGACTGGGAGATCTTCGTCGCGCTGGCTCTCCGCCTGGGCCAGCGATGGCTTTACCTCTCTCCTGAGGCGGTTATGGATGAGATCGCCCGGACGATCCCGCGCTATGCCGGGATGGATTACGGGGCGCTGGCCTGGACCCGGCCTCAGTGGCCGCCGGTGGGCACCGCGCGGGATCTCTACTTCGGTGGAACGGCCCGACCGAACACGGCCGGGCTGGGCCGGGTCTGGGCTTCAGAAGCAGAGGCCCCCGGGGCCCGATGGCCGCTGTTCTGGAAGGCTCCTGAGGCCCCCTCCGAGGAGGTGATGCTGGCAGTTCCGGCCCGCCGGCTTTATCACGAGGGAACGCTGATCGCCCGCACGCCCCATTTGCGGAGCCGGATCGTTCCGTGGGCGGCGCGGATGCATCCAGAGACCGCCCGGCGGTTACAGCTGGAGGTGGGCCAGATGGCCGTAATCCATGTGAACAGCCAGGTTGTCCGTCTGCCCGTGCAGGTGGATCCGGCTGTTCCGCCCCAGGTCATCCTGCTTCCAGCGAGCCTGGCCCCTCGCGCTGGCGCCGTGCAGGCCCTTCCGGTCGAGTTCCGGGTGGAGGTCGGGAATGGTGCCCTTCCTCGTTGAGGCGATCATCAAGAGCGCGATCCTGGTTCTGCTGTTGCTGACCGGTTTCGCCTATCTCACCCTGGCGGAGCGCAAGCTGGTGGCCGATTTCCAGGCCCGGATCGGGCCGAACCGGGCGGGCCCTTATGGGTTGCTCCAGCCGCTGGCCGATGCCGTGAAGCTGTTTTTCAAAGAGGATTTCATCCCGGAATACGCGGATCGCGCCCTTTTTGTGCTGGCGCCGCTGATCACCCTGATCCCCGCCATCCTGATCTTCGCCGTGATCCCTTTTGGTCCGGAGCTGACCCTGTTCGGGTATCGAACCCGTCTCCAGCTGACGGATGTCAACGTGGGGGTCCTCTATATTGTGGCCATCACCTCGATCAGCGTGTATGGGATCACCCTGGCCGGCTGGGCGTCGAACAATAAATACGCGCTGCTGGGGGGGATCCGGGCCTCGGCCCAGATGATCAGCTACGAGCTGGCGATGGGGCTGGCGATCGTGAGCGTGGTGCTGACCACGGGGACCCTCCAGGTGAGCGGGATCGTGGAGGCTCAGCGCAATGGGTGGCTGCTCTTCCTCCAGCCGCTGGCGGCGATCATCTTCTTCATTACCGGCCTGGCGGAGATCAAGCGAGCGCCCTTCGACCTGGTGGAAGCGGAACAGGAGCTGACAGCGGGTTATCTTACGGAATACAGCAGCATGAAGTTCGCCCTCTTCTTCATGGCTGAATACGTGAAAATGATCGGTTTCAGCGCCCTGATGACCACCTTCTTCCTGGGCGGATACCTGGGCCCCTTCGTGGACCACTATCCGGCCCTGGGGGTGGTTTACTTCACCCTGAAGGTCGCTCTTCTCATCTTCTTGATGATCTGGATCCGGGCCACGCTCCCCCGGATCCGGTATGACCAGCTGATGGCCCTGGGGTGGAAGGTGCTGCTGCCGCTTTCTCTGGCGAATGTGATGGGGACAGCGGTGGTGGTGGCCTTAACGGCCTGAGCCAGAAGTTGGGACAGGCCCTTGCCTTACGCGGATGGGAGATCGGCCCTACCGGGTGTGCTTGCGTCATGCGCTTGCTTTGTCCCAAAACCTTTTGCTCTGGAAGCGGGGTGATCCAATGGTAATGGAATTGTTCCGGGGATTGTGGACGACCCTTCAGGAGTTCGTCCAGACCAACCTGCGAGGCCCGGTGACGTATCCCTACCCTGAGGTGAAGCGGCCCCTGCGGGTGCGCTTCAAAGGGGTGCACGAGCTGCGTCGCTACAGCAACGGGCTGGAACGCTGCATCGGGTGCGCTTTATGCGCCGCCGCCTGCCCGGCGGACGCTATTTACGTGGAGGCGGGGGAGAACACGGATGAGGAGCGTTACTCCCCGGGCGAGCGTTACGCGAAGGTCTATGAGATCAACCTGTTGCGTTGCATCTTCTGCGGCTACTGTGAGGACGCCTGTCCAACCAACGCCATCGTCCTGACCGATAAGATCCCGCCGGCGGGCTATACGCGGGAGTCCTTTATTGTCACCAAGGCGCAGCTGCTGGTGCCGCCCCCGCCGGGCGTGCCGGGCACCCCCCAGCGGACCACGGATCCGTCCCTGCGCACGCGTTCCATCTGGGAGGAAGGGCTGGTGAACGAGCCGATTTAGGAACCGGAGGGATTGCCCGGAAACCTCCCAGGGGGGAGCTCTGCTTTCAAACTCAGAGTCGGAGGTTCTCTTGGGGGAGCTGATCGTGTTCTACCTGCTGGCCGGGATCGCCATCGCCACGGCTCTGGCCATGGTGATCACGAGGAATGCGGTGCACAGCGCGCTGTTCCTGGTGCTGAACCTGGTGGTGGTGGCGGTGTTCTATCTTCTGCTGGGCGCCCCCTTTGTGGCGATGGTTCAGATCGCGGTTTACGCGGGGGCGGTGATGGTGCTGTTCCTGTTCGTGATCATGATGCTGGGGGCGGAACGGGTTGGAGGAGCGACCGGCCTCCGCTGGCAGGCCCCGCTGGCCGGGGCCATGGGAGCCGCGCTGATCGGAGGCGCGCTGTTCGCTTTTCTCCAGACGCCGGCAGGCCTGGCACCCGCCGGGAGCCTTCCGGCCCCCCTGGGGGATCCCGCGACCATCGGAGAGCGGCTGCTCACGACTTATGTGCTTCCTTTCGAAATCACGTCGATCCTCCTGCTCATCGCCATGGTAGGCGTGGTGGTGCTGGCCCGGGATTCCCGATCGGAGGGGAAGTAATGGTCACGCTGACCCATTATCTGGCCCTCAGCGCGATCCTCTTCGGAATCGGCGCCGTCGGCTTTCTGGTTCGCCGGAACGCGTTGATCGTTTTTATGTGCGTGGAGCTGATGCTGAATGCGGCGGGCCTGGCCTTCGTGGCTGCTTCCCGCTACCGTGGCCTCCTGGAGGGCCAGCTGACTGTCTTTTTTGTATTAACCGTGGCCGCCGCGGAAGTGGCGGTGGGCCTCGCCCTGATGGTCGCGATTTTCCGCACCAAGAAGACCACGAACGTGGATGAGCTGAGCAGCTTGCGAGGCTGAAACGGTCTAAACCCTGAGGATGTTTTCGGCGGGTTTGGGCAGGACGCCGGAAGTGCTCCGCTCAAGCTTTCCGAGATCGAACCAGCCGCGAGGAGCCCGGAATGGGAGCGCTGTTCGAGTGGTCCTGGCTGATCATTGCCTTTCCATTGCTCGGGTTTCTGATCAACCTGATTTCCACCGGTCAGACCCGGGAGCGAACGGTTGGGGTGGTGGCCTCGATGGCCGCGGCGGCATCCTTCGGGATGTCCGTTCTGGTCTTCGCGGCCCTGCTGGCCCGCCCGCCGGAGGCCCGGCTGGTGGAAGTCAGCCTCTACCGCTGGGCGATCGTTCCCCCATTGACGGCGGAGGTGGGATTACGGATCGATCCCCTCTCCACCGCCATGGCGCTGATCGTAACCCTGGTGGGGACGCTGATCCATGTTTACTCGATTGGCTACATGGCGGGCGATCCCCATATCCGCCGCTTCTTCATGTTCCTGAACCTGTTCCTGGCCTCCATGCTCCTCCTGGTCCTGGCCGACAACTTCCTTGTTCTTTTCGTGGGCTGGGAGCTGGTGGGGCTCTGCTCCTATCTCCTGATCGGCTTCTGGTTCGAGGTCCCCTATAACGCCTGGGCGGGCCGCAAGGCGTTCATTGTGAACCGCATCGGGGATTTCGGCTTCACGCTGGGCCTGTTGCTGCTCTTCTGGACGTTCGGCACGTTCCGCTACGGGCCGATTTTTGAGGCGGTGGAACACAGGGCGGTGGAGGCGGGGGTGGTCACCCTGATCACCCTGCTCCTGTTTGCGGGGGTGACGGGCAAAAGCGCCCAGATCCCGCTGTATGTCTGGTTGCCCGATGCGATGGCCGGCCCCACCCCGGTCTCGGCGCTGATCCATGCGGCGACCATGGTCACGGCGGGGGTTTACCTGATCGCCCGGGCCCATCCTCTCTTCGCGATGGCGCCCTTCGTCCAGGGGGTGGTGACGCTGATCGGGGCGGTGACGGCGCTGTGGGCCGCCCTGATCGCCGTCGGCCAGTTCGATATCAAGCGGGTGCTGGCCTTCTCGACGATCTCCCAGCTGGGCTACATGGTGGCGGCTGCGGGAGCCGGGGCGGTTGGGGCCGCGATCTTCCATCTGGGCACTCACGCCTTCTTTAAAGCCCTGCTCTTCCTGGGGGCAGGCTCCGTCATCCACGCCCTGGAGCATGCCCACCGCCATCCCGGCGATCCCTCGCCTTTTGATCCCAACGACATGCGCCGGATGGGGGGATTGGCCCAGCGGATGCCCCTCACCTTCTGGACGTATGGGATCGGGGCGGCGGCCCTGGCGGGGCTTCCCCCGCTGGCCGGGTTCTGGAGCAAGGATGAGATCCTGATCTCCTTGAGGGGAATCGGGGGATGGGCGACGCTGGCCTATGGGCTTCTGCTGGGGGCCGCTTTCCTCACCGCGTTCTATATGACCCGTCAGGTGGGGATGGTTTTCGCGGGCTCCCCCCGAAGCCATGCGGCCGCCCATGCCCATGAGAGCCCGGCGGTGATGACGGTGCCTCTGGGGATTTTCGCGTTCTTCTCCGTTGTGGCGGGCTGGATCAACGCGCCGGGGTTGGGCGCCCTGAGCGCCTGGCTGGAGCCCGAGCATCCACCGGTTTTCCACCCGGAACAGGCGCTGCTGGCCACCCTGATCGCCCTGGCCGGGATCGGGGCCGCGTGGGCGATTTACCGTCCTCAGGCATGGCCGGAGGGGGTGGAGGACCCGTTGCGCCCCGTGCTTCGGGGTTTCTTCACGGCGTTGACCCGAAAGCTCTATGTCGATGAGCTCTATGATTTCCTCTTCGTTCGGCCCTTCGAAAAGGTGGCGAGGGGGGTGGCGGAAGTGGTGGAGCCGTATGGGATCGATGGGGCGGTCAACGGTCTGGCCCGCCTGGTGCAATCGGCGGCGGGAAGGGTGCGCCGCTGGAGCAGCGGCTACGTGCGCCAGTATGGCCTCTCGGTGCTGATCGGCGCGGTTCTTCTGATGTTCTACATCCTCTGGATGCTGCGATAGGGAGCGGAAACGGATGGCGAGCTTCCCCATCTTGACGTGGATGCTGCTCCTCCCTCTGATCGGGGCCCTGGTGATCCTGGGGATCCCTCGGGAACGTGTGGGGACCATCCGCTGGGTTGCGCTGGGAACCAGCCTGGGCGTCCTGGCGCTGGGGCTGGGGCTTCTATCCGGATTCGATCTCTCCCAACCCGGCCCCCAGTTTGTCCATCACTGGGACTGGGCGCCATCCATCGGGGCGGCTTATCGGGTGGGGGTGGATGGGATCAGCCTGTGGCTGGTTCTGCTCACCGCGCTGATCTTCCCCCTCGCCCTGATGGCCTCATGGTCGATTGAGGAGCGGGTGAAGGAATATATGACGCTGATGCTGTTGCTGGAGACAGGGGTGCTGGGGGTGTTCCTCGCCCTGGATCTTTTGCTGTTTTATGTCTTCTGGGAATTCACCCTGGTCCCCATGACCCTGCTGATCGGGATCTGGGGCGGCCCGCGACGGATCTACGCGGCGATCAAGTTCTTCCTGTATACGATGGCCGGGTCTGTGTTCATGCTGGTGGCGATCGTGGCGCTGTGGCTCCTCTCGCGTCCGCTCACGGGGACAGGGACCTTCGATCCGGTGTGGATGGCCGCGCATTTGAGCCCGCTGCTTTCCCCGGCTGCCCAGCGCTGGCTGTTTCTGGCCTTCGGGCTGGCCTTCGCCATTAAGGTGCCGATGTGGCCTTTCCATTCATGGCTGCCGGATGCCCATGTGGAGGCCCCGACAGCAGGCTCGGTGATCCTGGCCGCCCTCCTGTTGAAGATGGGGGCTTACGGATTCCTGCGGTTCAATTTCTCGCTGTTCCCGGTGGCTGCCCGGGATCTGGCTGTTCCTCTGGCCCTCCTTGCCGTGGTGGCGATCCTGTATGGGGCGCTGGCTTCCTATGCCCAGGATGACTTCAAGCGTCTGGTGGCCTTCTCCAGCGTCTCCCATATGGGGTTCGTCATGCTGGGGCTCTCCGCGCTGAACCCATTGGGCGTGCAGGCGGCGCTCCTCCAGATGATCAACCACGGCCTGAGCACCGGAGGGCTGTTCCTGCTGGTGGGGATGCTGTATGAGCGAACCCACACCCGGGATTTCCGGGAGCTGGGCGGGTTGTGGAAGGTCCTTCCGGTATACGGAGGCATTCTCATGGTGGTGGGGCTCTCCTCGATGGGGTTGCCCGGGTTGAATGGCTTCGTGGGGGAGTTCCTGATCCTGCTGGGAGCCTTTGGATCCGCAGCGCTCGGCCCGGCGGCCCGCGGGTTGACGGCGGCAGCGGCCCTGGGGGTCGTGCTGGCGGCGATTTACATTCTGACGATGCTGATGCGCGTGCTCCACGGCCCGTTGCAGGACCGGTGGCGGGGGTTGCCCGATCTCCATGTTCGGGAACTGGCGATTATGGCTCCATTGCTGGTCTTGATCATCCTGATCGGCCTCTATCCATTGCCCTTCTTTGCGGCGATGCAGACTTCGATCCAGCAAAGCCTGTCGGTCTTCACTCAGGCGACGCTGGCGGTGCGTTAACCTGACAGCTTGAGTCTGGGAAGGAGCGGGATGCGCCCTGCTTGCCTTCGAGACCTCAAAGGGAAAACCAACGGGGAGAGCGTGCACGGATGCTGTGGTGGCCGTTGCTGCCGACTCTGATTTTGACCGCAGGCGCTCTGGGGTTGTTGCTGGTTGAGGCGTTCCGGCGCCCGGGATCGGCCTCCGGAATGGCCTGGGGGGCGCTGGGGATCACGGCGCTAACGCTGGGAGCCGTTGGCGCGCTGGTCGGCCACCAGGAGATCGAAGGCCTGTATCGGATGGTGCGCTGGGATCCGCCCGCGTTCTGGTTGAGCCTGACCATCCTGATCGGGACCGGGCTCGCCATCCTGCTCTCGCGGCATTATCTGGCGGATCAGGGGATGGAGCGAGGAGAGTATTACGTGTTCCTTCTGCTGGCCGCGGCCGGGATGTTGCTGATGGCGGTGGCCGCGGATCTGCTGATCGTGTTCCTCGCTCTGGAGTGGCTTTCCTTCCCCCTGTATGTGCTGGCCGGCTTCGCCCGCCCCCGGCTGGAATCCGAGGAGGCAGCCCTGAAGTATTTTCTGCTGGGCGCCTTCGCCTCGGCGTTCCTGGTGTTTGGGATCGCGTTGATCTTCGCGGGGACGGGACTGACCAACCTGAGCGACCTGGCGGCCTGGTTGAAGCACCCGGATCCGGGGGCGCAACCGCTGGTCTGGATGGGTGGCGCCCTGTTGCTGGTGGCCCTGGGATTCAAGGTGGCCGCGGTGCCCTTTCACCTCTGGACCCCGGATGTCTATGAGGGGGCGCCGACACCGGTTACCGGCTTTATGGCCGCGGCCACCAAGACCGCCGCTGTGGCGGCGCTGATCCGGGTGTTCCTGGTCGGGCTGGGGCCCGCCGTAGCGCTGTGGAGCGGCCCGGTGGCGCTGATGGCTGCAGGGACCATGCTGGTGGGCAACGGGGTCGCTCTGATGCAGTCCAACTTCAAGCGGCTGATGGCCTATTCCAGCATCGCCCATGCCGGGTATCTGCTCATGGGGTTGCTGGGAGACCCGGCCCTGGCCGTGCCCGGCCTCATGTTCTACCTTCTGGCTTACACCCTGGCGACCATGGGGGCCTTCGCGGTGGCGGTGGGGATGGTCGGCCCGGAAGGGGAGGACCAATCGTTCAGGGCCTATACCGGAGTCGCCCGGAGGGCACCCGGGATCGGGACGGCGATGGCTCTCTTTATGCTTTCCCTCATCGGCGTGCCGCCCACCGCTGGCTTCTTCGCCAAGCTCCTGCTGTTCGCGGCGGCCTGGCAGGCTGGATGGATTGCCCTGGTGATGGTGGGCATCCTCACCACGGTGATTTCCGCCTATTTCTATTTGCGTGTGGTGGTCGCGATGTGGATGGGTCCAGGGGAGCCGGCGCGCCTTCCGAAGTCCGATCTCTGGGTTCGTCTCTCCGTTGCCCTCACCGGGGTAGGGACGCTTCTGCTGGGTGTTCTGTGGTTGATGTTCGGCGGGCTTTCGTTATGACGACGCGCGCTGCTGCCGCTGACCCCTTCTGGAGAACCGGTTAGGACGGAGGCCGCTGGGATCAGGCTGGGTGTTCCTTTTCTCTCCTGGTTCCGAGGGGCCGCGAGCGAGGAGAAAGCGGCTTTGGGGCTGGCCCGGTCATCTTCGGTGGCCGGGCCAGCCCTTGTTTTCCCTGTCGGCTTCCCCATAGGGGATTTGGGGCCGGCCTGGCCCCAAAGAATCTCTTCCTCCTTGAGGCCCAAAGGCTTGGGGAGGGGGCATTCCACCACCTGGATGGAAACTGGACGGCATACGTTCATTTGTATCCTCCCGGTTTCAAGGGATCCCGGGGATTGTGATATAATTTCCCGGCGTGCATATGGCGGGCAGGATGGAGCGGCTGGATGTTTGAGGGGCTGACCCAGAAATTCCAGCAGATCTTCGATCGCCTGGGGCGACGGGGGGTGTTAACGGAGGCCGATGTCGATGCAGCCCTCCGGGAGATCCGCCTTGCCCTCCTGGAGGCGGATGTTCATTACACCGTCGTTCGAGACTTCCTGGCCCGGGTACGGGAACGCGCGGTGGGCGCGGAGGTTGCCCGAAGCCTTACTCCCGCGCAACAGGTGATCAAGATCGTCTACGAGGAGCTGGTGAAAACCCTGGGGACCCCGGCGCCGATCCGGCTGGCCGGATCTCCCCCCCATATCGTGATGCTGGTGGGCCTCCAGGGGTCCGGGAAAACCACTACTGCTGCGAAGCTGGCCCTGCGCTTGCGCAAAACGGGGCAACGGCCGCTCCTGGTGGCCGCTGATGTTTACCGCCCAGCGGCCATCACCCAGCTGGAGGTCCTGGGGCGGCAGCTGAACATCCCGGTTTACCAGGAAGGGCCGGAGGCGGACCCGGTCGCCATCGCCCGACACAGCCTGCGGTTTGCTCGGGAGCAGGGGCATACGCTGGTGATCCTGGATACGGCGGGCCGGCTCCACATCGATGACGAGATGATGCGGGAGCTGGAGGCCATTCGGGATGCGATCCGGCCGGAGGAGATCCTGCTGGTGGTCGATGCCATGACCGGGCAGGATGCGGTGCGAGTGGCCGAGGCGTTCCATCAGCGCCTGGGGCTGACGGGTCTGATCCTGACCAAGCTGGATGGCGACGCGCGGGGCGGGGCGGCCATCAGCATCCGGGCCGTGACCGGGGTGCCCATCAAGTTCATCGGGGTGGGGGAGAAGCCGGACCAGCTGGAGCCGTTCCAGCCGGAGCGGCTGGCCTCCCGGATCCTGGGCATGGGGGATGTGCTGTCCCTGATTGAGAAGGCTCAGGAGGCCGTGGAGGCGGAGAAGGCCGCGGAAATGGCTCGCAAACTGGCGCGGGCCGAGTTCACGCTGGAGGATTTCCGGGAGCAGCTGCGGATGATGCGGAAGATGGGTCCGCTCTCGCAGCTGCTGGAGCTGCTGCCGGGCTATCAGCAGCTCGCCCGTATGGTCTCCCCGGAGGAGGCGGATCGCCAGTTCAAGCGCATCGAGGCCATCATCAACTCGATGACGCCGGAGGAGCGTCGCAATCCGGAGATCATCAACGCCAGCCGCAAACGTCGGATTGCGCGCGGGAGCGGCACCACGGTGCAGGAGGTCAATCAACTGCTCAATGAGTTCCGCCAGCTGCAGCGCCTGATGAAGCAGATGAAATCCGGCCGGGGCGGCTTTCCATTCCCCTTCTTCCGGTAAGGGAGATGTGGGGGGCGCTGAAAGCGCCCCCTGCGATCCCAAAATGGATGGGGGTCATCCTGTCTCCCGGAATGGGAGCTCAACGACGTAAGTTCTATCCCTTAAACTCAACCGGCGAGGTGAGGATGGTTCGGATCCGTTTGCAACGCATGGGCAAAAAGCATGAACCGACCTATCGGATCGTCGTGGCCGATTCGCGGGCGCCACGGGATGGGAAGTTCATTGAGATCATCGGGCATTACAACCCCCGCACGGAGCCGGAGACCATCGTGGTCAATGAGGCTCGCGCGCTCTACTGGCTACGGGTTGGCGCCCAGCCTACAGAGGCCGTGCAGATCCTGTTCCGCAAAACGGGGACCCTGGCCCGCTTCGAGCGCCTGAAGGCCGGCGAGCCGCTGGAGGCCCTTGTTGCGGAAGCCACGGCCCTTCAGGCGGGCACGCGCACTTCCACCCGATAAGGGGTTTGCCGATGCAGGCCTTTCTGGAGTTCATCGCCCACGCTCTGCTGGACGATCCCTCCTCGGTTCGGATCAAGGAGGTCCGCCGGGGGCCGGTGGTGAAGTATTTCATGAAGGTCCCCCAGGCGGAGATGGGGCGCCTGATTGGCCGGGATGGGCACCTGGCGGAGGCGATCCGGCAGGTAATGCGGGCCGCCGCCCCGCCGCATCGAAAGGTGGACCTGCGGATTGAGCCCCTGGATTGAGCGAGCGATCGAGAGCCCGCACGATGCGGAAGCCGCTCCCTCGTTTCCTGGCCGTGGCCCGGATCGCCCGCCCATGGGGGGTCCGGGGGGAGATGAAGCTGGAGATCCTCACCGATTTCCCGGAGCAGCTCAAACGGCTGAAGCGGGTTTACATCGGTGAGGAAGCCATTCCCTACGAAGGCGTTCGTTTTCGTTACTACAAGGGAATGGTCCTGATGCGGCTGCCCGGCTGTGAGACCCGCGAAGCGGCAGAGGCCCTGCGGGGGCGTCTGGTCCTGATCGAGCGGGAGGAGGCCGTCCCGCTCCCCCCCGGGGAGTTCTATGAGCACGAGATCCTGGACATGGAGGTTTACACCACCGAGGGGGTATATCTGGGGCGTGTGAAAGAGATCCTTTACACGCGGGCCAACGATGTATATGTCGTCCTGGGCCCCTTCGGGGAAGTCCTTATCCCGGCCATCCGGGATGTCGTCCGGGAGATCGATGTCGAGGCCAATCGGATGGTGATCTGGCCGATGCCTGGCCTCCTTGATGAGGCGGAGGAGGCGTAAAGAGAAGGCGTAAAGGGGAAGATGGGGGGGAGCCCACCCCCGTTGAGCCCGGGCCCCCCACTCCGGATGGGCATGGGGTCGCTCATACAGAATCCCCGACCCACCGCACCTGGGCAGGGCTTTTCAATGTTCTGAGAGATAGGGGGGTGCAGGGGGCAAAAGCCCCCTGCCGGGGGGCTGCGGGGGGTGTCCCCCCACCTTCTCCCTCCACTTCCTGTCTGGATGGGTAAGATCTTCGAAAAGCCCTGGTTGGCCTCCCGGTACGCATCCGCGGGCACCGGATCCGCCAGCCGCACGTCCACGGCGATCCGGCCTGCCGGTACCGCATCGATGTGCCCCCGCCGCACGGCCACAGTGAGGCCATTGGCCGTCTCATATCCCCATAGCGACGGCGCGAGCATTGCTTTCAGATGCTCGCGCACCGCCGCATCCCGCAGGGCCACGGCCTGAGCCGCATGGTCCTTCGCCATTCGAAGTGCGCCCCATGGGTCAACCTTGCTCAAACCTCCGGTTTTGTGCGATACTTGGGATAGAGCTCAGACCTGGTGCAGGTGGTCTTGCCTGTTCGTTTTTTATAACCCAGGGCTTGCGCCGTTCACGCCCGCGGGAGATTTTTTTTCGGTAACTGCCACCTCGCCCTCCTTCAACCTCTCCCTCGCCGTCGGGGGAGAGCGGGGCAAAGGGATGAGGGGGCCAATCAGGGGCTATCGATCTCGGGCGCTCCGAGGAGGTTTGAATGGCGGAGACGATTCTGGTGATTGAAGACGAAGCCGAGCTGGCGGAATTAATTCGGCTCTTTCTTGAGCGCCGGGGGTTCCAGGTTACGCTGGCTTTCAATGGCACGGAGGGCTGGCAGCGGTTCCAGGAAAGCCAGCCGGACCTGGTGATCCTGGACCTGATGCTCCCGGACATCGATGGGCTGGAGGTTTGCCGCCGGATCCGCGCGGTGTCAACAGTGCCCATCCTGATCCTCACCGCCCGCACGGCCGTGGAGGAGCGGGTAGAAGGGTTGAAGCTGGGGGCGGATGATTACATCGTGAAGCCTTTTGCCATGGAGGAACTCCTGGCCCGCATCGAAGCGCACCTGCGCCGCGTGCGTCTCCCGCCGCCCGGGAAGCGGATCTACTGGCGGTTTGGGGAGGGCGCGTTGCTGATCGATCCCCAGTATCCCCGGGTGATCCTGAATGGCGAAGAGCGTCTGCTGACGGAAACCGAACACCGCCTCCTCTGTTACCTGGCGGAACGAGCGGGTCAAACCCTCACCCCGGAGCAGATCGCCCGGGATGTGTGGCCCGATGGCAGCGTGGATCCTCAAAACATCAAGTGGTATATCTGGCGTCTTCGCCAGCGGATCGAACCGGATCCCGAGCAACCGCGCTTTCTGCTCACGGAGCGAGGGATCGGATACCGGTTCGCGCTGGGGTAAGCCATGGAGGTTCGGGAGGTCGATGCCCGGATCTGGATGGCTTTTCTGGAGAGCCATCCCGAAGCCCATGTGCTCCAGACCGCTCCTTGGGGGGACCTGAAGGCCGGTTTCGGCTGGCAGGCCCGTCGGTTGTTGCTGACCGAACATGGAGAGCCCCGGGCCGGCCTTCAGGTCCTGATCCGTCCTCTTCCCCCCGGTTTTTCCATCCTTTATGTCCCCAAAGGGCCAGTCGGCGACTGGCAGCGCCCGGAGATCTTCCGCATGCTCCTGGCCGCGCTGGAGCGCCTCGCTCGGGAAACCCGCGCCCTCTGGTTGCGGATCGAGCCGGATGTCCTGGAGGGGGAGCTCCAGCTGGATCTGACGGCCCTGGGATTCCGGCCAGCCTCCCCGATTCAGCCCCGACGGACGATCCTGGTATCCCTGGAAGGCGGGGAGGAAGCGCTGCTCCAGGCGATGCATCCCAAAACCCGTTATAACATCCGGTTGGCGGAGCGAAAGGGTGTGCAGGTCCGCGAGGCCCGGCCGGAGGATCTTCCCCTGTTTTATCGGTTATTGCAGCGGACGGCAGCCCGGGATCGGTTCGCCATCCATACGTTCGATTACTATCGGGCGGCTTATGAGCGGTTTGTTCCTCACCTCGCTTGCCTCTGGCTGGCGTTTTATGAGGAGGAGGCCATTGCTGCCCTGATGGCTTTCGCGTGGGGGGAGCGGGCGTGGTATCTCTACGGCGCCTCCGGGGATCGCCACCGGGAGAAGATGCCCACCTATGCCCTCCAGTGGGCGGCGATGCGCTGGGCGAGGGCGCGGGGCTGCCGCTGGTATGATCTGTGGGGGATCCCCGATGAGGACCCCGAGGTCCTCGAGGCCCAGTTCACGACCCGGCGGGATGGGCTGTGGGGGGTGTATCGCTTCAAACGCGGATTCGGCGGCCGGGTGGTGCGCTGGGCTGGAGCGTTCGATCGGGTTTATTCCCCTCTGCTTTACCGCTTCCTCCAGAGGTTAGGCCTCGTATGATCCGTCGCTCCACGGTTCACGATCCAGAGGTATGGGATGGCGTGCTGCTCCGGCTACCCGCCCCCCATATCCTCCAGACATGGCTCTGGGGGGCCTTCAAGGCCGGATATGGCTGGCAGCCGTTTCGATGGGTGTGGGAAGACGAGCAGGGACGCGTTCGGGCGGCCGCCCAGGCCCTCTACCGGCGGGATCGCTTCGGTCTCCTGGGGATCTTTTACCTCCCGCGGGGGCCTTTGCTGGACCCTGCGGACATCGAGGCGGCGGAAGTGGTCCTTCGCGATCTGGAAGAAGAAGCACGACGGCATCGCGCGATTCTCGTCCGGATCGATCCGGAGGTGGTGGAAGCCGAGGGCCCGGCGGCGGAGGGACCCCGGGATCCGGTGGAGACACCGCTGAAAACGGTGCTCCAGCGTCGGGGATGGCGATCCTCGGCCGAATCCGTTCAATTCCCCGCCAGCCTGTGGCTCGATCTTACAGTGGATGAGGGGGAATTGCTTCGGGCGATGCATCCCAAAACCCGTTATAACATCCGCCTGGCGGAGCGGAAGGGGGTGAACATCCGGCCGGTGGGCCCGGAGGCTTTCGATCTCCTCTATGAGCTCTATGCAGAGACCGCCATGCGGGATCGTTTCGTGATTCGCCCCCGGGAATATTACCGGCGAGCGTGGACGATGTTCTATGAGGCCGGATATGCGCACCCGCTGCTGGCAGAGGTGGAAGGGGAGCCGGTGGCGATGGTGGTGATCTATCGCTTCGGGCCCACAGCCTGGTATTTCTACGGGGCCTCGCGAGATCGGCACCGGGAGAAGATGCCCAACCACCGGCTGCAATGGGAAGCCATCCGCTGGGCGCGGTCGGTCGGATGCCGGCGGTATGACTTCTGGGGAGCGCCGGCGGTGCCAGCGGAGAGCGATCCCATGTGGGGGGTGTATCGCTTCAAGCGAGGGTTCGGCGGGCGTTATGTGCGGTTTATCGGGACATGGGATTACACGCCCTGGCCGGCGCTGTATCGCCTCTACACGGGGTTAATCCCACGCTACCTGGCGTGGCTGCGCCGCCGCCACTGGCGTCGGGCGGGAGCAGAGCCCGGTTAGCGGCCCCATGGATCTCCCCGGGGTGGCTTGAGGGATCAAGCGGGCGGCGGGTTGCCTGCAGGTTTACCTCGCCAGGCGGTCAATCGTATTTCCGGGGTGGGCCGGCCAGAGCCGGCCCACCCCGGTATCGCTTACTTCAGCTCGAAGGATCCGCCCGGTTCCAGCACGACGACTTTCATGCCCTTTACCGCTGCTTTCGCCTTCCGGGCCCAGGCGTGGGGATCCTGCTGGATCATATCCCAGGTGTTATAATGCATCGGGATCACGACCTTCGGCTTCAGAAGGCGAACCGCCTGCAGGGCATCTGCCGGGCCCATCGTAAAGTTATCCCCAATCGGCAGGAGGGCGAGATCCAGTTTCTCCGCGCCGATGAGCTTCATATCCCCGAACAGGCCGGTGTCGCCGGCGTGGTAGATCCGATACTTCCCCAGGTAAAGCAGGATCCCCGCCGGGTTGCCGCCATACGATCCGTCCGGCAGAACAGAACCGTGGAACGCGGGGGTGAGCTTCACCCGGCCGAAATCGAAATCGCGTCCTCCACCGATATGCAGGGGATGGGTGTTCTGAATCCCTTTGCTCTGGAACCAGGAGACGATTTCATAGTTGCTGATGACCAGAGCTCCCGTTCGCCGCGCGATATCCACGGCGTCCCCCACGTGGTCCGCATGGCCGTGGGTGATCAGGATCACATCTGCAGGGACCTCGTCGGCTTTCACCGGAGCCAGGGGATTGCCGCTGAGGAAGGGGTCGATCAGAATGTGCTTGCCGTCGCTCTCAATCAGAAAGGCCGCATGGCCATACCAGGTGACTCGAATCGCCATAGGGACCTCCTTTTCAACGAGCGGGTGAAAGGGGAGCTGGCCTTTCCTCATCTATCTATTATGATAACTGGATCCACCCGGATGTGCCATTCGCCGTATCATTTAGAACTCACCGGGTCCGTCTTCCATTCAAGAGGCGGGATAGCCCCTTTCCCCTTTCTGCTTTCCGCCATATGCGTTACCTGAAGGGCCGGGCGAGGGCAGCAGGCCGTTCTGGTTGCTGGTGGAAGTCGCCCATCACGGACCTTCGGCCGGGGACGGCCTTCGCCAGCCTGCCCGCGTAGAAGCCACCTGCAGGAGCCGCCTTGCGGGGACCTGGAGCTCGAGTCGATGGAGCGGCGACGACGGTCGGAGCTGAGGCCCCTCCTGCTCGTGATCTCCCATGGTGTAGCCTGAACCGGCATGAGCCGCTTCAGCGGTGACAGGCAGCGATATAAGCCCGAATCCGGCGGGCGTGCGGATCGCAGGGCGCAGCGTCGCTGTGCACCTCCTTCATCCTGCTCAGGAGGGCGGGGATGCCGGACTGGATGCGCTGGCAGATCGAGTGGATCGTTCGACTGCAGGAGCTTCAGCCTCCATGGGCCATCGTTTTCTGGCGTTTGATGTCGTTCCTGGGAGAGGAGCAGGCGTTCCTCCTCATCCTTCCTACGCTGTTGTGGGGCTACCGGAAGCGCGAGGCCCTCTACGCGGCCACCGGGCTTCTGCTGGGCAGTTACCTCACGTTCGCCCTGAAGGATCTCTTCGCCATGCCTCGCCCCTTCCAGGTCGCCCCCGATCAGGTCCGGGTGCTGCTGCCCGGTGGGGAGAGGCTGGGATACGGGCTTCCCAGCGGGCATGCCCTGAACGCCGCCGCCCTGTGGGGGACGCTGGCCGGGATGGTGGGGCACCCGCTTTTCACCATCTTCGCGATCGGGCTCGTCCTCTTCATCGGCCTCTCGCGGATCATCCTGGGCGTTCATTTTCCCCATGATGTGCTGGCCGGCTGGGGGATTGGGACGCTGGTGGCGCTCCTGATGGTGTATGGGGCTCCCCGGGTGGTCCACCGGCTGGCCTCCTCCCGCCGGCAGGGTGTGCTTCTCGCAGCAGGAGCGGTGATCTTCCTTTTCCTTGCCCATGGAACCCGGGAAACCGCGGTGCCGCTCGGCGCATGGCTGGGCATGGCGTGGGGAGCGATCGGGGAATCCTGGAGGAACGGGTTTCATCCGGGTGGACCATTATGGCAGCGGGGGTTACGTCTGGCCTTCGGCCTCCTCACGCTGGGAGCGGTCTATGGGGGCCTGGCGGCGGTATTTTCTCTCCTCCCACCCTTCCTTTCTGAAGAGCCGGCCCTGCGGTTATTGCGTTACACGGGGATCGGACTCTGGGTGACCTGGGGCGCGCCGGTGGCCTTCCTCAGGCTGGGGCTGGCTCGCAGCGATCGGGCGATGGAGCGCCTCCCGGCGGATCCCCAGCCAGGGGACTTCTAAGATCACTGTGGTCCCCATGCCGGGCTGGCTCCGGATCTCCAGGCGTCCGTTCAGCAGATGGGCTCGTTCCTCCATATTGCGCAGGCCGAAGCCGGGCTGAACCTCCGGGCCGAACCCGCGGCCGTCATCGGCGATCTGGATCTGCAGCTGGCCATCGTGCAGGGTGGCGCGGATGCGAACCCGGCGGGCCCGGGCGTGGCGCACCACGTTGCTCAAAGCTTCGGAGACGATGGCCAGGATGTGACGCAGCTGAGCCGGCGGCAGCTGGGCGTCCGAAGGGATCTGCCATTCGGTTTCTACATCCATCAGGGCCGGGAGGCCATACTCCCGGATGAGGCGCTCCAGCCCATCGATCAGGCTGGCCATCGCCGGGCGCGCCTGAAGCTCCTGAAGGATCTCCCGCAGGCTCTGCACCGCCTGATCCAGCAGGCGAACCACCGGATCGAGGGCGCTCGCAGCTGCAGGCTCCATCTGGGCCTGAACGTTGCGAATCAGCAGGCCGGCTCCGTAGATCATCTGGAGGGTGCGATCGTGCAATTCCCGGCTCATCCGCTCCCGCTCGCTGGCCAGGATCTGGGCTTCCTCCAGGCTGCTCAGCCGGCTGCTGAGCTCGATCTCGAAGATCTCCAGGGCTCGCAGCATGCCGCCCACCAGCACGATGCCGGCCAGGCTGCGCAACAGGAAGACGGGAACACCGGTAAGACCTTGCAGGGCTTCTTCATGGATCCGATCCAGCGGGAAGATCGGGATCGCAGGCCCGATGAGGCCGGCCAGGCCGCTGTAAGCGGCGATCGCCAGGCCCGCGGTGCGCAGCATCCCGATAATGTGCGGCCGGGCCAGGGGGATCAGAAGGTGGAAGGTGTGGCGGCGGAGGGCATAGGCGGCCAGCAACCCGCCGGGGAAGCCCAGGAGATAGCGCGCGCCGGCCTCCACCCAGCGTTCCCACTGCGGCAGGGAAAAAGCGGAAAGAAGGCCGAGGGCGAAGGCTCCTGCGCCCCAGATCAGGAAGAGGATCAGCCCGACAGGTCGCAGCCACAGCCAGCGCGGCCCGAGAGGAGCTACGATGTCGGCGCCGAACTCGAAAAGGCAGAGGAAAGCCAGGGCCAGGGCCATGATCCGCCCGATCATCAGGAGGCTCGCCGCCTCCGCCGCGATGAGGGAGCGGGCGGGCAGGAGGAGCGCGCCGCTCCATTCATAGATGGCGTGGAGGATCCCGAAGCCGGCCAGCCAGGGGAGGCTGCGGGCCAGGCGCAGGCGGCTATGCCCGCGGGATTGCAGAAGCAGGCTGAGGCCGAGCGTGTAATAGACCAGGCCAGCGAAAAACCGCAGGGCCGGTTCCTGATTCAGGAACAGATCCCGGATCATCCCGGCTCTCCCTTTGCCCGGAGTCCAGTTACCAGGGAAGGCGATTCAGGAAAATCCAGTCATAATTCCAGCGATAACCATCCGGTGGAACCCGAAACGTCAGGAGGGCGAAATCGCCCCCTCCTTCCCAGAATACCTGATAACGCCCCGGCGTGAGCGGTTCTTTCCACTCCCAGATCTCCGCCACGTTCTCCCCGGCCGATCGCGCGCCCGGGAACCACCCCTCGGGGGGCGTCATGGCCCCGATCGTCCCATCGGGGAACCGGAGCAGCAACCGATGCGTGTCGTCCGCGATGGGCCGATCCGCCCGCCAGACGAGGTGCACTCGCCATCGCGGCGTGCCATCGATCTCCGTGCGCCACGCCTGGCTTTCCAGTATGGTGATCCCGTTCGGGAGCGCGCGCCCCGGCCGAGGGGATTCTTCGAGCAGCGGACGGATCTCAACGAGGCCGATCGGCACCGCATCTTCCCCGGTTTCGGTCCGCAGACGCCGCCACCCCGATCCCACTGGCTCATACATGCCGACCACGACCCGGTACCGGCCGGCCGGGAGAAAGGGAGGCACGCTGATGGCGATCGTCTGAGTGATCGGCAACCCGGCCTCCCACGCCGCTGTGGGCGGCACCGGCTCCCGATCCGTCCCGGCCCGGTAGCGTCCCTCCGCATCCCAGAGGTGGGCGAACACCACGTAACGGCGGGCAACGGGGCGTTCGGCCTGCCAGCGCAGGCCGATTCGAACGCTCCCCCGGGGCTCGGCAACCCGGTCCGGCAGGGCAACAGCCTCCAGGCGAATGCCATCCTCAAAGCGAATGGGGAGAGGCTGCCAGGGCAGGGAATCCGGCCATGGGATGAAGCGGAAGATCTCCGCCATCGGATACCAGGCGTGGCGATCGAAAGGTCCCTGCCGGGCGAGGGCCTCCGCCACCGGCCGGTAAAGCTCCTGAAAGAAGGTCACACCGATCAACCATGTGGGCTCCCGGAGCGGAGCCCCCGAGCTGGCGAGATCCTCCAGCGACCTCAGGCGGGGCCGGGTCTCCGGGTAAAAGAGGGCCATTTCCGCCTGGTTCCAGTAGCCGTGGAAGACCAGGCGATCGGTGGGATGAGCGAGCGCGTGGAGGGTGGCGTAGAGCTCCCGCTGGGCCTCCACATAAATCGGCGCGTTCCCGTAAACCGCCCATGTCCGTCCGATGCCGTAAACCCCTGAAATGAGGAACAGCGGGGTCAGGATCCGCTGCCATCGGCGGCTCCAGCCGGCGGCCAGCATCCATACGTAAAAAGGCAGCACGGGGGAAAAATAACGGGCGGCATAGAAAGGGAAGCGGGTGGCCAGCGCCAGCCCGATCCCGATGGGGATCGCCATCGCCAGCCCGAGGCGGCGGGTTCGAGCGGAGATCGCCGCCCCGATCCCAATGGCCGTGAGCATGGCCCCGACCCAGCCCAGCAGCCCATCGGCTCCGATGCCGATCCCGAGGGCGCCCATCAGGTTCGCCAGAACCTCTATGGGGGTGGGGCGAATGGGGATCCGTGTCAGCGTCCGCACGGTATGGGCCAGCGAGGGGCTCAGCGCGCCGATCGACCAGAGGATCACGGGAAGGACTGCCAGGGACAGGAGGAGGGCTTCTCGAAACCAGGAGCGTGGGCCCCGGATTAGCAGGCGCTGGGCGGGGAGGAAGAAGGCCCCATAGAAATGGGTGAGGGTCAACCCCCAGGCGCTGAGCAACCATGCCCGATCGCGCCCGCGCAGGGCCTGCCACGCCCCCAGAGCGCTCCAGGCGATCGCCATCGAA
The DNA here is from genome assembly GCA_016842085.1 of Candidatus Thermoflexus tengchongensis. Taxonomy (GTDB): domain Bacteria; phylum Chloroflexota; class Anaerolineae; order Thermoflexales; family Thermoflexaceae; genus Thermoflexus; species Thermoflexus tengchongensis. Next base: position 7,679 of record JAEVEX010000035.1, on the reverse strand, counting down.
TACATCCGGCCGATCGTGGCCAGGGCGAAGAACAGCGGGTTCAGCCCGAGGAGGAGCATCGCCAGGGCCGCTGTGCGCCGGCCGGCCGCCGCCTTCACCAGACGGTAAACGAGCGCGAGAGCCGGGAGGGCGAAGAACACCGAAACGAATTTCAGGGCGAAGGGGTGCGGAACCAGCCGGAGCCACCCCCAGAGCAGAACATAATAAAGAGGCGGGTGACTGTCCCGGGCGACCGCTCGCAGGGTGTCCGGCAGGTTGTAGATCAGCACGATGGCCCCGTGGGCCTCATCGTTATGCACAAAGGCCGGGGGGAGCGCCATCAGGTCCAGCGCGAAGCACAGAGCGAGAAGCGCCAGGGGGATCACCCGGGATCCCCGCCGGTCGGACCCAATAACGAGGATAGGAATGGGCCTGTCATGGCGCTGCGCATTCATTTATGGAGCTTCCCCTGAGGAGCCGGACGGGTCGCCGAAGACGATCCTCCGGCACGCAGATGTTCTCCTTCTCTGCCCTACTGCTTGGAACCTAATGGGATCACCTCGCCTCCATCCCTGAAGAACCGGTGCGGCCCTCCGGGATGGTGAGGAGGAAGATCCTGGACCTCCATTACGGCCGTCGGGGGCTTTCTTCGCACAGTCGAAGCCCCTTCAAGGCGTTCTCCTCCTGGGGCGAAATGGAAAGCGCCAGCTCGAACCAGGGACGGGCCGCCCCACAATTCCCCAGGTAATACTGGGAGAGCCCCACGATGTATGCCATCTCCACCAGCCGGGCGCAGCGGGGTTCCACGTTCATGGTCTCCGGGGTGCAGGTCTTCCCTTCCTGGCCCAGGACCTCCTGGAGCCGGGCGATGCCCCGGGGGAGATGCTCCTCCCGGACCACCTCCTCATACTGGCGGCGGGCATACAGGGTGATCCCCAGATGGTAAAGGATCCGCCAGTCATCGGGGCCATAGGTTCGCGCCCGCTCCAGGGTTTGCTGAGCCTCCTCCAGGCGCCCGATGTTGTAGTAGAGCCAGCCCAGCTCATCCAGAACCCGTGGGTCCTCGGGCCGCAGGGCGGCCGCTCGCTGGAACGCCTCGACCGCGACCGGGGTCTGACGAAGGACCATGGCGTTGCGTCCCAGGGCCAGCCAGACGATCACCATGTTGGGATCCCGGGCCAGGGCTTCCCGATAGGCCGCCATGGCCTCCCCATAGCGTCCCATGGTCTCATATATATAGCCCAGAGCTCGATGGGCGTCCGGGTGCTCTGGATCCAGGGTCAGGGCTTTCTGAGCGGCCGCCAGGGCGGCCTGTGGACGATGGGCGTCCGCATAGGCTTCCGCCAGATAAGCGTGGAGAGGGCCGGACTCCGGCGCCCGGGCGATGGCCTGCTCCCCAGCCTGGATCGCTTCCGGGATCCTCCCCTGCCAGTCCAGGATCAGCGTGGCCATCCCGAGGACCATCGGATCCTCCGGGGCCAGCTGTCGGGCGCGTTCCATCCAGGTGGCCGCTTCCTCCAGGCGATTGCTGAAAGCCAGAAGGCGGATGAGCGGGGGATACCGGGCCGGATTTTCGGGTTCCAGGGAAAGGGCCAGCCGGTAGCCTTCCTCCGCCCGCCGGAGATCCCCGGCTCGATAGGCCGCCTCCGCCTGCTGAGCATAATGATCCGCGGAGGGAGTCGGAGTGGGGGAAGCGCCTTCACCGATCGTCGGACGGTTCGCTCCCAGCGACCGATCGATCCAGATCAGCGCGGCCAGGGCCACGAGATCCAGGAGCAGCCAGAACAGCCAGCGGCGTCGGCTCATCCCTCCTCCAGCCCCCGGAGGACCATTGAGGCGGTGGCCAGGTTGGTGGCCAGCGGAACGTTATGCACATTGCACAGCCGCATCACCGTGCGGATGTCCGGCTCGTGGGGATGGGCGTAGAGGGGATCCACCAGGAAGATCACGGCGTCGATCTTGCCCTCCACCACCATCGCGGCGATCTGGGCGTCCCCGCCCTGAGGACCGGAGCGGACGCAGGCCACCTCCAGGCCCAGGGCTTCCTGGAGGGTGCGCCCGGTCGTGGCGGTCGCCACCAGATGGTGCCGGGCCAGGCGGTCCCGCTCGCGCCGGGCCCATTCCACCAGCTCCCTCTTCTTTCCGTCGTGGGCGATGATCGCGATCCGCTTGGGCATGGCCGGCGATCCAAAGGGGATAGATTCCTTATCGAGTTTAGCTCAACTGAACATGGGGGAGGTGATTCACGAACAGGGTGCGCGAATACGTGAGTACGGGGATGCCCTGCCCCGGGCTTCTCAATGGAGGAGCCTGGATTATACTGGAGCCAGGGTGCCTTCCCGCAATCGATCGGCCAGGGCCATAGCATGATCGGAGGTCTCGCCATGCGCATTTTCTTAGTAGGAGGCCTTTGCATCGGCGGTTTCCTGCTGCTGACCGCTCTGATCGGGTTTCAGCCCACGCGGGCGGATCCCGTCTCCATGTCGATTGCCTCCTCTTCGGATCCCGTGGTCCCTGTCCCCATTACCGAAACCCTCCTGGATCCCGGACCGGGCTTATATCCGGGGGCCGCCAGAGTCCATCCGGTCTCCGGGGATGTGTGGATCTGCCGGGCCGGCGGAGCCACCGTCCTCCGGGGCGCGGAGCTCCGGGAGATCGTGCCCGGCTCCTGCGCGCTGGGTTTCCATGCGCAAACCCCGCGCTGGTTCACGGCGGATGGCCGCTCGGTGGTGATCATGAGCGGGACCACCCCGATCGCCCGGGTGAACCTCCCGTATACGGTGACCGGAGGGGTCCTCCATCCCCGGACCCAGCTGCTGTATGTGACCATGCAGGCGAACCCCTATCCGCCGCTCTCGACCCACCTGGCCGTCATCAGCGCCACGTCCGTTCTAACGATCATGAGCGCTCCCGGCGCGTCTTTTCTGGTCCCGCATCCGGAGAGCGGGGATCTGTATCTGGGCGTTTACACCGGCACCCAGAGGCTGTGGATCCTCAGCGGGACGGAGCGGGTGGCCTCCCTTCCTCTGGACGGATTCCTTCACTTCATTGTCTATCATCCTTACAGCCGCCTCACCTATGTGGCCAGCCAGAACGAGATGAAGATCCTCCACGGTCGCTCGGTGAGCGCCACCCTCCCGGTGAACGAGACCTACGAGATCGCGGTGGATCCGGATAGCGAGCGGGCGTATGCGACCCATCGGATTCCGGATTTCATCACGGTCCTCTCGCGGACGGAGGTGATCACCCGCATTCCCTTCCCGCACGGTTTCAATCCCATCGACGTCATCCCCTCCTCCGGGGAGATCGTGGTGGGAGCGTTCTTCGATCAGGAGATCCACATCTTCTCCCGCGAGCTGTCCCGCTTAACCGTGATCTCCATGCCCGTTCGTCCCCGCTTCATCGCGGCCACCCCGTCCCAGTGGGTCTACATAACCGGGAAGGAGCCCGATCCCGGGCTGTCGACGGATCTTCGAGTGCTCAGCCGGACCACCCCGGTTGCCGAATACCCGAATGGGTTCGGACTGGGCTCCCTGGCGCTCTCCCCCGACGGGAAGCGGCTTTACGCCCTGAACGCGTTCGAAGGCACCCTGTATGTCCTATCCGGGACCGGGGTCCTCACTGTTAGCCATCTTGCCCCATGGAGCCCTTCGATCCTTTTGCCTTCGGAACGATGGATGGCGGTGGACGGGGGGACCGGATGGGTATATGTGGCGCGTCCTTCGGTCCTGTTGTTATGGATCCTTCACGAGGGAGGATGGATCACCCGGCCCCTGAGCGCTTCCGTCTCGACCCTGTTTTCGGATCCCGCGCATGGCGTGATCTGGGGAGGGGCCTCGGACCAGCCATGGCTGCTGGCGATCACGGGGACGACGGTCTACACCCTTCCGATCGGGGACATGCCGCCTTGGTATCCCATTCGGGAGATCGCGGTGGATCCTGAACGCCATTACCTCTATGTGAGGAGCAGCGCTCAGGTGGCGGTTTTCTCTTTGACCAGCCCCATCACGGCTTCTTTCTGGCTGACCACGACGGGGGAAGTGTATCCTCCTCGGGCCCTCACGGTGCAGCCGGCGAACGGCCTGGCCTATGTGGGATCTGGAATCGGGCCCACCGGTACCGTGTGGATCTTCGAGGGTCCTGCGCCGGTAGCTCGCCGGACCGTGGAGGGGGTGCCCGTGTCCATCGGGGCGGATCCTGAATCCGGCCGGGTCTATGTGGCCCTGAGTGGGACGCGTCAGGTGGCGGTGCTGGTTGGGACGGAGCAGATGTTCACCGTCTCGCTCCCCTTCGAACCCCGTCGGGTCTGGGTTAGCCCCTGGAGCCGCCTGGCCTATGTGGCCGGGGATGTCCAGGTCGCGGCCCTGGAGGGCTCCACTGTGCGGAAGATCATCACCACCGGCATCGTTCCGCGGGACATGGTCTTTGATCCAGCCGCCCGGCTTGCCATCCTCAGCCATGAAGGGGACAATCGCCTGGTGTGGATTGAGGAGCGGATCCTGGATCGTCGGATCTGGCTTCCTCTGATCCTGAAAGGGCCTTAGTACGAGAACCGCGCAGGGCAACGGCTTGCAGTTGCCCTGCACCTCCAGGTGCGGCTGGGGGATTCAGCCCTCGGCCAGGGCCGCGTCCGATCTCCTCTGGACCGATGGTTCTCGGGCGGATAAAATTAAAAATTAAAAAAAAACAACCTTATTCGGGAGGTTGCGCCATGGGGAGGATGCGGAGGTCGACCGGCTGGCGATGGGGGCTGTTTCTGGGGCTGGGATTGCTGGCCGCCTGTCTGCCTGGGGGGGAGGGGGGGCGGGCTTCGGCTCCCTTCTTCTGGTGCGATCGGGGTCGTCCTCGACCTGAGCGCCTCTGCTTCTACCTGGAGGGCGATCCCCGTCCGGGCTCCACTTTTCTTCTCATCTTTGACGCCTTCTACGACATGATTTCTCCCCCGCCCTCGATGCCTCCCTTCACCCTAACCATTCTGCTGCCGCACACGGTGGAGGTGGTGGGGGTGGAGACGGGGCGTTCTTACCGGATGGAGGCTGCGCAGGGGGTTCCCATGGTGGATCCGGCCCAGCTGTCTTCCGAGGCCTTTTCGGTTCCGGGGATTCGGATTCAGGTGGATCTGGGGTGGGAAGGTCAGCAGAAGCTTTGGGATCCCTATGGGACTCCCTATGGGGGGAAGGAGGCGAGCGGGGAGCGGGTGCGGGTGACGGTGCGCCTGCGGGAGCCCGGGGAATGGCAGGTTCGGGGCATTCTGAGCCAGGGCGAATCCAACGAGCTGGCTTCCATTGCCCTCCTCGGCTGGAGCACCGAAGCTCAAGCCTACTGGACCGATTACGACACCGCCTTCATGCGGGCGTGGAACCTGAAGAGCCAGCAATGCGGCGGCGTTCGCCCCTGCACCATCCGCTTTCCCTATGATCCCTATCGGTTTGCCCTGGGGGTGCCGCCGGAGGCGCCGGGCCACTCCCTGCGGGAGCGCCCCACCACCTTCTGTTCTTCCTATGGTCGTCCCGGCACATGCACGGATTATGGCCTGCCGGAGGTCTCTCCGGAGGACCTCCAGCCGGAGGAGTCTCCCCCTCCGGTTTCTCCGCCGGCTTCCTCCCCTCCTTCGCCTGCCGCTCCGGCCCGATGGCTGGACCTCTCCGGTCGGATCCATTACCGGGATCCCCTCACCGGCGTCCTGCTGCCGGCTCGAGGGGTGCGGGTGGAGCTGTGGAACGAGCCGGAGCCCTCCCCCCGTCCCTGCGCGGGACAGCCCAGACCCACTCCCCGACCGCCCCGCGTGCCGCCCCCGACTCCGCCCCTGGCGTGCCGGCGCGCCCGGCTGGGCGTCACCTACACGGGTGAGGACGGCTCCTATTCGTTCAGCGTTCCCACCGCCTTTCCTCTTCGCCTTGTTCTGCGGGTTTACGCCCGGGACGATCGGCGGGTCGCGGTTCAGGATCCCAGCCGGGGACCCTATGTTCACAAGACCGAACCGGTGGAGCTGAGTCCCGGGGTGCATCGTCTGGATGTTGTGATTGAGGATGGGGATAACCGCACGGCTTTTTTCATCTATGACACGCTGACGCGGTGGGGGTGGGAGGAGCTGATGCGGCGGGTGGGGTGGGCTCCGGACCGGGCGGTGGACGTTTACTGGCCCAGCGCCTGTATATGGTGGCACTTCGGGGGCTCCTGTTATCACGGCGGGGCCATCCGGCTCGTCAAGGAGGATGGTGAAAAACCCTTTGTCATCCTGCACGAGTTTGCCCACTTCGTGCTCAGCCGGTTCCACGGGGATGGGCCCATTGTTGCTGCCTGCGTCGAGTCGCTCTGGCAGCATGATCTAAAATGGCACACTTCTCCCTCCTGTGCCTGGAGCGAGGGGTGGGCGGATTTCCTGGCCATCGCTTTGAAGGGTTATGATCCTGGCAAGGACGTGTGGATAGAAGACCCATTGAGTTTCGGAGAATTTCCCCGTGGGAATCCGTGGGGTCCGTGGGGGGCCAATGGCGCGGGCACGAATGCCGACAGCGAGTGGGCGGTGGCGGCGGTCCTGTGGGATCTTTACGATGACGCCCGTGAGCCCTGGGACATCCTCGCCGACGACCTCAACGGCCCCGGCCAGAACGGCCTCTGGGCGATCTCCACGCAGCCCGGGTTTCGGATGGCGGATGGCATTTTCGAGTTCTGGATGAGATGGGTGGCGGGGCGTCCGGGTCAGCCGGGGGAGGCGGCCTGTCCGATGTATCGTCTGGAGATCTTCCTGGCCGCCCATCCGATGGTCTCGTGGATTCCCCGGGGTCTCTGTCCTCCTGGCTGGTGGGCGGAGTTTTTCCAGGATCGGGACGATGGGCAGTGGGCGCTGAATGGTCCCATTACGTGGGAGACGTTCACTCCGCCCCCGGTGGCCCGCACGTTCTGGGCGTGTGTGGCCTTCGACACCCATGCGGCGCCGGACCAGCCGGTGGTGGGGCTATCGGGGACTTTCTGGAGCGCCCGCTTCAGCGGGTGGCTGCTGGTTCCGGTTCCGGCGAATCCTCTGGAGCCCTATCGGTTTTTCTTTGACCGTCTGGATGATGGGGGGCGTCTGGTGCTGGATGGGGAGACGGTTTGGGAGTCGTGGATCGTTCATGGTCCGCGGGAGGAGGTGGTGGAGCGGCGGCTTCCGGCGGGTTTAGTGCCTGTGGTGGTGGAGTATGCGCAAGGGCCGGCGGATGAATCGAGTTTGTTTCTGGACTGGGAGGGGCCGGGGTGGGGGAAGGAGCCGCTGTGTCGGATTCGCGTGGGGGGGCCTGCGCCGACGCCTACTCCTACTCCGGCGGGGTGGGATGCACGGATTTCGCCGGGGGGCGCGGGGGGGTGGACGCCGGCTCCACGTCCCACCGGGACGCCCCGTCCGTGAGGGCGGTGGGTGGGGTTGGGCGATGGGGGTTGGGGACCGGCTTCCGGGAGGGCTGGAGGGGTGAGCGGGTATGCCGGTGGCCTATCGGGCTGGCCCGGGGCCGGCTTGAATTGACACATTCCCTGATGAGTTTTGACGATCAAGTTCGGTAATCATGGGCCATGGATTGCCTGGGCCAGTTTGCCATCGCCCAACAGTCCCACATACCGGAGCAACTCCTGAGAGCCGGAGGCGAATTGATCCAGGAAAGCATCGACACGGCGTCTGAGTGCTTCCCCATCCTCTGCCAGGCGGTGCATCTTAAGCACATCCT
>JAEVEX010000002.1 GCA_016842085.1 Candidatus Thermoflexus tengchongensis | reverse complement strand
GCTGGTCTACCCGCAGGCCGTGGTCGCGGATTTTCCGGTGCTCTCCCCAACCGAAGGCCAGGTCCTCGTGGGGCTGGAAAAGCGCCCGGATCGGTTGCAAGTGCCCGGCCAGTTGACCCTGGTGATTACCTCTACGTTGAATCGTCCCGCAGAAATTCAGGTGGATGTGGAGGATCCCCAGGGATCCATTCGGGTTCTGCCATCCGCGTTTCGGATACCGGCTCGCGAGGTGATCCGACAGCCGCTGGAACTGCGGGGGGAAGTGGAGAAGTCCCGAACGATCCGGCTCCGGCTGCGGGAGGGGCGTGGAGCGCCGGTTCGCGGTGGGGAGATCTCTCTAACTATTGAGAGGGCTTCCAGCGGCTCCCCGCTGGCAATCGTCTTCTGCTTGCTGGTTCCTCTGGCTGGAGGCGGCTTCCTGATCCTCCGCCATGTCTGGACTCGCCGTTCGATGGAGAGCTGGTCATGACGCCGATGATGGCTTTTCTGATCACCCTGGCGCTGAGCGGGATCCTGATCGGACTGGCGATAGGGGCCCACCTCGTTTCCTGGCTGGAGCGGCGGGAGATTGGAGGGCGGGCCCAGGCTCTGGTGGCCGGCCCGGGCCAGGCCCGAAGCTTCCTTCAGGATCTGGGAGCCCGCTTTGATGAGAGCGCTCAGGGACAGCGGCTGGCCCGAATGCTGGAGGCGGCGGATCTTTCCATGCGCCCTCATGAGGTGGTGGCCCTTCAAGTTTTCGCAATCTTTGTCATGCTGTATCTCAATGTCCTGTTCATCCGGCTGGATTTCTTCCTGGTGTTCTCGCTGGCGGTCTTTCTGGTGCGGTTTGCAACTGGACGTTACCTGGCTCACCGGGCGCGACAGCGTGCCATCCGGTTCGCGGAGCAGCTTCCGGAGATGATGGATGCTCTGGCCCGGAGCCTGGGGGCCGGCCAGACGATCATCCAGGCCATCGGTGATGCGTCCACCCGCCTCCCCCAGCCGGCGGCAGGGATCCTCCGACGGGTATATCAGCAGCTCATGCTGGGGTATCCGCTGGAGGAGGCCCTTCCGCGCTTGGCCCGGCTGTTTCCCTCGCCGGATCTGGAGCTGATGGTAACGGTTATTCTGGTGCAGCAGCGCGCGGGGGGGAACCTGGTGCAGGTTCTTCAGAGGTTAGCCCTTACGCTTGCGGAGCGGCGAAGCATGCAACGGGAGATCCGTGCCCTGACGGAGGAACCCCGATTCAGCGCCTTGCTGGTGATTGCGCTGCCCCTGGCGTTTCTGTTGCTGTTCCGAACGATGATGCCCGGCGTGCTGGATGCGCTGATTACGCATCCCATGGGCTGGTTCATCCTGGGGATCAGCCTCACATTGCAGCTGGGAGGCTTCTTCCTGATCCGCCGGATCACTCGTGTCGAGGTGTAGCCTCGAAATGCTGTCCTATGTTTTCTTATGCCTGGGTCTGCTGACGATCGCTCTGATTGGCGCGGCGATCTGGCTCTGGACCGTTCCCTCCGAAACCCGGATGCGGCTGGAGCAAACGTATCCGGAGGTGGCGCCAGGGTTGGCGCTGCAGGGGCGGATCCATCGCTGGGCCATCCGCCTGGCCCGGGAGATGCCGGCCTTCTGGAGCCTGCTGGGCCGGGAGCGTCTGGCGAAATCCCTGGCCCGGGCAGGCCATCCTTATGGGCTTACAACGGAAGCTTTTTATGGAATGCACCTCCTGGGGGGCATCATCGGAGTGGCGGTGGGGGCCTTTCTGTATCTGATGGATCTTCTGCTGGGGTTCGGCGGATGCATGCTGATTTTCGCAGTCCTGTGTGTGGCGGGCGGATTCCTGGCTCCAACGTTCTGGATGAACCGGCTGATGGAGCGTCGGCAGCGCCGGATTGATCTGGCGGTGCCGGATTTTCTGGACACGCTGGCGGTGTTGCTGGAGGCCGGTCTTTCGTTCGACATTGCGCTCCAGCAACTGACAGCCCGCATGCAGAATCCTTTGGGGGAGGAGCTGCGGCGCCTGCAGCAGGAGCTGGCGATGGGCCTTCCTCGCACGGAGGCCTATCGGGGGCTGATGGAGCGGAACACAGCGCCGGAACTGTTGAGGTGGGTGGAGGCCATGCTGCAGGCGGAGCGGCTGGGCCAGCCCCTCACGCCGACCGTATCCCGTCTGGCTGCGGAGATGCGGGCGCGGCGGATCCAGAAGGCCCGGGAACGGGTGGGACGAATCGGCCCGGTGGCCTCCATGCTGGTAGCGCTCATCATCGGACCCGCCGTGATGTGCATGTTGCTGGGCGGGCTTGTGCTTCAGTTCATGCGGCAGGGCCTTTTCCCGCGTTAGCGAGGGACCATCCTCCGTGGGGGAGCTGATGGGGCCCGAGGGATGGGAGGGTGTTCTGGATCGGGCATTCAGCCGGGCGCGCCGTCTGGAGGAAGCGGGCGCGTGGCTGGAAGCCGCTGAGCTCTACGCCTGGCTGCTGGAACGTTTCCCGGAGGAGGCCCGCCGGCTCGGCTGTCTGGAGGCCCAGCAACGATGTCAGATCGCCCTTCAGGTGGAGGAGCTCTGGATTGAGACGGAGCAGGGGGTCGCTGCAGGCGACCTGGAGCGGGCCCGGAATGCGCTGCGTGAAATCCTCCGCCTGCAACCGGATGCGGTGCGCGGCGGCCGAAGTGCCCGGGATTGGATAAAGGCGCTGGAGCAACAATCCGCTGCCCGTCAAACACGGCGTATGGCCTGGATCTTTGCTGTCCTGCTGGGCATCACGCTGGCCGGCTGTGGCGGGGGGATCTTTCTGGCTTTCAGGATTATGCAGGCGACGCCGGCTTACCGGGGGACTCGCTCTCCTGCATCGGAACCTCTGCCTTCTCCCGCTGTCTCGCCGACCCGCCCGTCTGCAGGTCTGCTGATCCCTTCTCCTGTCAGCTCTCCCACGGCCATGCCGGATCATCCCCTCTCGGTCGCGCCGGAGCGCATTCGGCCCATCGCTCAATGGGGCAGCCGCGCCATTCCGGTCGGCATCCTCATGTCGCCGGATGGCCAGCGGATCGCCTGGCTGGTTGGAAACACCGTCGAGTGGCTGGATCCCGTTTCCCTCCGGACGGCGGAGCGCACGATGCTATCCGAACATGCGCCGATCACCGCAGGGGCTTTTTCCCCGGATGGGCAATCGCTGGCGCTGGGGACGGAAAGCGGGGAGATCGTGATCTGGTCCATCCGCGAAGGCAGAATCCTCCGGACTCTGAAATCGGGGCTGGTGGAAAGCCTGGCGTTCTCCCCGGATGGCTTCCGACTGGCGGCCGGAGCCGTGGGAGGACGGATTCGGGTCTGGCGCCTTCCTGAGGGAGCGCTGAACCAAACGCTCGAGCTGGAGGCCTCAAGGGTTTTCGATCTCAGCTTCCTTCCTTCCGGCGACCGCCTGATCGCGGCGACCAGCGATGGTCAGGCTCATCTTCTGGACCTGACGACGGGACGGAAGATCCGGTCGGTGGCGGTTGGAGGATCATGGGCGACCGCCCTGGCCGTCCATCCGAACGGACAGATGGCGGCTGTTGGTGGAACCGGAGGACAGATCCTGATCTGGCGCATCACCGATGGCATGATCGTGCAAACTTTGAAAGGCCATCAGGGAACGGTCACCACGCTTGCGTTTGCTCCAGATGGGGCTGCGCTGGTTTCCGGAGGAACGGATCGGACCGTTCGACGATGGGGGCTTCCGGAAGGCCGCCAGAGCTTCACGTTGCTTCATCCGGTTGCCTGGGTGGATCGCGTGGTGATCCTTCCGGATGGGCGTCTGGGGGCGTCATTCTCGGATGGAACCGTCATGACCATCGATCCTCGCCGATCGGAGGGGGAGGAAATCGAAACCACACGACGGCTTGAAGCCTCCATGCATGTGCGTGCCCTGGCGTTTTCCCCGGATGGACGTCATCTGGCGGCTGGCTACGCGGATGGCGCAATTCGACTATGGTCGGTCCGCGAGCAACGGCTGTTGCGGGAATGGGGCGGTCATGCCTTCTGGATCGGAGGGCTGGCGTTCGATCCGGGCGGAGGATGGCTGGCCTCCGCCGGGGCGGATGGATGGGTTCGTCGCTGGGCGATTCCGGAGGGTCAGCTGGTGCAGGAAGCGAAAGGGGACGAGGGCTGGCTATCGAATGTCGTGGTCATCCCGGACGGCGCCTGGATGGCCGCCGGGGGGATCGAACATCGGGTCTATTTGTTCCCAACCGACCCGGGCGCCGTTCGGGTTCTGGAGGGCGATCATCGCAGGCTCCCGTTTCGCACGCTGCACGATTGGGATTATCAGTCCGTCCTGACAGTAAATCGAACCGGGGAATGGCTGGCGTCCTACGGAATTTCCATCGAGCGTGATGGAAGAGTTCGCCACGTCATTTTCCTCTGGCGGATCCCGGAGGGGCGTCTCGTGGCCGAATTCGATTTGCCTGCGTGGGATGTGCCGGCTCTTGCTTTCAGCCCTGACGGACAGCGGCTTGCGATCGGCGTCGGAAGCCATCTTCAACTCCTCTCGCTCCCGGATGGGAAGCCGGTCCTCGACCTCAATCCCCGATTGTCCGGGGGGGTCCAGAGCGTCGCGTTCACTCCGGATGGGAGGTTGATGTTTGCCGGGGGAACAGGGGAGATCGCCGTGATTCGAACAACGGATGGCGCCACCGTTGGGCGATTGGAAGGCCATTCGGATGTGGTGAACGCTATAGCAGTCTCCCCAGATGGCATACTCCTGGCCTCTGGATCCGAGGATGGAACGATTATCCTGTGGGGCATTCGATAAGCGCAACCCGGATTTGGTGGACGGGTCTTTGTGCTTTGCATGATTGCTTCCGGAGGCTTTTCCCTGATGCGCCACTGGACCGCAAGCCATGACCACAAGGCATGGTTCCTTCAATCCCGGACGCGGATCCTGCTGGTTGAGGATCACCCGGAGCTTGGTCCCTCCATCCGCCAGGCGCTGACCCGGGAGGGATTTGAGGTGATCCTGGCCGTCACCCTGCAGGAGGCCCTGGATTGTCTGATCCAGGGACCTCGTCCTCATCTGATCGTCCTGGATCTTTCCCTGCCGGATGCCGATGGCCTGGAAGCAATCCGCACTCTTCGGGCATTGCCCCTGACGGATCCCCCGCCGATCCTGATTCTCACTGTCTATCGGGATGTAGATTTGCGCGTTCATGCGCTGGAGATGGGGGCGGACGATTTTATGGTGAAGCCCTTTGCGATCAAGGAACTGATTGCCCGTCTGCGCGCGCTAAGCCGGAGGGGGCGAGCGGACCATCGAGGGCCTGTGGCCTTTGGCCCTCTGATTATGGACCCGAGGGATCGGACGGTCCGATTGGAGGAGAAGGTGGTATCGCTGACCCCCGGGGAGTTTGCGATCCTCCGGCGGCTGGCGATGGCGGGCGGCGGGCCGGTAAGCGGTTCAGACCTGGGCGAGCCTCGGGCCGGAGATCCAATCTCGTTGAGCGAGGGAGCGGTGCGGGTGCTCATCCACCGGCTGCGACGGAAGCTTTCCCGGGTCTTCGGGGATCAGGTACTCATCCGCTGGAACCGTCTGGAGGGCTATCGGCTGGAGGTTCGAAGATGACGGGCTGGATATCGAGCTGGCGGGTTCAGTATCTGGCGATCGCTTTGATGGGAGCGATCACCGTGTATCTGAACCTGTTCCTGACGCTGCCGGGAGAAATTGCGAATTTGCTGGGAAGGCAAGCCCGGGCTCACCAGGAGGCCACGGCAGGTATTCTGAGCGCCTACATCCGGGCGCGTCAGTCCAGCGGTGTCGCTGTTGAAGAGGCCCTGCGCGAGGTTTCCCCCTGGCTGAGAGAATACGGGCTTTACGCCATGCCTCCGGATTTCCCCATCGCGCTTTCCGGCGTTTCCCCGCTGGGGATCACATTGACGGATGGCCGAATTCTAGCCCTGGGGTGGGGGAAGGGTGGATGCCCGAGCTGCATGGACCCCAGCTTCTGGTTTCGCCTCCTGGGGATTTCTATGGGGATCTGGGTGGTTCTGATTGCGATCCATCTCCTGCTCTGGATTCGCTTCTCCACATGGCTCGATCGTATCCGCCGGGCGGCCCAGGCCATCGCGGCGGGAGCTTCCAATCCTCCCCTTCCTCCTCCCTCTCGAGATGAGCTGGGGCAGATCGCCAGGGCCATGCAGGAGATCGCGACCTCCCAGGCCCGCTTTCGGGATGCTTATCGCCGTTTTCTGATGGCTGCGGCCCATGAGCTGCTGACTCCCATGAACATCGTGATCCGGGAGCTCGAAGAATTACACTCGCTTCTGACCAGCGAGGAGGCCCGGCAACGAGCGGAGCGGGCGCTGGAGCACAGCTGGCACCTGCAGCGCCTGATGGAGGATGTGCTGATCGCCGCCCGGGAAGACCGAACATCGTTCCCGTTGCGTCTGGAAGCGCTGGATCTGGCCGACTTTTTGATTGCAATGGTTCAGGCCTATGCGCCGCGTTTCGAGGCGATGGGCCGTCGTCTGGAGCTTCGCCTGGAGGATCTTCCTCTTCCTGTTCGGGCGGATCCGACGCGTTTGCGGCAGATCCTGGGCAACCTGCTGGAGAACGCCTTGCGATACAGCCGGGCCGGAGATAGTGTGTATGTGATCGCGGGTCGAGGAGAGCGGGTGATGGTGGAGGTTCAGGGCGGCGTCTTTGGGGAAAGGAGCGCGGGGACGGGGATCGGGATGTATATCGTCGAGGAGCTGATGCGCGCTCATGGAGGATCCGTCGAATTCCTGGAGGGTCCGGATCGGATCCTGCATGCCCGCCTGATTTTTCCGCTGGATCGCTCCTCGTTGTGATCCCTTACAGGGCCCGAGGAGCCCGGAGGAGAGGGAGGGGATCGCTTTGAGAGGCCGGGGCGCTGCCAGCGGTGCCCGAACTTGGCAAGATCGCGCGTGGCGCGCGGGCTTCATCCGAACAGATTAGGACT
>JAEVEX010000083.1 GCA_016842085.1 Candidatus Thermoflexus tengchongensis | reverse complement strand
TGTTCCTCGGAGGCGTGATGAACGTTCTGACCAACGGCCCGATTTTCGCGATCCTCCAGGCGGTGGTGCCTCCGGGCATGCAGGGTCGGGTCCTTCTGGTTATGGGAAGCGTGGTGGGAGCAATGGCGCCGCTGGGCATGGCCATCGCCGGGCCTGTGGCCGACGCCCTGGGCGTGCAGGTGTGGTTTCTGGCCGGAGGTCTTGCGTGTGCGCTTACAGGGGTCCTGGGGATGGGAATTCCGTCTATCGTCCAGCTGGAAGAGCGAGCTCCCCACCGGATATAAACTCCCACCTCATAAGTTAAAGCTAAGCCGAACGCTCCCTGAGGACTTCCAGGTCCGGGCCAGTGACCTTCGGTAGCTGACCTGAACCCAAAGAATATTTTTCTCCTCCGCAGCCCTTCGGGCTGCGGAGGAGAAAGGCGTCAACATCTTCTATGATTTCAGCCCAATTGCACCATCCCTGGATACGAGGTGAAGCTCGTATGGCCCTCCGATTCGGCATTCAATTGCTTCAGGCTTCTCTGTTGCTGGAGCTATCCCGGCCATGGATGGAGCGCGCGACCGGAGCGGCCGGAGTCGATGCGGCCCAGCTGACGGAACGGATCGTGGATGAGGGGTTTGATCTCATCGAGCTGAACCCGGACCTCCAGGTCCTTTTCCCGGAATCCTTTTCCCTCCCGGTCCTCCGTCGCCTGCAGGAGCTGAAGGAAACGCGGGGCGTGCATTACACCGTCCATCTTCCCCTGTGGTCCCTGGATCCCTCCAGCCCGGTGGAGGGCATTCGCCGCGCATCCGTGGATCTCCTGGTGGATGCCGTTTTTCGACTGGCCCCGCTACAGCCCGAAGTCTATGTCCTTCATATCGCAGGACCTCTCGCGTCCGAGTTCTTCACCTCCCCGGCCGTCCCGGAAGCCGCGCGAGGAGCGCTGATGCGCCGGTTTCAACAGCAGGCGGCCCGGAGCCTGGAGGAGCTTCTGCGCCGCACCGGATTGTCCTCCCGATCTCTGGCCGTGGAAACCATCCAGTTTCCGCTGGAGCTCACGCTGGAGCTGGCTGAGGCTTTCGATCTCTCGATTTGCTTCGATACCGGCCATGTGGTCTCGCAACAGCCCGGACCCCATCCTTTTCAAGAAGCCCTGGAACGTTGTCTCCCTCGTCTGGCGGAGATCCATCTTCACGATGGCTATTATCGGCGGAGGCCAGACGGCTCTATGGCCTGGGCGGACCATCTTCCACTCGGAGAGGGGGAGGTCCCGGTGCGGAAGCTCTTCCAGACTCTGGAAGCGCATCGGTTCGCCGGGCCTGTGATCCTGGAGCTGAGCCTGGATGCGGCCAGGGCTTCCCTGGCTTTCCTGAGGCAGATGAGCGAGGCAGGATAGGGCGTATGGCAGGTTGAAAGGGGCAAGACCAGGCAGAAGACTTTTAGAGGGCTGAGCGGGGGCGACTCGGACGCCCCATTCAACCCCCAAAGCCTCAAAGGGAAATATAGAGAATCAAGCGGCCTCCGAACCCGGTTCCTCTTCTTCCTCGGGGATTTCGGTGGGGGCGAAGGTCCTTCCATCCTGGAGCCACCACACCCCTCGCTCCCGGGCCATCCCCCGGGCCGGAGCGGTCAGCTCCTTCGCCGCCACCACCGGGATCACCTCCGCCCCCAGCGCCCGGGCCAACAGCCCCGCCCGCTCCGCCGCCCGCGCCACATCCTCCGTGCTCCCCAGCCATGAGACCTCCACCGCCAGATACACCCGACGATCCTCCCGCCGGTGGAACCCCTCCACCAGCAGGTCCAGGGGAGCCGCCCAATCCGCCTCCTCCCCCGTGATCCGCCCGGCGGCCTCCGCTTCCTCCAGGATCTCCAGCTTGCGCGAGTCGGGAAGGACCGCCGCCCGCCGCAGCAGCGGACGGAACAGACCGGGGTTCTCGCGGTAGAGGGCCTCCAGGCACATGGACTTGAGCTCCCCCAGGTCCCGGCTGTGGTCCTCCTGGCGGCGCTCCACCCGGTCCATGCGTTCCTCCACCCGATCCAGGCGCGCCTCCACCCGGTCCAGGCGGCGGTCGGTCTGGGCCCGGTATTCCAGGAACTCCTGGCGATGTTCCAGGAACTCGCGGCGGTGCTCCAGGAACTCCTGGCGGTGCTCCTGGAACTCCTGGCGATGTCCCAGGAACTCCTGGCGGTGGGCGGCGAATTCCTCGCTCAGGCGGCGGACTGCCTCCGCCAGTTCGGCGAAGCGGGCCTCGGTCTGGGCCTGGTAGGCCAGGAACTCCTGACGGTGGGCGATGAACGCCTCGCTCAGACGCTGGAGGTTCTCCTCGGTGCGGCCCTGGGCTTCCATCAGCTGGCGCTGGGTGTCGACCAGCTGGCGCTGGGTTTCCATCACCTGACGCTGGGTTTCCATCAGCTGGCGCTGGGTTTCCATCAGGGCGCGGACGGCCGCGTTGAGCTCGGCGAAGCGGGCCTCATTCTGGGCCTGATAGGCCAGGAACTCCTGACGGTGGGCGATGAACGCCTCGCTCAGGCGGCGGATCGCTTCCGCCAGCTCCGCGAAGCGGCGCTCGGCCTCAGCGCGGAAAGCGGCAAGATCCGCCGGCAGGCGGAGGATGTCCTCCGTTCTCGCCGGATCACTCGAACTCCCATCGCGGCTCAAAGGCCGCCGCCATCTCCCAGAACAGGGCGATCTGAAGGATCGTCGTCATATGCTCATATGTGTGCTGGATCGTCTTCGTGACGATCCAGGCCAGCGTCTGCGTCCCCCAGACGGTCCCGGGCACCGGTCGGCCCCAGACCTCCGGTGGGATCGGGCGGACCAGGGCCAGGGTCTCCTGGCGAACCTCCTCCAGACGGGCAAGCCAGGTCGCAGCCGGGATCTCCCGGGGCCAGGAGAGATCCTCATCGGGCACCTCACCAGGAGCCAGCGGACCCCGAAGGCCCAGGGCGTAGCGGATTTGTGGCAGGGCGATGTGATATTCATAGAACCAGAGATGGTAAAGCTGGCGCCGCACCGACCAGTCCCCCAGGGCCGGCGGCGGCCGACGCCCTTCCCGATCGGGCGGGACCTGAGCGACCGCCCACCGCAGATCGCTGAGGGTAGACTCCAGGCGATCCAGCAGTTCCTTCATCAGGAATGCTCCTCTTAAGGTCGGGGCTGAAGCCCCTCCTGCCGGTCTCCGGAAGGGCCAGGCCGGAGGCCGCGGGCGCCTCAAATGCTGACCGTCTTCAGCGCCCCGGCCAGTCCTCCACACCTTGCTATCCGACCGAGGGATGGGTCAGCGCCTCCGCCATCACCTCGGCGACGTCTCGAATGGGGATCTGATCGACCACCCCTTTGCTCTGGGCGGCGGAAGTCAGCATCAGATGGCAGAACGGACAGGCGACCGCAACACCCTGGGGGTTCACCCCCATCGCTTCCTCCAGGCGCTGGAGATGGATCGGACGGGCTTGTGGGGTATCCATCCACACCTGGGCACCGCCTGCGCCGCAACAGAACCCGCGCTCCCGGCTCCGGGCCATTTCCACCAGCTCCACCCCGCTCTCCTGCAGCAGACGCCGGGGCGCGTCGAAAATTCCATTGTAACGGCCCAGGTAGCAGGAATCGTGGAAGGTCCAGCGCTGCCCCACTCCCCGCTTCAGCTTCAGCCGACCCTCCTCCACCAGACGCGCCAGGAGCTCGGTATGGTGAACCACTTCGAACCGCCCCCCGAACTGAGGATATTCGTTGCGGAAGGTGTTGTAGCAATGCGGGCACATGGTGAGCAGGGTGCGGAACCGATAGGACCGCAACGTCTCCAGAATGGCCTCCGTGGCGGCGACATACATGGCCTCATGGCCGGCGCGACGGGCCCACTCGGCGGTGCACGTCTCCTCATCCCCCAGCACAGCGAAGTCCACCCCGGCGGCCTGGAGCAGGCGGACGATCGCCCGGGCGGTGCGCTGGCCGTTGGGATCGAAAGCGCCCGCGCACCCCACCCAGAACAGGACCTCCGCCTCCCCCTTCTCCGCCATCACCGGCACTTCCAGCCCTTTCGCCCACTCCAGCCGCGAGGTTCGCTGCCCCCACGGGTTGCCCGTTCGTTCGGTGTTGCGGAAAGTGTTGGAGAGGGAAGCCGGGATGTCTCCTTCCATCAGGGTCAGGTATCGTCGCATGCCGACGATGAGATCAACGTGCTCGATCAGCACCGGGCACTCGGAGACGCATGCATAGCAGGTGGTGCAGGCCCAGATGGCCTCTTTCGGCGTCACCGCCCCGGCCAGGGCCAGGCGATCCTCCTGGATCTGGATAGGCGCAAAGGGATTCAGGGTGGGCGGCAACACTGTATGGAGAGTGTTCTGGACGTCCAGCACCACCTGCTTGGGATTCAGGGGGGTCCCTGCGGCGTAGGCCGGACAGGCCGCCTGGCACCGCCCGCACTCCGTGCACGCCTCCCCATTCAGCAGCTGCACCCATGTCAGATCCCGCAACGTCCCAATCCCCAGCCGCTCCGCCGTTTCCAGATCCGGGATCGGTGCCAGGGCCCCGTTGGGCCGATCCAGACGAGAGAAGAACACGTTGAGGGTAGAGGAGACAATATGAACCAGGAAGCCTACCGGGATGAAGACATAGGTGAGGCCAGCCAGGGCGGCGTGGAAGGTCCAGGTCGCCTGATGGAGGGGACGCAGGATCTCCTCACGGAGGCCGATGGCGATCCAGGCCTGGCCGAGGCTCCACCCCATGAAGGAGGCCGGTCCCCACGGTGGGCGCTGCACAGCCATGCGGAAAGATTCCAGAAGCCAGCCGGTGGCGATCAGAACGAGCAGCCAGATCAGCGCCAGATCGAACCGGCGGCCGTAACTCAACTTGGGCGAGCGCGCCCCATACCGGCGCCACGCCAGGATCCCCAGGCCGATCAGAGCGAGCAGGGTGAAGAGGTCCAGCACGAACTCGTAGACCAGATAGAGCTCCCCGCGCAGGAACTTGAAGATGTCCGCATCGATGAAGGCGAGGGTCGTTCCGATGAAGAAGATCACGAACCCCCAGAACAGCGAGGCGTGGGAGAGCCCTCCGACCGGATCCCGGATCACCCGGCGCTGCCCCAGGACGTAGATGAGCACCCGTTTCAGGCGCTCCGGGAGGCGATCGAAGCGCATCTCCGGCCGGCCCACCGCCCACCAGATCCGGATGCGCCGGTAGAGAGAAAGGAGGAAAATGGCGAGACAGAGCGCGTGGAAGGCATAGACCGCCAGCTGGGCCCACGCGGGCATGTTCCACAGGTTGATCCGCTCCGGCATGGGGCTCCCTCCCGCTGACAGGATCCCTGCGGCGCTGAAGATGCTGGCTTTCAGTTTAGCACACCGAGTGTTCGAGAGGGGTTCAGATCCTGCTGCAGGAGCACAGCGCGGACCCGGGCGGCCACCGCGGCGACTATCCTGGGGCAGCTAAGGGATCCCCGGGCGGTGCCCGCTTTAATCGAAACGGCTCTCCACGCCAGGGACTTCGGTGTTCAGGAGGCAGCCGTGCGCAGCCTGGGACGCCTGGGGGATCCCCGGGCGATCCCGGCCCTGGTGGTGCTGTTGCGGTGGGAGAGCCCCCTCCCCGTGCGCCTGGCCGTGGTGGAGGCGTTGGGGAGTTTCGACGATCCGCGGGCGCGGGAAGCCCTGCGGAGCGCTTTGAATGACCCCTCCGAGGCCGTGCGGCGGGCGGCCCGGGAGGCAGGGGTTTCTATTTCAGAGCGATGATTGCCTCAATCCAGACGGGACGCGGCGGCGGCGATGAAGGCCCGGAACAAGGGATGCGGTCGGTTGGGTCGGCTCTTGAACTCTGGATGGAACTGGGTTCCCAGCATGAAGGGGTGATCCGCCAGCTCCACGATCTCCACCAGCCGTCCGTCGGGCGAAAGGCCGCTCAGCACCAGCCCAGCCCGCTGGAGGAGATCCCGATAGGCGTTGTTGAATTCGAAGCGGTGACGATGCCGCTCATAGACCAGATCCACCCCATATGCCTCGGCGGCCTTCGTTCCCGGAACCAGCACACACGGATACGCGCCCAGCCGCATCGTCCCACCCAGGTCCGTGATGTCCCGCTGCTCCGGCAGCAGATCGATCACCGGATAGCGGGTATGGGGATTGAACTCGGTGCTGTTGGGCTCATCGGAGCCGAGGACATGACGGGCGAGCTCGATCACCATCACCTGCATCCCCAGGCACAGGCCCAGGTAAGGAACCCGGTGCTCCCGGGCGTAACGGGCAGCCATGATCTTTCCTTCCACCCCTCGATAACCGAAGCCGCCGGGCACCACGATCCCATGGACCCGTCGCAGGCGATCCCAGCAGCGACCGTGCTCCAGGTCCTCCGCCGGGATCCACTCGATCTGCACGTCCACCCCATGGGCCACGCCCGCGTGGATCAGGGCCTCCCGGACGCTGATGTAGGCATCGTGGAGATCCACATATTTGCCCACCAGGGCGATGGGGAGTTTCTCTTTCGGGCGCCGCATCTCACTCACCATCCGGGACCACTCGGTCCAGTCCGGATCGCGGCCCGGGAGGCCCAGCCGTTCCACGACGAAGGCTCCCAGCCCGGCTTCCTCCAGCATCAGGGGAACCTCGTAAAGGATCTTCGCCGTGGGCAGCGGGATCACCGCCCGCAGGTCCACGTCACAGAACAGGGCAATCTTCTCCCGCAGGCTGTCGGGGATGGGGTGATCGGCCCGGGCGATGATCACATCGGGCTGGATGCCCACGCTGCGCAGGGTATTCACGCTATGCTGGGTCGGCTTGGTCTTGAGCTCCCCGGTGGCGCCGATGTAAGGAAGCCAGGTTACATGGATGTAGAGGACGTTGTCCCGCCCGACGTCGCGCCGCATCTGCCGGATGGCTTCCAGGAAAGGGAGCCCCTCGATGTCGCCCACCGTGCCGCCTACCTCCACGATCACCACATCGGGGTTGTGGTGGGCTTTGGCGACCAGGCCGATGCGCCGCTTGATCTCGTTGGTGATGTGGGGGATGACCTGGACCGTCCCCCCCAGGTAGTCGCCCCGACGTTCCTTGGCGATCACCTCTGCGTAGATCTGCCCGGTGGTGACATTGCTCGCCCGGGTCAGGTTCTCGTCGATGAAGCGCTCGTAATGTCCCAGGTCCAGGTCCGTCTCCGCGCCGTCCTCGGTGACAAAGACTTCCCCATGCTGGAAGGGGTTCATCGTCCCGGGGTCGACGTTGATGTAAGGATCCAGCTTCTGCATGGTCACCCGAGGCCCCCG
>JAEVEX010000019.1 GCA_016842085.1 Candidatus Thermoflexus tengchongensis | reverse complement strand
CCCGTGGTTTTCGTCCCATCGGCATCCCCCTGAGGTAAGGCTCGGATTCAAAAGGGCCCTTGCCGCATCCCAACCGGGAGCGCCCGGGTCGATCGCTCATGATCACGAATGGGGATCTCTGCTCCTTAGATGTGACCAATGCTTCTTCCGCTGCAACCGTTCCGCCCGGCCTCATTTGGTTCGGAGCTCCTGCGAAGCGGTGGAATGCCCTCCTTCCCCGCGGCCCTTCGGGCCGGGGGAAGGAGGCCTCCGCTCCCCCCGCGCATGGCGCTGTCGGTGCTGTCTGATTCGCTTCTCAGGACGCAAAAGCGCCCGTTTCCCTGGGGGAGATTACCTCGTTGGAACCTCGATCTCGATCCGAATTGGCGCCCGCCCCCTTCCAGGATCGATGGCCAGCGCGTGGCGTCCAGGCGCGGGCGGGAGCGCATACGTGCCATCCGGCAGCGGGCGGATTGGGCGAGCGTTTGCGAACCGGATAGGGAAGCTTCCCCGCTGCACCCCGACCTCCCCCATCTCCAGCCGTCGGAGGATCAGGACCGGCTCCCGCGCGTCCACGCCCCCCAGGCCCAGATCCCGACCTATCAGGGCCTGTCCTTCCTGCCAGAAGGGATGCACACCCCTCGGGGTGTGGATCCGGGCGTGAGGCAGGGGGTCCCCACAGAATGGGCAGCGTTCCCGGCCTTCCCCCACCACCTCCTCCTGGCAACTCCAGCAGCTCATCGTCCAACGGGCGGCGATCCGCAAAGCCTCCTCCCAATCCCGGGCCGTCGGGCGGCTGTTCGGGAGGCGCGGCGGATAAAAGGCCAGTTGAAAATATGAGCGAAGGCGCGCGTTCAGACGCCTCAGCTCCCGTTCGTGAAGTTGCGTCCACCGCTGCATCCCGGGATCGGGTGATGCCTGGGGATCCGGCGGCCAGGGAACCTGGGGCTCCGCGATGTCTCGGGCTACTGGGAGCCAGAAGAAGGGATCCAGGCCGCCGATCAGGATCCGGTGGATCAGGACGGCGAGGGACCAGCGATCGGTATGGAGATCAGGGAGGCGCTGAGGGTCAACGAGGAGCTCGGGGGCCTGCAGGCTGCCGTCGGCGTGCCCCCGGACCAGCGGAGGCAGGAGGCAACGGCCCGAGGGGTCGAAGATCCCGCCTCCATCCATGTCGATGAGGGCGATCCCGGTGATGCGCCCTCCAGCCGGCACGAGAAGCAGGTTTGGCTCCGCTAGATCTGCGTGGACCAGGCCGGCCCTGTGGAGGACGGCCACCTGGCTGGCCAGATTGGCCGCCAGCCACAGCCGTGAGGCCAGCCCCTGCAGGTAGATCTGGCGGTAGGCAGGGCTTTCCAGGGGCCTCCCCTCCACCCATGGAAGGAGGGCCCCCATCCGCCCCTCGGGGGTTACCCCGATCACCCGGGGAAGGCCGAGGCGGGGATCCCGCGCCAGGTTCTGATCCCGCTGGCAGTGCTCGACGAGGGCGTAAAGATGCCGGCCGTAGGGGTGGTCCGGCGGCACCCGGTAGAGCTTGAAGGCCCAGGGGCGGCGGCGATCGGCGTCCCACCGCACCTTATAGAGCTCCCCCTGGGCCCCCTCCCCCAGGCGCTCCTCCAGGATCAGGCGGTGGCTTCGGCCGCTCTCCAGAAGATCGTATAAGATCCAGGAGTCCATCACCCCTCCAGGTCCGCAGGGCTTCCTCGCTGATCAAGAGCCCGAGGCTCCGGTTGTCCTCGCTCGGCCGGCGGCGGAGCCATTCTTCCACAACCCAATCAGGGGACTGCCCGGCCCGGACCGCCTCCCGCACCTGCTGAAGGAGCTCCTGAACTGCCGACAGGCTCCCCCCCAGGGGCAGCGCACCATCCGTCCCGATCGCCAGGATCCCTCCGTCCGGCCATCCTTTCCGGAAGGACAGGACGTTCGGGCGCGGGGGGGAGGATCCCCCGAGGACGTCGGTGAGGGCCCCGGCCTGCCGGAAATCCTGCTGGGGGAAGAGCACGTTGTTGCACCACCGGAGGGAGCCGGTGGTCAGGTAGGCGCCCCCATCGCCGCAGTAAGCGACGAGGAACCGATCCGACAGCTCCACGGCCACGATCAACGTGGTTTGAGGCCCGGGCGTTCCGGGCGGTGCCGGGCTCAGCCGGCGGAGGTGTTCATAGGCCCGCTGGAACGCCTGCTCCAGCGTCTCCAGGGTGATGGGACGGCCCGAGAGCGCCCGCCTCCAGAGGGCCTCCAACACGCTCAGGACGGCGAGGCGGGCGGCCCGCTCCGCCCGCGGCGCGCTGCTGACCCCATCCGCGACGATGACGATCTTGGACCCCGGGAGATCGAGGGCGTAGGCGGCATCCTGCTGTTCCGCCTTCCCGCCCACGGTGGTAACGGCGAGGACGAGGCCCCCCAGATAAGCCGGGAGGGTTGAAACCGGAACCTCCGGATCGAAGGGCCGATCCGAAGGATGGGATAGGAGCTGACGAACCTGGGACATCGCTGGCCTCCGACGAGCGCGCAACAGGTGCTGGAGGAGGAGAATCAAAAGCATCAACACAGCCCCGCCGATGAGTCCGATGAACCACAGGACAAAAGGCCCAGGCGATAGCGGATCGAGCGGGTCGGAAAGCGGCGGGATGGACATCCGCGTCCCTCCTTTTCCAGGTTGGTGATGAGGGCAGCCCCCAGCGGCCCGCCGGGAGGCTCGCCCCGTCCCGGGAAGGCGAGCCTCCCGGGATAGGCTTCAGCACCCAACCGCCGATAGCAACGGCTACGGATCGCCCTCAGGCCTGGGTGCTCAGCGAGGCGATGAAGAAGTCTCGCAGCTCGGCCCCGCTGTGGACCCGGGCGAACATCGGGGAGCCGTCGGGGCGCGCGCTGGCGATGGCCTGGAGGACCTGCTCATCGGCATCCTCTCCATAGGCGGCGGTGGCGATCACAATCGGCGGCCGCGGCCGTCCCGACCCCGCCCGGGCGTGGATCCGGCGGGCGACGCCGATGGGATCGGTGCCGCAAGTCTCGCAGCCATCGCTCATCAGCAGGATGGTGACGAAGCGGGGGAGCTGGGGGTCCGCCCCGGCCAGCCATGCCTGGGCGATCCGATCCGCTTCCTGGAGCGCCCGGCCGATGGCCGTGTTGTCGCCGAACCGGTTGAGCAGATCCTTGGAATCAAGGGGGAGGCCCTGTGGGTCCACCTGCCCGAGGGGCGTGGGGGCAAGGACCTGCTCGATCCGGCTGGAGAAGGCCAGGATTGCGATCCAGAAGGCATCCCGGTTCCGGCTGCGCTGGAGACGGGCCAGCAGGCTGCCGCTGCGGGGGTGCTCCCCAGCGGGCTCCCGGATCAGATGGTGGACCACCGCCTCGGCCTTGATTATCCCGGATCGCTGCTCCCGTTCCGCCATGGACCCGGAGAAGTCCAGGACCAGGAGCGCCAGCTCCTCATGAGTCCGGGGAGCGGGAGGCTCCTCGCCGAACGGAAAGGCATTTAGAGAGACCGTTCCCATAGATCTCCTCCTGTTGATATAGATCTCTTCCTTTTGATATGGGAAGATGAGCTGTCGTTCGTGACATAGAGGCATCCGGGGGTTCACAACGGCCCCCTTTCGCCTCTACCGAACTTTCGTCTCAATCCGGTGAGGCCTCCGGAGGCGGCCCCACCGCCCGAAACCTCTCCTCTGGCCATCTTCCCATGGTGTGGTTAAATATGATCATCAAGCAATGCGAAAATCTTGGCCCTTCACGAAAATCGATGCAAGGGGATGCCCAACGGGCCGCAAGGAACAAACAGGGGCACATGGAATGCTGTGCCCCTTGGGGTTGGGCGATATTCCGTCGGCTCCTTGCGAGCCCATCGTATCCATAGGCGAGAGACGCTCGGGGGAATCGTTCTGCGAAGAAATTGTCAAGCGGCGCATAAGATTTGGAGAGCTCCAATGGTATCCTTTTAAAAAGATAGTGGCTCTCCTTTTCAGGCCACCCATGGCAGGAGGAGAAGAACATGGTGGGTTCATTGATCAATGAATTGGTGTATCAAATTGCCGCCCGTGATAGGACCGGACCAGGGGCGGCGGTGCGTAGGATCGCCCAACATACAGGATACTCAGAGGCCACCGTATATCGGTGGCGGAGGAACCAACCACGACCGTCAGCCGAGACCCTCGAGCGGCTCGTTCAGCTCGGCTGGAGCTATGGGATGGAGCGCCGGTGGGCCGAGCAATTGCTCCGCTATGGTCAGCATCCGAACGCTGCTGAGGTGCTGCTCGAGCATTATGGTCCGGCTCAGATCCGACAGATCCCCCATAACCTGCCACCTCCCGCCTATAGCCAGTTCATCGGGAAAAATAAGGAGTTAAGCCGTCTGCTGGAGTTGCTCTCCCCCACAAAAGCTGTCCACCCCATTGTGGTGGATGGGATCGGCGGGGTGGGGAAGACCACGCTGGTCCTGGAGGCCGCCTACCGTTGTCTACGGGTCAGCCGTGGGGAGGTCGTTGACCCTCAGACTCCTTCCTTTGATGCCATTATTTTCATATCGGCCAAGCAAAGGGCTCTAACGCCATATGGGATTACAAGCTTGCCTGGTGGGGAAGCCGGATTCCAGCTCCGACACCTTTTCCGGGAAATCGCCTTAGTTCTGAACCGCCATGATATTAGGCGAGCCAAACCAGACAAACAGTGGGAGAAAGCCAAAGACGCCCTGGCCAACCAGCGCACCTTGCTGATTGTGGATAATTTGGAGACCGTTCCGGAGAGCGAAAGGGAGGCAATCTTACAGTTTATATTCAGCCTTCCTGTAGGGGTGAAAGCGGTCATCACCACCCGGGAGCGCATTTATAGCCACGCTCAAATCCAGCTTTCTGAGCTTTCGGAGGAGGAGGCGATAGAATTGCTGCTCCATGAAGCGGGGCGAAGCGGGGTGTCGCTGACCCCTCAAGAGGCGCAGAGGCTCTATCAGCGCTTGGGGGGCATTCCGATGGCCCTGGTTTATGCGATCGGCCAGATGGCTCTGGGGGCCCCAGTGGACTTTGCGATGGCTAAGGCGGCTGCTCCTCAAGGGGATGTGGCGCGGTTCTGCTTTGAGGAATCAGTCCGTCTAATCCAGGACCGGCCCGCCTACCCGCTGCTGATGGCGGTCGCCATGTTTCCCAAGCGGCCGCTGGATGAGGCGGTTATCCACGTGGCCGGGCTGGCCGACAACCTGGTGGGGCAGGAAGAGCTGGTGCGGCTCGCCAAGCTGAACCTGATCGAGCGAAAGGACCGGCGCTGCCGGATGTTGCCTCTGACCCGGGAGTATGTCCTGGCGGAGCTAAGCCGCAATCCGAACTTTGAACAGGAGGCCCGAGAGCGTTGGGTGAAATGGCACGTTCAGCTGGCGCAGCGATGGGGCGGACCGGACAGGGAGAATTACCATATTCCATTTGCACGGCTACGGGAAGAGTGGGAGAACATCCGCTCGGTGGTGGAGTGGTGCATGGAGAATGAGCGTTATGAGGAGGCGAAGTCCATCTGGATGGCAACGATGCGGTTCGCCCGCCTTGATGGGGAGTGGGAGACTCTGCTCTCCTGGCTGGAATGGCTGATCCCGGCTGCCGAGCGGCGGGGGGATCAAAGGACCATGGCGTATGGATTGAACTTGAAGGTCCGCCTCCTCTACCTAATGGGACGCCAGGAGGAGGCCAGGGAATGGGCGGAGCAAGCCTGGCATATGAGCTCCAGCGCAGGGACGCTGAACCGGGCCTCCGCGGCGCGCCTGATCGGTTGTCTGTTGATGCGGGAGAACCATCTAAAGGAAGCCTTGGATTGGCTGAGGCAGGGCCTTCATCTCCTTGAAGGAGACGAGAAGGAAGAGGAAGAGGGGGAAGAGGACCGGCGCCGATTGCGGGCCGCGATCATGAGCCATATGGGAGAGTGCTTGATTCAACTTCAGGAGCTTGGCCCAGCCAAAGAGATGCTCCGCAAAGCCCTGGGGGAAGCGGAGGCCATTGGCTGGCAACGGAGCCGTTTGATCACTCAGATCCGCCTGGCGCTGGTGGCGATTCAAGAGCCCGCAGGGGATCTCAATGAGGCGGAGCGCCTGCTCCTGTCCGCACGTCAGGAGGCGGAGCGGATTGGAGATCAAGAGCTTGTTGCTTTTTGCAAGCGCTTCCAGGCGGATCTGGCGATGCGGAAAGGGGAGAAAGATCAGGCCCAGCAACTGGCTTATGAGGCGATGACCCTGTTCCAGCAGCTGGGGATGGAGTGGGAGGCGGACATGTTGAGGCGATCCCTGGAGCTATACGAACTTTGAGAGCGCGGGATGCCTGTCTGCCGATTGGGTTTTCATCGACGGCCTAACCGGAGGGCGGTCTATCTCCCTGGAACAGGCTTTCTCCTGTCAGGCAGCGCAATTGAATTTCGTAACCCTGATCTCTGTTGGGTCCTCCTGCTGAGCACGGGCACGGGCTCCTCTATTGTCTGATACTCCCACCATGCCTCAGTGCCTTCGATGGATCCGCACCTGCGCGGTGTTGCGCAGTTCCACCCAGGCTGCCGCCTCCTGCTGCAGCGTCTCCACGTCCGGGATTCGGCGATCCAGGCCCTGTCGCTCCAACGCCGAAATCTCGATCTCCGCCATATTCAACCAGCTGGCATGCCTCGGGGTCGGATGCAGGCAAAATCGCCGGGCCCGTTTCCGCGCCTCCGCTGGCGGCAAAATCCGATACAGGGCTCCCAGGGCATGCGTGCTCAAATGGTCACACATCCAATGAATCCGCTGAGCGTCCGGGAAGAACTCCCCCGTCAGCCGGATCCGCAGACATCCCCTATCTTCTTTGGTCCGTCGCTCGGTCACAATCACTGTTCGCCATCCCCAATCCGGCACCAGCACGACGAAGAGATCGCACGTCCCTTTCCGTTCATGGCAGATCATTTTTTAAAACGTGGCCGGGCGATCGGCCAGCCATTGCAGGGTCCAGCGCTGACGTCCCTGGGATGGGGCGCTTTGGGCCAGGGCGATGAGGTAAGCCTCCTGATGGGGATTCAAGCGGGGCGGCCGACGGGGATGGGGGACGATTATACAGGGCTGCTTCCAAGCCGCCTTGAACAGATCGCCGCCGGACGTTCACCACTTCGGAGCATATGGCGGAGCTGTTGCTGCTCCTCCGGTGTCAACTGCACCACCCATTTCTTCGGGCCCATCGCTCATCCCTCCCTCGGAGTCCGAGAGACGATATCACAAAAACAAATCTGAAAGGAGCACTATTGCTTCATCCAGATTTGTTTTGAGGATGTGAGATGGTGTGGGCCAATGGCCCCACCCCCCTTTATCCCCCCTCCCCACGGCCCTTTGGGCCGTGGGGAGGGGGGATAAAAGAGATTTTGGGGGCGAG
>JAEVEX010000082.1 GCA_016842085.1 Candidatus Thermoflexus tengchongensis | reverse complement strand
GGGGTCGTCTTTTCCAGGCTCCTGAGGAGGGTGCGGGTGGGGCGCCGGACCCGGCCCCGGGAAGTGGCCGGGGATGGGGCCTATGACAGCCGCCCGGTTCGGGCGGAACTCCGGCGCCGGGGCATCCGGGCCAGTATCCCCGTGAATCCCCGGCATCGTCGGGGGTCCCGGCGGGGACGGCCGGATCGTCTTGACCCGGAAACGGATCGGGTCTGGCGGGGGGCGGTGGAATGCTTCTTTGCCTGGTTGAAGGGGGGCTTTCGACGGTTGGCTCTGCGTCATGAGCGTCTCCCGGCGACCTTCCGGGCCTTCGTATACCCGGCCTGTTTCCTCATCCACCTGGAGATTTTTGAGATGATTTCTCAGAGAAAATAGCTTGAATGGTATCTGGGAACAGAATTATATACAGAAGAATGCCCAAAGCAAGACCCAATATCCAATACAGAACGATAGGGCGTAAGTAACTGATGAATACGTATGAGAATAAAGCGGAAGTGCTTGTGGCCGACAATGACAGAGTCATAAACCCAACAAGGCGAGTGGGAAGAAATATTTTTAGAATCAACATAAAAATAAAACCGATCAACACTCCAATGGCTGCCTGAGGAATCCAAAGACCCTCCAGTTCATATGGGGCAAACCGGGGGGTTTGAAGCGCGGTGACCTGACTGGTCACATAAATCACAAAAATGACAAGCCCTGCCCAGAAGCCTGCGTGTGCCGATATTCTTTGCTCTTCTCCTCTGGTTGAGGAGACAATCGCAATTGAGAACAAAAATAAGACAAACATAATAATGGGTAAAACTATCCACTGAACAAAAAATAACACAAATTTCTCCATATTCTTTTCCTCCCCGAATGGATGGCCGCGTATGTCATCCGGCAATGGCTCAGCCTATGATGTGGAGGCTCCCACACTGCCCAACAGCCGGATAGGCTAGGCGGCGGTTCTTGGCCGATGGCGGGCGGAAGCGGTGTCCCGCCTAATAGGAATTCCCTATTGCTGATCTGACACCGGGACGAAGACCCAGCCGTAGGCATTGGGGGCCGGATCGCAGGCGGCGGAAATGGCGAGCGGAGTCATATCGATGGAGACCCGAGCCTCCCCGGTTCCGGTGTTGCCGGCCCGGTCATAGCAGGTCCCCACCCCGACCGGATCCGCCGCGCAGCTCTCATATAATAGGAGTTACGCCGTTCGGGGTTCGCGAGAAGAGGTCGAAGGGCCCCACCCCAGGGGGAGTCGCGCGCCGAAGGCGCGCGATTCCCCCCAAAACCCCCAGGAGAAAACCAACTGCGTAACTCCTATCATGTAAGCGTCCATACTAATAGGCTCCGGGGCCTCCCGAACGATCCGGTAAGAAATCGGATTGATTTCCGGGCCAATTACGGAGCATCCCAGACGCTGGGCTTCGATGATGGCGGTCTCGCCGCCCATAAACGGATCCGGAATGGAAACCCCTGTTAGCTGATGGGGTTGATAATAGGTCTCCTGCACGGGGCGCTGAACGAACTCGGACAGGATCAGGGCACGGAACAGCGTTCCGGGACGCCGCGCAAACCACTTATGCACGGCGATGATTGGCCGGTAGCTCTGCTGTATCTGCTTCTCGCGCAGGGCCAGCCGGGCAACGAATGACACAAACGAATGACACATCAAAGCAAGTCTCGATGCCCATCCGGTCGGCTCCTGTCT
This sequence comes from Candidatus Thermoflexus tengchongensis, assembly GCA_016842085.1. Lineage (GTDB taxonomy): Bacteria > Chloroflexota > Anaerolineae > Thermoflexales > Thermoflexaceae > Thermoflexus > Thermoflexus tengchongensis. The sequence continues at coordinate 5,656 of JAEVEX010000082.1, read as the reverse complement.
GAAATCGCGGATAAGATTCTCCCAGGGGAAGGCTCTCAAATCAAAACACCCACCGGGGCCCTTCTTGCCCGCGGCGGGCGCGCTGTGCTAAACTATTCCCCGCCGGGGCGCCCACGCCGCCCCGCGCCATCGCCTCGCCGGTCTCCCCCGCCGGGCGAGGCGTTTTTGTTTTTTATGATAGCGCCGGAGGGCAGGGTCAGGCAAAGAGCCCTGAGCTCTGCCCGCCTTCAGCCCCAAGCTGCTGGGCATAGCTTTCCATCACCGCTTTTAAAAGTCTACGGGGCTTCCCCAGAACCTGGCCCAGCTCTTGCGTCGCCTGCCGATCGGTCCATTTATCCGACCCACCGGGCCAGGACGTCGATCTCCTCCACCGCCGGGCGGGGGTTGGGCAGGAATCCCCTGGCGCCACGACGGCCACGGTCCGGGCTCCCGGCCCTCCACACCCACCGGATCCGCCACGGCGTGTCCCGGAGGGAAGCCCGCAGCAGCTCCAGGGGCTCCGGGTCGTTCTGAGAGGGAAGTGCCCCGAAGCGCACCACCAGCCGCGCCCCCGGACGGCAGGCTTCCGCGGCCCGGAGCCAGACCTGGCGCAGAGCCCCGGCATAGGACTCCGCCGATCCTCTGCCGATCTGGCCCTCATAGCGGTAAACCACATGGGGGGGACCGCCCAGGAACCAATGCCGCAGCCATTGATCGGCCACATAGGTCCGCATCCCCCAGTAGGGCGGTGAGGTGATCACCCAATCGTAAGGTCCACCCAGCTCCAGGAAGTCCACATGCCGGGCGTCCCCACAGACAGCGCGCCCGGGGACCGGCGGGGGGAGGTCCTGCAGGAAGCGGGGGATCACGCGAGAAAGCAGCGCCAGCGGATCCACCTCGGGGGGCCGAAGCCCGCGGGCCTTCCAGAACCGGACGGCATAGGCGGGCTTGGGGGCAAAGGTTCTCGGCATCTGATTGGAAAGATAGCTCGGCGCCCCCTTGCGGAGCGGGCCATGCAGGCGCCCTAAAAGGATCACCCGCAGCAGCCGCGCAGCGGGCCCCCTCCCGTCCCTCATCAGCCCCTCCCGGAGCCGGGTGATCGCCTCCAGGGTTCGGGGGTGATAGGCCAGCTCCCAAAACTCCCCCTGGGGGAGGTCCCGCGCCTCCCCTTCCCACAGCAGCTTCCGGGCCCACGTCTCGACCTCCTCCGGGGTTCCTGCGGCCAGCATCCCATCGGCGATCGCAGCAGCCACCGGGCTGATATCCACGCCGGCCGCCGGGAGCCCCAGAAGGCGCGCCGCGTAAAGGGTGGTCCCCCGGCCGCAGAAGGGATCCAGGACCCACTCCCCCGGCCGGGCCTTCCGCAGCCATGCCAGCGGGAAATCCAGAGGGAACATCGTGTAGTACGGGCAGGCCTGAAGCAGCTTCATCCGGTGGAAGGCTTCAGGAAGATGATCTCCTTCTTGCCGTCCGACCTCAGCTCCGTGCGCCAGCCCTTCTCTTCTGGACCGAAACACTGTTCCAGGAAGGGGCGCACCCAACTCCGGGCCAGCTCTTCAATCTCCCCCTCCGGGAGAGAGCGATCGCTCTCGCGCAGGGCATCCTTCATCCAGCCCATGAGATGCCCCCAGCGCACCCTCCCCTCCTGAAGCGCCCCCTGGAACCGACGATCCTTCCACACACGCTGGAAGACCCGTTCCCGCAGCTTCTTCAGGTAGTCCGGCGCGGCGGGGATTCCCGCGGCCTCTGGGGGAAGCTCCTCCTCCGCCCCCTCCGCCATGGCGGCGCGGGCCTTTCGAGCCCAGGTCTCCACGGCCTCCCGCTGCCCCTGAGGCGGGAACATCTTCTCGAAGGAGACCACGCGCATGGGGATAGGATAGGGGCGCCCGGAGACCCCGGACCAGAAGACGCAGTGGCCGGGAATCGGCTCGTTGAGCAGCGTGCTCAAAAGATCCATGCTGAAGTGGGCGTTGGCCCGGCCCACGGCCTTGAGATCCCCGGCGGATAGGACGTGGAAGACGAACCAGTTGTCCCCCTGGCTGAGGAGCTCATCGGGGATGCTGCCGGGCTGCTGGGTCACCATCACCGCCCCCAGGTCGTATTTGCGCCCCTCCTTCACCCACCGCACATACGGGGAGCTGGAGGCGCTCCCGTGGCCCAGGACGCTCTGGGCCTCCTCCAGGACCGCGATGATCGGAATCGTGGCCGGATCCGCCTTCACGAACTCATTCTGGTTGCGTTCGAACAGATATTGGAGGACGATGCCGGAGAAGGCCAGGGCCGCCTCCCCGGACATCCGGGAGAGGTCCACCACGCAGAGCTTCCCCTCCCGAAGGGCGCGGATCAGGAGATCCAGGAAGCGGCTGCCGGGATCGTGGAGCATCCGCACGATGAACACCATATTGCTGCGGGCCGCCGTCGCCTCCACCTCGGAGGATTTGTCCTCGATGCCCAGCAACTGGCTGATCTCATCGATGGGCGCCCCATAGCCATGATGATAGATCAAATCAACCAGCCTCTTCCACCGGTCCTGAGAGAGGGCCTTGAGCTTCCGGACGTTCTGCTGCTCCTGGCGTTCCGGGGACAGGGTGATCCCCACCACCATCTCCGGGGGGAGCCGCCGCAGATCCAGCCGCACCCGGTCGGCCACGAAGGCGCCGTAGAAATCGTTCGGCGGCTCCCGGTCGGTGAAGACCACCAGGTGTTCCTGAAGGTGGGGAACATCGCACAGTCCCGGCCGCCCCTTGTCGTCCGGCCAGAAGTATTCCGCATCCCGATCGAAAATAATCGTCCCCACCGGGACGGATTTTCCGCCCCGCTTGGGGATGGTGGGCGTTTCGCGGTAGAGCTCCGAGAAGAGGAGCTTGATGAGGTTGGATTTCCCGTATCCGGCGCGGGCGAAGACGAAGGTCCGTCGGGCCACCAGGTGCTGGACCGGGAAGCGGACATGAACGGTCGGCTCCAGCACCTGCATCCAGGGCTCGAGGTGCAGGCGCCCGTCCGGGCGGCTTTCCTCCTGTCCCCAGACAAACTCCCCCATGGCCAGGAAACCAATGGCGGCCCCATCCTCCCCGTGCCCGGCCAGGGCCCGCAGCACCTCATCATCCGGGAAGGCCACGCGGCTGCCTACATGGGGCAGCCGTCGGTGGGAGGGAGCCATGTGAATCCTTCCGGAGGGATCCCGACGGATCACCCCCAGCATCCGGACATTAACGCGGTACTTGAGGTGGCGCTCCCGAATGTCCTCCGGCAGCGACCATCCCTCCATGGCGCTCCGGGTGGTGTAGTCCTCCCCCTCGGGGGAGACCAGGCGGCCCTCGCTGCGCAGGGCGGTGATCCGTCCCAGGATGGCCTCGTCCTCGTGAGCCAGCTCGACCAGGAGGAATTGACCATGCATGGGGCGGCGGACGTAATCCGAGCGATAGGGGAGGACCAGATCCGCATGGAACTCCAGCTCCCCTTCCACGAAGCCCCGGAAGATCCCTACAACGCGCTCTCTCTGGATGAGGGGTTTACTCATGACCATCGCGATTCTTCCTCCGTCCCCCGGCCAGCAACCGGAAGGTCACCAGGGCCTCCGGCCGATCGGGGAGGATTTGTTCGCGGATCGTCTGCAGCACCAGGTCCTGCAGGAGCTCGGCGTCCAGCCCGCCCAGCCGGGCCTGCTCGTGGGCCCGCTGCAGGCATAGCGGGTAGAAGGGAATTGGGAAGCCAACCTGAGCATCGCCCAGGAGGTACCCGAGGATCTCGTCCACCTCCCCCTGCCGCACATGGCGCTCCCACACGTCCACCGCCCAGATCGGGTCCTCCGGGCGGCTCCCGAACTTGACCAGGTGCAGGGCCCCGGCCACGAATTTCCGGGCTTCCCCCTCCTCCCCCGGCGCGTATTCCGCCCATCGGTAGACCTGGCGTTCCATCGCCGGTGGGATCCGCACGGCGCATGCCCCGGGCTGCACCAGCACCCCTTCCAGAAACAGGGCCAGGTGATAGCGGTCCAGCACCTTGCTCCGCTTGGCGATTCCAACCACGAAAAGCCGTCGCCCGGTTTCCCGCCGGCGGCGCTCGACGGCCGCCTCCATCCGCTCCCACATCCGGGCGAAGTGGTCCCTGGCGAAGAGCTTGCTGCGCAGGAACCCATCGCGGACGATCAGGGTGTCGGTCGCGAACTCCTGTGGCCCTGTGAGGTAGTCGTAAAGGGCAGCCCACTCCCCCAGGTCCCGATAGTCCTGGATCCACCGCCGGTTCCGGCGATCCAGCGGGGTGGCCGGATCGGGGATCATGGGGGAGAGCTCCCAAAGGGCAGAGACGCCCAGGTCTGCCATCAGCCGGCCCAAAGGGGTTTTCGGCTGCCCGTCCTCCAGATGCTGCCGGTTGAGGACTTCCACGTCCATCCAGGGGGTGAGCAGATCCCGAAAGATCACCCTTCCCTGGGAGTCCACCACCCGCACGGGGAAAAACAGATGAGGGTCAAATTCGATGATCTCCTCCCCGGCATCCGTAGCCACCAGGGAGACCGTTGTGGTCGTTCGAGGGTAGATCCGGCGGACCGCCCCCCTCAGCGCCCGCACTTCCTCGCGCAAGCGTTCCAGGCGCTCGCCATCCCGCCGGGCCAGCTCTGCGGCCCGTTGTCGGATGAAATCGATCTCCTCCGGCCCCAACACGGTCGCCTCCTTTCATCTCATCCCAATCGCCCCACCGCCGCCTCGAGATCTTTCTCCGACGGCCGCGTGTAGCGGGCGGTGGTGTTAAGGGACTCGTGGCCCAGAAGCTCGGCCACGGTGACCAGATCGGCTCCGGCCTCCCGAAGCAGCCGGGTCGCAAAGGTGTGCCGCAGCATGTGCGGGTGGACGCCATCCAGCCCCGCCTTTCGTGCGTATTGGGCCACGATCCTCCAGACCCCCGAAGCGGTGAGGGGGCCGCGGCGTCCGATGAAAAGGTGATCCTCCGGCGCGGCCGGCCGCGCGGCCAGCCATTCCTGCAGCGCCTCCCGGGCTTCCGCATTCAAAGGCACCTCCCGCACCTTCTCCCCTTTCCCGCGCACGATGAGCTTGCCCTTCCGCTCCGAGAGGACCACATCCCCCAGCCGCAGCGCGCACAGCTCCGATGCCCGGAGGCCGGTGTGGGCCAGGAGCAGAATCACTGCCCGGTGGAGCGGGTTCTTCGTGCGCCGGGCCTCCCGCAGCAGCCGCCGCAGCTCGGCTTCGGGGAGGGCTTTGGGAGCGGGACGAGCCTGCCGGACGCCATTCAGGCGCGCGGCGGGGTTCGTCGGCAGGATGCCCTGCGCGACCAGGAAGGCGAAGAAGGAGCGGATCGCCGCCAAGCGGCGGTTGACGGTGGAGGGGGCGGCGCGGCGGACCGTCAGCAGATGCTGGCGGTAGTCCCTGAGATCCTCGGGGAGGACGGCCTTTGGATCGAAGGCCTCTCCGTAGCGGCCCTCGATCCAGGCGATGAAGTCGATCAGGTCCTTGCGATATCCCTCCACCGTTCGCGGGCTTCTTCCGGCCCGCGCCAGATCCTCCAGGAAGGCCTCCACCAAGGGGTGGAAAGCGGGCATTTCCCGGGCCTCCGGAAATTATCTTGCGAAAGTTTTGGGGGATATCGTCCCCCAATCCCTGCTTCCAGGATAGGAGAAGCAGGGGTTTTTGGCAAGTCAAGGTTCCTTGGATTGCGAAATTAT
>JAEVEX010000051.1 GCA_016842085.1 Candidatus Thermoflexus tengchongensis | reverse complement strand
GGCGTGCTCATCGATTACTATGTGACCTGGTGCGGGGATGACCTCCAGCTGATCATGACCCACCGCCACGGCGTCGATAGCCCCATTGTTCACGGCCTCGCCTGGGAAACTTTCGAACGGTGCACGGTCAAAGCGAAGGAGATGAAGCTCTACGGGGCCGGGCAGGACCTCATCGCCGACGCCTTCTCGGGGAACGTGCGGGGGATGGGGCCGGGAGTGGCGGAGATGTCCTTCGTTGAGCGTCCCTCGGAGCCCATCATCGTCTTCATGGCCGACAAGACCTCGGCCGGCGCCTGGAACCTGCCCCTGTTCCGTATGTTCGCCGATCCCTTTAACACGGCCGGCCTGGTGATCTCCCCTGCCATGCATGAAGGTTTCCGCTTCGAGGTCCACGATGTCAAGGGTCACAAGCGGATTTTCTTCAACTGCCCCGAGGAGATGTATGATCTTCTGGTCTTCATCGGGGCCCCGGGCCGTTATATGATCAAGGCCGTTTACACCAAGAAGGGGGAGATCGCGGCGGTCTCTTCCACCGAGCGCCTCTCTCTGATCGCCGGGCATTACGTAGGGAAGGATGACCCGGTGTGCATCGTGCGGGCGCAGGGGATCTTCCCGGCGGTGGGGGAGATCCTGGAACCCTTCACCATGCCGCACATCGTGGAGGGCTGGATGCGGGGCTCCCATTACGGGCCGCTGATGCCGGTGCCTCTGCAATACGCCAAGTGCACCCGCTTCGATGGTCCGCCACGGGTGGTGGCCCTGGGCTTTCAGCTGGCCGACGGCCGGCTGATCGGACCGCGGGACATGTTCGACGACCCGGCCTTCGATGAAGCGCGGCGGTTGTGCAATGTGATCGCGGATCATTTCCGGCGTCATGGGCCTTTCGAACCCCACCGCCTGCCGATGGAGGAGATGGAATACACCACGCTGCCCGAGGTGGCCGAGCGCCTGGTGGGTCGCTGGGAGCCCCTGCCGGAGCCCCATCCGGCGATCGCGGGCGGGGATGGCAGCGCGGCCGAGGCCGATTAGCTCAAGGGCGAATCGGGGCGGGCAGGGAAACTGCCCGCCCCGATTTTCTCTCTTCTCTCTCACCGCAGCCCCAAGGACCTTGGGAAGAGGGAAGACAGCCTTCCCCCCCTTTGAGCCCGACCGTGCAGATTCGAACCTCAGGAAAAAAAACAGCCGCCATCATTCCTCCCCGTTTGCTTTCTTCTTCCCTTTCAACTACACTCGTTAAGAACCATCCAATGCCCAATTCCAACCTTTCCCCTGATTCTGGAGCAACCACGGGCCATGGGGACCTTCTGGAAACGATCGAGATCCGCTGTAGAGCCTTCCCGATCCGGGCGAAGAACCCTGCTTTCGCTGGCTCTGGGAATGGGCCTCCTGGCCCTCCTGGGGCTGGGGCTGGCGTGGCGGAGTATGGCGGCGGTGGTCCGCCCTCAGCAGGAGAGCTCCTCCGTCTGCTTTTACACGGATCCCCTGGATAGCCGGGTTCGTTGTGTTCCTCGTTTCTTCCCTCAGGCCGCCGCCACCATCACCGACCGGGTCTCCCTTCGCCTCCAGGCGCTGGTGGCCGGACCGACGACCGAGGAACGGGCGGCCGGATTGTGGTCCCCGCTGCCCTCCGGAGCCCGTGTGGCCAGTTTCCAGTGGTCCGGTCGGGTGCTCACGCTCTATCTGGAGCTGCCCGCCTCTTATCTGGAGCGGACCAGTGAGGGAGAGCCGGCGCTCAACCCCTGGACCATCGATCAGGCGGCCTATCTCTTCCTGCGGCATCTGGAGCCCTTCGGGGTGCAGAACGTGCAGTTGATGGCCCGCAACCCGGAGGACGGGCGGTTCTACGCGCTCTCCTGGTTCCTCCGGGAGCCTCCTCCGGTCAACAAGCCCACGGAGCTTGCACGGGCGAGTGGGGAACCTCTCGCCCCCATGAGCGTCGCAGGCCAGCCTCCCGCTTACAGCCGCCCCCAGGCCCAGGGGTTTCTGAGCGGGAAAGCCGTTTATCTGAGCGCGGGCCACGGCTGGTACTGGTATGCGCCGGGCAATCGCTGGTTGACTCAGCGGGGGAACACCAATAGGCTGGTGGAAGATCTGAACAACGCGGAGACCGTCAACCAGTTCCTGATCCAGTATCTCTTTAACGCAGGGGCGGATGTCTGGCCCGTTCGAGAGCGGGATATGAACCCCTGGGAGGGGATCGCCGACAACGACAACCCGCAGGTCTACCAGGAACAGGGGGCCTGGTCCCCCGGAACCCTTCCCGGTTATAACGGCGGAACCTATCGCACCGCGCTGACCGCGCTGGGCGCAGTGACGGCCCAGGCGGTCTGGACGCTGGTGCCGCCACAGGACGGCGTCTACGCCGTTTATGTCTGGTATACCAGCGGGTCCAACCGGAGCACGGATGCCCAGTTCCTGATCGAGCACGCCGGGGGCCGCAGCGAGGTCCGGATCAACCAGCAGGGGCACGGCTACACCTGGCGCTATCTGGGCTCCTTCCCCTTCCGTGGTGGGCAGCCCGCCCGGGTGATCCTCACCAACCGGACCGATCGCCCGGAGAATCTGAACCGCGTGGTGGTGGCGGACGCCGTTCGGATCGGTGGAGGGATGGGCACGGTGAACGGGGATGGGCCGCCGCCCAGCCCCGGGCCGAGCGGGCGACCCCGATGGGAGGAAGCCGCCCGCTACTGGGCGAAATATCAGGGGGCTCCGCCCTCGGTCTACGATCCTTTCCAGTGCTCGACCTATAGCTCGTGCGGGGATCAGATCGACGATGTAACCGCCCGCCCCCGTTATGCGGAGTGGGAGCGGGAACCCTTCGATGATCCGGTTTACTTCTCGTTCCACACGAACGCCTACAACGGGACCCTGCGGGGGACGGAATCGTATGTTTATGACAACAGCGATCCGAACTACCGGCGCACGCCGGGGAGCCTGGAGCTCCAGGATGCGATCCACACCCAGGTGATCCAGGATATCCGGGCCGGCTGGGATCCGAACTGGACGGACCGGGGGAAGAAACAGGCCAATCTGGGGGAACTGCGCCTCCTTTCGACGATGCCCGGTGTCCTCCTGGAAGCGGCGTTCCATGACAACCCACAGGACGCCGCCGCGCTCAAGGATCCTCGCTTCGCTATGCTGGTGGCCCGGGCGATCTACAAGGGGATCGTGCGCTATTATGCGCAGCGGGATGGCCGCTCCCCGGTGTTCCTGCCGGAGCCGCCGCAGGCCCCGGTGGTTCGTCAAACGGGGCCGGGCCAGGTGACGCTTTCCTGGCAACCTTCGCCCAGCGATGGCGGGGTGCTCCTGGGCCATCCGGCCACGGCCTACAAGGTCTACACCAGTACGGACGGCTTCGCATGGGGGGATGGGGTTCTCGTCAACGGCACCTCCTACACGCTTTCCGGTCTGCCGGAGGGCGCGACGCTGTTCTTCCGCGTGACGGGCCTGAACGCAGGCGGCGAATCCTTCCCCACTCCTGTTGTCGGGGTGCGGGTGGGGCCATGGGGCGCGCCCCGGCTGCTCCTCGTGGACGGCTTCGATCGGCTGGACGCGGCGATGCGGCCGACGGAGAACCTGGGGGGAAGTCTGGGTGTGGTGACGCGTATGCCGATCGCCCGGATGAACGGCTTCGATGCGCTGGCCCACGTGGGCCGTGCTCTTGCGATGCCGTTCGATGGGGCGACGGATGAGGCGGTCTCCGGCGGGTCCATCGGCCTGGAAGGCTACCCGGTCGTCCTGTGGCTGCTGGGCGAGGAGGGGTTCTCGGAACCGACTCTGGACGACGGAGCCCGGGCGCGGTTGCGGAACTTCCTGGCCAACGGTGGACGGCTGATCCTCAGCGGATCCAATGTGGGCCAGGATCTCAGCCAGCGGGATCCGGGCTTTCTGGCCGATGCCCTCCGGGTAGGCTTCTCCGCCGACGATGCGGGGACCCGGACGGTCCGCCCGGTTTCGGGGGGGCTGCTGGATGGGATCGGGGATCTGATCCTGGATGATGGAACGATGGGAAGCCACCGGGTGACCACGCCGGATGTGCTTGTCCCGGGGCGTGACGCGCAGGCCCTGATGCAGTATCCCGATGGGCGGGCGGCGGCGACGTTCTATGGCGCGCCGTGCCCGCAGGTGGCGGTCTTCGGGTTCCCCCTGGAAAGCGCCTGGCCGATGGCGGCGCGCGCGGCCCTCTTCTCCCGATTGCTGGACGCGATGACCCGGTGCGGGGCGCCCCCGGAGACCACGATCACGGCGCCGACCCCGAACGCCCTGCTGAACCAGATCCCGGTGATCGCTGGGACAGCTTCCCCATCGGACATCACAGGAGTTCAGGTAGCGCTTCAGCGGACCGCGGATCAACAATGGTGGACAGGGACCGGATGGGGTGCAGGGCCGGTCTGGTTAACCGCAACCGGGCGGCTTTCCTGGTCCTGGACACCCCCCTCCAGTCTGGCGGATGGAACGTATGGCGTGCTGGCCCGGGCGGTGCGGGGGACGACAGTGGATCCCACGCCGGCGGCGGTGACCTTCACGCTGGACCGGACGCCCCCGGGGATGCCGGCGCTGATCACCCCGACGGTGACCACCACGTATACGCCACCCATTCGCTTCGAGTGGGCACCGACCGGATCGGAGCCCCCCGCCGGGTATGTGCTCATCATCAACAGCGCCCGCTTTACCGTGACGACGACCAGTTTCATGGCCAATCTGGTCCCCGGGGAGTATCAGTGGACGGTTGCCGCCTTCGACGCTGCAGGCAACCTCTCCGGGACGCCGCCGCCGGTGCGGTTCTACGTGGGCCCGGGCGCCCGGGGATCCACGCTCTATCTGCCTTTAATCTTGCGGGGGGCGGAAGCGACGCCGCCCCCACCGCCGGCATGTGAAGAACGGCTGCGCAATGGGGGGTTTGAAGCCGATCTGGCGGGGACCTGGGAGATCCTGAACCCGAGCGCCCCCATCGCGCGGGTTCAGAGCCCGGTCTATGAAGGGCAGTGGGCCGTTCGCCTGGGGGATCTCCAGGCGGCCACCGCCTCCTATGCGACCCTCTGGCAGCGGGTGACTCTGGATGGCGCCCGGGCGACCCTTACCATGTGGCGTCTCCCGCAGATCCGGGAGAGCGGGGATCGCTTCTACATCGGTTTCCGGAACGCGCGCAATGAGTGGGTGCCCCTCCTGGTGGATCAGGCGAACACCGGGACATGGGGGCTCGTGAGCCTGGATCTGACGCCTTATGTGGGGCAGATCATCACGCTGACCATCGGCGTTTATAACAATGGAAGCGGGTTGGGGAGCGCTGCCGTGGTCGATGGGGTCCGCCTGGAGGTCTGTCGTTAGTATGACAACCGCAGATCGTTGAGCAGAGCCTCCCTGTTCCCTGTAGGGCAACTGCTTGCAGTTGCCCTACTCCTGGGAGCTGAGCAGTGAGTGGAAAACCCTGAGTTCACAGCTACGGGAGCATGACGCTCCATGCGAGCACAAACAGTCTGGTTGCTGATCCTTCTGAGCGCGATGGTGATCGCGATGCTGGCCACGCCGGTGGCCCGGGCGGTGGCTTTCCGGATCGGAATGGTGGACCATCCTGCCCCGCGCAAGCTCCACACCCGGCCGATCCCGCTATTGGGCGGCCTCGCGCTCTACCTGGCGGTCCTGATCGCCCTGCTGGTGCTGGAGGACCGCTATAACCTCCCCCAGCTCGCGGGGATCCTGATTGGGGCCACAGCGATCTCCTTCCTGGGGATCTGGGATGATCGGTGGGGGCTCCGGCCCCTGATCAAGCTGGCCGGGCAGATCGCCGTCGCGGGGGTCGTGATGGCCACCGGCGTCATGGTTTCCCTCTTCCCGTGGCCGATCCTGAACGCCGCGGTCACGCTGCTCTGGCTGGTGGGGATCACCAATGCCTTCAACCTGATCGACAACATGGATGGCCTCTCGGGCGGGATCGGTGCGGTTTCAGCGGCCTTCTTCCTGCTCCTGGCGGCTCTGAACGGCCAGTATCTGGTGGGCGCCCTTTCGGCGGCGGTGCTGGGTGCCTGTATCGGTTTTCTGCGCTACAACTTCAATCCGGCCTCGATTTTCATGGGGGATGCCGGGAGCCTGTTCCTTGGCTTTCTGATGGCCGTGCTGGGGATCAAACTGCGTTTTCCCAATAACGTGGCCTTTGTCACCTGGATGGTCCCGGTGCTGGTGCTGGGGATCCCGATCTTTGATACCGCGCTGGTTGTCTTCTCGCGGTTGCGCCGGGGCCTGAACCCGCTCACCACCCCGGGGAAGGATCATCTCTCCCACCGGCTGGTGCGGGCCGGGATGACCCATCGCGAGGCGGTGCTTGTCCTGTATCTGGCCCAGGCGGCGCTGGGGGCCCTGGCGCTGTTCATCGCGATGGCCGGGATGCTGGAGAGCTATCTGATCGGAGCCATCGTCGGGGGGCTGGCGCTCTGGGCGCTCTGGCGCCTGGAACGGCCGCCGTTCTGGGAGGGATAGCCCGGCGTCATCCCTCTTTTCAGGTGGATGGGTGGTCTACCCATCCCCCAAAATATGGAGGGACGGGTTATCTTTTCTTTCCGATTCCACTTCACTGGTGTAAGTCCCGAGCTCCATCGAATCGGCGGGAAGCGAATGTGGAAGAAGGGAATCGGTCTGGTGGCAGGGGTTTTGCTCATGCTGGGGTTAGGCATCGGGCTGATCCAGTTTCGGCCCGCGGCCCGTCTATCTCCTCCTCCAGCGACCGCGCGCGTGGTTCTGATCACCCGTTCTCCGGTGCCAGGCCTTACTCCTTCGCTTTCCCATACGCCGACGCCCGTTGCGCGGCGGATGGTGATTACGGGAACCGGGGGCGTTGGCCTGCGATTGCGAGAGGGCCCCGGGCTTCTGTATGCCGTCGTCACCATCCTGGCAGAGGGAACCTTCCTCCGGGTATTTCCGGAGTCGGTCGAGGCGGATGGCCTGCGCTGGCGTCGGGTTCAAACTGAGGATGGAGCATTCGAGGGATGGGTGGCGGAATCCTATCTGGCCCCGGCGGAATAACGCCTTGAGGATATTTTGTCCGCCTGGGGGATTTGCTGGGGCTGGGGATCGCCGAAGGCGGGCCCCAGCCCCAGAACGGTTTTTCCCCTTGTATGATAATCAACCGGTGGGCGACAGCCCGATTTCCCCCGGGGACGAAACCCGACGGAGAGCTGGGGCGTCGCCCACCCATCCCGGAACCGGCCACTTCGGATTCGGTTGTGGGGGTCCCTTCGGAGCCCGAAAGACAAGGAGGAAGCGACCGGTTCCCCTCATCCCGATCCTGGAGGTGTGCGATGCGCGCTGATCTCCTGGGTATCGATGTGGCGCAGAAGATCTGCCATTGGGTCCTCC
>JAEVEX010000062.1 GCA_016842085.1 Candidatus Thermoflexus tengchongensis | reverse complement strand
GCGCGCGCTCGGCGCTGGGCGCGGTGCGCACGGCATAACCGGCCACCCCGAGGATATCACTCAGGGTCTGCAGCACATCGATGGAATCATCGATGACCAGCACACAGGGCGCCTTCGCCATCTCCGGTTCCTGATCCCTTCTTCCCTTTTCCCTGGGCCCGGGAAGAGAATCCTTTCCGAAGCCACGAAGCACCTTCGCTGTCCCCGGGGCTCCCAGGGCTCTCCCGGGAAAATCAACCGCCGGTTGTGATCGCTCGAAGGGTTAACCCGACCATGATGGCCAGGGCGATGCTGTAGAGCAACTGTTCCTGGCGCCCATCGCGGCCACGGGTGTAGGCGTAAACCAGGGGGAGGGCCAGCGCCAGGACGATCCCATATAAAAAGTGCAGGCCGCCGCGGGCGGGCCAGAGCCGCATCAGGACCATCGCCAAACCCAGGAGCCCCTGGAGGAGGATCACCCCTTCCAGGATCCATAACGCCCCCCAGAAATCCCCGCGAACTCCCTCCCCTCGCAGATAGCGCCAGAATCCCCACAGCGCGCAGATCAGGGTGAAGAACAGGATCGTTCGGCTGAGTCCATCGTGCAGCGTGATCAGCGTCCCCATATAGATGCCCTGGTGCGGACGGGTCTGGCATTCGAGCTTACGCAGCCGGGCTTTTATGCCGGGGTCCGGCCCCCAGAGCCCCCGGAAGGAAGCCCGCGACGCGGGCAGGAGAAAGCTATACTGGCGTTAGCGACCCAGCAGGGGCCGGATGGTTTTCTCCACATCCTCGCGCCCCTTCAGGATGCCCACTACCACCCGGTGGACGATCCCCTCCCGGGTGATGAAAACCGTGGTGGGAACCCCGAAGATGCGATAGGAGCGTTCCACCTGACCGTTGTGATCCAGCAGGATGGGGAACGGCAGAGCGAACTCCTCCACGAACCTCCGCACCTCCGCGAAATCATCCTGAGAGGTCAGGTTCACCCCCAGGATCTCCAGGCCCTGGTCATGGTAATCCCGGTAGATCTGGGCCAGCAACGGCATCTCCTCCCGGCACGGCACACACCACGTCGCCCAGAAGTTCAACAGCACGACCTTCCCCCGCAGATCCCTCAGGCGCACCGTTCCCCCATCCAGGCGCTCCAGCTCAAAATCCGGCGCCGGGATCCCGGTGGTCAGGCCCATGGAGACGGGGGTGGAAACAGAGGGCGCCGGATTCCCCCCGGGAAGGCGCTGACAGGCCATGGCAAGCAGGACCAGGAGCGCGATCGCCCGCTTACCCATGGACCCCTCCCAGGCTCCGGCCACTGAGATAGCCCAGATAGGCGGGGACCAGGGGGAAGACACAGGGCGAAAAGAAAGAAAGCAGACCGGCCAGGAAAGCGACGGGATAGCCCAATCCGGCGCCCGGTCCCACATCGAGAAATAGACCCAGCTGGAACGTCCAGACGCGCAAATTGGTGAACGTAGGGGCCCAGAGGGGCAGCGTCAAAGCAGGGAGGAACCGGGGCAGCACATCCAGCAGCACCATCCCGCCGATGAGGAGAAGCAGCACGCCGCTCACAGCCTGGGCGACCGGGAGATACCGGCGCATCCGCCGCACCCCGGCGAGGGCGCGATCCAGCAACAGCCCCATGGTCAGGAAGGGAATCCCCAGGCCAGCGGCGTAAGCGGCCAGCAGCCCCAGCGCCTGGCCCGCCGTCTCCTGCTGGAATGTCAGGGTGAGGATCGCCCCCAGCGTGGGGCCTACACAGGGAGTCCACCCGGCGGCGAAAAAGACCCCCATCAGCCCGGAGGTCAGATAACTGAATGAGCGGACCTCCCGGAGATGCGGGCGCCACTCAGACATCATCAAAGGATACAGCATGGGGATCCGGATCCCCAGCATCCCCAGGCCCATCAGGATGACCACGCTCCCCCCGAAGGCGGCCAGGAAGTCCCGCCCCTCGAAGAAGAGCTGGCCGAGAAGGGTCGCCGCCCCACCCCAGGCGAAGACGAACACAAACGAGAACCCCAGCACAAAGGCCAGGGCGTGGGAGAACGTGCGCCAGCGGAGCGTTTGCAGGGCCCCCTCACCGGAGCTCATCCCTCTCCTCCCCTTCCTCCGGATTGAACCGCGCGCGCAGGCGGGCGATCCGCTCTTCCAGCGCCCGCTGCCGGCGCAGCAGATAAAGCACATAGAAGAACGTGACCCCCCAGAAGACCAGATACGCTGCGACCAGATATCCCATGGGAATGGACTCCAGGAACAGGATGCGATCCCGGGAAGTTAGGGGGCCGCCCGGGGCGCCCCCCGACCCTCCTGAACCCTGTCTCAGGCCTCCTCGGCCGCCGCTTCGATCCCCTCCAGCGTCTCCTGGGCCCGCTGGACCCGGTAGCGCATCCAGAGCAGCACGCTGAAAAGCAGTGTCCATGCGATCAGGCTGAGCACCATCGTATGCACCATGCGGGGCGTCAGGCCGAATTGCCCCTGGGCCTCTGAGGAAACACTGGGACCCAGCACAATCGGATGGATCGTGCGAAGCAGGCGGGCCGAAAGATACGTAATGGGCACGGTCACGAAGGCCACGATGGCGTAAACCGCCGCGAAGCGGGCGCGGGTCTCCGGGTTCTCCACCGCGTTCCGCAGGAGCAGATGAGCCAGATACACCACCCAGGTGATCGTCGTGGTGGTCAATCGCGGATCCCATGTCCACCATGTATTCCATACGGGGCGAGCCCAGAGGGAGCCCGTGACGATCGCCATGGTAAGCAACACCAGCCCGACCTCCACCGCGGCATGGCTCAACTGATCCCAGCGGGCTGACCGCGTCCGCAGGTAAGCGATCGCGCCGATGAGCGCCACAGCGAAAGCCAGAAAGCCGGACCAGGCCGTGCTGATATGGAAGTAAAAGATCCGCTGCACATCCCCCATTTTCGCCTCACGGGGCGCATAAAGGAAGACCGCGAGGGTCGCCAGGATCATCAGAGCGATGGTGGCCCCAAGCCAGATCCGTTCCCACGCCCGCATAAAAGCCTCCTTGATCCGGGGAAGAGAAAGGGCCTGCGTAGGGCAACTGCAAGCAGTTGCCCTACGCCTTGAAGCCCAGGTGCGGCTGTAGGATTAAGCACCCCACACCCGGCGCTACGCGCTGACCACCTCCTCGAACACCATCCACGTCACGGCGAAGAGGAGAAGATCGTAGGCGATCAGCATCTGCAGCCACACCGACCACCCGGCGGGATCCGCCTCCAGGATCGCCCGGGTCCCCTGGATGCCGGCGATGACCAGGGGGGCGGCCACCGGGAACAGCAGGATCGGCAGGAGTAGCTCGCGAGCCCGGGTGGCCATGGCCATTGCGGCCAGCAGCGTGGTCACTCCGGAGAGCCCGATCGCCCCCAGGGCCAGGAGCAGGAGGATGCCGGGATCCCACAGGGAGAGATTGAAGAACACGCCCGCAGCAGCCAGGGAGAGGAGGATCACCAGCCCCAGCAGCAGCCCATGGACCATCGCCTTGCCGGCGAACAGGAGGCTCCGATCCCCCGGCACCATCAGAAGCCCCTCCCACGTCCCCCGATCCATCTCCGAAGCCATCATCCGCCCCACGCCCAGGCTGCTGGCGAAGAGCAGGAGCATCCAGAAGAAGACCGGGACAAAAGAACGGGCGAGATCCGGACGCAGCTCGAACGCTGTCCCGAACAGAAAAAGACTTAAACCAGCCAGCGTCAAAAGCGGGGTCAGCGTTTCCCGCGCCCGTCCCTCGATCCGCAGGTCCTTCCAGAGCAACGCCTGGAGCGCGCGAAGCCCACGTCCCTGCCCCCGGGCACCGGGAGGAGACCGGCTCTCCGCCGGAACCGGATGGACGCCGGTGGAGAGCCCCATGCGGAGAGAGGAACCTCCCTCTTCGGATCGGCGAGCCGGCCTACCGGCGGCGAGGCGATGCCGGTGGGTCATCCCCGCCTGATAGAGCTCCTGAAGGGCTTTCTCCTGGAAAGCCACAGGGGCGCCTTCCGCCACCAGGCGGCCGCCTACCAGGACCACCACCCGATGGGCGAAATCGGCAGTCGCCGGGTCATGGAGCGCCACCACCACCGCGCGCCCCCGGCCCGCCAGCTCCTGAAGGACCTCACGGGCTTCCTCCAGCCCGAGCACATCCAGACCCGTGAACGGTTCATCCAGGAGCAACACAGGAGCCGGCGAAAGGAAGGCGCGGGCCAGCGCCAGCCGCTGCAACATCCCCCGCGAGAACCCGCGCACGGGGTCCCGCGCGCGGTCCGCCAGGCCCATCCGCTCGAGCGACGCTTCGATCGCGCCGGGCTCCTCCGGCCAGCCGTAGAGACGCTGGTAGAAGCGAAGGTTCTCCTCCGCGCTGAGATCCGGATACAGCCAGGGCTGATGGCCCAGCAGGGTCACCTGAGCGCGAACCCCGGCTCCATCCGGAGGCCAGCTGGAACCTCCGATTCGGACTTGACCGGCGGTGGGGCGGAGGAGCGTGGCAGCTACCCGGAGCAGGGTGCTCTTACCGGCCCCGTTCGGCCCCATCAACGCCACGATCTCTCCCGGATGCACGGTGAAAGAGACCTCCCGCAGCACCCACCGCGGGCCGAATGCCTTTGAAATCCGTTCCAGCTGGAGCATGGGCAACCCGTCCACTGTAGAGCAACTCATACGAGCGGGAAGCCTCTCGGTACAGCCCGGGGCGTTACCCGAACGAGAGGCCTCCAGCCTGCCCGCGACGGATCGCTCGGGCCATCAGAGCGGCGCGTCGCCGCCGGTAGGTCGCTTCATCGACTTCCCCGGCCGCATAGGCCTCATCCAGCCGGGCGATCTCGTCGATCAGATCCACCTCCCGCCCCCGCCAGAGGCGGAAGAAGCCCAGAACGGCCCCGGCACCCAGAGCGAGCAGGAGCGGCACCAGCCATGGGGGAACGGGCGTGGGCGGCCGCAGCGCAATGGTCCGGGTTTCCCCCGGGGCAGGCGGATCCACCTCATAAAGATGATACGTCGTGTTCCCCAGGGTGCGCATCCCGAGATCCCGCAATCCAGCGCCGGAGGCTCGCAGCGCCCCTCCGGCGATCAAAAGATTCCAGCGGTCCACCGGGTAAATGGATCGCAACGCAAGCGTTCGCGCCTGGGCCAGCGGCAGCTCATATCCAAAGGCCGTCTGATATCCCATCCCCGGCGGGATCGGCGCCGTATCGATCAATCGATCTTCCTCCTGACGATATCGAACGCCCAGCTCCCCTTCGGAGATCTGGAGATTGGAGGCGCCAGAGGGCAGAAGGAAGATCATGCCCGGGCTCCCGGCCCCGCCATAGGTGGTCGTTCCCCGATTCGAATACACCCACACCTCGGTGACGAAAAGGCGATCGGCCAGCGGCTGCAGGATCCAGTGGACCTGGTCGATGTGGATCCCGCCCGGGTCCGTCCCCCGATCGAAGACCGTCAGGTTGACGGTGATCTCCTGGCTCGCGGTCAGCGTCAGCGGATGGGGGGCGGGGTAGGCCACCTCCTGCCACTCCGCCACCGGGAGATAAGCGGCCTCTGGATAAACCGGCACGACATCAAACCGGAAAGTCCCATCGGCCCGGGTCGAGACCGTGCGGGAGAGAACCGGTGAGGAGTCCACCAGGACATAGAGGGTCACCGTCACTCCGGAGGCCGGCGCCTCGGTGGTCCCATTGAGGACCTGACCGCTCACCGAGCCTGTGGCCACCGGACGGGGCGGTTGAAGGGCCGTCCCGTCGGCGATCGAGAAGGCCAGCTGGGGCAGGTAAGCGATCAGGGCCTGCTGGAGGTCCGTCGGGAGCTCCGGCAACCCGGCATGGGCGGAGACACGCCCCGGCTGCAGGGCTTCCACCCAGGCGGCCGGCGTGCTCTCGAGCACCCGCTCGGGATCCGCGAGGGGAACGGGCCCCTTCCGGCCATCCTCCCCATGACAGGCCGCGCAGGCTTCCCGGTAACGGCTTTCCGCCTCCGCCATGACCTCCGGCGGCACCGCGAGGGACCAGGCATACAGCACCACCGCCCAGCGCTCGCGATCGCTTAACGTCGTCGACCAAGGGGGCATCCCCCGCTCCACCCGGCCCTGCGTGACCACCTGGAACCAGTCCCGAAGGGAGGCCGTGCGCCCGGCCAGGCTCCCGGTGAGATCCAGACGCGCATCCGGGGTCCGGGCCCGGAGGGCAGCAGCCTGGGGGCCATCCCCCTGTCCCCTGAGGCCGTGGCAGCTCGCGCAGTGTTCCTGAAAGAGCGAGCGGCCGGTTTGCAGGGAAAGGCCGGCCGGGGGAAGCGACGGCGTGGGTGTGGGCCATGGCTGGGTCCGAAAGGGGATCTCGCCCGCCGGAGGAGGAGCCGCCAGGGTCAGGGAACATCCGGTCAGAAACCCGAGGGCCAGCCCGAGCATCAGTCCCGTGGATCGATTCCGAGTCATGCACCCTTCCTCCGGAGTTGCGCCCGGCGGGCCTGGACCGCCGCCTCAACTCGAGCTTTCCAATCGATCGTTTCCTTTTCCTCCTGAAGTGCCCGCCATAACGCGGCGCCTTCCTCCAGATAGCGCCGACGCAGCTCGTGATAGTCCTCATCCGGGATCTTCCCGGTGCGCCAGTCGGTCTCCAGATCCCGCAACATGCCCAGCACCCGCTCATATTGAACCTGGAGGGCCAGGCGGGCGGGCGCTTCCCCATGGGCTCGAGCCTCCCGGAGCGGCTGCAGGGCATATGCGAGCACGAGCACCGTAACCCCAAACAGCACGAAAAGAGCCGCGATCGTCTCGTTCATCATTGTGCTTTTTCCAGTGAAGACTTCAGGATGCAGGTTGCCCGGATCCCTGAAGGGAAAACGGTCCCTCTCCAGGGGGAATCCAGCCTAATCTGAACGGAGCAACCGGTCAATCACCCCTTCCAGCTCGCCAGGCCGGATCGGCGCCGCCTTATAGAACACCACCTGTCCCTGGGGGTCCACCACAAAGGTTTCAGGGACCCCTGTGATGCGATACAACCGGGAAATCCGGGTGCCGGCGTCCAGGCCGTTGGGATAGGAGATGTGAAACCGTCGCAGGTAATTCATCGCCGCCGAGGGCGCATCCAGATAATCCACCCCCACAAAGATCACCCCCCGGTCCCGATACTTCCGCCACAGGGTCTCCAGCAACGGGGCCTCCTCTTCGCATGGCTTACACCAGGAGGCCCAGAAGTTGATCACCACGACATGTCCCCGCCAATCCCGAAGCCGGAACTCCCGGATCCCGAGCCCGCCATCATAACCTTCATAGAGGGGAAGGGTGAAATCCGGAGCGGGGCCCCGTGTGGGAGCCGTCCGCCCCCGTTCGATGAAGGCCCAGCCCAGCAGGGCCAGGAAGACCACGACCGCTGCCAGGCCGATCCACCAGCCCCACC
>JAEVEX010000089.1 GCA_016842085.1 Candidatus Thermoflexus tengchongensis | reverse complement strand
TCCCGGCCATCACCAGCGTGCGGCGGTAGACCCGACCGTCCCATCGGTCGATATCGTTCTCCGGGCGCCGCCGCAGGGCCCAGACGGTGAGGTCCAGGCGGAACGGCGGGATCGGCTCCAGGGTCAGTGCCTTGACGTCCATCCGTCCCCATCCCCTGCACGGGCCTGGTCCGCACGCCGTCGAAGTTCCCCCTGGCGTATACCCAGCCGTTCTGCTGCACAGGGCAGGCAGTAGACTTCCTCGCGGCCGGATTCATCCACCAGGACGAAGCGGTAACGCCGACGCACCCGCGGCCGCCGGCCCGGCGGATCACAATCCAGGCAGGCGAAAGCCTGCTTCGGCTCCAGCCGCTCCGCGCGCAACAAGCGCACAGCCATCGCCACCTTCCCCAGCCTGAGATCAAGCGTCTCCGCGCCTTACCTCTCCCCCACGCCTCAAGGATAGGAGTTACGCTGTGAGTTGCCCGGGGGCGCCGAAGGCGTGGGTCCCTCCACCCTCACGGGCAAGCTTCGAACGGCGTAACTCCCATCAATGGTACAACCCCTCGCTTCGCTTCCCGGTGAGGATCTCGATCCGCACCTCGTACAGGAGGATCCGATCCAGCAGCGGGTAGCCGGGCTCGAACGACCACGAGGGATCCCCATATTTCTCCAGCAGGCGATCGAAGAACCACGTCTTCATCGCTGTATCCTCCACCACACGCACGGTCCCGAAAGCTACCACGCTGGTGTAAACGAGGGCGGAATTGCACGCATCAGGCTACCCCGGGTGGAGGGGGCCCATCTCGGAGACCTCGATGCAGACGCGAGGGTTGTGTCGGATGTTATGCAGGAAGTGCCCGGGCGCATTGCCGGTGTGCAGGTAGAGCGTATCTCCCCCTTCGTAGATGTAGACCAGAGGGATCACGTAAGGCCAGCCATCCGGATCCACCGTGGCCACATGGGCAACCTTCCTCTCGCGCAGGAAGGCGCGAGCCTCCTCGTCAGGCATCTGCCGCTTATGACGACGCATCCGGCCGCGCAACGATTCGAACGTCCCCTTCGTTTCCACCGACATATACCCTCCTTCGGTGCCTATGCGCCCGCTGTGGGAATGCGCTCCGTCCAGCGGGCAACCAGCCGCTCCAGCACCTCCTCCAGGTCGAAGCCGCAGATCGCCGCCGCGTCCTCAAGAGTTTCCTCCAGCTCCTTCGTGCACGTCACCTCGATCTCGTAGATCCCCTGCTCCTCAAAGATCGCCGCCGCCTCCGGATCCTGATCCAGGAGCTCCCGCATGGTCATGCGCTGGAGCCTTTCCCGAATCCCCGTCGCTTCTGTATTCATCACGCACCTCCATATGAGAAGCCAGGAGAGTTTTCGCCGAACCGGCGATGACCCCCTGGAGGATCTTCCCCAACATCCCCAGGGCCACCCCGACAGGGAACAGCGCGCCGACGAAGGCCACCGCCAGCGTCCATCGCCCGCCCCAGGCCGGTGGCCAGAAGTCGGTCAGCGGGATCAGGGAGAGCAACAGGAAACCGATCGCAGGGAACACCACCGGAAGCCCCGGGACAGCTCGATCCCCCCAGGTCTGACGAGCGCCGGCCATCAGCCCTAAAGTGGTAAACCCGGCCAGCCAGAGGTGGATGTAAAAGATCCGAAGCCCGGCTCCCAGGGCCCAGGAAGCGATGGGAGGCACACTCAATCCCAGCTCGGCCAGCGCCCGCAGGCCCAGGGAAATCAGAGGGATCCGCCACTCCCAGGGCACCCTCCAGAAAAGGCGGTGCATGACGATGAGGAGGACCAGCGCCATTACTCCCCCGCTGACCCCCGCCAGGATGCGCAGCGCCGTGGGAACCTCCGCCGGCGACATCGTCAACAGGAAGGCTCCCGGCGTCCCCAGGGCCAGCCCCCACCAGGCCCACCGGGGGATCCTGCGGAGGCCTTCCGGATCCCCCGCCCCTGCCACCCCGATCAGGGCAGGGCCGATCCAGCCGTCGGCGAACAGGTTCAGAAAGAAATGGACGGTGGCGCTGCTCCAGAAGGCATCCTCCATTCGGAGGATGGTCAGGGCCGCCCGTCCCCATGCCCCCAGCGAGGAGAGGATCAAGAAGAATACCGCCAGATCCCACCACGGCCGTGCGGGATGATCGAGCCGGCGGGTCCAGTGGAGGTAAACGCCCCCATATGTATACCAGGCGAAGAGGTTCAGGCTCGCGATCATCGTGGCCAGCGGGAGCCGCCTCCCCATCCATTCGACCGGCTGATACCCGTAGAGCAGGAAGGGAACGTAGGTCCCCAGGCCCAGGATGAGCGTAGCCCGAAGGATCCAGATCATGCTCGATGGGATGCGAGCTTCGAAGCGATGGGCGGCGATCATCGCCATCAGCGCGGGCGTGACCCAGCCGAAATACATTAGGTGGCTGTGGGCGTGCCGGAGATTCCCCAGCGAAAGGCCTGCGGGGAGCCCCGTCAGCATCCCGAAGCGGAACAGAGCGCCCGTGGCGGCCGCCAGCGTGAAACACCCCAGGGCGCCGATCCAGATCTCGAGCCCCCTGGCCCCGGCGAGGGACCGATTGGACGTCCCCCAGCGCATCGCTTACCCTCCATGCCCCGAACCCGGGGAAGCAACCCGCCCAATGCGCACCCGCCAGACCTCCGGCCCCTCCTCCAGGTAAGCCCAGACGAACTGCCCCGGGCGCTCATACTGGAACTGGTAATACAGCGGTTTGGGGTCGTGGTCGTTGATCAGGATAAACGCCTCTCCCGGCCGCAACGCCTCGAAGGTCTCAAAGATCAGGGGATGCCGCTGGGGCGGCGGCACCGACCGCACATCCAGCTCCCGAACGACCGTAAGCCCATGTTCTTCGCTTTCCTCATGCATTGCCTCGAACACCCGCTGCTGCGCCTCAGGGGAAAGGTGACGCTCGAAGAGTGGAAGGTAGACCCGCTCCTCCTTGGCCATGTGCACGCGGAGGAGAGCGTAAAGCTCGATGAGCAGCTGCCGGAGCCTCCGCCTCGCATTCGCCTGATCCTCCGGCCCGGCCTGCTGAATCTGCCCGATCAGCTCATCGATCTGCCGGATGTATCCCTCGATGAACTCATGGTCTACCCGCATCGTGGCGGTCGCCTCGCCATGCTGGCGGATCAGGAGCTCCACGGCCGGATACAGCGCCCGTTCTTCCCCTCGGGCGTGGGGCAATAGATCCTTCAGAAGAAACGTCCGCAGGCTCTGGAGCTCGGCCGGGGAAAGCGAAGAGTCCTCCCGGTAAGCGTCCAGATACTCCAGCAGCTGATGGTGATGCTTGCGGAACGCATCCGCCACGCTCATTGCGACCTCCCGAGAGAGGATTTCATCCGCCTCACTTCGGGTATACCGCAGCGGCCGCGACATCACCTTGATCCGGAACAAACTCGCCGGATGGGCCCGCGTTTTCGCTCTGCAAACGCTTTTATTTGCGCCAGCGCAAAGTTTCAGGCGCGGGCGTGGGCCAGGATCTCTTAATGGGATTGCCCTTCCCGAACCTGGCTTCAGGAGAGAACGATGGGATCAGAGAAATCTCTGCAGGCAGTGGTTGCCGCGCTGCGGGCAGAGCATCGCCTGCTCCGCCGGATGATGGCCCGCATGGCCGACTGGCTGGCCGAAGACGCACCACCGGAAGCCCTGAAAGAGCGAGGGCGGATGCTGTTCGAGGCGCTGGAAGACCACGCGCGCCACGAAGAAGAGGAGCTGTTTGCGGATCTTCGGCAGCGCTCCCCTCACGCCCGCCATCTGGTGGAGATGATGGAGCTCGTCCATGAGGAGGTTCGGGAGGTGCTGCGCGCGGCGCTTGAGAGCGCGGACCCGCGGGAAGGTCTCTGGACCCTCCTGCAGCTCTCCGAGGAGCACTTCAACGTGGAGGAAAAAGAGGTATTCCCGCTGGTGGGCGCCCCGAAGGCGTCCGCCCCAGCCCAAAAATCATTTTCTCCCCCTCCCTGCGGCCCTTCGGGCTGCAGGGAGGGAGAAGAGGGCGTCGAGAAGAACCGCTGATTCTTCCTGGAGAGCTCCGCCTACTGGGACTTCCTCGAAAAGGAGCAGGTGCGGGAGCCGGCCTCACACGGATAGCGGATCCGCCTGCGACCTGAAGCGCCACGAGAAGGAGCCTTTCCTCGGGGCCAGGCAACCCGCCGGTCGCCCTCGAGGGCAGGCGATGCAGGCACTGATCAGAACCCTTTCAACACCTCCTCTCGCTCCTGACAGGAGTGGCTTCCTGGGGGGTGATCCCTTTCTCCTGGGTTTTCCGGTTCGGTCCAGGCACCAAAGGCGTCCGACCGAAAACCCGTTTTCGCCCACCTCCCTGTTGCCTCCTGGGTCGAGGGGAGAGGCCTCCCCAGCTCGCCTCCATCAAAGCCCATCACGATCCGAAGGGGTAACCACCGCGCTTGACAAACTCAAGGCTTTCGTGTATGATGGTAGTTGCTTACATAACTACTAATGGCGCATAGCAAGTCGGCGGGGCTGGGCCAGGTGCTGGGACATCGGGTCCGGTCCCAAACCCCCTGATAAAGGAGGATGGCCATGTGTCTCTCGTGCGGTTGCATGGAACCGGACGCCGGGCATGGGGACCCGCGCCACATCACGATGCAGCACCTGGTGGAGGCCGCAAAGGCGGAGGGCCTGTCCGTCGAGCAGGTCTGGCGGAACATGGCTGAAACGATGGAGAAGGTGCAGCGGGGTGAGGTTCGCAGCCGGGTCTGGGCCCCCGGGAGCGAGAGGCGGTAAAGGATGGAAACGTCGCAGGTTGGGGAAAGCCGGCAGCCTATTAAGAACCGGTGGACGCTCCGGGAGATCGCCCAGGGCAAACCCCTCGGGCATCCCAGCCATGCCCTCTTCGTGCATTTCCCGGCGGGGTTGTGGCCGGCTGCCCTGCTGTTCGATCTTCTCTCCTGGATCCACTCGGACCCGACGCTGGTGCGCGCTGCTTTTTATAACATCCTGCTGGGATGGGGGCTTGCGCTGCCGGCCGTCTTCACCGGCCTGCTGGACTTCCTCCCCACCGTTCGGGGGTCCCGGAAACGACAGCTGGGGTGGCGGCACCTGATCTTTCAGGCAGGCGCGATGGGGCTCTTCGCCCTCAGCGCGGCACTGCGCGCTCCAGATCCGGGCCTCGCCCGCACGCCGATCTTTCCCCTGCTCCTCGCCGCTGTGGGGACGGGGCTTCTCCTGGTCGGCAACTACATGGGTGGGGAGCTGGTTTACCGGCACGGCATGCGGGTGGGCGCTTCGCGGTAAACGCGCCCGAGCAGGGCTACCGCCACGGTCAACTTCGCGGGGATGGGGTTTTATCGCAAACCCGGGATCAAGGTGATCAGGTGGGCGGCAAAGTTGCCACCTGATCACCCCAAAACATAAAATCTCCATCCATAACGCTCTCAGACATTACGCTTCGAAGCGACTACCGGATTCGCAGCAAGAAGGGAGGAGCGCGTGACTTCTACAGGGGATCCGATGACCGAGGCCATTGAACAGCTCCAGCAGCTGGGGTTCAGCGAATACGAAGCTCGAGCCTATGTGACTCTTCTGCAGGCGAACCCCCTCACCGGTTACGAGCTGGCCAAGCGCTCGGGCATCCCCCGGCCGAACATCTACCCGGTGCTCCAGCATCTCGAGGAACGAGGGGCGGTATTGCGGGTGGAAACGCCGGAGGGCGTTCGTTACGCCCCAGCGCCTCCCGAAGAGTTCTTCAAACGGCTGGATCGCCGCTTCGAGGAGACCCTCCAGGCGGCGCGGAAAGCCCTGGAGGCCCTGGCCCCGCCTCCGGAGCCTGAGCCAGTGTGGAACCTCACCGGATATTCCGCCCTCCTGGATCACGCCCGGGCTCTCTTAGAGCGGGCCACGCGCACTGTCTGGATCGCCCTCTGGCCGCCCGAGGCCAGCGCGCTGGCGATGCCGCTGGTCCAGGCGGAATCCCGGGGCGTGCGGATCACCACCCTGTGCCTAGCGGCGTGCGCCACGGTATGCGAGGGATGCCGGGGACAGCTCTATCGCTATCGAATCGCCCCCTCCGCCACCACCCGCTGGCTGATCCTGGTCGCCGACGAGGCGGAAACGGTGGCCGGGGAGATCCAGGGAGAAAGCGAAGCCCGGGGCATCCGGACCCGTCAGCCCATGCTGGTGAACCTGACCCTGGATTACATCCGGCACAGCATCGCCCTGGCAACCGTGGTCGAGGAGCTGGGAGCCGGGATCCGACAGCTGGGCCCTCGGACCCGGAAGTGGCTGAGGATCATGCAGCAACGACTCCGTCGAAAGGAGGCTTCAGCCTGAGGGTGGGGGCTGGGCCGGGCGCCTTCAGCAGCCCGGCCGGCCCCTGAAGACCGGGTGTGGAGGGGAAACGCCGAAGGTGTCCCCCCACACACGAACAATTCCACAGGGGTGCAGGAGGCCTTCCCTCAGGCCCGGCCGCCTGGGGGGAGGCCCGGCGGATCCTGATCCGGGCGGTGTGGGCCGGCATGCCGTCCATCCATCCCTGGAAAGGAGGGTGCCATGCCATTCGGTGAATTTATCAACGTGTTGCCTCCTGTGTTCTTCATCCTGGTGCACCTGGTGGCGCTTCTGATAGGCGCCTATTTCGCCTATCAGAGCTTCAGCGCCGGAGCCGCCACGTTCGGCTGGGGGTTTGTGCTCTACGCGCTGGCCGAGATCTTCTACATCACCTACCACGTAGACCTCACCGTCGTGCTCTTCGCCCACACCCTGGCAGAGGTCCTGGATCTCTTCGCCTTCATTGTGCTGTTCGTGGGGATCTCCCAAACCATCCTGGCTGCCCGCCGGGCCCGCGCATAGGGCAAGGGTCTTTTTCCCTCCTTCCCCGCGGCCCCGGGCTGCGGGGAAGGAGGGAGGCCCGAAGAGGCTGGTTGCTTCACGGCTTCCCCGAAATTGGACTTGGGACAAATTCACTGATCCCTCGATCCAGTCCCCGCGGCCCGCTTTGTACAAAGTCCAGGATGAAAGGGGCATGTGATTTTTGGAGGCAGACGGTTCCCACCCTCAGGGTAATGCCGGGGATTCCAGCTTGGTCAGGGAGGAGTCCTGTGAAACGGATCATCATCGTGCTTGCGTTGGGATTGCTGATGGGAGTTGGATGTGGAGCGCCCCCGGCGAGGACACAATCGATCACCGGTCCGGTCGTGCGGATGCCGAAATCCTATCGTTTCGATCCTCCCACCCTGCAGGTGAAAGTGGGCGACACGGTTACATGGATCAATGAAGATAACTTCACCCACAATGTCCATTTCCTCAGCGGAACGGACTGGAAAAGCCCATCACTGCGACCGGGCTCACAGACCTCCTTTACATTCACGCAACCCGGCGAATACCGGTATCAGTGCGATTTCCACGCTCAGATGATGAAAGGCGCGATCATCGTGGTTCCATAAGTTTGTTTACCTCCCCCCTCACGCCGCTTCGCGGCGTGGGAAGGAGGCAAACTCTGAACCCGAACGGACACCGCCAGGATCGCAATAAAGC
>JAEVEX010000007.1 GCA_016842085.1 Candidatus Thermoflexus tengchongensis | reverse complement strand
GCGGGACACGTGGCGCTGGTGGCCGTGATGCGACGTCTGGTAGTGATCCTCAACGCCATCGTGCGCACCGGGCGGCCCTGGGATCCGGCCCTGGCCAGGCCCCGACTTCCACGACCGCAGCCCGCTCTCACCCCCTTGACAAGAACATAGTTGTCTCTCCGCGCGTAGCGGCATAGGGGAAGATTCATAGGGGAAGATTCACGTCAGCTCCGGCTGGATCAGCCCGTAGTTGCCGTCCCGTCGGCGGTAGACCAGGTTGATGCTGGCCGTCTCCGGATTGTAGAAAATAAAGAAATCGTGACCCAGGAGTTCCATCTGCTCGATGGCCTCCTCCGGCGTCATCGCGGTGATCTCAAACCGCTTGATCTTCACGATGCGTCCGGTGGGGCTGCTGGCCTCTCCGGGGGAGGCGGACTCCACGGCCTCGGCGCGGATCCGTCCTTCCCGGCGTCCCTTAAAGCGCTCGATCCGGCGTTCCATCTTATCCACCACCAGGTCGATTGCCGCCAAAAGATCGGCGTGGCGCTCCTCGGCGCGCAGGAGGATACCCGGGGTCATTCGCAGCGTGAGCTGAGCGATCTGACGTTGATCCCGGCTTCGGGTGTTCTCCTGAGCCAGCTCCAGCTCGGCCTGAGAGATCGTGGGCAGGAAGCGCTCCAGGCGCGCGATTCGCTTTCGGGCGTACGTTTCGATCTGATCCGTGATCTCGATATTTCGTCCCCGGATGATCAGCTCCATCGTCATCCTCCCTGAGCTCAATTTCAGAGCTTACACAGTCGGGCTCCGGTTCGGGAGGCGGAATGGCCCACTGCGTAGCTCCTGAATTTTAGATCGTTTTAAGGATCGTCCGGGCCAGCGTGAATCCCCAGACCGATCGCGCCCCGGCCTGATAGAGGGCCGCCGCGCACGCTTCCAGTGTCGCCCCACTGGTGCAAACATCGTCCACCACGACGACCCGCTTCCCTCGCACCCATCGGGGATCCGCCGCGAAAGCCCCTCTCACGTTCTCGCGGCGGGCGTTCTGATCCAGCCCGACCTGGGACGGGGTGGACCGAACCCGATGCAGCGCCTGAGGGCAGAACGGAATCTCCACGCCTTCCGCCAGAGCCCGGGCCAGCATGGCGGCCTGATTATATCCCCGCTGACGCTGGCGCGCGCTGGAGGCTGGAACCGGGACCAGCAGGTCGGCCTCCAGCGCGAAGCGGGCCCATCCTTCCATCATCTTGACCGCCAGGGCCTGAGCGAGGCGATACCGCCCATGGAATTTCAGCCGGTGCAGCGCCCGCCGGATGGGACCGGAATAAAGGTAGCAGGATCGGATGCCATCCAGATGCAGGGGATCCTCTTTACAGCGCAGGCAACGCCCTCCTTTTGACCAGGGGATGCCGCATAGAGAACAAACGGGTGGTATCACCGGGCTCGCCGCTGTGTCACAGGTCGGGCACCAGGACCACCCCGGGCGCCCGCAGCCCGCGCAACGCGGGGGGAACAGGAGGTCCAGCGCCTCCTCCCTCAGGCGACTGATCCACCGGGAAAAGCGAAATGGGGACAAGGGATTCCAGGCCTGCTGGAAAGAAATGGGTTCAGGGAAGGAATCCGCCGCCGAACTGTTTGATCACGATCAGCAGGGCCGGCCCCAGGAGGACGACGAAGAGGGCCGGGAAGATCAGGAAGACCAGCGGAAAGAGCATCTTGATCGGGGCCTGTCGGGCCAGCTCCTCCGCCCGCTGCCGGCGGCGCAGGCGCATCTGGTCTGCCTGAATGTGAAGCACTTTGGCGATGCTCACCCCCAGTTGCTCGGCCTGAATGATCGCGGCCACGAAGGTGGTCATCTCCGGCAGATCCGCCCGCGCGGCCATATCTCGCAGCGCGTCCTTTCGGGAGCGCCCGAGGGCGATTTCCTGAAGCACCCGCGCGAAGGCCTTCCCCAGCTCGTTGTTCCATCGCTCGGCAACCCGTTGCATGGCGGCGTCGAACCCCAGCCCGGCCTCCACGCAGATCACCAGCAGGTCCAGGGCGTCTGGGAGCGTCTTCAGGATCTCCTTCTTGCGCCGGGCGATCTGCTGGTTGAGCCACAGCCTGGGGTAGTAAAATCCGATGCCCCCGATGGCGAGGCTCAGGGCCCATCGCTGGGTCAGGGGAGCGCGCAACAGCAGCAGATGGACGAGGCCGAAAAGCGCGATGCCCGCGAAGATCTGCAGCACGAAGAACTCGGCCGCGCCCAGGCGGACGGGGTTGCCGGCCAGCTCCAGCCGACGGCGGGTGTCTTCGATGATCGATTGCGGCGTGAAGCGGCTGATGAATTCCGCGATCTGACGGAGGATGGGGACGATCACCCGCTGGGTGAAGGGAATCGAAAGCTCGATCTCCTCCAGCGTGACGGGCACATCCCGGGCGGCGAACTCCGCCAGACGGGCCTGGAGCACCTCCTCCTCCCGCGGGGCACCCAGGCCGATCACCAGGGCCAGGGCGATCACCCCCAGGGCCAGAACCCCCAGGATCAGGATCAGGCTCAGCATCCCCTCACACCTCGATCCGGACAATCCGCCGGATCACGAAGTAACCGATCAGCATCATCACGGCCGTGCAGGCGATCATGAAATATCCCAGGATCCCGCTGTTGAAGAAATTCAGCATATAGTCCCGATTGATCCCGAACAGGATGAGACCCAGCCCGATGGGAAGGACCATCAGCACATATCCGCTGAGGGTTTGCTGGGCCGTCAATGCCCGGATTTCCCCCTTGATCCGCACCCGCTCCCGGATGGTGAAACTGATCGTATCCAGGATCTCCGCCAGATTCCCCCCCACCTCGCGATGGATCAGGATGGCAGTGACCAGCATTTCCAGGTCATCGCTATGCACCCGGCGCAGCATGTTGTGCAGCGCCTGCTCCATGGAGAGGCCCAGCTGCTGCTCTTTCACCACCCGATCAAATTCGGTGGAGATCGGTGGGGGCAGCTCGCGGGCGACGGCCTCCATCGCCTGAAGGATGCTGTAGCCGGCGCGCAGCCCGTTCACCATCAGGTTGATGGCGTCGCCGAGCTGGGCGTTGAAGGCCTGGAGCCGTTTTCGCTGCCGCCAGGCAACATAGAGGCGCGGTGCGAAGAAGCCGGCGATAGCGCCCAGCAGGGCCAGGGGAAGGAATCGGAAAATCAGCTGGGCCAGCACGAAACCTAACCCCGTGGAGAGAAACTGCATAATCAGGAACTCCGCTGGGGTGAGCTTGAGATCGGCCCGGGCCAGCTGAATCCGCAGGTCTTCCGCAAAGCCTCGCCCAGCGATCGCTCGATTCAAATTTTCGCTAAACGGTATCGTCCGGCGGGTGCTGGCTGTGTCAGCCAGCGCATCGCCCCGACGCCTTGGTGGTGCGGTGGCATACCGTTCCAGCCGCTCGACCACGACCTCCTCTTCTTCCCCACTGAAGATGTAGAGAAGCAGCAGGATCAGAATCAGAACACCTCCGCCGATCAGCACATAAGTTTGCCAGGCCATGGCTCCTCTCCACGGATTCGATGCGACCGGCTGAAATCCTACTTTCGTCCGACGCCGAAAATCGAGGGCGGCAGCCGGATGCCGGCCGCCTCCAGGCGGTCCATGAAGCGGGGGCGGATCCCGGTCGGGATGAGGCGGCCGACGATCTTTCCCCCTTCCATCCCGTATTGCTCGAACTTGAACAGCTCCGTGGTGGTGATCACCTCTCCTTCCAGCCCCTGGATCTCCGTGAGCGAGACGATCTTGCGGGAGCCGTCGCGCATGCGAGCCGTCTGGATGATCAGGTCGATGGCCATGGCGATCTGCTCCCGGATCGCCCGGTGGGGCAGATCCGTTCCCGCCATCAGCACCATGTTCTCCAGACGGGCCAGGGCATCGCGGGGGCTGTTGGCGTGGATGGTGGTCATGGATCCTTCGTGGCCGGTGTTCATCGCCTGGAGCATGTCAAAGGCCTCACCGCCGCGGCACTCGCCGACGATGATCCGATCCGGCCGCATCCGCAGGGCGTTGATCACCAGATCCCGCATGGTGATCTCGCCCTTCCCCTCAATGTTGGGCGGGCGGGTCTCCAGGGTCACCACGTGCTCCTGGCGCAGCTGCAGCTCCGCCGCGTTCTCAATCGTGATGATCCGCTCCCCCTCCGGAATGAAGCCGGAGAGGATGTTGAGCAACGTCGTCTTCCCGGAGCCGGTCCCGCCGGACACCACGATGTTGATCTTCGCCTGAACGCAGGCCTTGAGGAACTCCATCACCTCGGGCGTGGCCGAGCCCAGGCGGATCAGGTCGTCCACCGTAAGCGGCGTGCGGTAGAACTTCCGGATGGTCACCACCGGGCCGATCAGGGAGATGGGCGGGATCACGATGTTCACGCGCGAGCCGTCCGGCAGCCGGGCATCCACATAGGGCATGCTTTCATCCACCCGCCGGCCCAGCGGGGCGACGATGCGTTCGATAATGCGCATCAGGTGTTCGTCATCCTCGAAGACCACGTTGGTCCGCTCGATCTTCCCATTGCGCTCGATGTAGACTTTCTTGGGGCCGTTCACCATGATCTCCGTGATGGAGTCATCTTTCAGCAGGGGCTCCAGAGGGCCGAAACCCAGGATCTCAGCGACGATCTGTTCAAAGAGCCGTTGCCGTTCCAGGCGGCTGAGGACAATATGGTCTTCCATCAGGACCGCATCGAATTTCTCCTCGATCATCGCCCGCAGCTCATCCGTACGGGAGAAATTCAGCGTGGGCTCCAGTTCCGAGAGGAGCTTCGCCTGGATACGGTTTTTGAGGTCCACGTAGGCATCCCGCATCCCCCCGGTGGTAGGGAGCGGACGACGAGGAGGCGTGGACGGAGGCTCCGGGGCCGGCATGGCGCGCGCCGGCTCAGGATTCAGAGAAGTCGAGGGAGAGGGCTGGGCGCCCTGAATTCGCTTTAAGAGAGACATCGCTCCACCTCCTTATGTTAACGTTTCCTCCATGGCGGGAGAACCCCTTCCCACCCCTTCCCGCTTTCAACGACCGCTCCGCTTTCGTGCCTCCTCGACCTCCTGAGGGGCGAACAGCGCCTCCTCGACCCGCCCGGCCAGCTGGAGGATCGCCTGAACGATGGGTTTGGAGCGCTGAGCGACCAGCGGGGCCCCTTTATTGATGGAATTCAGCACCGTGATCTCATCCCACGGGATCTGAGCGCCCACTGGATGCTTGAGGGCCTGCTCGACCATCTCCGCGGTGATCCCAAAGCGGCGATCCATCTTGTTCAGGATCATCAGCGTCTTCTGCGGCGGGTAGTTCAGCTGGGTGATGACATCGAAGAACAGGCGAGCGTTCTTGATCGTCGGCACATCGGGGGTCACCACCAGCACGATCTGGTCCGCCTCGTCCAGGATCAGCAGGGTGGTGTCGGTGGGCTGGGTGGTGGTGTCCATCACCACGATGTCGAAGAGGGTTCGGGCCATGTTCAGGATCCGCTTCATCGCCTCCGCGGTCACATACTCCGCCAGCTCCGGCCGGGGTGGGGCCAGGAGCACTTTCAAGCCGGAGACGTGGGAGACCAGAGAAAGGGTGAACGCCTCCGGATCTATCTCTTCCAGCCGGGCCAGGTCGGCGATGCTTCGCGGCCCCTGCAGGTTCAGGAACACCCCGATGTCCCCAAAGGGCAGCGAGGCATCGATCAGGGCCACACGGCGCTCCGGCTTTTGCAAAGCCACGGCCAGGTTCACGGCGATGAGCGTGGTGCCCACTCCTCCCTTGGGGCTGTAAACCGCCACGACCTTCCCCTGGGTGCCACGCCCACCTCCGGGCAACGGCCCCGTTGGGGGCAGCACCGGCGGCGGCCGGCGCGTCCGATGCACCCGGCGAACCGTGGCGACCAGCTCGTCGGCCGAGAAGGGTTTGGCCAGGAAGTCCCGGGCTCCGGCCAGCATCGCCCGCCGCAGATAGTCCGCGTCGCTCTGGACGGACATCATCACCACCTGGGTGAGGGGCGCAACCTCCATGATCTGCTCTACGGCCGAAATCCCGCTCATCCCCGGCAGGTTGATGTCCAGCAGGACCACGTCCGGCTGGAGGTCCCGGGCCAGCCGGATCCCCTCCTCGGCGGTGGCGGCAGCGCCCACCACCTCCATATCGTGCTCGAACATCAAAAGCTTCTTCAGGTTTTCCCGCGTCTCCGGGACATCATCGATGATCAGAACTCGAATCCGTTGATCCGCCATACCTCCCCCGCTGGGCGATCAGAATGAAAACAGAACTTTCGTGGCCGGGCTCAAGTCTGGGGCTGGCTCAGCCTCCAAAGCTCCGGACAAGGAAACCCAGTGCGCGACTCCTCATGGCTATCGGCACGGCTCCCGGGCGAATTGATCGGGGCAGCCTGGCACGTTATCTCGAGCCAAGCCGAAGCGTCCTGGAGGCGGAAGCGTGATCCCGATCCGCTGGATCAGCCAGCCCAGCGTCACCGGATCCGTCCGCGCCAGCTGGTTGTCTGTCGGATTGCGCAAGGCCAGATCTACCACGGCCCCCGATTCCCGTAGCCACTGCAGGATCAAGGCCTCCTGAGGGTCCACCAGCAGCGTGATATATTGATGCCGCGGCATGGGCGTGGGCGTCGGCGTGGGCCCAGGAGCAGGCGTCGGTCCGGGGGTTGGGGCAGGGCGGCGAGGCGACTCGAAAGGCCCCACGGAAAGAACTTCCACGTTCTGAAGGACCAGCTGGCTGACCGGGAGGACCGCCTGCTGGTCCGGCTTCACCACAGCGGCCTGAACAGCAGCCCCGGGCTCCACCCCCAGAGCTTTCAAGCGGTTGAAAAGATCTTCATCCAGGATCTGGGGATAAAACTCTCCCTCCGCCGCCTGCTTAACGGGAACAAACCGGAACGTCACCAGGACATCCACCCGATCTCCAGGCGCCAAGTTGAAGGCCACCGCGCCCGCCTCGTCCACAGGGATCGGGAAGGCCACTTTACCGGGTGGCACGAAGAAGCTGGCGTCGGATCCCCGCCGTCCCACCTCCGCAGGCTGGACCGTCAGATCCTCCGGCACAATCGGCTTCTGGCGGGGGATATCCACCCGGGCGACCTTGCCGATGACCTGCCCGGTGTCCGTGAACGCCCCCTCCGGGAGCACCTCCACCGGCCATCCGCGCAGGGTGATGTCCGATGCCGTAATCACCGCCCCGCGCGGGATATTCTGTGCGGCGATCACAATGGATTGCAAGAAGGGCGGAGTCGGTGTGGCCGTTGGCGCCGGGGCCGCAGCGAAACGGGGCAGGATCAGCAGCGCCGCGACCATCAGCACCAGGATCAGAACGATCAGCAGCAACAGCGTTCGATTTCTGCGCCGGCGCATTCATCGACCTCCGGATCCAGTTTCAACTCCAGCTGGGGTCGGGCAGGCCGCTGGAGGAAACCCCCTCGACCCCGAGAGCGCTCACCAGGAAACCGGCTGCACAGCTTCCGGGCTCAACCGGGCGGTGCCCTGCGCAGGCGGTTGCCTCATCCTGCAACCTCCGCATAGTTCAAACTAATTATAGGCCGTTTTGGGTTCCTCGGATAGGCCTTTTGTCCAATCCGGGAAAGGGCTTCGCAGAAGCGCCCCATGGGCTTTCCCGGAGGATGCTTCAGGTGCTCCTGGGAAGGATTCGCTCCTCACCGGCCTCGCCGGCGGGCGATCAGAAGGGCCAGAAGCGCCAGGCTTCCGGCGGCCACCGGCCCCAGCAGGCCCCATCCCGTGTTCGGCAGACGCGTGGCCGCGTCCAGGGGGCGGCTTTCCCCACCGGCCCCCCCGGGGGCGGGAGGGGGAGGAGGCGGCGGGGGGGCTCCACCCCCCGGCGGCGCGGGAGGCATGGGAGAAACCGTTGGAGTGGGGGTGGGGGGTTCGGCCGGCGGCGAGGACGTTGGGGTGAACGTGGCGGTAGCCACGGTCGTGGGAGAGACCCCTGGCGTCGGCGTGGGCGCGGGCGGCGTCGGCGTAGCGGTCGCGGAGGGCGTTGGGGTCAGGGTCGGCGTCGGGGTGAACGTGGCAGTGGCCACGGGCGTGGGAGAGACCTCTGGCGTCGCCGTGGGCGTAGGCGGCGGCGTGGGCGTGGGGCCGGGGGTCGGGAATTGCGCCCCGGCCGGCCGGACCTGGCTCCACACCATCCCCAGGATCAGCGCGCTTCGCAGGCTGCTCCAGATCCATCTCCGCATGGAAACCTCGGATCAAACGGACGGCGCGTCCGGGACCGTTCGGCCCCGGTGGGGCCAAGGGCATCGCCTGCAGGTTGCCACGTATTATATCTCATTTTATTTTAAATCCGCCCAGGGAAGGTCAAGGGGCGAGAGGATCCCTTCCTCCGCGTTCGAAAGCGGAAGAAGGGCGCGGCGCAGCCGCGCCCTTCCCGACTGGATCTTCACGCTCGGATCGGTCGGATATCCGGGGAGCTCATGGGCTGCGCAGGACCAGCGGGAGGAACACCCGGAAGCGCTGCCCGATCCATACTTCGAGGGTATTGTTATTGCCCTCGTTGACCTCCATCACGCAGCCCCGTGCCGGATCCCCGAACCCGGGGGCTGGCGCATCCACCATCGCCTGCAAACGGGTGATCGGGATCGCCTCCGTGGTCGTGTAGATGAAGGTCTGGGAGAGGCTTTCCCCGGGAGCCAGCCGCCGGGCGGGAAGGCCGAAATAGCGGCTATCGGCGGGGTTCCCATTGATCTTCAATCCGATCAGCATCCACCACGGCGCGCAGCCCAGGGTGCCGCTGAGCGGACGGGCGGTTCCGGGGCCGATGTTGGTCACCTTCAACGTAAATGTAAGCGTTCGAGTGGGGTTGTCTTCCTGATACTGAATCGAATCCGGCAGGATGGTCGCTATGAGATCCGGCCCGGCCAGGGCGGTAACGTCGGAGGCCTCGAAGGAATCCATGAGAGGGACGCCGGACGTCCCGAAGGAGCGGGCGATCACGGTGTTGGTGAGGGCGACCACATCCGAGAGGTTGGCCGACAGGCTGATGCGAGCGCTCCGGGTCAGGATCGCAGTTGCCTGCGGCCCCAGGGCAGGCCATGCGGTCACCCACCGGGAAGCCCCCGGTTGATCCGGGAAGAAGATCCACGGCCATCCGGCCAGCGTGTCGGTGATCTGAAGGTCGGTCACGGTCACCCACCCCGTGTTGGTGAGGGTGATGGTATAGATGAGAAGCTCATCGATGTCCGCCATCGCCTTCCCGTCGGTTTTGGTGACCTGGAGGATATACGGCTGGCGCACCTCGTGGGTGACGATGCCCAGGGGGAGGGGGATGGCTCCGGAGAGGGCCGCGGTGGCCATCAGCCAGGCTCCATCCGCGATGAAGGGCGCGTCGGTCACCCGCACGGTCATCGTCAGGGCGGCGGCCGCCCCGGCCTCCATGGTCGACAGGGTCCATCGGAAGTCCGGGAAGGTGTTCGTGTAGACCGCTCCCGCGCTTGCCTGGATCCCCCCAGGAAGCAGGGTGATCGAAATGGGCAGGCGCCCTGTGATCTCCACGGGGCCGATCGCCACGAGAGCCGGATTGGTGACACGAACCGTGTAGGTGAGCCGATCGCCGGGGAAGACCATGCCCCCTGAAGGCGGCCGCGCATTCAGGCTTCCGGTCAGCGCGGCGATCGGGTGCGCGATCTTCGCGCTGTTCATGGGGCCGAACTCGTCCGTCCCCAGGATTGCCTGATTCTGAATCGACCCGGAGCCGGCTGTAACGGTCACCGCGAAAGTCATGGTCACCACCTGTCCCTGACCCAGGGCCTCTATCTCTCCCACCACCCCGGAGCCTGTGACCGTCCAGGAAAGCACCGGCGAGGCGGCGGCGGATCCCTCCACATACACCGTGCCAGCCGGGAAGCTGTCCTCGAGGCGGATCCCGTGGAGGGTGGCCCCGCTGTCGTTGGTCAGCACGAGGGTGTAAGTGATGCGATCCCCGGGCCGCACCGGGGTCCCATCCGGTGGGGACGCCCGTTTGATCCACGTGGGCGGCTGATCGGGCACCTCATAAAGCAGGTCCGCATTCAGCAGAAATGGGGCTGTAAGCGGGTTTGAGGTGGTGAGAGCCAGCTCATACTGCAACGACTGCACGTAGACGCCCAGCGGGATCTCGACCGTGAGCTCACCGGTTCCGGTAATCGAAACCCATGCGCTCCAATCGCTCCATGGGAAGCCGTCCTGGGCCTGGGTGCGATAGCGGAGGGTGATGTCCGTGGAATTGGGTCGCAATGCATGCAGGCGCAGCGCCTGGAGCAATCGTCGCTGGCTGAGATGGAAGGGCGGGGCGAGATAGCGGCCGCTGGAGACGAACAGCCCCAGGCCATCCGTGCCGAAATGCCCTGCGTTGATGTGGGTAAGAGGGATGTTGCTCCCACCTCCGGAGCGGGACAGGCCACCGATCACATACACCCATCCATCCGGGAGCACCACCATGGCGTGGGCGTGGCGGGGCGGCGTGATCAGGCTGGTGGCCGTCCAGGTGATCACATCTCCGGTGTCCGCGATCACCCCGGCTCGCACGTCCGGGCTGGGATCGCTGAGGTTGCTCTGCAGGCCGCCGCTGGTCAGAAGCAGGCCGTTATAGCTGATCGCCGCCAGCTCCACCAGGTTGTTATCCAGCGAAGCGGTTCGCGTGAAGGGGGCCTGAAGGGTCCCCGCCCCGAGCGGGGCGAACCAGACCTCAAACAGCGG
Source organism: Candidatus Thermoflexus tengchongensis (assembly GCA_016842085.1). Lineage (GTDB taxonomy): Bacteria > Chloroflexota > Anaerolineae > Thermoflexales > Thermoflexaceae > Thermoflexus > Thermoflexus tengchongensis. Next base: position 42,194 of record JAEVEX010000007.1, on the reverse strand, counting down.
GCTGCCCACGGTCTGGGTCATGCCCCCGATGAGATACAGGTATCCCTGTTCCGCCACCGCCGCGTGGCTGTGCAGCGGGTAAGGAAGCGTCCAGGTGAGAAGGGCCCACCCGGAGATCTCCCCGGTGGTCGGATCGGGGTGGGCAACGTAGATCGTATCCACCACGGTGATGGGATTCCCCTCCGCCAACCCCCCGATCACATAGATCCATCCATCCCAGGCCACGACCGCCATGTTCGACAGGCCGGTCGGAAGGGGGGTGGTGGCGGTGAAGGGGGAAAGCGAGCCGTCCGGGCGAACCCGAGCGTAGGCGACCCCGGATTGCAAGGGGAATTCCATCAGGGGATCCTGCCGACCCCCGATGACGTAAAGAAAATCGTTCACCAGGACCGCGCCGCCATAAGCGGTTCCCCGCGTGAAGATCGCGGTCAGATTGGTGGAGACCGTCGCCCAGGGGGAGAGGCCATGGTCGTTCAGGACAGTGGCGGATTGCACGATGGTGGCCGTGATGGCGTTCGGGACCGCTGGATCATCGAGCCCGCCGATGACGTAAATGCGCCCGTTCGTGTAGACGGCGGTGTGACCCCAGCGGGGGGTGAGGCCAGCGGTGACCACCGTGGTGATCCATTCCCCGCTCAACCCGGCCCGCAGCAACGAGACCGCACCGTCGCCGACATCCGCCAGGCCGGTGCGAAGGAACTCCCCGCCGTTGAAGTCGTCCAGGGTCGTCTGGGAGCGCACCTCGATCCCGGCCTCCGCCCGGCGGCTCATGGCCAGCCAGAGGAGCATCAGCCCCACGGCAGCGATGCCCAGGGTAATCCCAACCCGATACCAACCATTACGGGCTTTCATGATCGCTCCTGCGCAAAATGGTTAGGTTTTTTATACGATCCGGAGGCGCAAAAGGGGGGAGGCGCAGCCCGGCTGCGCCTCCCCGGAGGATCCGTTCACTTAAACAGGAAGAGCTGAGGCGGTGTGGTCGGACAGGCGTTATCGTTATAGGTCAGCTGGAAATCGGCGCCGGAGACATCCACCTCATACCCGAAGATGGCGCCGTTCCCGGTGAACCCCTGGCTGCCTGAAAGGTTGACCAGGCCGCTCGGGGCGTAGATCAGGCCTTCCCATGAGATCTTGGAATACGAGAGCTGGATCGCCCCGTTGTTGGTGTCATTCGACGTCGAGAAGAACAGGAGCTGCCCCTTGCCGTCCGGCTCTTTGTAGAACCCCTTGAAGTAGGCCTGATCGTTGTTCGAGCTGGTGGATTTGATCTCCCCGTTGGTGACGATGGTGATGGTGACCGTCCCTCCGCCCTGGATGGTGACATCCCCATTGACCACGTAGAGGCCATCGCAGAGCTTATAGGAGCCGCCGCCGTTGTTCCCGGGGGAGGGGCAGAGGCCAGCGGACTTCAACGTAATGGGGCCGTTGAAATAATACCGCCGGCTGGGATCGACCTGGTTCCATTTCGAGCCGCCGGGCAGGAAGTCTTCATACTTGTAGAACTCGGGCATCGGGATGTAGCTGCCCTGCTGGGTGGTCTGGCACGTCCCGTTTCCCTTCTTCTCCGTCACGTAGTCACAGACCCCGTTGATATACATTTGCTGGCTGATGTTGATGTCGGCGTTGGAGTGGATGTTGCCGTTGACGACTCCAGCCTGGCCGCCGCCGGTGGCCTTCAGGACGTTCGGCTGGCAATTGCCGGTGCACCCTCCGAAAATCGCCCAGCCGTTGCATGAGACCGGGGGCTGGTAAACGGCCGTGGCCTCCGCGCTGACCCGGAGGTTCGACTGGCCGATGACCCGGGCGACGAAGGCCGGGAAGGGGTTCCAGACCACCACGCGAACCCCTTTCACATCCTTGGTGCCGATCTTGGCGGGGACGAAGCCGCCGCCCACCGGGCCGAGGACGTTCCCATCGGCGTCGGTGTAGAAGACCTGGATGTTGCCGTTGTAGGCGTTCCCGGGCTGGCCGTCCGTGTCCGGCAGGTTGTGGGCCTCGACCGCGCTGTTGACGGCCCGCAACAGCGCCGCCTCCGGGCATCCGTAGCCCTGCGCGTTGTTGCACCACGGCTTCGGGTTCCAGAGGAAGCGGGCCCCGGTCAGCGCCCCGGCGTCCGCCCCGTTCTGGGCCCGTCGGCGCTGGCCGTAAGCGTTGCTGCCATCCAGGGCCAGGGCCGTGAGGGCCAGAAGGCCGATGAAGGCGATCGCAATGAGCACCAGCGCCTGACCGCGTTCTCGTTCGGTTTTCCCTTTCCACATCCTGGCCTCCTGTTGCCTGTACCGGAGATGGGGGCTGTCCGCCGGCGTTCCGTCCAGCGTGCGTCCTCCAGGTTCACGGGCAGCTGCTGGAGCCGTGGTTCAACGCGCGCTGGACCGCATAGGCGCGCAGCGTCACTCCGGATCCGAACATCCCCCGCATGATGGGCGTGATCATCGTGAAGGAATAGGTGGTCGAGACCGTGATCGGCGTCCCGAAGCAGATCTGAGCCGGATCGTTCGGCGTGATGGTGATCGTCACCTGATAGGGATCCAGGGGGGTCCCGGGCGTCTGCCGGATCGCGATGAACGTCCGATCGTAAGCGTTGTTGGGGGTCGCGCAGGAAGGCCCGTCCGCCGCGCTGATGCAGCGCGGGTTCATCGCCGCATAGAGGGCCCCCTCGCCCGCCGCGTCCTGGATCGCCACCCACGCCATATACATCCGGCCCAGATCCAGCACCCCGGTGAGCAGCAGCAACAACACCGTGGCGGCCAGGGCGAACTCCACCAGGCTCTGGCCGCGCTGGCGATAATCAGAGGAATGGTGATTCCAGCAGGATCCCATCGTCCTCTCCCCTCGCGCTCACGGTTTGGGCATGGCGATCCCGCTGATCGGGACCACGGAGCGCATCCCGGCGAAACGGAGCGGCAGGTTCGATACGAAGGGTCGGATCAGGGGTGTGGCCGCGCTCACCTGGGATCGGACCTCCACATATACCTGATCGTTCAGGACCAGCACCTGGGTGGGCAGTTGGGACTGAGCCGGATCCGAGGAGCAGACCCCAATGGGGGTCCCACTGCCGCCTCCGGGGTTCGGACGGACATATTCCACCGTGATCGTCACCTGGGTTCGGGGCGTCAGCGCCAGGGTTCCGTAGGCCCGGTTCAGGATCTCGTTGCACTCTGTTGCGGTCACCTTCCCGCGATCCGCATCGTTGCCCCGATGGATCGTCGCCGCCGCCGCGCGCAAAGCTTCCCGCGCCGCATTGGAGACCTCGGTATAAATGAAGAGGATCCGGCCGAACTCCATGATGCCCAGCATGAACAGCAACAGCACCGGGAGGATCAGGGCGAACTCCACCAGGCCCTGACCCCGGCGGGGGAACTTCGCAGGAGTTGCTGGAGTCCATAAAGTCATAGTGCTCTAACCTCCTCTTACAAATACCGCTGATCCTCGCAGGGGGGTTACGCCGGATCCCAGGCCCCTCGCCCCCCGGACCTTGAGGCTATTGACGGTTTGAGAATTTTTAATTATGATTGAGCTGAGTCAAGGTATTTTTGTAATACCGCCTCAAGATGGCTTTTAGATACGGGGGATCCATGGCTCGAAGGGTCGAGGGTAGACGACGGGCCCAGAGCATCGTGGAGCTGGCGATCCTGTTGCCCCTCTTCCTGATCCTCATCGCCGGCCTGACGGAGCTGGGGTTCGCGATCGCCGCGTATCTTTCCCTCCAGGACGCCGTGCGGGAGGCCGCCCGCTTTGGGGCTGATGGAGACCCCTGCCTGTATGCGGACCATCAAGAAGATCCCCGGGATCCTGGCGCCGTCTGTGACAGCCCCCTGTTTATGGATCCTGTTTCGCAGCGTTTTGATGAGGCCTTCCGCCCATATGGGTTGAACGCCGGCCTGGGGGATGACCTGGTGATCTCCGCCTTCGGCATCCGGCAGGATGGCACGCTGGCCTGGCGGCTCCCTCGAAATGCGCCCAACGGATGGTCTCGTTTCCACAACCAGAGCTCCCGGGTCACCGATGCGGCGATCGCTGCGGAGATCGGCCACCCCCCCAGCAAGGGTGTTCTGGTGGTGGAAGCGTATCACCACTATCGCCAGCGCCTGGGCCTGTTCACCTGGATCTTCCCGGAGATCATCCCGATGTATGCGTCGGCCTGGATGCCGTTGCCCTCCGTAGATCCAATGGAATGAACGGCACATCGGCTGGCCCAGCTCCCCTGCCCTCATGGGGAATCTGGAGGTGAAGCATGCGCGGTCGTGGGCAGATCATAGTTCTGTTCGCCTTCATGCTGGTGGGGCTGCTGGCCCTGGCCGGCCTGGCGATGGATGGTGCCCGCCTCTATGCTGCCCGACACCGCCTGCAGCATGCCCTGGATGGAGCGGCCCTGGCCGGCTCCAACCAGTTCCGCGTCGGCCGCACCCTTGCCGATATCCAGCAGGCCGCCCGGGATTTCCTGACCGCCCAGGGCTTCGATGTGGCCAACATCCGGGTCTATACCTGTGACGATCCGGGCCCTTACGCTGCTGAACTCTGCACGACCCCTCGTCGCAAGCTGGTGCGGGTGGAGGCGGAGGTGATCGTTCCCATGACTTTCATGCGCGTGGTGGGCTGGCAGAGCGTCCGGCTCTCCGGCTCCGCCACTGGCGAGGCAGCCTCTGTTGACCTGGTGCTGATCATCGACAGCTCGGAATCCATGGCTTACGACACCCCCATGGTCCTGGCCAGCGGGAACCCGATTATCTGCATTCCCACCGATGCACCGGACCCCAATCCGGCCTGCCCCCGGCCGCAGAAGCCGCATTTCTGCAATCCCACGGATAGCTGTGCGCCTTTCCGTTTCGTGCGTCAGGCAGCTCTGGAGTTCGCCGCCCGCATGTATTATCCGTATGACCGGGTCGCGGTGCTTTCCTTTGATCGCCAGGCCCGTCTATGGGTGGATCTCAACGGGGGAACGAGCCTCGCCACTGTTCAGAACGCGATCCAGAGCATCCAGGTTTATGATCCCGCCCAGAACCCCCAAACCGCGAAATGCGCCGGCATGGATTGCACATCCGGGACATGCAGCCCGGTTCCTCCCTTCGAACCCGGTCCGGGCAATGATCCCCGTCCATGCCCCAGCAGCAACGTCCAGGGAGCCCTCCGGATGGCCTACAATGTCCTGGCCACCCAGGGACGGCCGGCGGAGACCGGTGCTCTCTGGGCGATTGTGATGTTGAGCGACGCGTCGGCCAACGCCACCGATCCAGTCCCGGATTCCCCCGATCCCCCAGCGAGGGATTTCGGCCTTTGCCCTCGATATAATCCACCTCCCGGATGGGGGGAGCCCACCTGGTATTGGGGGGATCCGGCTTACCGCCCGTTCTGCCAGGATGGCGACTTCGAAACCCGGCATCCCAGCACGAGCTTCCGATATGATGCAGAGGATGCGGCGCTGGATATGGTGGATGTGCTGCGGGAGGCCAATGTGGTGGTCTTCGCCATCGGCTACGGCAGCAGCATGCACAACCTGAACATCCGGCCGGGCGGCGGGCGGGATCGTGATGTGGGGGAGAAGTTCATGCGTTATCTGGCCGATGTGACCGATGGGGATAATCAGGCCGAGTGCCTCCAGAGCGGGAGTGACTGGTTCAACCCAGGGGCGGTCTGGCAGCCCGTGGGCCAATCCTGCAGCAACTATTTCTACGCCCCGGACGCAGGCACCTTGCAGCAGATCTTCCGCGAGATCGCCCGGCGGATCTTCACCCGTCTGAACCGGTAAACGGGCTTTCGATGTTTTAGAGAGGAGGGCTCCATGCGCCGGCCGGCACAGGGGACACTGGAATTTGCGCTGGCTTTACCGGTTTTTCTCCTTCTGGTTTTTATGGTCATTGAGCTGGCTCGGGTCTTTTATGCCTGGGCCACCATTGAAAACAACGCCCGGGCGGCGGCCCGGTATCTCTCCACCGGGCAATTCGATCCAGCCTTCTGTCTCAGCGGTTGCGCGGATGAAGCCGATCGGGAGCAGGCCCGGCTGCGGTCGGGCCTGGAGCGGGGCCGTGAGATCCTTTACGGTCTCCTGATCACGCAATTTGGGGAGCAGGCCGGGGGACCGGGCTCCGACACGCCGGGCTTCTATGGGGTCACCATCTGCAGCAGCCGGTCCGGCTTTGAGTTCGACCCGGCGACGCTGCAGTGTGTCCCGGGGAACGACGCGGGCGGCCCCGGGGATCGGGTGGTGGTGGTGGTGCGCCACAACCATATGATCATCACCCCGCTCCTCCGGCCCATCGTGGCCTACATCCCGCTGATCGCCCGCCGCGAGGCCATCAACGAGCGCTTTCGGACGGTTCGTCTGCTGGGGCTGCCGCCGCAAATCCCGACGGTGGTTCCGCCGCCGACGCCCACGTTCACACCGGCGCCGACGGATACGCCGACGCCCACGCCGCCGCCGACGGATACGCCGACGCCCACGCCCACGTTTACCCCAACGCCCACGCCGACGCCGACCCCCACGCCCACCCGTACCCCTACGCCGACCCGCACCCACACGCCCACGCCGACGCGGACACCGACCCCCACCCGCACGCCCACGCCGACGCGGACACCGACCCCCACCCGCACGCCCACGCCGACGGTGTGCCCGCCGTCGATCTGCACGCCGACGCCGACCCCCACGCCCACCCGTACCCCTACGCCGACCCGCACCCGCACGCCCACGCCGACGCGGACACCGACCCCCACCCGCACGCCCACGCCGACGGTGTGCCCGCCGTCGATCTGCACGCCCACGCCGACGCGGACCCCGACCCGAACTCCCACGCCCACGCAGACGCCGACGCCCACGCGCACACCGACGTGGACGCCAACGCCTACCCGCACTCCTACGCCGACGCCCACCCCCACGCCGACGCCGCTGCGAACGCCCACATCGACTCCCACCCGCACGCCCACCCGTACCCCTACGCCGGCGTGGACGCCCACGCCGACGATGACGCCCACGCCGGGTGGCTTTGACGGGTGAACCGAACGAAAGGGAGGGGGGATCAAAGATGCCAAGGGGGAGGATCCTCTGGCTCATGGGGCTCACCTTAACAGGACTGGGGCTTCTGGGCGCTCTGATCGGACGCGGGAGCGCCCAGACCCTTCCGCCCCCGCCCCCTCCTCCGTGGCCGGCTCCTCCTGCCCCGGAGCCAGGGATTGCTGCGGCTGAGACGCTTCCCAACGCTCGGTGGCAGACCATGACCATCGGCATCACGGATCCGGGAGACCCTCATCTCTCTATCACCCGGGAAAACCGGGTTGAGAACGCCACCGTGAGCTCCCTGCGCATCGGGTTTGGAGGGCTCACGTTCCCGGGGCAGATCACCCGCGTGGAGGCCTGGGCGGATCCCCTGGATGGGGCGATTACCTGGACGGTGGAGGCCACCGGGGTGGTGTTCTACAACATCCAGCCCACTCACACGCTTTTCGCCTCATGGGTTACAACCGCCTACGCGCGCTATGACCCGCCGGAATACGAGATCACCGTTGGGACCATTGGGCGAGAGGGCTTCGATTTCGCCACCGGGATGGCAGTGCGTCTGTCCGCAGGCGTCTATACAGTTACCTATGCGCGGATCGTCTCCGCCAGTCACGAGGGGTTGAGCCCCTTTCCCCTTTACGTGCCCGGAGGCCTCGTTTGGCCGATGGCGCGCTTCACCACCACTCCAGAGAGCCGGGCATGGGTCACGTATACCTTCCGCCTGGGGGATCTGCGGAATCGATCGGAAGCCACGCTCCCGGATTTGATCCCCCTCACCATGACCCTGCGGATCCATGGAGGAAGCGCTCAGGTGAATGCATGGATCCGCAATGCAGGCGCCGCATCGGTCCCATCACGGGTCGGCGGCTTTCTGGTCGCTTTGCAGCAACGCGCCCCCGGAGATCCCCCGACCAGCCCGGCGGACGGCGGAGGGTTCGAGACGTGGATGCAGGGACCCACCGGCGTGTGGCTCCCTCCTCTGAGCCCCGGCCACGAGGTTCCGATCACTGGAACCGCCTCGCTCCAGCCCGGTCGGTGCCTGTTCCTGAACGTGGATGTGGATCCCTACGGAGAAAGCCCCCTGACCGGACGGGTCTGGGAGGCATGGGAGGACAACAATGTGTCCATGATCTGCCCGCATGTCCTCTTCCTCCCGCTGATCCTGCGCAGCCCTCCGTAAATCCCCCTGCCCGTCCTCGCCTCCGGTAAAATCAACAACCGGAAAGAGGCCTCCCGGACGGCATGCCAGAACAGAGAACCGGAGGCATGGATGATCCGCCGGTGGGAACGCGGGATGATCGGATTCGGGGTAGCGATGCTGGTCGCCTGCCTCGCCCGACCGATCCCGGTCACGGTGGTGGCCGATGGACAGCAGCGCACCGTTTATCTTCGCGCGACCACTGTACGGGAGGCGCTGGCGCAGGCTGGGATCTCCCTGGGGGATCTGGACCGGGTGTCCCCGCCGGAGACGGCCCGGATCACTCCAGGGATGGTGATCACGGTCACCCGCATCACCCAGACCCTGGAGGCTCAGGAGATCCCGATCCCCTTTCCCCGACAGATCCTGAAGGACGCGCGGCTGGCGCCGGGGGAGACCCGCCTGATCCGCCGGGGCGAACCCGGCGTCGAACGGGTGACCGTCCGGATCACATGGGCCGATGGCCAGCCGGTGGAGCGCCAGGAGATCCACCGGGAGCGCCTGCGGGATCCGGTTCCCGAGATCGTGGCGGTCAGTCTGCTGGGCGAGGTGGCGTCCATGCCCATCTCCGGCACGCTGGTCTTCCTGGCCCGTCGGGATGCATGGCGCGTCGCTGGGGAAACGACCCGGATCCTGCCGCTCACGAACCTGGGCGATCTGGACGGCCGGATCTTCACCCTGTCTCCGGATGGCGGCGTCCTCCTGTTCTCCCGGGTTCCCCTGACATCCCCTCGTCCCCTTCTGAACACGCTGTGGGGGCTGAACCTCCGCGCCGATCCTCCACGTCCGCAGCCGGTGGGTCTGGAAAATGTGCTCTGGCTGGAATGGTCCCCTCAGGGGGACCGCCTGGCCTTCGCCACCGGGGAGCCGAGCCCCGGGCCGCCGGGCTGGCGGGCGCATAACGACCTCTGGATCGGCCGATGGGTGAACGGGCGGATCGAAGCCCGCCAGGTGCTGACGCCAACCGCTGGCGGCCCTTACGGATGGTGGGGCATGGCCTGGGCGTGGTCCCCGGATGGCCGCCGTCTGGCCTTCGGGCGCACCGATGGGGTCGGAATCCTGGATCTGGGGAGCCTGAAGGCGACCATGTGGCTCACCTTCCCGGTTTATGAGACCCGGAGCGCATGGGCCTGGGTGCCCGCCCTCGCGTGGTCCCCCGATGGCCGATACCTCGCCGCGCTGGTCCATGGCCCTCCCCGCTCCGCAGAGCCCCCGGAGCAATCCACCCGGTTCGATCTCTGGATCCTGGCGGTGGATGAAGGATGGGCACGCCCGTTGATCGAGGATGTTGGGATATGGGCCGGCGTGCTCTGGAGCCCTGAGGGGCTCTTCTTCGGCCAGGCCCGTCAGCCGGAAGCAGGGGACGCTTCGCGTTACGACCTTTACTGGGCGGATCACGATGGGAGCAACCGCCGGCGGCTGTTCCCCCCGGAGGGGGAGATGGGATTCGGCGGCCAGCCGGATATGCGCTGGGCGCCCGACGGGGAAAGCCTCCTGGTTCGCTATCAGGGGGACCTCTACCGGATCGCCCTCCCTTCCGGCCGGATCGACCGTCTCACCGCCCGGGGGGACATCGCGGCGATGGCGTGGCGTTGAAGCCGGAGCCTTTTTGCAGCTCGCTCAGGGAATCTCAGTGGAGTAGGGGCCCATAGTCACATGCCCCGCCAGGGTCCGCCGCGCCTCAAGGCTCTCCGGGGCTGCCAGGGGGTGGAGGTAGCGCGGCGCGGCAGCCGGGAAGTCAGCGTAAACCCCGCGTCGCTCCGAAGGGAGCAGCGCCGCGATCTGGACCATCAGCTCGTCTGTGGCCTCCCGCAACGCCTCCCGGCTCCGCTCCTCGGGGATCTCCACCCGGAAAGGCGGGCCGAAGACCACCCGTACCGGCGTGCGCCGGAGCCGGCGGATGTTGAACTTGAAGCGGTCGGTTCCATCGACGCCCACCGGCACGATGGGAGCCCCTGTGCGCCAGGCCAGGTAGACGGCCCCTTCCTTCCCCGGGATCAATGCGCCGGTGGGGCTGCGCGTTCCCTCGGGGGCGATGAGCAACACCCCACCCATCCGGAGTACCTCCAGGGCGGTCTGGATGGCCCGGCGATCGATCTCCCCCCGCCGGACCGGGAAGGCGTCGAAGGCGCTGACCAGGGGGCCCAGAACCACGTCACGGAAGACCTCGGCTTTGGCCATGGGGAGCACTTTGCGCCGCAGCAGGCTGACCACCAGAACCGGGTCCAGGAAGCTGATGTGATTGATGGCCAGGATCACGGGCCCGGAGGGGGGGATGTTCTCCAGCCCCACGACCTCCAGGCGCAACACTATCCGGTAAGCGAGATGAAGCAGGAAGGTCAGGAAGCGGCGCAGCCACGAATGTCGATGGACCCGCGTGGCTGTCGCCCAGCGGGAAGCCCGTTGAAATACCTGTCCCGTTTCCGTCATGTCCTGAAGCTTCCGAAACAGAATCGCGAAATGCTGGCAAAAATCAAAAGTCAGGGGATGCGCCAGGGAAACCCACCGCGCAACCCCTGATGCGACCGGTGGATTTCAACGTGTGGCCATCTCTTCCTCCGCCAGCCGGCGGGCCTGATCCTCCAGGATCAGCGCATCGATGAGAGGATCCAGATCGCCATCCAGGATCTCCTGCAGCCGATACAGCGAGAGGTTGATCCGGTGATCCGTGACCCGATTCTGAGGGAAGTTGTAAGTGCGGATCTTCTCGGCGCGCTCCGCGGTCCCCACCTGGAGGCGGCGGGCCTGGCTGACCTCCGCCTCCCGCTTTCGACGCTCCAGCTCATACAGGCGGGCCCGCAGGATGGCCAGCGCTCGCTGCTTGTTCTGGAACTGGGAGCGCTCATCCTGGCATGAGACCACGATCCCGGTGGGGATATGGGTGATCCGCACCGCTGTCTCGTTCTTCTGCATGTGCTGCCCGCCGGCCGTGCCCGCCCGGAAGGTTTCGATGATCAGGTCCTTCGGATCGATCTGCACTTCCACCTCATCCATCTCGGGGAGCACGGCGACGGTGGCCGTGCTGGTGTGGATGCGCCCGGAGGCCTCCGTAACCGGCACCCGCTGGACCCGATGGACGCCGCTCTCGTATTTGAGGCGGGAATAAGCGCCGCGGCCACGGATCAGGAAGATGACCTCCTTGAAGCCGCCCAGGCCGGTCTCATTGGCGCTGAGGAGCTCCACCTCCCAACCCTTCCGCTCGGCGTAACGGGTGTACATCCGGAAGAGATCGGCAGCGAACAGGGCGGCTTCCTCCCCGCCTGCCCCGGCGCGGATCTCCATAATGACGTTCTTTTCATCGTTGGGATCGCGGGGGAGCAGGAGGCGCTGGAGCTGCTGCTCGAGTTGCTCCTGCTCTTCGGAGAGACGTTCCACTTCCTCCCGGGCGAGGGCAGCCAGCTCTTCGTCCTCGGTGGTTTCCAGCAACTGCCGTGCGTCTTCCAGCTGTCGGCGCACCGCCTGATAGCGGCGGAAGGTTTCCACAATGGGTTCCAGCTCCTCCCGCTCCTGGCTGAGCGTTCGAAGCCGGGAAACATCCGCCGCCACGGCCGGGTCGGCCAGCATCGCGGTCAGCTCTTCATAGCGCTGTTCAACAGCTTCCAGTTTCTCCAGCCATCGGCGTTCCATAGGAATTCCCCACATGGCAAACATGGCAATGTGCCGCCTGTAGGAGCCGCTTCAGCGGCGACATCCGGTCTGTAGGAGTCTGTAGGAGTAGGAGCCGCTTCAGCGGCGACATCCGGTCGGGGCGAAAGCCTGTCGGGGCGAAAGCCCCTCCTACTCCCCCTTGCCGCCGTTCTCGATCCCCAGGCGGACCAGGGCGTTTCGGGCTGCCTCCCGGGTGGCTTCCCGCTTGCTGGCTCCCTGACCCTCCCCCACGACCTCATCGCCGATCAGCACCTGGACCGTGAAACGGGCCGCGTGGGGAGGGCCTTCCACGGCCACCACCCGATAGACGGGGGTCTTCCCCCGGACCGCCTGACTCCATTGTTGCAGGCGTCCTTTCGGATCGTGCCACTCCAGATCCCTCAGGGCCTGATCGATGGCCTCCGGGAGCAGCCGGTCCATCAGGCGTTCCACTGCCGGCAGCCCCCCATCCAGATACAGGGCGCCCAGGAGCGCCTCAAAGGCGTCCGCCAGAACGGAGGGGCGGGTCCGGGCGCTTTCGGCTTCGCCTTTCCCCAGGCGAAGCCAGCGGCCCAGCTCCAGATCCTCCGCCCAGGCGGCCAGCCGCTCCCCGCGGATCAGGACGGTGCGCAATTCCGTCAGGCGCCCCTCCGCCCAGTCCGGAAACCGACGAAACAGATCCGCACTGACCACCAGTTGAAGGACCGCGTCTCCCAGGAATTCCAGGCGCTCGTTGTCGCGAATCCCTTCATCGGGGTGCTCATTGACATAAGACCGGTGGGTCAGGGCCTCTATCAGAAGGGCCCGGTTCTGGAAGGACCAGCCCAGGCGTTTCTCCAGGAGCAGAAGAGGCTCCTCTTCAGAAGGGGAAGCCTGGGGCGAAGGGAGGGGCGACCCGCGAGGCGTACGTTCCTTCTGGTTCTCCTGAAGATGCCCCCAGAGACGCCCAATACGAATCCACCAGTTTCCCATTCCACACTCCCCTCAGGGGAAGGATGAACCACCGGGATAAAGCGCATGAAGGACATTCTTCTGAGATCCCCCTCCTTCGTGGCCCAGTTGATCCTTCCCTGAGGGTTTGAGGCGGAACGAGCCACCATCGGTGGCTCGCCCCACCCCAAACCCCCGTTTCCTCCGTGGCCAGGAGGGGTGAGGAGAAAGCCTGTTCGCTCTCCCGGTGCGAGCGCTTTCTCCTACAGAAGATAGGATGGAACGATCTCTCCCCTTGGTTACAAAACAAAGGGGGCAGATCGCTGATCTGCCCCCAATGGAGCGGGCGACGGGACTCGAACCCGCGGCCTTTGGCTTGGGAAGCCAACGCTCTACCATCTGAGCTACGCCCGCGCGCTCTATATAACAATTTAGCGGGTCCGGGCGCCCTTGTCAAATCCGGCCCCCTCCTTCTCCTGCCCGGTGTCCAGACAATGGCGAGGGGACTGGGGTGGCTGTGAAGGGCGATGGGCACCTACCCGGGCTCCCGCTTCGCGGCAGGGCCACTTCGTGGGATCGCCGGCCCGGCGGGTTCCGGATATTCACAGGGGGCGCCCCCCCTGGGCGCCCCCTGCCTCCGGAAATCCCCCGCGTCCCTGTCTCAGCGCTTCGTCCGGAAGCCCAGAAGCGTGTAGAGCGGGCACCACCCGACCAGAGATGTCAGGATGAAGATCACGCCGATGATGGTGAGGATGATGCCCAGGGTGTTGAAGCGGAGGACGAAGGCGGAGAGCAGGATGAAAACCACGGCCACGATGAACCGCACGATCCGATCCCAGCTGGCCATATTCACTGTCATGGTTTCACCTCCTCCGGATTGAGATCGGACAGGGTCCTCTCCAACCTCACCGACTCATTCCTCTTCATCGTCATGATGGTGATGATGTGCATGCGCTCCAGCGAGGGCATGGCGCATATGCTCCCAGGTTGCCTGAGCCCGGGCCATCGCCTCCGGATCCATCACCTTCATCAGCTCGTTGATGAAGTAGCCCTCCGGCACCGCCCCCTCGATGTGGATGACCTCGTTGATCACCGTTCGGGGGACGCCATAGACGCCGTAGTAATCCGCCAGCTCCGGGAACTCCATCGCCTCCACCATATCCGCCCGGATCCACGGGCTTTCCATGGCCGCCTGATGGGCCAGCCGCACCATCCGCGGGCAGTAGGGGCATGTCGGCGTGACGAAGACCTGGATGTGAACGGGCGTCTGGATCTGAGCCAGGCGCTTGCGGCTGGATGGGGAGAGACCGGAATCCCGCGCCCCCACCATCCGGATATCTTCGATCAGGGAGCCGAACTCATAGCCGGACGGGATCCCGAAGTAGCGGATGCCGTAGTCCTGATCCCCCTCGATCACCACCGCGGGCGCTTTATCGATGCCATAGCGCTCGGCCATCTCCCGATCGGTGATCCGGTTGTAGACCTCTACGGTGATCTGATCCGACAGGGAGGCAACTTCCTCGATCAGCTGCCGCGTCTCGCGGCAATATACACAATCCACGTGCTGGATGAAAACCAGAAGCCGGACCGGGTTCTTCAGATCTGTCAGCAGACGTCGGACTTCCTCACGGGTATGCGCATCCAGCAACGCCATACGGACCTCCTCCTGGGGCGAAAGGGTTTCGGGTTCGATCCGCCGGCCTCCTCCTGGGAGCCTGGAGGGGGTGGGCGGAAGCCCACCCCCTCCCCCCAGTCGGAGGGCCCGATGGCGCGGACCGTTGCCCTTCACTCCTTTTAGATGCAGAGGGCCGGTTGGGGTGACATATCCCCCCTTCGCTTTTCAGTAGTCCCTCCATCCGGAGGGATGCGTTTTCGGGCGGGGCTTTCGCGGGGGAGGGGCACCGACAGTGCCCCCGTGGGGAAGCAAACGGTGCGATCCCTGATACAACAGAGGATTGGGAAGCCCTGAACAGGGTGAAGGAGTAGTTTCCAGGGCTTTTCAATGTTCTGAGAGATAGAGGGGTGCAGGGGGCAAAAGCCCCCGGCAGGGGGGCTGCGGGGGGTGTCCCCCCACCTTCTCCCTCCACCTCCTGTCTGGATGGGTAAGATCTTCGAAAAGCCCTGAGTAGTTTCCAGGAAGCTGGACATGCGATATAATAGAAATGCACAAGGGGGCGAAGAGGGCTCGACGGGGGAGGCAGATCGTCGGTGGCAGGTCGGGGCCGCTCGGACCCCGTGAACAACCCGGGCAAACAACAAGTGCCAACCGCGATTACGCGGCTCTCCCGCTGGCCGCCTAAGCCAGCGTGAGGGGACGGTCCCCCGATGAGGGGACCCGCTCGACCGGACCCATCGCCGACGGGGCCGGATCGGGTGTGACAAAGTCGGCGTGCGGCGGCCGGGCGCCCCGGAAGGCCGCCTAAGATCCCAGGGGCTGGCTGGCCGGAGACCTTGCCGGTTGGAGGACCGGCCGGCGAGAGGGAAGAACCGGATAAGCCTGTAGGCACCGGCGATCGAATCTTCCGGACGCGGGTTCGATTCCCGCCGCCTCCACCTGCGCGGAAGTGGGCGGGGTCCTGGAATGGGCCTCGCCCACTTCACGTTTATAAGGCCGGGAGCTTCAATTTTTCTCGCGCCGACAGGGCGTGCCATGGGGGTTGACAACAGCTGCCGTTCTTATTATCTTCCATTCGACCACAAAGCGCTCTGACTGGGCTTGCCAGCAGGGGATCCGCCACCTCACCGCATGCAGGCGGGTGCTGGAGACGATGGGATGCGGGAGATGCAGGCGTTTCGCTTCGAGCTGGATCCCAACGGGACGCAACGGGTGGCCCTGGCCAAGCACGTGGGGGCGGCCCGCTTCGCCTACAATTGGGGTCTGTCCCGCTGCCTGGAGGCGCTGGAGCAAGGCCTGCCCCTTCCCTCCGCCGCCCAGCTCCACAAGGCGTGGAACGTCTGGAAGCGAGAGAACGCTCCCTGGTGGGTAGAGGTGTCCAAGTGCGCCCCTCAGGAGGCCTTCCGGGATCTGGAGCGGGCTTTTCGCAACTGGCGGCAGGGCCGGGCCGGAAGGCCCCGGTTCAAGCGCAAGAAGAGCCTGGACGATAACAAGGCCCGCCTGACGGGCTCCATCCGGGTGACTCCCCGTCACGTGCAGCTCCCCCGCATCGGCAAGGTGCGCACCAAGGAGCGGACGGACAGGCTCCTCCGGCTCCTCCAGGAAAAGAAGGCCCGCATCCTCTCGGCCACCATCTCCCGGGAGGCTGATCGCTGGTTTGTGAGCCTCACCTGTGAAGTGGAGCGGCCCGATCCCATCCCCCGTGTTCCCCAGGACGACGACGTGGTGGGCGTGGATCTGGGGCTGATGTCCTTCCTGGTGCTGTCCGATGGAACGCGCATCGAAGCCCCGAAGCCGCTGGCCCGGGGGCTGCGCTTATTGCGGCGCCGTTCCCGACATCTCTCCCGCAAGCAAAAGGGATCGAGGAACCATCGCAAGGCCTCCCTTCGGCTGGCCCGGCTGCATCGGCGGATTCGGAACATCCGGCGGGACTTCCTTCACCAGGTCACCACGGCGCTGGCGAAAACCAAGTCGACGATCGTGGTGGAGGATCTCCATGTGAAGGGCCTGGCTCGTGGGAAACTGGCCAGAAGCGTAATGGATGTGGGCTGGGGGATGTTCCGCCGGATGCTGGAATACAAGGGCCGCTGGTATGGCGCGCGGCTCATTGTGGCGCCGCGGGATTTCCCGTCCACCCGCAGGTGTTCGCAGTGTGGATGGGTGGGTCCGCGGCTTTCGCTGTCCCAGCGGGTTTTCCGTTGCGCGGCCTGCGGGCTGGAGATGGATCGGGACTGGAACGCGGCGCTCAACCTGCGGCTTTATGGGTTGGCTGCCCTCAAAGGCCCTACCGGGAGTTCCCCGGGAAGTGACGCCTGTGGAGATCCCTCTGGCGGCGGAACGGCCTTCGGGTCGGTCTACGAGCCACGGGTCGTTGAAGCAGGAAGTGGCCGGTCATTTGTTTCACCCTATGAGGTGAAATAAATGACTATGATCCACAGAACGGTCACGGATTACTATGTCTGGCGGGAATTTGAGGATCGCATCGGCGGGGAGCGGATCCGCTGGGCGGGGAAGCCGGGCCTGGAGATCTGGAGCCATATCGATCCGGGCGTCGCTCTCATCGCCCAGGTCATGGAGATCGGTCCCGGGGATCATGTCCTCGATTTGAACTGCGGGGTGGGATGGCTGGGGGTGCTGGCCGCCCGGCGCACTTCCGGTCGGATCGTCCTGGCCAGCGACCACGGCCTGGCGGTGGAGGCCACCCGGCGCACGATGGCGATGAATGGCTTCGAGGGGCGTGCGATCATCTTCCACGGCGATGGCTATCCCCTCCTGGAGCCCGGGGCTTTTGACGTGGTTTTTTTGAACATCCCTAAGGGCAAAGAGGTCGCTCAGCGCCTGGTGCGCCTCGCGGCGTGGGCGCTTAAGCCGGGAGGGCGGCTATATCTGGCCGGGCCGAAGCGAGGCGGCGTGGACAGCATCATCGCTTATGCGCGGGATCTCTTCGGCCGGGCTCCGGTATGGGCGTATGGAAGCGGCTACCGGGTGGCGGTGGCCTCCCGCCCGGCCCACCTGGAGATCGAGCCCCCCGGAGAGGATTTCGTGGAACGGGAAGCGGTTGTTCGGGGCCGCGCCTGGCGCTTCGTCACCCGCCCCGGCCTGTTCTCGTGGTCCGCCCTGGATGAGGGAACCCGACATCTCATCGAGCAGATGGAGATCCGCCCTGCGGATCACGTTCTGGATCTGGGATGCGGGTATGGGATCGTGGGGGTGATCGCTGGCCACGAAGCGCGGGAAGGCCGGGTGGTGATGGTGGATATCAGCGCCGCGGCCCTGGAGGCAAGTCGCCGCACCCTGGCGCTCTATTCCCTGCCTCATGTGGAGATCCGTCTCAGCGATGTCATCGATGGGGTGCGGGGCGAGCAATTCGATGTGGTGGTAACTAACCCGCCGATCCACCAGGGTTTTGGAGTGGAGCGGGAAGTGGCCATGCAGTTCGTATATGACGCCCCGTCTGTGTTGCGCCCGGGCGGACGGCTCTATCTGGTGGGGGCGGTGGTGCTGCCCTATCGTGCGATCATTGAGCGGGTCTTCGGGAATGTGGAGATCCTGTTCGATGATCGTCATTATCGGGTGTATCGGGCGATCCATATGCCCCGCCGGCTTCGATAGCCGTCGCGCGGCTGGCCCTTCCTCCTGGATATGGTCTTCAGATATCCAGGCCATGGATCTCGCAGGGCTTATGCTGTGGGGAGAGCCATCGAGGAACCTCTGTTTTTGAAAGATCCCTCGTTTTTAAACAGGTCCATTGACATTTTTCCCCGCTTCGATTATGCTTTTATATGGAGGAAGGGGCGGGTCGGAGTGGTCGGCGATGAGCGGATCCGGGGAAGGTGTCGACCTTCCCGTCGCTCAGGAGGTGGCCCATGCAGGCCACGCGAGCGCGTATTCTGCAGATTTTGCGTGAGAAAGGGGAAGCCACCGCCGTCGAACTGGCCACCCGCCTCGGCCTCCGGGCGGTGACGGTCCGTCATCACCTCCGGTTGCTTCGAGAGGATGGCCTGATCCGCGAGGTTCGCACGCTCCGTAACGGGCGCGGTCGTCCGCGTATCGTTTTCACCCTCACCGAAGCGGCAAACCGCCTGTTCCCTCGAAACTATGAAGGGCTGGTCCGCCACCTTCTCCCCATCACCCTGTCCCCCGAGGAAATCCGGCAGGTCGCTCGCAGCATGAGCCAGGAAGCCAGCCTCCAGGGCGTGACCGGCCGGGCCCGGCTGACGGCTGCCATCTCTTTCCTGAATGAGCGGGGCTATCTGGCCCGGCTGGAGACCTCGGGGAATGGACCGGCCTGGGTGGAGATCCGAAATTGCCCCTATCTGGAGGTCGCCCGGGAGCGGGGGGAGCTCTGCGCGCTGGACGCCGCGCTGATGGAAGAGCTGTTCGGAGCGCCGGCCGAGCGGGTTTCATGCATCGTCCACGGCGATCCCGCCTGCCGGTACCGCATCCGCTCCGAAGCCGCTTGAAGCCTTCCCGTGCCGGACTTCCGGCGATCACCACGGTTGTTTGAGCAGGCCAGGGGGGCCTGTAGAAAGGCGTTTGCTGTCTCATCGGGGGAGGTATACCGTCGGTTTCCTTTCAGGACTTCGGGAGCCGACCCGGCCTGACCCGCGAAAAGCACTTCCTTTTGTGCGGATGGGCACATCAATAGAGGCCCAGCGCCTGTCCGATCCCTCCCTCCAGCCCGAACCTTCGAAGCAACAGAGGAACCAGGATCACTCCCAGGGTGTTCAGGCGACGGCTCCCGGTGAGCACGGGCAGCCATCCGATGCCGGCTGCGGCCGCAAGGACGCAGATCCCCGGGAATCCCCCAAGAGCGCTGGTGCTCAGGAGGATCAGCCCCAGCGCTCCTCCGTAAGCCCACCGCCAGGATGGATGTGCCGACCACTTTTGCATCCCCCGGGCCAGAGGTCCCAGCAGCCCGAAAGCGAGCGCCCCGGTTAGCCCTGTGGCCCAAACCGCCGCCTGATACCGTATGGGAGTGGCAGGCCCGACCCATGGTGCCAGCATCGCGCTTAACCCTCCCCGGGCGGTGGGAGCATCCGGCAGGAGGAGCAGCCAGAAGCTTCCGATGATATAAAAGGCCCGGGCGGCGCCCTGAGAGACCAGAAAGGCCCGCTCGTCCCGCTGGGCGGTGGCATGGCCTGCCAGCAGCCCTCCGATCCCAGCGGTCACGCCCGGGAAGATGACGGCAAATGCCCCGCCCAGAACCCCGGCGCCCAGCCCGCGTATCCAGACCCCCGGAGACAGAGGCTTCTCTCGAGCTGCTGGCTGGGGAGGACGGGAGCCGATCAGTCCCTGCACGAGCCCGGGGATGGCGAACAGGCCCAGGAAGGCGGGGACCAGGGGCTGGTGGGCCAGGGGACCGATGAGGGGATTCCGGGAGAGGAGCAAAACCCCCAGCAGCCCGGAGAGGACGAAAGTGAGCAGGCCAGCTCCCAGGCGCAGCCAGACGGCCCGCAAGCGCTGGCCTGGCGTGGGCAGGCGCTCATAGCCCCAGGGCCATTCAGAGAGCAGCATAAAGGCGACGATGGAAAGCAGGATCCAGCCCATATGGGGCATCAGCACGGCCCGCAACACGGCCCATCCGCGAGGCCAGAGGGGAGCGGAAAGCAACATCAGGAGCAGGGCGCCCCACGCTCCCCATCCGGACCAGCGGACCGCCTCGAATCCCCATCCTTCCCGCAGGGCTTTCTGTGCGGGCAGGAGCAATCCGGCCGCTCCTTCGTCTGGGGTCTGGTAGAACACGGCCGGGGCCAGGTGGAAGAACGCGTATCCCACCGCGACGCCGATTCCCAATCCCAATCCAAGGTCATCAGAGAAAGGCCACCGGTTCCATTGGAGACCGAGGATCAGGGCGGCGACCAGGTTATAGGGATGGAGGCCGGGGATCATGGCGCTCAGCCCGCTGAGCCCCATACCGATCCCGATGCCCAGGAGGATTTCATGAAGCGACATGCTGGATGCTCCTTGGTTCACTCGAGGGCCTGGGCCTGGAGCCAGCCGGCCTCCGTGAGGATCCACTGGACCCGCCCGTCTGTTGGGGTATGAGGGAGGGCCTCGACCAGGAAGCGGGCGTAGGTGACCCCCACCGTCCGCCCTTTCAGGCGGGGCAGCAGGCGATCGAAATACCCTCCACCATAACCCAGCCGGAACCCATAGCGGTCGAAAGCCACGCCGGGGATGAAAGCCAGCTCGATCTCCTCCGGATCCACAACCGGGCACTCCGGCGCAGGCTCCAGCATGCCGTAGGGGTGTCGTTGTAATGCGCCAGGGTGGTAAAGGTGGAGGGCCAGCTCTCCAGGGGCGACGATGCGGGGCAGCACCCACTGCTTCTCCGGATGGGACTCCAGGAGAGGCGTCAGATCGATTTCGTTCCGGAACGCCATGTAGGCGAGCACCGTGCGGGCCGTGTGGAAGGGTGGCCATGCTTCCACGTAACGCCGGATCACCTCGCTGACGGCGGCGACCACTTCGGGGGGAAGGGCCATGCGCTCCGCCAGCCACCGGGTCCGCAACGCCCGCTTGATCGCAGAGATAGAGTCCGGGGAGGGGGATGAAGGCATTTCGGGCTCCTCAGGGTGGTTCCCTATCTAACCGCGGATGCGGCTGGCGTGTTCATCCAGCGGGAAATGGGCGGCGACTTCCTGCCGCCATTGCTTCACCGCCCCCCGTGCTGCTTCCTGGAAATCCATACGCCGGGAGGCGTAGAGGATGGGCTCCCCCACGAAAACCACCGCCGGGGGCGGCCAGGAGGCCACCCGGGAGAGCATGGATGGATGCCTTACATCCAGTGCGATCCAGGGAAGGTCTTCGAGCTCCTGAGCCGGGGTATCCACGAGGGCGCTGAAGGCCAGGCCGGCCGGGATCCCCTGCGCATATGCGCTCCGTGCGTGACGCCGGGCCTGAGGGAGCTCTCCCGCTTCACCGATCCACCAGAAGACGGCCCCGCCTCGATAAGCGGCGAAGGCGTGGGCCGCCTCCGCCGGGAACTCCGGCGCCACCGTTACCCCGTCCGCCCCCCATACCTCGAAAGCGGCCCGCGCGCAACGTTCCGCGGACCCGGGGTCCCGCCACCGCAAATCCAGCAGGATCGGAAGGTCGTCTGGCAGATAGCGGATCAGGCGCTCCATGGCCACCATGCCAGCGGCCCCTTCAGCCAGGAACGACATCACCGGGATCGCACAGGCGCAGACCTGATCGCCCACCGTATCCACGATGATCCGGCCGAAAGGGAAGACCGGATCATCCACCCGCAGCATCGGTGCAGGCATGCGATCCATGCGGATGGGAAGGGCCAGCCCCAGACGGGTCCGGCGCTCCTGGTGGGCCTTTCGGAGTTTCTTCCAGAAATCCGGATGCCCCGGCAACGCCACGGGTTTCCTCCTCCGGCATGAGCTCCAGGGCGATCACGCCAAGGGCTTCCTTCTCTGGAGGATAAAGCGCCCGCAGGGCTTCCAGCAACTGCGCCGGTGTCCAGCCCGGCGCGATGGCCGCGGGATCCTCGCAGGCCAGCAGCTCCTCGAAATCCCGATAACGCGCGATGCGGCGGATCACGAATCGATACTGGCCGTTCAGCAACAGAAGATCCCCCGGGTTCAGGCGCGTGAGGTTCGGATAGGCGACCCGCACCTCGATGGTTTTGCGGCCCGCGAGAATCCATCGAAGGGGCTCCTCACGGATCCAGAGCGTCTTCACGCGCATCGGGAAGCGCCTTTGCTGGTTTTTCCCGGGCGTTTGAAAGCACCGTGCTTATGCATATTTACCCATAGGACCCACCCATCGGCCAGCGGGATCGATACTGGAGGGCTTCCGCCAGGTGATGGGCGCGCAGCAGGTCCGAACCCTCCAGATCTGCGATCGTGCGGGCCACCTTCAGGACGCGATGGTAGGCGCGGGCGGAGAGATGGAGCTGCTGCATGGCCGCTTTCAGCAGCGCCTGGGCCTGGGGCTCCATCCGGCAGTAGGCCCGGATATGGCCGGGCCCCATCTCCGCGTTGCAGAGGATCCCGGTTCCGTGGAAACGCTCCCGCTGGATCGCCCGGGCGCGCTCCACCCGCTCCCGGATCCGCGCGGAGGGTTCCCCCCGCCGGTCATCGGAGAGCTTCTCAAATTCCACACGCGGCACCTCAATCTGGATATCGATCCGATCCAGCAGCGGGCCGCTCAGGCGCTTCTGGTAGCGAGCAACCATCGTGGGAGAACAGGTGCATGGCTTCAGCGGATCCCCGTAATAACCACACGGGCATGGGTTCATCGCGGCGACCAGCATGAAGGCGGCCGGGAACTCCAGCGTCCCGGCGGCCCGGCTGATCACCACCCGCTTGTCCTCCAGGGGCTGGCGCAGCACCTCCAGCGCTCGCAGGTCGAACTCCGGTAATTCGTCCAGGAAGAGGACGCCCCGGTGGGCCAGTGAGACTTCTCCCGGCCGCGGGAAGCGCCCGCCGCCGACCAGCCCGGCGTGGCTGATGGTGTGGTGAGGAGCCCGGAAGGGCCGCTGGCGGATCAGCGGAGCCTCTGGGGAGAGCAGATCCGCCACGCTGTAAATCCGGGTCACCTCCAGGGCTTCCTCCAGGGACAGGCGGGGGAGGATGCCGGGCAGCGCGCGGGCCAGCAGCGTCTTTCCGGTGCCCGGGGGGCCGACCATCAGGAGATTATGATTACCCGCGGCGGCGACCTCCAGGGCCCGCTTGGCATGCTCCTGGCCCTTGATATCGGCGAAATCCACCGCCGGCGGCGTGTCGACCCAGTGGTCCAGCGGCGTGGGGGGCTGAGGCAGGATCGGCTTCTGCCCGAGGAGGTGGGCGATGAGGTCCTGCAGAGTGGCCACCGGGTAGATCTCGAGGTCGGGCACCAGGGCGGCCTCGGGCGCATCGGCGGCGGGAACGAAGAGACGCCGGGTGCCCAGATCGCGGGCCAGTGCGGCCATCACCAGCGCCCCGGGCACATGGCGCACCGTCCCATCCAGCCCCAGCTCCCCGACCACCAGGGCATTATCCAGCGCGTTCAGGGGGAGCTGCTCCGAAGCGATCAGCACGCCCAGGGCGATGGGGAGATCATAGACGGGCCCCTCTTTCCGCAGGTCCGCCGGGGCCAGGTTGACCACAATGCGGGCGAGGGGGAACGAAAACCCAGCGTAGCGGATCGCTGAGCGCACCCGCTCCCGGGCTTCCTGGACGGCAGCGTCGGGCAGCCCTACGATCGTGAAGCCAGGCTGCCCCCGGCTGACATCCACCTCCACAGTCACCAGTTCCCCGTTCAATCCGATCAGCGCGCAGCTGAACAATCGTGCGAGCATGGGGGTTCCGATCCGGCATAGCATATCGGACGCGATCTCGTTTTCCATCCCTTCGATCCCGGCTCCCAATAAAATGATAGCGGGTTGGATGGCCCCGTTTCCGCTTGCCTCTCCGGATGAACCGGGATCCCTATCCCCTGATCGCTTTTTGACAGGGATGGCCTGTCCCAATTAAAATCTGGGGCCGTTGGAAGCTGGAGTCGCTCCAGGGAGTCGTGCGGATCGCCCTGCCCGAGGTAGCGGGGGGAAAGGAGCGTCGGTCCATGGTAGCCGAGCGCAAAATCCATCGCGAGCACGTGGGGTTACGGCGGGAGGTGACGGTCTGGGGGTCCTTCACCTGGGGGTATGCCGATGTGGGGGCTGATGTGTATGTGGCCCTCGGTCTGGTGATGGCGGCGGCCCAGGGGGCCACCCCTCTGGCCTTCCTGATCGCGGGGATCGTTTACATCATGGTCGGCCTGGCTTACACCGAGATGGCTGCCGCCTATCCCGTGGCAGGTGGAGGGCACTACTTCACCTTGCGTGGACTGGGAGATTTCTGGGGTTTGGTGGCCGGGGCGGCCCTGATGCTGGACTACACGGTGGATGTGGCGCTGTTCGCCATGGCCTCCGCGGGCTACATCAACTTTTTCTTCCCGCAGTTTCGGGAGTTCCGGATGAGCCTGGGGCCGTTCCACGATGTGAATCTCATCTGGCTGGGGGAGACACTGGTCCTGATCCTGCTGCTGGCCCTCCTCAATATCAAGGGGATTCGGGAATCCTCGCTGTTCAACGAGGTGCTGGGGGCATTAGATCTGGTGATGGAGAGCAGCATCATTGTGATCGGCTTCGCCTTCGCCTGGCGGCCGGAGCTGTTCATTCACCAGTGGCAGACTCAGTTCCCTTCCCTCCATCAGCTGCTGTACGGGGTCTCCATTGCGGTGATCTCCTATGTGGGGCTGGAATCGGTATCCCAGGCAGCGCAGGAGACCATCCGGCCGGCGACGGTGATCCCCCGCACCTCCCTGGCCCTCATCGTCATTGTGCTGCTGTTTGCGATGTCCTTCCCGACGGTATCGCTGGGGATCCTGCCATGGCAGGAGATCGCGGCGCGGGAAGGGGATCCGGTGGCGCGGCTGGCGAGCCAGCTGCCGCTGGTGGGGTTTCTGGCGGGGCCGGCGGCGGCGGTGCTGGCAGCGACGATCGTGCTGATTTCGGCGAACACGGGGGTGATG
Source organism: Candidatus Thermoflexus tengchongensis (assembly GCA_016842085.1). Lineage (GTDB taxonomy): Bacteria > Chloroflexota > Anaerolineae > Thermoflexales > Thermoflexaceae > Thermoflexus > Thermoflexus tengchongensis. The sequence continues at coordinate 17,327 of JAEVEX010000007.1, read as the reverse complement.
GGGGCGAGCCGGCTGGCTTACAGTATGGCGGAGCTGGGGCTGATCGGGGAAGGACTGTCCTGGGTTCATCCCCGCTTCCACACGCCGGTGCGTTCGATCCTGTTCTTTTCGGGGGTAGCGGCGGCCGAGGCGGTGTTTGCGTTTTTGAGCGGGCGGCGGGCGCTGGAGACGATGGCCAATATGTATGCCTTTGGGGCGATGCTGGCCTATTTTCTGAGCACGATCGCCCTGCTGGCGCTGCGGGTGAAGGAACCCCACGTGCCCCGGCCCTATCGGGTGCCGCTGAACATCCGCTGGGGAGAGGCGGAGATCCCCGTTCTGGGGATCCTGGGGGTGATCGGGACCGGGTTGATGGTGCTGGTGGTGCTATGGACCCACGATATTGCGCGGGTGGCCGGGCCCGCCTGGGTGGCCATGTGGGTGCTTTACTATGCGTGGTATCGAAAGCGGACCGGGAAGCCGGTGTGGGGGAACCTGGCCCGGGATTGGGACGCGCAGCAGCTTCGCATCCTGGAGGAGACCGGGGAGTGGGACCTGCTGGAGCGTTTCCGTATTGAGCTGGAGCGCCGACGACGATCGCAACAGGAGGCATAAGGGGATAGACCCATGTGGGCTTTCCGCTTAGTTCTGGCGACACTGATGATCGCCCTGGGGTTGGTGATCATCGGGCGCAGTCTCTGGCTGGTGCTGGCCCAGGGCCTGGCGGTTTCGAGTCTGTTTTTGCCAGTGATCGTCGGGGTGCTGATGGCGGCCCTGGGAGCCCATCGCTGGCGGAGCTGGCTGGAGATCCATCGCTATCGGAAGTGAACGGTCGAGGCGAACGGGGATGAGCGGACATCCGTTGGGCATTTTCCTGGCGCTTTTCTTCCTGATCGTGTTGATCTCCACCCTGATGTGGATGCTCCGGGTGCCCCGCCCGGTGCCCATGGAGGTGGCTCGCGCGGTCTACTCCGTGGAAGCCGCCCGCTGCATCGTGGTGCCGATCGTTGAGGGTATCTACTCGGAGCGGGCGGTGGAGCTGGCCTGCCGGCTGGGCGAGCGCCAGCATGCCCGCTTGGTCCTGGTGCACGTTCTGGAGGTCCCCTACACGGTGCCGCTGGATACCCCGTTGCCGGATCTGGAAGCCCGGGGACAGCGGGCTCTGGAGACCGCCCGCTTCATCGCCATACAGCACGGGCTGAAACCGGAAATCCGCCTGGTGCGGCACCGCTCGGCGCCGGAAGGCATCCTCAGCGTGGCCCGCCAGGTCGGGGCGGATCAGATTATCATGGGCATTGGGCTCAAACGGCGGGCATCCAGCGACGGCCTGGGCCGGACCGTGCATGAGGTGATGCGGCGGGCCTCCTGCGAGGTGATCGTCGCAAAGGCTCCGATTGTCGAATGAGCAGGTCCACCTGCCCCGACCAGAGGAGGCGGCAATGGATCAGACGATCCAGCGGCGGGTGAAATTGATTTACCCGCCTTCGCTCATCGATGAGCCCCTGCTCTACCGGCTGATCCAGCGGTTTGGATTGATGGTCAATATCCGCCGCGCCCACGTGGAGGCCACGGAGGCCTGGCTGGTGGTCGATCTGGAGGGGCCTTCAGACCGCGTCGAGGAGGGCCTCGCCTGGATCCAGAAGCAGGGCGTTCTGGTGGAGATCATGGAATCGTGATGGTCGTTTTTCCCAGGGGCTTTGGGGCCGCAGGGATACCTTTCGACACCCCAGGGCCCCACATGGGGGAGTAGGGCACCAGAGGCGCGTCACTCCTTTCCCTAAGGCTCTGGAGAGAAACCGACTGCCTTTCCCGTGCGGCTTCGCCGCACGAGGAGAGCGGGGGGAAACCCTAAATATCGGATCAGGAAACGGAGCGAACCCATGCGTATCGTGATCCTGGGTTGTGGTCGGCTGGGCGCCTATCTCGCCCGGCGGTTCGCACAGGACGGGCATGAGGTGGTAGTCATCGATCGCGAGCGGGAGGCCCTGGACGCGCTGGGGCCGGATTTCCCCGGGGAGACCGTGGTGGGAATGGGGATCGATGCCGAAGTGCTGCGCCGGGCCGGCATTGAAGGGGCGGATGCCTTCATCGCCGTCACAGGCTACGATAACACCAACATCATGGCCGCGGAGGTCGCCCGGGAGATCTTCGGCGTCCCCCGGGTGATCACCCGCCTCAACGATCCGCTCCGGGCTGAGATCTTCCAGGAGCTGGGGCTGAAAACCGTTTCTCCTACCGCGCTGGCTGTCGAGGCCATTCGAAAGTGTCTGGAGGACTGATCGATGTATCTGATCATCGTCGGCGGTGGGAAAGTCGGCTATTACCTGAGCAAATCCCTGCTGGCCGAGGGCTATGAGGTCCTGCTGATCGAGAAGAATCCCCGCCGCGCGGCCTTTCTCATCGACGAGCTGGGGGCGGATCACGTGTGGGTGGGCGATGGGTGCGATTCCAGCACCTTCGCCCAGGTGGGGATGAACCGGGCGGATGCCGTCATCGCGGTCACCGGGGACGATGAGGACAACCTTGTCGTCTGCCTGCTGGCCAAGCGCAAATTCAACGTCCCCCGGACCATTGCCCGCATCAATAATCCGCGCAACGCGGAGATCTTCGCCCGGCTGGGGATCGATGTGACGGTTTCCACCACCGAGATCATCCAGGCGCAGATCGAGCGGGCGCTTCCTCTGCGTTCCCTGGTGCATCTGCTGGCCCTGCGCCGGGGTGGGATCCAGCTGGTGGAGGGCAAAGTCGCCCCAGGTGCCCCGGCCGATGGGCGGGCGTTGCGGGAGCTGGGGATCCCTGCGGATGCGCTCGTGGTGATGGTCGTGCGGGGGGATCAGACGTTCATCCCTTCTGGGGAAACCATCCTCCGGGCGGAGGATGAGATCCTGGCCGTCACGACCCCCCAGAGCGAGCCGGTTCTGCGACGGTTGCTGCTGGGAGCATGAGCCTGGATCTGTCCGGCTTACGAAAAGGGCGGCCGCTTTGCGGCCGCCCTTTTCGCCATCGGATCCGGCAGGGCCATGGGGATCAGGCGGCCCGCCGCGAGAGCCGTGGCACCCAGACCGGAGCGGCCAGGGCCACGAGGGCGATGAGCAGCGCCAGGATCAGGACGAGCCCGAAGGTCATGGGCTGCGGCCATACCCACCCCAGCCAGGCATCCGCGCTGTAGGCGCCCGCCCCATAGAATCCGAAGAAGGCGCTCAGAGCGATCAGGACCAGGTTATACTCAAAGCCACCCCGATCGATCCACAGCCCCTTCGGCGCGTGGACCCGGATGAGGGCTACCAGCTGGGAAGCGAGCAGCGGCAGGGTCGCCCACGGCGTGGCCAGGCCCAGGGCGAGGAGCAGGCCGCCCACGAACTCCCCCAGGCCGAGCAACAGCGCCCACGGACGCCCCGGCCGGATGTTCAGGCTCTCGAGCCATGCGGCCGTTCCGTTCAGCCCATGGCCGCCGAGCCATCCGAACAGCTTCTGAACCCCATGGCCCGCGAAGAGCAACCCGATCAAAACGCGCAGGATCGCCAGGCCGAGATCCAGGCGCACCATATGTCCTCACCTCCTCCTGGGGCGTCGTTCGAGGCTGCTTCCATGGGCTTAATATATCGCCTCTATGTAAACGAAATGTGAGCAAAATATCAGCGCTCCGTCAGAGCCCGCCTGATACGACAACCGCGTTTCCCGTAGGGCAACTGCTTGCAGTTGCCCTACGCCTTGAAGGCCAGGTGCGGCTGTCGTACTAAGCGCATAATCCCTGATACCATTCCCACGCGCGCCGGATCGCCTCGCGCACCGGGATCTCCGGGCGGTAGCCCAGCTCCGCCTCCGCTTTGCGGCCATCGCACCAGATGAAGTGAGCGCTCAGCCACAGCTGATCCGCCCCCACCGGCAGGGAAAGGCCCAGGGCCTTTGCGATCCGGGCCAGCGCGGCCAATCCTTTCACCCCTCGCGGGGGGATCACCCGGCGGGGGGCGGGGACGCCCACGACTTCCGCGATCTGCTCAGCGAGCTCCCGATAGGTCAGGTTCTCCCCCCCGAGGATGTAACGCTCGCCGGGTCGCCCGCGCTCCAGGGCCAGGGCATGCCCTCGGGCCACATCCTCAACCGCCACTACATTGACCCCGCCAGGCGGCAGGGCCGGCACCCGCCTCCGGGCCATTTCCAGGATCAGGCTCCCCGAGATGCGATGGATATCCCGGGGACCCAGGATCACGGAGGGGTTCACGATCACCACCTCCAGCCCCTGCTCTACGAAAACCCGGGCGATCGCTTCCGCGATGGCTTTGCTGTATCCGTAGAGAAAGCGGCCGGGGGGCAGATTGTAGGGATGATCCTCGGTCAGCAGCGTGCCGGGCTCCGGTACCCCCAGGGCCGCCAGGGAGCTGGTCAGGACGACCCGATGGATCCCCACCTCCCGGGCCGCGGCCAGGACATTCCGTGTGCCCTCCACGTTCACCCGGAGGATCTGTTCCGCCGGGGTGCGCCAGTAAGCGGAGATCGCCGCGGTGTGGAAAACCACATCGCACCCGATCATTGCCAGGCGCAGGGTGTCCGGGTCCAGCACATCCCCGATCGCATGCTCCACCTCCAGGTCCTTCACCGCCTCCAGAGAAGACGTGGTGCGGCGGAGGATCCGGACCCTCCAGCCCTGCTGTCGGAGATAGGCGGCTAGGTTGGCGCCCAGAAAGCCTGTCCCTCCCGTGATCAGCGCGCGCATGGCATCTCCTGCCCGATTCAGGGTGACTCTGGCTACCTGGTCCGGTGATGAATGGGAGAACCGGTTCAGCGAACGGCGGTTGTCGCACGAAGGGAGCGCTCCCCACCGCCGGTGAATACCATCGGTGAGGGGGGAGGCGTTCATGGGGTCTGAGGGATCTCCTCCGCCGGCGCGGGCCCTCCGATCCACGAGCGATAAGCCAGGGTCCATACCGTTTCCACAAAGGTGATGACCGGGGCCAGTGGAAGCGGGATCAAGACACTGAGGCAGAGGGCCGTCAGGATGATCACCAGGACGAACCGGACGATCGTGGAGGGATCCGCAGGGCCTCCACTTCCGAAGAACGCCAGGAAGGCCACTCCCCCGATCGCCAGAAGGGGGATCGCCGCGAGGAAAGAGAGGATAAAGGTCGTCACCCCCAGCACCCCGATGTCCAGCACCAGCCAGACCAGGAGCAGCGAGCCGATCCGTCGCAGGCCGATTTGAAGGCCCCGACGGAGCGCGGCGATCCATGGAAGATCCTCCAGCAGCGCCGCTCGCAGGGCCAGGCGGGACCAGAGATGCAGGGCCCCGGCGAGGATCAGCAGACAGCCCAGAAGGGCCAGCATGGCCAGAACGACCATGAACACGGTGGCGATGCGGACCGCTTCGGTCTGCTGGGTGAAGGCCAGCAGGAAGCCGCCGAGGATGGCCAGGAGGAAAACCAGGGCGATCAGGAAGCCAGGGGCGCCCAGCAGCACCATGATTCCAATCAGGCGCAACAATCGAGCGGTCGCCCGCCGGGCCAGAACGCCCGGCGCTGGCGATCGGCCTCCCGCCGCCTCACCGCTTCCCAGGATCAACGCCCCCTGGCCCCAGAGGGCCACCAGCTGGATCAGTAAAGCGAAAACCACAAAGCCCAGGAGGGCCAGAAGGAGGAGCGGCCAGTTCTGCTCCACCCATCGCTGGAGCGCCCTTTCAAAACCTGGAGGAAAAGATGTGGGAGGCTGTGCCCCCAGGTTCAGGCGGCCCTGCAGACGGGGAGATCCTCCCGCGCCCAGGGCTGTCAGGAAACCGAAGATCCAGAGCGTTTTATACCGCCATGTGAGCTGAAGTCCTCGCGAAAGCCATTCCCCGAGTTCCATGGCGATCTCCTGTTCGGGATTCGGGAGGGGCATGGGGAGCCTCTTTAGCGCCCCCACGCCATATGGATACAAACCTGTCCCTCTGCACGGCAGAGACCGGCGAGTTCGATTAAAATAATATGGAAAACGGGCCGGTGGCGGAAACGGCAGACGCGGCAGACTTAAAATCTGCTGCCCCGGAAGGGGCGTGCGGGTTCGACTCCCGCCCGGCCCATCTGCGGGCAGGATCCGGATTCGAATGGAAATCTCTCCTCCACCCACAGGGCAGTCCTGCATGGCTGAATCCGTTCCGCCTCATACCGGAGAGGCCTGGGAAGCGGCCCTCCATTTCTTGAGCCGTCGCTCGACCCTGACCCTGGCCACTGTGGATGAGGGCGGCCGTCCTTATGCGGCTTCTCTCTACTTTGTCCACGATGAACGGCTGCGGCTCTATTTCCTCTCCTCCCCGGAAAGCCGGCACGTTCGCCATCTCATTGCCCAACCGGAAGTTGCCGTGACCATCCATGGGGAGCCATGGGACTGGAAAACCATCCAGGGCCTTCAGCTGACCGGGATCGCGGACCCCGTGGAGGACCCGGAGGAGCGGGAACGGGTGATGGCCCGATATCGGGAGAAGTTTCCGTTCATCGAAGAGCTCCCCCAGGCCCTGGCCCATGCCCGGCTGTATCGGGTCACCCCGCGCTGGGTGCGGTGGATCGATAATACGAAAGGATTCGGCTATCGGGTGGAGTGGCGCCTGGGATGACCTACGTGCGGGTTCTGCTTCGGTTCTTCAAGGCCAACCTGATGGCCGCCATGGAATATCGAGCGGATTTCCTGGCCAACGCCCTGGTGGCGGTCGCCTCCTCCCTCTGGACGCTGGCGGCGCTCCAGGTGTTCTTTATGCATCGCCCCCGGCTGGGCGGCTGGCGCTATGAGGAAGCCCTGATCGTGGCCGGGCTTTTTATCGCCTTCGAGGGCGTGATGGCGGCCCTCTTCCGCCCGAACCTGGAGGAGATCCCGGAGGCGATCCGCCAGGGCACCCTGGATTTCATCCTGCTGCGCCCTCTGGACAGCCAGTTCCTGGTCTCCTTCCAGCGGATGCAGATCTGGCATCTCACGGATATCCTGCTGGGCCTGGGGGTGGTGGCCTGGGCCCTGAGCCGGCTGGGGTGGCCTTCGCCGGATCGCCTGCTCCTGTTCGGGGTGATGCTGGTCTCCGGCCTGGTGATCTTTTACTCGCTGCTGATGATCCTCATCACCCTGGCCTTCTGGTTTGTGGAAGTGGGGAATATTATGGAGCTGATCTATACCTTCTTCGAGGCCGGCCGTTTCCCCGTGACCGCCTTTCCCACCTGGGTGCGGATCATATTGACCTTCATTGTTCCGATCGCGTTCATCACCACGGTGCCAGCCCAGGCGGTCCTGGGCTGGCTGCGGCCGGAAGGGGTTCTGACCGGTCTCCTGATCGCCGCGATCCTCTTCGGGATCAGCCGTTCCTTCTGGCGCTATGCGCTCCGTCACTATACGAGCGCGGGCGGGTGATGAGCCTCCCACCCCCTGGCCTCAAAAGCCTCCATAATGGGCCAAGCGCGTGACTTCTACAGAAAACGGCGGAGCTGCTCGGGAGAGACGTTCCCCCCGCTCAGGATCAGGGCGATGGTCTTCCCGCGGATCTGTTCCCGCAACCGGAGGGCGGCGGCCAGAGGGGCGGCCCCGGCGGGCTCCGCCAGCGTCTTCGCTTTTTCCAGATAGATCCGCACGCCTTCCACCAGCTCCTCATCCTCCACCAGGATGAAGTCGTCCAGCTTCTCCCACAGGATCCGCTGGGGCAGCATGAACGGCCGCCGCGTGGCCAGGCCCTCCGCCAGCGTCTCCATCGGTGCTTCCATCCAGCGTCGATGGCGCCACGTGAGATAGGCCGCGGGCGCGCGAGCGGACTGCACCCCAATCACCCGGATCTGAGGATTCAGCGTCTTCGCCACCAGGCAGGCCCCTGCTGCGCCGCTCCCGCCGCCCACCGGCACGAAGATCATCTCCACCTCCGGCTGCTCTTCCAGGATCTCCAGGGTCTCGGTGGCGACCCCGGCGATCAGGTCCGGCTCATCGCCGGAGGAGATGTAGCGGAGGCCTTCCTCAGCGGCCGCCTGTTCGCAGTAGGAACGGGCGTCATCGAAATCCCGGCCATGCACGCGGATCTCCGCGCCGTAGGCGCGGATCGCTTCCACCTTGACCGGGTTGGCGTTCTGGGGCACCACGATCACGGCGCGGACATGGAAGAGGGCCGCGGCATAGGCGATGGACTGGCCGTGGTTGCCGGTGGAGGCGGTGATGACTCCCCGGGATCGCTCCTCCGGCGAGAGCCGGGACATGAGATACACGCCGCCCCGAACCTTGAAGGCGCCGATGGGCTGGAAGTTCTCGTGTTTCACGTAGACCCGTGCCCTCAGCAGCGCATCCAGGGTCGGATAGCGATAGAGCGGGGTGCGCGGCAGGAAACGCCCCACCACCTGCCGGGCGCGCAACGCGTCGGTGAATGTCGGCATCGAGAGCTCGGCCATCGCAGCCTCCAGGAGGAGGGATAAGGGATCCGCTGCGTCTCACAGGACTTTCTTCCCTGTCGGGCGAAAGGGTCGATGGACTCGAAAGCGGTTCTCCGCTTCAGGGAGCCGACCGGTCAGCACGTCCACCAGATGTCGCGCAGCCTGAGGCGCGCTCTCAATCCCATAGCCGTTATCTCCGGTCAGCACATACAATCCATCCACCGGCGGACAACCCCCAATGAGCGGTTTTCCGTCGGGCGTGCATGTGTATTGACCCGCAGCGACAGATACCCGATCCCGGGTCAGCCGGGCCGCCACCTCCCGGAAGAGGGGCGTTAGCCGGGCAGCCCCCTCCAGAGCCCGCGCCGGGAACAGGGGATCCGCCGGGACCGGGTCCTGAGGCTCGCCTGGTGGCTCCGGCAATCCCCATCCCAGGAAAGCGCCCCCGGCCTCAGGGCGCCAGTAGACGCCGGTATCGTCATCCGCCACCATCGGCGCATCCGGTGGGATGGCCGGATCGGCGACGAAGGCCCGCTGGCGCCGGAGCAGGAACAGCGGGAGGTCCACCCCCGCGGTGGCGGCCAGGCGCCTGGAGAACGGCCCTGCGGCGATGACCACCCGGGGCGCGGCGAGGAAGCCCCGTGAGGTCTCCACGCCGGCGACCCGTCCGCCGGTCACGCGAATTCGCAGGGCCTCGGTCTCCAGGAGGAAGGCGGCTCCGCTCGCCCGCGCGTAGCCGTAGACCACCTCATGAGGCGAAAGCCAGCCATCCCGGGCCCGAAATGTAGCAGCGGTCACATCGGGGGAAAGCCATGGGAAGCGCCGTCGGGCCTCGTCGCCGGTCCAGAGTTCGGTGTCGGTGATCCCCAGGCGTCGTTGCCCTTCGACCCATTGCTGAAAACGCTCGAGGCCTCGGGGATCCGTCGTGGCGAACAGCCAGCCCTGCTGGCGCAGGCCGATCTCATAGCCCGGCACACCGATCTCCTCGGCGAATCGCTCATACGTGGCGATGCTCGGGACCATCAGATACGCGAAGTCCGGATCGTCCCACTGGGCGCGGAAGCAGGCCACGGCCACGGCGGTCGTCAACGCCCCCAGCCACGGCTTGCGTTCCACCACCGCCGTCCGGAAGCCCTCACGGGTTGCATAAAAGGCGGCCGCTGCCCCGGCGATCCCTCCGCCGATGATCACGAGATCCGCTGTGCGGGGAAAAGCCCCTGAATCCGCAACCCGTGGCCCCATAGGCCCTCCTGAGGTTTCCAGGAGTTCAAACTGGCGCCCTGAGCGCCAGTTCCAGGAGTTGGGTCAAGCTGACGACCGAGATCGGATCAAACGCTATAATACCAGTGAACTCGCCTTCAAACACTTTGGGAAGGCGCAGAAGAACAGTGAGGGGAAGCCAGCTCCTGTTTCACGCAAGCATGTCTCCTATCCGGAGGAATGAGGATGCTTCCTTTACCTCTACCTCTATACATCGAGGAGCTCTTTGAACGCCAGAGGGATCGCCATTTTCGTCGGCCCAGGAAGGTGTTTGGACAATTTTTCACACCCCCCAGGCTTGCCGCCTGGATGGTGGAAACGGCTCTTACCCTGCTTCCCCGTCGGGAGTCCATGCTGGACCCCGCATGCGGCGATGGGGCGTTCCTGGAACCGGCGCGCTCTCTGGGATTTACAGAGATCGTCGGCATTGAGGTGGATCCCGATGTGTGGGCAGCAGCAGGGCGTCGTCTGAAAGGAACGCCTGGCCTATCCCTTCACCTGGGGGACGCCCTGGATTGGGTGGATATGCTGGAGGGCCGATTCGATCTGGTCGCCACCAATCCTCCTTTCTCTGCAAAATACGGCCGGGTGAAGGAAGCATCCAAACTTCAGCGTTTCACCCTGGGAGCTGGTCGGCGAAGCGAGGCGATAGAAGTATTGTTTTTAGAGCTCTGCGTGCGGGCGCTGCGAGAGGGAGGCATGCTGGCCATTGTGCTACCCGAGGGCCTCTTCGCCAATCTGCCCTACCGGCGGGTCCGGGAGTGGTTGCTCCGCCATGTTCGCCCGCTGGCTGTGATCAGCCTCTCCCGACAGTTCTTTCCTGCCAAAAGCTGCGTTTTGATCGCCCGCAGGGAGCCTGTTGATCCTTCCATGGGGGTGCTCCTTGCTCACGTGGAGGGAGAGGAGGACCTGAGCCGGGTTTCCAGGCAGCTCCAGGAAGGCGAAGGGTTCTGGAAACCTGTCGAAGCGCTCATCGAAGATATGACGCCGCTGCACCATCTGGCTCCCAGCGCATGGCCCACCGTATTCCCCATGCGTCCCCTGAAGGAGCTGCTGTGGGAGATTCGGGGAGGGCATGCGAAATACGGCGCGCAACGAAGGTTCGCCGAATCCGGGATCCCCTTCCTCTCTGCCAAAACCGTGACCCCGGTCGGGATCGACCCACGTCGTGATGGCCGCTACATTGCTCCCGGGAGCCTGATGGATCATCCCGGCGCGCGGGTTCGAAGGGGAGATGTGCTGTTTGTGCGCGTCGGCGTGGGGTGTATTGGGCGGGCAGCGGTGGTGCTGGAGGAAGATGAAGAGGGTCTTGCGGATGACTATATTTACATCTTGCGGTTTCGACCGGATGTGATGCGGCCCGAGTTTTTCGCCCTGCTGACGCAAACCGCTTTTTTCCGGCAGGAGCTGCGGCGGATCTGGCGGGGGACCGGGACGGTCACGGTGCCACAACGTTTGCTTCGGGAGCTCCGGATTCCGGTGCCTCCGCTCCCGATGCAGGAGCCGTTTGCGACGACGTATCGAGTTCTTCACCATCGTGCTCGGGAAGGACAGGCGGTGATGGAAGAGCTCCATGCCCTGATCGCCCGTCTGGAGGCCATGCTGGAGGGTTCCGACGATGCCCCGGGAGTTCGTTCCGGTTCACTGGGATCCAGCAACGAAGCGCATTCTCTGTGACCTTCCCCTCACCCGACCCACGGGCCGGGTCCGCCTCCGGCGAGGGGAAAAGCCCATCCCCGCTCGCCGGGTTCCTTTGCATGCAGAGGATGTGATCGAGTGGCAAATCGCCTATCGGGATCATCAGGGTAACCCTGTAGAAATGGGAGAGATGTTACGAATCATCCATCAGGAGCATCTGCTCGACTTATTGACTATGCAGAGATTGGTCCATCGGATCAAATCTTACAGCGAGTTTTGCGATGAAAAGTTCTCTATCGAAAGCGAGTATACCTCTTTTCGGTTTGCGGACTTTATAATTTCATGGCGGAAGCATCCGGTATTCATCCGAGAGGTTGAAGACGGAGTGAGGATTGAGATTGAGATCCGGCACCGACAGCGGGCGGTGGGATTCCAGGCTATGGTCTTTCTGGTGATCGCTTTGCGAGTCTGCGAGCCTCCTGATCTGATCGGACGAACAGCCCATGCGAAGGAGCGAGCCCGGTGGTCTCCATCCGTAGACCTGGTGATGGCGCTGGCGGATGCCTTCTCCCTGGCCTCCCGCTCCTATCGGGAGGATATGGTGCAGCTTCTCGAGGGACGATGGTGACTGTGAAGGCGTCTTCCCCAACCTGGGCCGAGGTGGATCTGGACGCGATTGCAACGAACACCCGGGCGATCCGGCGATGGGTGGGCGAGCGGGTGCAGATCATCGCGGTGGTCAAGGCCGATGCCTACGGCCACGGCGCGATCCCGGTCGCCCGAACGGTCCTCACCGCGGGCGCAGACCGCCTGGCCGTCCATCGCCTGGGCGAAGGGATCGCCCTCCGTCAGGTGGGCATCGAGGCGCCGATCCTGGTCATGGCTCCCCTTATGCCGGAGGAGGCCCCTGAGGTGGTTCGCTGGCGGTTAACCCCAACGCTCTCCATCATCGAGGCGGCGCAGGCCCTGGACGCGGCCGCCCGGGGAGCCGGGCGGGTCATCCCGGTCCACGTGGAGGTCGATACCGGGATGGGGCGGGCGGGGATCTCCCCGGAGGACACGGTGGATTTCCTTCGCGCGCTGTGGACGATGGATGGCCTGCAGGTAGAGGGCCTCTATACGCACTTTGCGACCGCCGATGAGAGCGACCCCTCTTTCACGATGCGTCAGCTCCGCCGATTCGAAGAGGTCATCACCGTCCTGGAATCCATCGGGATCCGGGTTCCCCTCCGCCATGCCGCGAACAGCGCGGCGACGATGCGTTTCCGATCCGCCCACTTCGAGGCCGTGCGTCCCGGGCTGGCCCTCTACGGCATGCGCCCTTCCATGGAGTGGGAACCTCCCTTCCCTCTGCATCCGGCCATGACGCTTAAAAGCCGGGTGATCCGGGTATGGACGCTGGCTCCAGGAGAATCCGTGGGGTATGGCCGGACGTTCATTGCGGAGCGGGAATCCCGAATGGCGCTGGTGCCCATCGGTTACGGCGATGGCTATCCGCGCGCTCTTTCCAATCGGGGGTATGTTCTCATCCGGGGCCAGCGGGCTCCGGTGCGCGGCCGGGTGAGCATGGACCAGATCGTGGTGGACGTCACGGAGATCCCGGATGTGAAGGTGGGGGATGAGGTGGTGATCCTGGGCCGACAGGGGGAAGCGGAGATCTGCGCGGAGGAGCTGGCGACGTGGGCCCACACGATCAACTATGAGATTACGACCCGGATCTCCCCCCGGGTCCCCCGGATCTATCGGGGAGGATCCACATAATCCGGGTCCGGGCTTTGATTGTTCCGCTTTATCCGCATGAGGGATTTTCGGGGGATGGAGGCCGCTGAAGATGGCCCTCAATCTCTCCCGGGCATGAGTCCTGCCGGAATTTGCATCGCGCGCCCGCCACAAAACCATGATCACGCTTCATCTGCGTTTCCCGAAACCGGAGCATTCCCATCCGATTCTGCTAACGCCTGGCCTGCTGGATCGTTGCGGGGCGGCCCTGCGGGAAGCCGGCCTGGAAGGACCGATCGCCCTGGTGAGCGACACCACGGTAGCGGGCTACCATGGCGCGCGGGTGCGACGATCCCTGGAGGAAGCCGGGTTCCCGGTTCTGGAGATCCTCCTGCCCCCTGGGGAAAAGACCAAGACCCTGGATACGGCCGCAGGGCTTTATCGACGTCTCGCTCAGGGCGGGATCGGGCGGGATGGCGTCCTGATCGGCCTGGGGGGCGGGGTGGTGCTGGACCTGGCGGGGTTTGTGGCGGCGACCTATATGCGGGGGATCGCGCTGGTGAGCATCCCGACCACGCTGCTGGCCATGGTGGATGCCTCCATCGGGGGGAAAACCGGGGTGGATCTGCCGGAGGGCAAAAACCTGGTCGGGGCGTTCCATCCCCCCTGCCTTCTTCTCATCGACCCCATGGTCCTGAGCACGCTCCCGCCGGCCGAATGGCGAAACGGCATGGCGGAAGTGGTCAAGGCCGCTCTGATCGGGGATACTGCGCTGTGGCAGCAACTCCGGGATCATCCCGCCCGCTGGGCGGCAATGCCGGAGATCGAGCCCCTCGTCGACCTGCTGACCCGGGCCATCGCGGTCAAGGTTCGCATCGTGGAGCAGGACCCTCTGGAGACCCGGGGGGAGCGGGAGGTGCTGAACCTGGGCCACACCTTCGGCCATGCCTTCGAACGGATCAGCGGCTATCGGGTTCCTCATGGGGAAGCGATCGCCGCCGGCATGATGGCGGCGGCAACGCTCTCCGCCCGCCGGGGTCTTCTGGAGGACCCCCATCTTCTCCAGGACCTGGAACGGGTTCTTCAGGGGTTGGGGCTTCCCACCCGCTGGCGGACCTGGCTGGCCGGATATGGGATCGAGGCAGCGCCGGAAGATGTCCTCGCGGCGATGGGCACGGATAAAAAGCGACGGGGTGGGCGCCTCCGTTTCATCCTGATCCATCGACCCGGTGTGGTGCGCGTCCATTCGGATGTGCCCGATGAAGCGGTGCTGCAGGCCCTGGAAGAGACAGCCGGATTGTGAAGGTAATCCCTGGAAAGGTGAGGTCTTCATGCTCACCTGGGTTTCCCGTCCTCATCCCAACCAGGGCGCCCCGATCCTGTGAACCGTCATCTTTGAGGGCCGTGTACCAGGAGCGTCGAGCCTGTGGGGAGCGCTTTCCACAGGCATCCTCGTATCTCCGGTGCCGCGCGGTTTCACCGGGTGCGGAATTCAGACGGCTGCAAGGCGCGATCATTTCATCTAAGGGATCCGAAACACCCATGGTCCCTGCCAGCGGCGCACAGGCTTCAGGGTCGCGGGAGACCACCCCACAAGCTCCAGGACCTGGAAGACTACCGGGCGCGCGCGTTCCAGCTGCGAAGCCGCGAAGAACCGATCCAGGCAGACCTGCTCCCCCTGCTGCCGCGGCGGGCTCTGGAGGATCGGCGTCGTGATGGTGAGCGCCTCTCCCCCTGCGATCTCGCCGGAGGGGGCCGATGGAGAGACTTCGTCCTGCGCCTCCAGCATCAGCTCCTCATGCATCGTCCAGCTCAACTGAGGGTCCGGCGGGATGAAGCACACCCGCGCCCGCGCGCCCGAGGGAGCCCACACCCATCGCTCCAGGGTGAGCTCCAGTCCGTTGGCGACTTCGGTCCGAGGGCCATAGCGCTCCGCCTCGGGCTCGACCGGAACCCTGAGATCGAAGATGAAGCGCCATCCCGCCGCCGGCGTGGGGCCCTCCGCAGGATAGGGAACCGCCTGGAATACCACGTGCAATCGCAAGGAGAGGGATTCCGGTCGGTGGGTGGGCCAGCCCGGCAACGCCCAGGGGTCAAAACCGACCACGCCGGCCAGTTCCCCGGGCGGGAGCGACAGCCCGAGGACCTCCGAGGCTCCTACCAGGCCTTCCCCGATCAAGCTCGGGATCGGGTGCCCGGACGTGTCCTCCAAGGTCAGGATGGGGATCCAGTGAGCGGCGGGGGATTCCGGGAGCCCGCGGACCCGGTAACCGATCAGGATGCGGTTGGCGTCCGCATAGGCCCGTTCGATGGTCACCGTCACGCCCCCCCGGGTCTGGGTCAGGGAAAGGGCCTGGAGTTTCCGATCCTGCTCCAAAGGTTGCGTGAGGAAGAAGGCTTCCCATAGATTGGGGACGGAAGCCATCCCGATGAAGGCCAACGCCAACAGCAGCGCAGCCGCCATCCAGGCCCAATTCCTCTGGACCACCCATCGCCAACCACGGCGGTGGGGCGTGAACAGCCGGGCCTGGAGGGCTGGCCACAAATCTCGCTCCTCCGGGATCCGCATCCGGGCCAGCCGATCCAGGGCCTCTTGCAACTGCCGCTCTTCTTCCGGC
Organism: Candidatus Thermoflexus tengchongensis; assembly: GCA_016842085.1. Taxonomy (GTDB): domain Bacteria; phylum Chloroflexota; class Anaerolineae; order Thermoflexales; family Thermoflexaceae; genus Thermoflexus; species Thermoflexus tengchongensis. The sequence goes on along the minus strand of JAEVEX010000007.1, from coordinate 1,753 downwards.
GTGCAGGGGAACCCGCTCATCGCTCTTCTCCCGTCTTCAGCCAGGCGCGCAGCCGTTCCCGTGCCTGATGCAGATGCCACTTCACCGTGCCGATCGCACAGCCCAACGCCTCCGCGATCTCCGCCTCGCTCATCGCCTCATAGTAGCGAAGGGTCAGAACGGCCCGTTGCATCGGCGAGAGGGCCTCCAGGGCCTGGACCAGCCGCTCCAGGGTTTCCCTTTGATCCCAGCCATCCGCCGGGTCTGATGCGGGATCCGGGCCACCCTCCTCCACCGGGCCGGATTCCGCCGGTGCCTCCCGACCCTCTCGGCGAGCCAGGCGCCATGCCTCGTTCGCCACCAGACGGCGGAACCACGGCCAGAACGGGGCATCAGGACGAAAGGATTTCCGTTTCATCCAGGCGCGGATGAAGGCCGTCTGGACGGCGTCCTCCGCCTGCATCGGGTCTGGCAGGATGAGAGCAGCGATCCGGAGGGCGCGGCCCTGATACCATCGCACCAGCGCCGCCATCCCCTCCGGATCACCCTTCCGCCACCGCTCGATCGCCTCGCGCTCGTCCATCACCTGCACTAAGGCTGGGCATAGAGGGAAGAGGCCCGATCGTTCCAGCCAAACGCCCGCAGATCCGGCGCTGTATCTCCAGCGAGGAGCACAAAGGACTGGCCTTGAAATTGAATATGCTCCCACAAAATCAACCGAGAAATACCTGTTGCAGCCTGGGCGGAAGAGATGCAATCATTCCAGCCCCCGGAGCAGGGGCCTATGACCTGACGAAGGTCCGCAATCGGTGTATTCGGAAAAACGCCCAGCCAGTCTCCCGCGCAAAGGATATGCTCCCAGTTCATACTCATGGAAGGATTCGGCTGCTGACAGATTTGCTTGGGCTCGCCCCCATTGTCTGGAGGAGAAGACTCGGGAATTGGCTCCACACCAACCCGAACGCCTCCCCCCTCCACCCGCATGTGAAGAGGCCTCAAGTCTGAGGGAGTGGGGGGAGTTAGAGGAGGTCCTCCCGGCTGTATCTTTTGCAAAAACGCATTACATCCCTCCAGAGTAGAAAACGCATATAGATTACCTTTGAACAACACAAAGCAGAGATCAACGCCCCGTCCATCGAAATCTGCCCAGATGCGATTGAACTCCTCCGGCTCGTAGCGCACGCCATCTAAGACCACGGGGACCTGCACCCCCTCGGAGGGCGGGACCTCCGGCGTCGGGGCCGCCCCCAGCCCGAGCAGGGCCCCCCATATCCCCAGGCCCAGAAGGGCCCTTCGGAATCGCAACGGAGATAGCCCACGCATCGCACACCTCCCGTGGAAAGATTTTTCCACCCTATATACCCACCCCGCGGCCTGAAGGTTGGGGGCGCGGCCCGGGCATAAAAAACCGGGGGCAGGTGTCCAGCGCCTGCCCCCGGTGTTCGGGTGAGGAGATCAGCAGTGGCTGTTTGCCAGCGTTCACCGTCGTCGCCGCGCTCGGGCGTACGGTGGCTCCCGCGGGAGCGGATCCTAATGAGTTTTGACAGTCAAGATCGGTAAAGGCATACTCGGGTCATCACGCATGAAAGGAGCGAAAGATGGCCCGACGTAGAACAGTAACATTGACGGAAGAGGAACGCCAACAACTGATTAACCATCGAGATCACGATCCTCGTCCCTATGTGCGGGAACGCTGTGCTGCCATTCTGAAGGTTGCCGATGGGAAGGCCGCCTACTGGGTGGCGAAACACGGCTTGTTAAAGGAACGGGATCC